>CAIMZI010000061.1 GCA_903845935.1 uncultured beta proteobacterium | reverse complement strand
TGCAACAGCGTTTCCAGATCGGCATTGCTGGAGCCTCCCTTGAGCCCCTCGGTCAGTGCATTCAGACCGGCGCCCAAGGACACCAGTTTGCCGGCCATCATCTTTTTCACCTCGGTCGGACTGAAATCCCCCACGCCCATCCCGGAAATGATGGGGGTGACATAACCCGCGTTATACATGTCGGGCGCATCAAAAAGCGACTGCCCGCCAAAGCGTGTGGCCGACACCAGAATCTGGTCATTTTTAAAATCCGTGGGCTTCAGAATGACCTTCAAGCCGTTGGACAGTTGCATCTCGGTCACGCCCAGGGCCTCATCCCAGCGCTCGGACTGGATAATTCCCGCCTGGGGTGCATGGGCCATCAAGGAGAGGGGGAGCGCCTTTTCTTCCCGAGCGATGACCGGACGCTGCTCGGCGGTCTGCACGGCGGCCAGCAGCTCGGCCTGCGTAGGAACCTGGTTGCCCGGCTTGGCGCTGCCGGAATAGACCACCAACTTGGCCGCACGCTCGGGAATCACGCTGTGCGCAAAGGCATTGACATCCGCCACGCCAATGCCGGGAAGAAGCTCACGGGCATAGGCCAGTTCGTTTTCACTGCCGGGCATTTCCTCGTGCAGCAAAAAATTGCGCAGGTATTCCGCTGCGTAAGCTGCAGACTCGGTCTTGCCGCGCTCGGCAAATCCCTGCTCCGCTGTGCGCAGTATGCTTTTGCGCGCACGCTCCAACTCGGCCTCGCTAAAGCCGAAGGCACGGGCCCGCGCGGTCTCGGCCAGCAGGGCCTGACTGGCAGGATCCACACCCATACGCCCCAGCAGCGCAGAAGACATCAACAAGCGGTAATCGGGCGCCAGCCCCTCCACCGAGCTGCTGCCGCCTACAAAGGGAGGAGTCGCTTGTTGCGTCAACTCCTGCATGCGCTGATTGAGCATGATGGCAAACATTTGTTCCAGCAGCGCCTGGCGGTAGTCTGCCATCGTCGCCACGACAGGCCTGGGCATCACCGGGTAAAGAATCTGCATGACCTCGTTGGTGGCCTCCGGGTCGGTCACCACCACCGCTTCCGATTCACTGCGAACCGGTATCGGCGGATAGTTTCTGGGGCGCTCCTGGGCCGGATTGACCAGCACACCGAAATGCTTCTGCACCTGGGCCAACATTTGCGCCACCTCCATGTCGCCCACCACCACCACGGCCATCAAATCGGGGCGGTACCAGTCATGGTAGAAGCGCTTGATGGCATCCACCTTGAAGCTCTTCAACAGATCCTCCCGTCCTATGGGCAGGCGCCTGGCATACAGGGAGCCACCAAACATCTTGGGCAGCAGCAGCTTGTTCATGCGATCCTGCGCACCCCGCCCCAGGCGCAACTCTTCGAGCACGATGGCACGTTCCGAATCGACGTCATCTGCATTGAAACTCAGGCCCTGGGCCCAGTCCTCCAGCACCAAAAATCCCTTGTCGACATCCTCCGGTTTGTCGGTCGGGAGCGGCAGCATGTACACGGTTTCATTGAAGCTGGTGTAGGCATTCAGGTCGGCACCAAACTTCAGACCGATCGACTGCAGATAGGAAACCAGCTCGTGCTTCTTGAAATGGGTCGAGCCATTGAAGGCCATGTGCTCGGTGAAATGCGCCAGCCCCTGCTGATCCTCGTCTTCCAGAACCGAACCGGCCTTGACCACCAGGCGCAGCTCCAGGCGCTTGGCCGGCAGGCTGTTTTTCTGCAGGTAATAGGTCAGTCCGTTGGGCAATTTTCCGACCGTGACCTGCGGACCGATGGGCAGCGGGTCCGCCAGATTTAATGCGGCAAGCGCGCCCGAACTGCCGCCCACCATGGCACATAGCAGCAGCAAGGCGGCGCAAAACATTCGAATTCTCTGGGTGAACATGGGCATGGGCGGGTTCATAAAACCGCGAGCATACTTGCAAGATGTGAAGCGTAGACCAGGGGCTGGTCCGGATCGCCCGCCGCAACAAGCCAATGGATTGGGCCACAGCTTGCGGGAGCGTCGATAATCTTGGGGTTTCTTACCTCTTTCACCGGATTGTGCCGCCCTTGCGACGCCATCCCACTCATTGCCAAGCCCCATGTCCTCCAAGCCCTCCGATAACCAACTCGCCAATAAGTCACAAGCCTGGTCGGCGCTATTTTCCGAACCCATGAGCGACCTGGTCAAGCGCTACACCTCCAGCGTGTTTTTTGACAAGCGCCTGTGGCTGGCCGACATCACCGGCAGCCTGGCGCATGCCGAAATGCTCTGTCACCAGGGCATCATCAACGCAGCAGACCACGCAGCCATCCAGGAAGGCATGGCCACCATCCGTGGCGAGATCGAGGCCGGCGACTTTGAATGGAAGCTGGACCTGGAAGACGTGCACCTCAACATCGAGGCGCGCCTGACCGCCCTGGTGGGCATTGCTGGCAAACGCCTGCACACCGGGCGCAGTCGCAACGACCAGGTCGCCACCGATGTGCGCCTGTGGCTGCGCGGCGAGATCGACCTGATTGGCGAGTTGCTGACCGGGCTGCAGAAGTCGCTGCTGGCCCTGGCCGACAAAAATGTGGACGTGATCCTGCCCGGCTTTACGCATCTGCAGGTGGCGCAGCCGGTGAGCTTTGGTCACCACATGCTGGCTTATGTGGAGATGTTCAGCCGCGACGCCGAGCGCATGCAGGATGTGCGCAAACGCGTCAACCGCCTGCCGCTGGGTGCCGCCGCCCTGGCGGGCACCAGCTACCCGCTGGACCGCGAGCGCGTGGCCGCCAGCCTGGGCATGGTGGATGACCAAGGCCTGCCCTGCGTCTGCCAGAACAGCCTGGATGCGGTGAGCGACCGCGACTTTGCGATTGAATTCACCGCCGCCGCCACGCTGGCCATGGTCCACATCAGCCGCCTGTCCGAAGAGCTGATTCTGTGGATGAGCCAGAGCTTTGGCTTTATCGACATTGCCGACCGCTTTTGCACCGGCAGCTCGATCATGCCGCAAAAGAAAAACCCCGACGTGCCCGAGCTGGCGCGCGGCAAAACCGGCCGGGTGGTCGGCCACCTGATGGGCCTGATCACCCTGATGAAGGGCCAGCCCCTGGCCTACAACAAGGACAACCAGGAAGACAAGGAGCCACTGTTCGACACCGTGGACACCTTGAAGGACACGCTGCGCATCTTTGCCGAAATGGTGGGCGGCATCACCGTCAAGCCAGAAGTCATGGAGCGCGCTGCCAAGCGCGGCTATGCCACGGCCACCGACCTCGCCGACTACATGGTGAAAAAGGGCCTGGCCTTCCGCGACGCGCACGAGGTGGTGGCGCACGCGGTGAAGACGGCAATTGCCAAAGGCGTGGATCTGTCCGAGCTGTCGCTGGCCGAGCTGCAGGCCTTCAACCCCAAGATTGAGGCCGATGTGTTTGAATGTTTGAGCCTGCGCGGCTCGCTCAACGCCCGCAACATTTTGGGCGGCACGGCCCCCGCCCAGGTGCGCGCGCAGATCGCGCGGCACACCGCCCGATTGGCCTGAACACAACTCAACAGCAACAAGCCCAGGCGCGAGCCGAACTGGAAGCGACGCAACCAGTGCATTGCGCGACTTAGCGTGCCGCCAAAGACAGGGCCGGGCGGTAGTCGGCAGCTGCGTCCGAATGGGGTAAGTGAAACACCGAGACCGACTCCACCAGTCCATTGGCCTGGCGCTTCAGGCTCAGGGCGGCGGCCGCCATTTCTTCCACCAGGGCCGCGTTTTGCTGCGTCGTTTGGTCCATTTCGGTCACCGCCTCACCCACCTGGTTGACGCCAATCGACTGCTCGCTACTGGCCAGGGTGATTTCACCCACGATGTCCGACACCCCTTGGATAGCCCGCACGATCTCCTGCATGGTGTGCCCGGCCTGATCCACCAGGGATGCGCCCTGCTGAACCTGGTCAACGCTGGCGGTAATCAGGGTTTTGATTTCCTTGGCGGCGTCGGCGCTGCGCCCGGCCAGGGCCCGCACTTCGCTGGCCACCACTGCAAAGCCCCGACCCTGCTCGCCGGCGCGCGCCGCCTCCACTGCGGCATTGAGCGCCAGGATATTGGTCTGAAAGGCAATGCCATCAATCACGCCAATAATTTCAGAAATCTTGTGCGACTGCTGGTTGATGCCGCGCATGGTGGCCACCACCTGATTGACCACCTTGCCGCCCTGCACCGCAATCGACGAGGCGTCGATTGCCAGCTGATTGGCCTTGCTGGCGTTGTCGGCATTCAAGCGCACCTGGGCACTCAATTGCTCCATCGAGGCGGCCGTGGTTTGCAGGGCGCCGGCCTGGTTTTCGGTGCGAATGCTGAGGTCGGTATTGCCCTGCGAAATTTCGCCCGCAGCCAACTCCACGCTGACCGAGCCGGCGCGCACCTGGTCCACCAAAACCACCAGATTGGACTGCATATGCTGCATGGCCCGCAGCAACTGGGCAAATTCGTTCTGCCCACGGGCAACAATGCGGGCGCTCAGGTCACCGGAGGCAAAGGTTTGCGCAGCCTGCACCGCTTCGTTCAAGGGTCGGCTGATACTGCCCACAATCAGCACCGCCACCCCCAGGCTGGCAGCCAGGGAGGCGACAAAAATGCCGGCCAACAGGCCGCCGGCAAGCCGTATGCGTTGCTCGGCATCCTGCTGATCCTGATCCACCAGGCTATTGGCCTTGGTCACCACATGGTCGATCGCCTTGCGGTGCTGTTCATAGGCTTTCTCGGCCTCTTGCAGGGCCAGAGCCAGAGCGGCATGGTCTTCCTTTTGCGCGGCCGGTATCAAGGATGCAAACACCACGGCATAAAACGCCTGGGCGGGCGCGTCCGCCTGCTTGAGCAAAAGGCCCTCCAGTTCCGGACCCAGGGCGCTGGCCTGCCACTTATTGTGGGCATCGTTGTAATCCTTGCGCAATCGCTGCAGGGTTTGCGTCAGCGCGTCACGGCTTGGGGCGTCGGCGGCGCTGCTGAGCTGCAGGGCGGTCAGGTAGGACTCGATGATGTAGGCTGGCGGCGGCAGGATGTCGGCCACCAAATCCTTGTTCTTGACAATGCGCTGAAACAGCGGGCCATTGACCTGCAATTCGGTCAGTGTCTTGAAGCTCCAGAGCCCGAAGAAGGCAAAGCCCAGGCTGAATAGCGCCAGAAGAATGGCGAAGCGCTTGCGAATACCAAGCTGATCAAAAAGAAATGCCATGACCCCTCCCCTGTAAGCGATTAAGTTATCACACTCAATCGTACGATTGTGCTACCCGAGTAGGCATGAAAACACATTTATTCGTACATTTTGTTTCATGTCAAACGGCTGGACCCTGGCTGCCGGGCGCCGAGTTCCAGCCGCAGCGGCAAAATATTTTCAACAGGTGGCACCCCAATTTCAATCGACCCCGTCACCCGGCAGCACGTACCATCGCAACAGTTCCAAAATCAAGAGGCCCCCATGACCGTTATCACCACCATTGAAGACCTGCGCGTACTGGCAGAAAAGCGCGTGCCGCGCATGTTTTACGATTACGCTGACTCGGGCTCCTGGACCGAATCGACTTACCGCGCCAACGAGTCCGACTTCCAGAAGATCAAGCTGCGCCAGCGCGTGGCGGTGAACATGGAAAACCGCACGACCGCCACCAAAATGGTCGGCCAGGACGCCAAGATGCCGGTGTGCATTGCGCCGGTGGGCCTGTGCGGCATGCAGAGTGCAGATGGCGAAATCAAGGCCGCCAAGGCGGCCGAAAAGTTCGGCATCCCTTTCACGCTTTCTACCATGAGCATTTGCTCGATCGAAGACATTGCGCAGAACACGCAAGCGCCCTTCTGGTTCCAGCTTTACATGATGCGCGACCGCGACGCCATGAAAAAGATGATCGAGCGGGCCCGCGCCGCGCGCTGCAGCGCCCTGGTACTCACATTGGATTTACAGGTGATCGGCCAGCGCCACAAGGACCTGAAGAATGGCCTGACCGCGCCACCCAGCCCGACCATTGCCAACATCATCAATTTGCTGACCAAGCCGCGCTGGTGCCTAGGCATGGCAGGCACGCGCCGCCACAGCTTTGGCAATCTGATCGGCCATGTGAAGGAGGTGACCAATATGAATTCGCTGGCCTCCTGGACCAATGAGCAGTTCGACCCGACCCTGTCCTGGGAAGACGTGAAGTGGGTCAAAGAGCAATGGGGCGGCAAGCTTATTCTCAAGGGCATTCAGGACCTGGAAGACGCGCAGCTGGCGGTGGCCAGTGGTGCCGACGCGATTGTGGTCAGCAACCACGGCGGGCGCCAACTCGACGGCGCGCCCAGCAGCATCTCGGCCCTGCCGGCCATTGCCCAGGCGGTGGGCGACAAGATTGAGGTCTGGATGGACGGCGGCATTCGCAGCGGCCAGGACGTGCTCAAGGCCTGGGCGCTGGGTGCGCGCGGCACCATGATTGGCCGCGCCTTTGTCTATGGCCTGGGCGCCATGGGTGAGGAAGGCGTCACCAAGGCGCTGCAAATCATCCATAAGGAACTGGACATCACCATGGCCTTTTGCGGCCACACCAACATCCAGACAGTTACCACCAACATCCTGCTGCCCGGCACTTACGACTTCAAGGGCTAAGCCAGCGCCCATGCAGCGATTGTTTCACTGCATGGGCTGCCGGATGATGGTCTTCCACTTTTCTGACGCGGCCCGGCGGATATCGCTGAGATAGATTTCGTGGTGCTTGCCGCGCGGCTTGCCATGCTCGGCAATGAAACTATGCACTTTTTCAATCGCCGGGCCTTGTTTCGAGAACGGGCCGATGTGCAGAATCTGGGCGCTCTTGCCCTCGACAAAATTATTCAGGCGCACCTGGTTCAGCGCCGCCAGCGCCTTATTGGCTTGCAGTGCGCCAACGGCTGCGTACATCATGGCCGGCGTGATAAAGGGTGGCTGCATGACCATGGCGGTCCACTTCCGCTGGGACTTGTCGCGCGTGCCAAAGTCCCGCATATCATCGGCCCACCACAGCGACTCCAAAGGCAGAACGCCATAGTCCAGCGCCAGCGGCCCCCGCTTGACCATGGACTTCAGGGCATAAGCTACTGCGAACAGCGCCTCGACCGCTTCTTGGTACGCCGGCGCGATGTTGGGGTCGCCCTGCCCGTCCACCATCAGGAAACCCATGGGCGGCACATCCACCAGTACCACCTCCTTGGCCGAAGCCTGGTACAGCTGCTTCAACTCCTTTTTGAAATCCACTTTTTCCATGGTTTGCTCCTGTGCTGGATAGGACGGCGGCCACAAGCTGGGTGCTGGGACGCGCCGCCGCAACCATAGTGGCCTCTCTATACTGCAGATTGCGCTTTCGCAACCCCTATGCTGCCTCCGAAGTGAACACGACCACCGCTACCCGCCCGCGACGCATTGCACACCTGGACATGGACGCGTTTTACGCCTCGGTGGAACTGCTGCGCTACCCGCAACTCAAGGGCCTGCCGGTGGTGATTGGCGGTGGCCGCAGGCGCGAGGACGATTTACTAGGCAAATTGCGTGTGGCGCACCCGGAGCAGGAATGGTCTTCAGCGCATTTGCACCAGATTCCACTGGATTTCTTTCCACGCCTGGCCGGCTACACCGGGCGCGGCGTCATCACCACCGCCACCTATGCCGCGCGCCAGTTTGGCATTGGCTCGGCTGTGGGCCTGATGAAGGCGGCCAAGCTGTGCCCGCAGGCGATTCTGTTGCCGGTGGACTTTGACCAATACCGCCATTACTCGCGCCGCTTCAAGGCCATCATTACCGACATTGCGCCGCTGATGGAAGACCGGGGCGTGGATGAGGTTTACATCGACTTCACCGACGTGCCTGGCGGCCAGCGCGAAGCTGGGCGGGTGCTGGCGCGCTTGTTGCAAAAAAGCATTTTTGAGGACACTGGACTCACCTGTTCGGTGGGCGTGGCGCCCAACAAGCTGCTGGCAAAAATGGCCAGCGAGTTCAACAAACCGAACGGCATTTCCATCGTACTGGAAGACGATCTGAAGACCAAAATCTGGCCGCTGGCCTGCCGCAAGATCAACGGCATTGGCCCCAAGGCGGAGGCCAAGCTCAAAAGCCATGGCATTGAAACTATTGGCCAACTGGCAGCGCGCGATCAGCAATGGCTAATGGACCACTTTGGCGAGCGCAGCGGCGCCTGGCTGCATGCCGCCTCGCACGGCCAGGACGAGCGTCCGGTGGTGACGACAAGCGAGCCGGTCAACATGAGCCGCGAGACCACCTTTGAGTCCGACCTGCACGCGGTGCGCGACCGCGCCGAGCTGGGCGCCATCTTCACCCGGCTGTGCGAACAGGTTGCGGGTGACTTGCAACGCAAGGGCTATGTCGGCAAGACCATTGGCATCAAGCTGCGCTTTGACGATTTCCAGATCGTCACGCGCGACCAGACCATTGGCTACTTTACATCCGACGCCCAAGAGATCCGCCGGTTTGCGGGTCAGTGTTTAAAACGCGCACCGCTGCAAAAGCGGCTGCGGCTGCTAGGCGTGCGGGTGGGGGCGTTGTTGAAGGCAGAGGATGCGAAGGCGGGGAATGAAGATGCTGCACGCGCCGCATTGCCTGCGCACGAGCCGACCGGGCAACTGTTCTAAAAATTCAAAGTGCAGACAGCCGCCACAGCGATGTAATCTCCGCACTGCGCGCTGCATGCAGCGGATCGGTGGTGTCCACCGCCTTGGCATGCACCGGCTTCACATCCATATGCGCCTTGACCCGCAGGCCCGCTGAGGCAATCGCCGCCAGCAGTTCGGCACGGCTGCGCAGGCCCAAGTGCTCGGCCAGGTTGGACAGGATCAGCCAACCCTCGCCCTTGGGAGTCAGGTGCGCGGCCAGCCCGCTCAGAAAACCCAGCAACATGGCGCTGCCCTCGTCGTAGACCGCATGCTCGATCGGTGAGCTGGCGCGCGCCGGCAGCCAGGGCGGGTTGCAAACAATGATATCGGCCACGCCTTCTGGGAACAGATCGGCCTTTTGCAGCTCCACATGGTCACTGACTTCCAGTTGGGCGAAATTGGCTGCGGCGCATTCCAGCGCACGCTCATCCATGTCGGTGGCCACCACTCGGCCGATGCCGCGGCGCACCAGCACTGCCGCCAGCACACCGGTGCCGGTGCCGATGTCGAACGCGGTCAGCGCCGCAGGGTTCTTGGCCAGCGGCGCGGTGGCTACCAGATCGACATACTCGCCGCGCAATGGCGAGAACACGCCGTAATACGGGTGAATGCGGTTGTGCGGCGCCTCGCCCAATGCGGCCACCTCGACGCCATTCTTGCGCCACTCAAAGGCACTGATCAGGCCCAGCAGCTCGCGCATGGAAGCGACGCTACCCGCCTCGCCTTCTGCGGGCTCGCCCCAGGCCTGGGCGCAGGCCAGACGCGCATCGGGGCTGCGGCGCAGCGCCAGGCCGTAATCGCCAGCAAACGACAGCAGCACCATGCCCAGCACGCGGGCGCGTTGTGCCTGGGCCTGGCGGTGCACATGAAAGCCCTTGGCCGCCGCTGCGGCCGCTTCTTCGGGGCTGTGACGCACGTCCTTGAAGCCGGTCTGGCGCGGCCTGCGGCCACGCTTGTCGGTGCTGGCAGATTGGTCTATGCGTCGGCCCAGTGCCTGCAGCATCTGGCGTGCGTTCTGAAAGTCCCCACGCCACAGCAGCGCCGTGCCTTCGCAGGCCAGCCGGTAGGCCGTGTCCGCGCTCATGGTGTCGTCGGCCAGCATCACTTTTTTGGGTGCAGCCGCGCCGCGCTCGGAGCGCCAACGGGCGCTGCATTCCAGGCCGCCCTCTTGCCAATGGATGGTGGGAAAAGTGGCGGTAATGGCTTGGACTTGTGCGGTCATGGGGCGTCGGGTTACTGGCGTGCAGTGCGGGTGTTGGCAGGCAGAGCCTGCGGGTGGCTGGTACGCAATGGATTGATGTCCAGCCCGCCGCGCCTGGTGTAGCGGGCGTAGACCGTGAGTTTACTTGGCTTGCAGCGGGTCCAGAGGTCCATGAAGATGCGCTCCACACATTGCTCATGGAACTCGTTGTGGTTTCTGAAGCTCACAATGTATTGCAGCAGGCCTTCCTGCTCGATCTGCGGCCCGGTATAGCTGATCTGGACCGTGCCCCAATCCGGCTGGCCGGTCACCAGGCAATTGCTTTTAAGCAGGTTGCTGACCAGCACCTCGGTGACCGGTGGTTCATCGGCGCCATTGGCTACCAGCAGATCGGGTGCCGGCTGGTAGCGCGTGCACTCCACATCCAGGCGGTCCAGGTTCAGGCCGTCGAGCTCATAAATCGGTTCGCGGTCAAACAGCTCGGGCGCAATCATCTTCACGCCCACAGAAGACTGCACGACGGCGCCGCGCCAAACGGCTTCGTTGATGTCGGCGCGCAGTCGGGCCAGCACCTCGGTGGCGTCAGTGAAACGGCTGTTGTTAAAGCTGTTGAGATACAGCTTGAAGGACTTGCTCTCGACAATATTCACCGACTCGCAGGGAATGGTGAAGTGCACCAGCGCCAGCTGCGGCTTGCCGCGCAGGTTCAACCAACTCAGCTCATACGCTGTCCAGATGTCGGCGCCAAAAAACGGGCAAGCGAATGTGATGCAGATCTCGGCACGCTTGGCCGCGCGCGGAATCGGAAACAGCAGCGAGGCGTCATACTGGTCCACATAAGCCGACGCCTTGCCGAGTTGGGATTGTTCAGGGGTATTCATGGTTCGATCAGAAGGGGTTTCGGCGCTGAGGGTCACGCGCCGGTGGCGGTGCGCAATTGCGCCGTCTGCAAATGGGGAATCAGGGCCTGCAGCAGCAGTTGCACAGCTTGCTCAGGCAGGTCGTGACCCATGCCGTCTATGCCCATCAGTTTGGCGCCCGGAATGCGCCGAGCCGTGTCCTCGGCATTGGCAAATGGTACCAGCGGATCAGCGCGGCCGTGCAGCACCAGAGTCGGGCAGCTAATGCGGATCAGCAGCGCCGCGCGCTCACTGTCCGTCATCACCGCCACCATCTGCCGCTTGGTGCCCAAGGGACGGTAGCTGCGGCGGTAGGCTAGTCGGATGGCGGCGCGCATCTCCTCGCCCGGTATGGGGAAGGCCGGGCTGGCAATGACCTGAAAGAAATCCTGAAAGGACTGCACCACAGACGCTTCATCGCTACCGGCGGGCTTGCGCATCATGGCCCGAAGCACGGTAGGGGTCGGCCCGGGCAGTCCGTGAGCGCCGCTGCTGCTCAGCATGCTGGTCAGACTCAGCACCCGTTTCGGTGCCGCAATCGCCAGACGCTGCGCGATCATGCCGCCCATGCTCAGTCCCACCACATGGGCACGCTCAATGCCCAATGCGTCCAGCACACCCAGCGCATCGGCCGCCATATCGCTTAAGGTGTAGGGCGGCTGCGGATGCAAACCCATTTGCAGCTTCACCAGCGTCCAGCTCAGCTTGGGTGTGCCCAAATGATCCAGGGCCGTGCTCAAGCCAATGTCGCGGTTGTCAAAGCGAACCACCCGGTAACCCACGGCCAGCAGCGCCTGCACAAAGGCATCGGGCCAGGCCACCAGTTGCATGCCCAGACCCATGATCAGCAGCACCACGGGTCGCTGTTTGTGCGCTGGGTCGGCTACCGCGCTGGCCGAGTCTTCGACCTCTATTTGCAATCCGTTGGCTCGAATTTTCATGCGCTGCGCCTGAACACGAGTTTGAGGGGGGTGGACTCCTTGGCTTCAAAGGCATAGCCCTCGCTGTCAAAGGCCTTGAGTTGGTCGATGTGCGTGAGCTTGTGAACCGTGGCATAGCGAGCCATCAGACCCCGGGCGCGCTTGGCGTAGAAGCTCACGATCTTGTATTGCCCGGCCTTGTTTTCCTGGAACACGCAATCCACCACCTGGGCCTTCAAGGCCTTGGTGTCCACCGCCTTGAAGTATTCGTTGGACGCCAGGTTGATCACCACGGGGCTGGCGTCGCTGCGCAGACGCGTATTCAGGTAATCCGAAATCTGACTGCCCCAAAATTCATACAGGTTGTTGCCAGCGGGGTTACGCAATTGCGTGCCCATCTCCAGCCGATAGGGCTGCATCAGGTCCAGCGGACGCAGCACGCCGTACAGGCCGCTCAAGATACACACATGGTCTTGCGCCCAGGCCAGATCGTCCGCGCCAAGGCTGCGTGCGTCCAGTCCGCCATAGACATCGCCATCAAAGGCCAGTGCCGCCTGTCTGGCGTTTTTTTCCGTGGCGCGGCTGGACCAGGCCAGGTAGCGCCCCACGTTCAGGGCGCTGAGCTTGTCGCTCAGGTCCATCAGCTCGGCAATCTGCTGCGGCGACTGCTGGCGCAGCAGGTCGATCAAGACCTTGGACTCCTTGACAAACAGCGGCGCCGTGTGCGGCTGGCCCTGCAGCGGCGTCTCGTAATCCAGGGATTTTGCGGGGGATAGTAGGAACAGCATGGGCCCATTATCCTGGTTGGGCTCAAGCGGCACGGTGCGGGCCGGTAAAATTGCCGCTCGCTCTCAAAGAATGACCATGTCCGACCACGCCATCCCCAGCTCCCCAGCCAACTTCGCCACCCCCACCAGCCCGCCCGAACAACCGGGTCTGCAATCGCTGTCCAAATCTTTCGAACCGGCCGCGCTCGAGGCGCACTGGGGCCCCGAGTGGGAAAAGCGCGGCTACGGCATTGCCGGCTACCGCGGAACGCAAACGCCGCTGGCAAGTGCCGCCGCCTTTGCTATCCAGCTGCCACCACCCAATGTGACCGGCACCCTGCACATGGGGCACGCCTTCAACCAGACCATCATGGACAGCCTGACGCGCTACCACCGCATGTCGGGCTTCAATACCGCCTGGATTCCGGGCACCGATCACGCCGGCATTGCCACCCAAATCGTGGTGGAGCGCCAACTGGCCGACCAGAAGGTCAGCCGCCACGACCTGGGCCGCACCGACTTCGTCAAAAAGGTCTGGGAATGGAAAGAGAAGAGTGGCAACACCATCACTACCCAGATGCGCCGCATGGGCGACTCCGTGGACTGGAGCCGCGAATACTTCACCATGGACGAGAAGCTGTCCAAGACGGTGACAGAGACCTTTGTACAGCTCTATGAGCAGGGCCTGATCTACCGTGGCAAGCGCCTGGTCAACTGGGACCCGGTGCTGATGAGCGCGGTAAGCGATCTGGAAGTGGAGAGCGAGGAGGAAGACGGCAACATGTGGCACATCCGCTATCCGCTGGTGGATACGGATGGCAGCCTTGCGGCAGCCGGGCTTCCAACGTCCATCACCGTGGCCACCACCCGCCCCGAGACCATGCTGGGCGACGTGGCCGTGATGGTGCACCCCGAAGACGAGCGTTACACGGGACTGATCGGCAAAATGGTCAAACTGCCCCTGTCGGGTGACACGCCTGCGGCTTGGCGCGAGATCCCGGTGATTGCCGACGACTACGTGGACAAGGCCTTCGGCACCGGCGTGGTCAAGGTCACGCCCGCGCACGACCAGAACGACTATGCCGTCGGTCAGCGCCACAAGCTGCCGATGATTTGCGTGCTGACGCTGGACGCCAAGATCAACGAGAACGCACCTGCGGCCTACCAAGGGCTGGACCGCTTTGTCGCCCGCAAAAAGGTGGTGGCTGATCTGGAGGCCAGCGGCTTCCTAGTGGAGGTAAAGAAGCACAAGCTGATGGTGCCGCGTTGCGCCCGCACCGGCCAGGTGATCGAACCCATGCTGACCGACCAGTGGTTTGTCGCGATGAACCAGGTCGGCAAGGGCGACGCCACCGGCAAATCCATCGCGCAAAAAGCGATTGACGCCGTGCAGAGCGGCGAAGTGCGCTTTGTGCCCGAGAACTGGATCAACACCTACAACCAGTGGATGAACAACATCACCGACTGGTGCATCAGCCGCCAGCTCTGGTGGGGCCACCAGATTCCGGCCTGGTACGACGAAGACGGCAATGTCATCGTCGCCCGCAATGAAGCCGAGGCCCAGGCCAAGGCGCCTGGCAAAAAGCTGCGCCGCGACGAAGACGTGCTCGACACCTGGTACTCCAGCGCGCTGGTGCCTTTCAGCACCATGGGCTGGGGCAACGACGACGCCAACAACGCAGCCGACCAGCGTGCCGGTGCCGGACGCAGCGAAGACCGCACCTCCGACTATGACCTGTACCTGCCAAGCTCCGTGCTGGTCACCGGCTACGACATCATCTTCTTCTGGGTGGCCCGGATGATCATGATGACCACGCACTTCACCGGCAAAGTGCCCTTCAAACACGTCTACATCCATGGCCTGGTGCGCGACGCGCAGGGCAAGAAGATGAGCAAGTCCGAAGGCAATGTGCTGGACCCGGCAGACCTGATCGATGGCATCACCCTGGAGCCGCTGCTGGAAAAGCGCACCACCGGCCTACGCAAGCCCGAGACGGCGCCTGCGGTGCGCAAGAACACGCAAAAGGAATTTCCCGAAGGCATTCCGGCCTATGGTGCCGACGCGTTGCGCTTCACCTTTGCCGCGCTCGCGTCGCTGGGGCGCAGTATCAACTTCGACAGCAAGCGTTGCGAGGGTTACCGCAACTTCTGCAACAAGCTGTGGAACGCCAGCCGCTTTGTGCTGATGAACTGCGAAGGCCAGGATTGCGGCCTGATGGAACACACCAAGGAGCAATGCTCACCGACCGTCTTCGCAAAGGACGGGCGCCTTGTCAGTGCCAGTGGACCGGCCCACGGCTACCTGAGCTTTACCGCCGCCGACCGCTGGATTGTGTCGCTGCTGCAAAAGACCGAGGCGGAAGTGGCCAAGGGCTTTGAAGAGTACCGCCTGGACAATGTGGCCCACACGATTTACCAGTTTGTCTGGGACGAGTTCTGCGACTGGTACCTGGAAATTGCCAAGGTGCAGATCCAGACCGGCGTGGAGGCGCAAAAACGCGGCACGCGCCGCACCCTGATCCGCACCCTGGAAACCATACTGCGCCTGGCGCATCCGGTGATCCCATTTATCACCGAGGAACTGTGGCAAAAGGTGGCGCCGGTTGCGGGCCGCCTGCCCGCAAGCTCCGATACGCCGGGCGGCGCTGGCGCCTCGGTCAGCATCGCCACCTATCCGGTGTGCCAGCCGGAGCGGATTGACGAGGCGGCCATTGCGCAGATCGCCAAGCTCAAGCTGCTGGTGGATGCCTGCCGCAATCTGCGCGGCGAAATGAGCGTGCCGCCCAGCACGCGCCTGCCGCTGTTTGTGCTGGCGCAGACGGAAGCCGAGGGCGCGTTCCTGAAAGAGTCGGCGCCGATTCTGCAGGCGCTGGCAAAACTCAATGAGGTGAAGCTGTTTGCCGACGAAGCCTCTTGGCAGGCGGCAGCACAAGCGGCCCCGGTAGCCGTGGTGGGCGATGCGCGCATCTGCCTGCACATGGAGGTGGACGTGGCAGCCGAGAAACTGCGCTTGGGCAAGGAAGTGGCGCGCCTAGAAGGCGAAATCGCCAGAGCCACGACCAAGCTGTCCAACGAGGCCTTTGTCGCCAAGGCACCACCGGCCGTGATCGATCAGGAGCGCAAGCGCGTGGCGGGTTTCTCCGACACCGTGCTCAAAATGCGGGACCAGCTGGCGCGCTTAGGCTAGTGGACTAACGGCGGCGCAGGATATGGATGTAATCCTTGTCCTGTGTCTGCTGCTCAAGCAGTTCATTGCCGGTTTGCTTGGCAAAGGCCTGGAAATCGCGCAAGGATCCCGCATCGGTAGAGACGACCTTGAGGACCTGGCCGCTTTGCAGCTCGGCCAAGGCCTTTTTGGCCTTGAGTATGGGCAAAGGGCAGTTCAGGCCACGGGTGTCAATTTCTTTGTCGATCTGCATAAATATTCCTAGGTCGAGTGCATTGTAGGGTCGCAGGCTGCGGCCCTA
This sequence comes from uncultured beta proteobacterium, assembly GCA_903845935.1. Lineage (GTDB taxonomy): Bacteria > Pseudomonadota > Gammaproteobacteria > Burkholderiales > Burkholderiaceae_C > Allorhodoferax. The sequence goes on along the minus strand of CAIMZI010000061.1, from coordinate 10,679 downwards.
CTGCGCGGCATCCATCAGGCCGGAAACACGCCGGTAGACAGGTAGCGGTCGCCCCGATCGCAAACCACAAACACGACGGTTGCATTGCGCTCGCGCTCGGCAATTTTTTGCGCCACCCAGCAGGCACCTGCGGCCGAGATACCGGCAAAAATGCCCTCCTCGCGCGCCAGACGGCGGCACATATCTTCGGCATCACCTTGGCTGACATAGGCCAGCTCGTCCACATTGGCGGGATCGTAAATCTTGGGCATGTATTCCTTGGGCCATTTGCGGATGCCGGGTATGCGCGAGCCCTCGGATGGTTGCGCACCGATGATGCGAATCGCGGGATTTTTTTCCTTCAGAAAGCGCGACACGCCGGTGATGGTGCCGGTGGTGCCCATGGCGCTGACGAAGTGCGTCACCCGGCCCTGGGTGTCGGCCCAGATCTCGGGACCGGTGGTTTCGTAATGGGCACGCGGGTTGTCTGCATTGGCAAACTGGTCCAGCACCACGCCCTGCCCTTCGGCAACCATCTTGTCGGCTAGGTCACGGGCGTATTCCATGCCGCCGCTCTTGGGTGTCAGGATCAGCTCGGCACCAAAGGCCTTCATGGTCTGCACGCGTTCGATCGACAGGTCCTCGGGCATGATGAGAATCATGCGATAGCCCTTGATGGCGGCCGCCATGGCCAGGGCAATGCCGGTGTTGCCCGAAGTGGCCTCAATCAGGGTGTCGCCGGGCTTGATTTCGCCGCGCTCCTGCGCACGCCGAATCATCGAGAGCGCCGGGCGGTCCTTGACCGATCCGGCCGGATTATTACCTTCCAGCTTGGCAAGCACCACGTTGCTGCGTTCGGCATTGCTTTGGGCTCCGATGCGCTGAAGCGCAACCAGGGGGGTATTTCCGACGGTGTCTTCAATGGTGGGATAGTTCATACCCATAAATGTGCCATAATTTAACTCGTTCCTCATTCCAGCCCGGGTGGTGAAATTGGTAGACGCAGGGGACTCAAAATCCCCCGCCGCAAGGCGTGCCGGTTCGATTCCGGCCCCGGGCACCATCTGATCTTTCAGACGGTACAAGAAAGTCTCATGAACCCGCTCTCCCTCTGGGACGGCGGGTTTTTTGTTGGCTGACGCAGCGAGCGGCAGGCCAGGACACCCGGCATCACAGCTGCTTTGGCGCCCAAGCGGTCAGCCATAGCGAGTCGATCGCAGCCAGCTTGTCTTTGTCTAACTGATCTGCAACTTCCCAGTAGCGGCCTGACGCCACCATGTATCCAAGGTCCGCTTCGGCCTGCAGCGCTTCAGCGACCGCCTTGGTCTTGAGGGATCCGGCCTGCGCGGCCAAGAAATCTGGCTGATCGGATGTCAATGCAAAGCGCTCAAAGGGCACGCGCGGAAACAGCAATCTGGATTCGGACAGCTCTGACAGATTCACAACGGCACATTGCTGCGACTGGGCAAGCGCCATAAATCGCACCGACTTGGCCTCCAAGGATTGCAAGGTGATGTCGGGCCGCAGCGGGTCGGCCTGACCCTGACCATAAAAGTGGCTGCCTTGCCCGTCCACTTTGGGGTACACCATGTCGCAGCCCAGGTAGGCAATGACGTCGGGTTGCAAAGCGCCCAACGCCCAATAACCGGCGGTGTAGGACATCGTGCCCCCGGCATAGACAAAACCACCAAAGCGATTCTGCTCGGGCACGAATTCAGCTGCCGTGATGCACTTCTGTTGGGCTAGAAGGGCCGCCTGTGGCATGCGCTCGGCCGGAAAATCCTCGGGGTACACCAGGTAGTCCCAAGCCTCGGTAATTTGCCAGGCATTGTTGATGACCACGCAACTGGTGAAGGCGCACAGGTCCCAGGTCCTGGCCCTCAGCGCATCCGGTGCGCTGCCAATCATCAACACCACATTTAATTTTTTCACCGCAGGAACTCCCTTTGATAGTCTGCAAAGTTTTGCCAAAGCGCACAGTGACCCGCGCCGCAAAAATTGGCAAGTCGACTGCTTAGCTATCCAAGGGTCGCAGCAGTTCCGCCAGATCGCTTTCGGTAAACAGCGGCTGCTTGCGCCCTATCGCTCCGCTATACATGCTATCCGCCAGCACGGCCTTGCGCTCCTGAAGGGCCAATATGCGCTCTTCAATGGTGCCCTGCGCCACCAGTTTGTACACAAAGACGGTCTCGGTTTGGCCGATGCGGTGGGCGCGGTCGGTAGCCTGGTTTTCTACCGCCGGATTCCACCACGGGTCGTAGTGAATCACGGTGTCGGCCTGTGGCAGGTTCAGCCCGACGCCGCCCGCCTTCAAGCTGATCAGGAAGATGGGCACGGTTTTGTCGGTGAATTGCTGGATCAGGGCTTCGCGGTTTTGGCTCTGGCCGGACAGCTTAACCCATTGCAGCTTGTGCTTTTGGAGTTCGGCCTCGATCAACGTCAACATGGTCGTGAACTGCGAAAACAGCAGGATGCGCCGACCCTCGGCCACCATCTCAGGCAGCATCTCCATCAATTGCTCCAGCTTGGCCGAGCCCTTGATCTTTTGGGCCGCAGGAAGCTTCAACAGCTTCGGGTCGCAGCAAACCTGGCGCAGTTTGAGCAAGGCATCCAGAATCGTGATCTGCGACTTGGCCAGGCCTTTGGATTCGAGCGCATCGCGCACCGTTTTTTCCATTCCCAGCCGGATCGTCTCATACAGATCGGCCTGTTTGCCTTCGAGCTCGACGCGCACCACGGTCTCCACCTTGGGCGGCAATTCTCCCGCCACAAGGGCCTTGGTCCGGCGCAGCATGAAAGGGGTGATGCGGGCGCGCAACTGGGCCATGCGCTCGGAGTCACCCAGCTTTTCGATGGGTGTGCGAAACAGCTCCTGGAAGCGCTTTTGGCTGCCCAGGAAACCGGGCATCAAAAAGTAAAACAGACTCCAGATTTCGCCCAGATGGTTTTCCATGGGTGTGCCCGACAGGCACAGGCGATGCCGGGTATTTAACTGCGCCACAACCTGCGCGGCATGGGTGCTGGCGTTCTTGATGTTTTGCGCCTCGTCGAGCACCACCAGATGCCAGGCGGCCTCCAGCCACAGCTCACGGTCGCGCTGCAACAGCGAATAGGGGGCGATCACGATGTCGTGGCTTGCCATGTCGGATACCACCTCATGGCGGTCCTTGCCGTGGATGACCATGGTGCGCAATTCGGGGCAAAAGCGTGCCGCCTCGTTGCGCCAGTTTCCCATCAGGCTGACCGGCGCAATGATGAGGGCCGGTCGCGTCAACCGACCCGCATCTTTTTCGACCTGGATGTGGGCCAGGGTCTGCAGGGTTTTGCCAAGCCCCATATCGTCCGCCAAAATGCCGGCCAGGCCATGGGAGCGCAAAAATTGCAGCCAATTCAATCCCTGCTGCTGATAGGGGCGCAGCGTGGCCTGCAAGCCGACAGGCACAGCCACCTCCGGCATTTCTGCGCGGCCCGAGAGCTGCTGCACCATCTCGCGCAGAGCCTGCGCGCCCTCCCAAACGGCGCCCTCCCCCAGTGCCGCCGTGGTACGCATGGCGTCCAGCCTGGACAGGCGCAGGGTTTCCCCTGAAAAATTGTGATTCACCAGATCGAGCAGCGCCGCCATCCAGGGCCTGAGCGCCTGGGTCGGCAAGCGGATAAAGCCGCCGCCTGGCTGGCTCAAAAAGAGGAAGGCGGGAATGTCGGGTTGGCCGGTTTCGGGGTCGCGCGGACTGTTGGCCGCAGCGGCAATCAGCTCCGGCAACCAGGACAAGATATTGTGGCGCTGGCCGTTGATTTCCATGCCCAGCGACAAATCAAACCACGGCGAGGTGGCACCATCGGGGTCCGCATCGTCCTGGTCTTGAGGGGTCAAGCTCACATCCAGAGTGTCGGCTCTGCTGATCCAGTTTTGCAGGGCTGCGCCAAGCGTGACAGCAAAACCAGCGGCGCGCAGTTCGGCGTAGTCGGTATCGGCCCATTGCAGCCAGAGCTGCTGCGAGGCCATACCTGCAATACCAAAGTTCCCGCGCCCATCGCCGCGCAGACCCCATTGCGCCAATTGCGTCACATAGTCCAGTTCGGCTGGCGGGTCACGCTCGAGCATGCAAGCGTCGGCCGCGTCCTTGGCAGGGATAGACACCCGCAAGCCCTGGCCGCTCCACCAGCCTTTGTGGCCACCATAGTCAAAGCGCAATTCGGCCTTGACCAAGCCTTGCTCGGCCACACTGGCCACCGGTGTCAGGCTCAGATGCAGGCAGGCCTTGAGCGGCAGTCCGGCCAACACGGCAATCGGACTCAACATGGGAGGCAGAGGCACCACGCCCAGCCGCTCGGCCAAGGCCACCTGGTATTTTTCCAGTGCATGCGCCTGCAGAGGGGGCGCGTCCAGCAGCACCTGAACCTGCCCCAGGCTCAAGCCTTTGGTCTCGGCCAGACCACATTCACCGCCCACCACATCCAAATACAGCATGGGTTCGTTGGTACACAGCTCGGCCTCGCTACCGGCCAAGGTGGCGCGCAAGGCCCATCCGGTCAGCCCGGTCTTGACATGGACCACTTCCTGCCAAACCCAGTCCACGTCGCGCACCGCCCCCCAGCGCAGTTGCGCCTGCGGCATGCCCTTGGAGTCCGAGGCAAAAAGCCGCCCGGTGGCGGCGGCTTGCTCCAATAGCGCCACGCCATAGCGCCCCTGGACGATGTACTTGGAGCGGTCGTTGTAGCCGTAATAGGTGCGCGCAACCGGCTGCATGGCGCGCATCAGTTGCAACACATCCTGATCGGCTTCGCTGGCGCCATCAAACAGGGGTCCGCCCTTGCCAATGGGCGCCTGCAAGGCCTTAGGTTTGGCCCAGTCGCCATTGGCCTTGAGGTAGGACGCGGTGGCTTCGAATTGCAAAATGGGTGTGGCATTCTGAGACTTGGGGATGCTCAGCAGGTACAGAATCTCTTCGGCTCGCACCACACGCGGCGCACCATACTGCAGGCCGCGGTGGGTGGCAGGGTCGGCCGGGCGCATACCGCCGCGCTCCAGCGCGGCCAGCCATTCCAGCAATTGCCGCTCCGATTCCATGCGTGCCAACTCCTGCCGGCGCTCACGTTCGGCCTTTTCCCTGGCCTCCTGCTGTGCATCGGTCAACGGTGCAGTTCGGAGTGCGGGCGCGGCAAGGCCCAGAATCTGTTGACCCTTGTAGGCCGCCTTGATCAGCAGCGCGACGCCATGTTTGCACTGGTAACCCACCGGACAACTGCAATCGGCGTCCCATTCCGTAATTCGGCCTTGATCATCCAAAGTCAGGTCCATCGTCACCGAATAGGGTTTGCGCTGGGTGCCCTGCACCATGCCCTCGACCAGCCAAATGCCGTTCACATCCTCAATGCTCAGGTCCAACACTTTTTGGGTCCGGTACAGTTCCAGCCCACGGGTATAGGTCGCTCCATCGGTATGGCGCACCAGCGAAGCCAGGTCAAACCAGTTGCCACTCATTGGGACAAGTGTGGCCATGAATACTTCCCTTGTTTTGCGTCCACTATGTCCAACCATTCCTGCTGATGCGTCACTAGCGTGGCGTCCAAAGCCTCGCACAAGCGTGCCCATGCGTACCTTGCAGGCCGCAGCTTGACACGCCAAAAAGCGGAATTGTATCGAGTGGTGGCTTAAAGGATCTTGTTGGAACGGCGCCAGATACCAAAGGCCTCGGCGTCCTTGACCAGCTGTTCGCGGAAGTCCGGATGCGCGATATTGATCAAGGCCTCGGCACGCTGCCAAGCCGATTTGGCCTTCATCTGGGCCACGCCGAATTCGGTCACGATGTAGTGCACCACCGAGCGCGGGCAGGTCACGATGGTGCCGGGTGAGAGCGTGGGCACGATGCGCGAGCCAACCGTGCCGTCCTTCTTTTTGTAGGTCGAGTTAATGCAAATCAGGCCCTTGCCGCCTTCGGATTTGTAGGCTCCCATGATGAAGTCAAGCTGGCCGCCTGTGCCCGAAATTTGGCGTGGTCCGGCCGATTCACTGGCCACCTGGGTGAACAGGTCGATCTCGATGGCGTTGTTGATGGCCACCACCTTGGGGTTGCGCCCGATCACGGCCGGGTCGTTGGTGTAGGACGCCGGAAAAATCGCGGCCACCGGGTTATTGTCCAGAAAGTCATACAACTTCTGGGTGCCCATGGCGAAGGTGTAGACCATCTTGTAGCGGTCTATGGACTTGCGCGCGCCGGTGATGCGCCCGGCCTCGTACATGTCGACATAGGAGTCGGCCAGCATCTCGGTATGTACGCCCAGGTCTTTCAGATCGCTTTGGGCAATCATTGCGCCCACAATATTGGGCAGCGCGCCAATGCCGAGCTGGATGGTGGAGCCGTCTTCCAGCAGCGCCATCACATGGGCAGCGATCATGCGGTCGGCCTCGCTGCCCACAGATCCGGGCAGTTGCAGCAGCGGGCTGTTGGGGCCCTCCACCACCATAGCCACCTTGGAGATATGGATGGTTTCATCCAGACCGCCCAGGCAGCGCGGCGTCTGGGTGTTCACTTCCACCACGACCTTTTTGGCCTTGCGGCAGTAGGCCGGGGTCATGGAGCAGCTGGTGGAAAAATTGAAAAAACCGTTTCTATCCATGGGCGTGACCTGCACCACGGCCACATCCGGCTCCTCGTACAGCTCTACATTTTGGGGTCCCTGGTGGTAGCAAAGGGGGATGTAGCCGGCCAGGCCCAGTTCACCGTACTTGCGGCCCAGTCCGGAAAAGTGCCAGTCATTCCACAGAAAGGCATCGCCCTTGGGATCCGCCTCCACGCATTTCAAGGGTCGCGCACGCGTGGTGGTGACCAAAATCACGTCCCGCAGTTCCTGGCTGCGTAGCGCCAAGGCGGCATCCACAGCCTCCACGTTCTGGGCGAACTCCCCCATGAAAACCTTATCGCCGGATTGGATCAGGGCAGCAGCTTGCGCGGCAGTGCCGAGCTTTTCAAGGTATTGAGCTTGTGTGTTCATGGTTTTGTATTTTGAGCGAGAAATGACGTAATTACGCTCTGCAAGGCTTACAAAGCTTTGACGTAATACAGGCTGCGCTCCCTGAGCATGGCGGTGCAGCGCCCAAGTCCGGAGGAACGACTAAATGACGTAGAGCCCGTTGCCCACCATGCGCTCGCAAGCCAGTACCTCAAAGGCGCTGTTGACCGATAGATGGACCTTGCCAGAAAGGGTCTGCCACAGCGGCGAATGCAGCAGCCGGTCCTGCACCGGGCCCTTGACCTCGGCCAGATGCAGGCGAATCCCACGTGCCTGCAGGTCACGATTCAGGTCGGTCAACACCTCCATGGCGGTGGTATCGACGCGGTTCACCGCGCTCATGATGAGCACCAGGTCCTGCACCCTGCCATCCTTGATCAGCTCGGAGCCCAGCCTTGCCTCAATCGCATGCAAGTTGCCAAAAAACAGGCTTTCATCGATGCGCAGGAACAGCACGCCAGGAATGGTCTCGACGCCATGGCGCTCGACGTTGCGGAAATGTTCGCTACCTGCAATGCGGCCGACCACGGCGATATGCGGTGTGCTGGCGCGCAGCAACAGCGTCACCAACGACAGCAAAATACCGGTGGCAATACCAAGCTCCAAACCCAGCAACAGCACGCCCGCGGCGGTGCCCAGCAGGGCCAGCGCGTCGGCCCTGTCATAGGCCCAGGCCTGGCGAAAGGCCTTCACGTCAATCATGCTGATGGCTGCCACTACGATGCTGGCCGCCAGCGCCGCCAGTGGCAGGCGCGCAAACCAGTGGGTACCGGCCAGCACGATCAGCAGCATGCTGAGGGCCGAGGCCATGCTGGCCATGGGCGTGCGGGCACCGGCTGCCAAATTGATGGCCGAACGCGACAGACCGCCGCCCACCGGCATGCCGCTATAGAAAGCCGACACCACGTTAGCCGCGCCCAGGCCCCGCAGTTCGCGGTTGGGCTCCAGCCGCTCGCGCTGCCGGGCCGCCAGCGCCTGGCCCATGGTGATGTTTTGCACCGTGCCGATAAATGCCATGATGAGTGCCGGGGTCAGCAAAATGCGCAGTGCATCCAGACCGGGAACAAAGAAATGGATACTGCCAAGACCTTCCTGCACCAGGCCGACCACCGCCACCTGCTGCAAGCGGTCCAGATCCAGCGCCACCACCGCCCCACTGGCCAAGCCCAGCACGACCAGGGGCATGACGCGCGCCCAGACCTCGGCCTTTTTTCTTGTCATACCCCAAGCCGTGGCAAGGCGCACCAAACCGTAGCGCGACAGCAGCAGGCAAAGCAGGGCCGCTGAAGACAGCGACAGGGTGGCGGGCTGGGCCTGGTCCAAGTGCGCCCACACCGCCTGCAATTCCTGCCAACTGTTGGCGCCACCGGCCGGCACGCCCAATAGCAGTTTGAGTTGGCTGATGATGATGAGCACCGCCGAGCCTGAAATAAAGCCGCTGACCACCGGGCGGCTCAAAAGCTGTGACAAAAAGCCCAGGCGCAAGCCGCCAAAGGCCATGGTCATCAGGCCCGAACACAGGGCCAGCCCGGCCGCCAAGTCAATGTATTGCGCACTGCCAGGCGCGGCCAGGGGACTCAGCACCGAATAGGTCATGAGAGCCGTAATCGCAACCGGCCCCACCGCCTGCAGCGAACTGCTGCCCAGCCAGGCGTAGACCATCACGGGCAGGATGCTGGCGTACAGCCCGGCTTGGGGCGGCAGGCCCGCCAGCAGCGCGTAGGCCAGACTTTGAGGAATCACCAGAATGGCCACAATGGCACCTGCCACGACGTCGTTGGACAGGTTTTCACGCCGATAGTGGGCAAGCCAGGGTGGTAGCAAGGGGAGCTGAGTCGTTAAGGTGATGCAGCAGGTTAGCATAGACCCACACTCTGATTTGCTAGCAGCCCCCATGACATCCGCTCCCACCCAAACACCAGATCGCAATACGCCCAGGCTGTTTGCTTGGATTGCTGGCCTGTCCCTGCTCGCCGCACTGGTTCCCACGCTGTGGACCGCGCTGGATCTAGGCGCGGCGGCCCTTTTTGCCGGACCCCACGCGCCGGCGCAAGCGGGCCACTGGTGGTGGGTGGAGTGGATCAATGCCTGGATTCCTGCGGTGTTTCGGATCTGTCTTGTCATCGCACTGTGCGGCTGGCTGGCAGCCCAAACGCAGGCGAGCTGGCAGGCCTGGCGATTGCCGCTGGCGTTTGTCGTGGTGGCCGGCATCGTCGGGCCGGGCATGGTGGTGAACTGGGGCTTCAAGGAGAACTGGCAGCGCGCCCGCCCCTACCAGGTGGAAAACTTTGGTGGCACGCAAAAATTCAGCCGTGCCGCCGTGATCACCGACCAGTGCGACAACAACTGCTCCTTTGTCAGCGGCCATGTGTCCTGCGGCGTGTTCCTGATCTCGCTGGGCCTGGTACACCGCAGGCGGCAGCGCCGCTGGGCCGCAGGGGGCGTGCTGTCGGGCCTGGTGATTGGCTTTGCCCGCATGGCCGACGTGGCGCATTGGCTTAGCGACGTCCTGTGGGCCTTCCCGATCACCTTGCTCAGTAGCTGGCTGGTGTGGAAAGCCCTGCTGCTGCTTTACCCCAAACCGTCCAGCACGGTGGGGTAGCGCAGCGCCAAACCCAGCTCCTGCTTCAGGCGCTTGTTTACCAGACGACGCGATTCGCTCATAAAGCTCAAGAGCATCACCGGCAACTGTTGCTGAGCGCTGTCGCGTGCCACGCGCGGCGGCCTGGGTAGCTGGTACAGGTCGGCCGCCAGATCAAAATAGTCGCCCATTTTCAACTGCGTGTCATCGCTGACGTTGTAGATGCGCTGCGGCCTGCCCTTCCACAGGGCCAGCTGACAGGCACGCGCCAGGTCATCGGAATGGATATGGTTGGTAAACACATCGTCTTCTGGCCGCAGCACCGGCGTGCCCTTGAGCAGGCGCTCACGCGGTGTGCCGCCCTCGCGGTCTGGCGCATAAATGCCGGGAATCCGCAGAATCTGCGCGCTGACACCGGCAGAGCGGCCATAAAAACGCAGCGTGCTTTCCGCGTCGACGCGGCGCATGGCACGCGGCGTGCTGGCGTTGACGCAGCGCGTTTCATCGACCCAGGCCCCGGCGCAGTCGCCATAGACACCGCTGGTCGAGCCATACACCAGCTGCAGCGGCGCCGTGCGCCTGCGCAGCGCGCGCAACAAGGATCGCAGGCGTGGATCGCCCCAGCCTTCGCTGGGCGGCGGCGCCAGATAGAGCACGCGTTGCGCCAGACCGGCCAATCGCGACAGGCTGCTGGCACGATCCAGATTACCCAACAAGGGCAGCACGCCCTGGCTGCGCAGCTCGGGCAGGCGCGATGCCGATGAGGTCAGGGCCAACACCCGCACCCGGCCACTCAGGGCGCGGGCAAGCCGCGTGCCGATATCACCGCAGCCCACGATCAGGAGACGCTGGCGTCTGAAACGCCCGGGCAAGGCGCCCAGGGGACTTTGGTTTGAAGGCACAATTCGGGCTGCTAAAAAAATACAGCTCACAGGATACCCAAAAAATGACGACGACAGCAAGCCCGTTCACGGTCACCGTGCAACCCAGCGGCCGCACATTCACGGTAGAACACGATGAGGCGGTGCTGCCTGCCGGCATACGCCAGGGCATAGGCCTGCCCTATGGCTGCAAGGACGGCGCCTGCGGCAGTTGCAAATGCAAGCTG
>CAIMZI010000060.1 GCA_903845935.1 uncultured beta proteobacterium | reverse complement strand
TGGCGGGTACCCCAACCTGGATTCAGAACGCCGGCTTTGCCTGGCTGCTGTCGCTTATTCCCTTGTCGGTGCTGGCTTACTTCGGCATGAACAACTTGAACACCGTAACGCCTGACAGCGGCGGCACCATTTCAGCGTTCATCAAGATCATCTGGCTCTACACCCTGTCATTTGTGCCCGCAGGTTTGGGTCTTTACCTGTACCTACCCGCCCCGACGGGCCTGGGCATCCTGAACATGTGGATTGCCATGCCGTTAATTGTGTTCAGCACGCTGATGGTGATGCGTCTGGCCGCCTTTGGCGCCATGAAGGAAAACATCGCCAAGCAGTTTGCAATTTTTCGCAACAAGCACACATGGTCGCTGACCCTGTTGTACATCGTCACCTTCGGCTCCTTCATCGGCTTCTCGATGGCGCTGCCGCTTTCCATCACCGTAATCTTTGGTATCAGCCATGTGCCGGATGCCGCAGGTGTCATGCAGCACACGCTGAAGAACCCGCACGCCCCCTCGGCCCTGACCTACGCCTGGATCGGCCCCTTCGTCGGCGCGCTGGTGCGGCCGATTGGTGGCTGGATCTCTGACAAGATCGGCGGCTCCATCGTCACGCAGGCCATTTCGGCCGTGATGGTGTTGGCCTCGGTGGCTGTGGGATATGTGATGTTGCTGGCCTATGGTTCGGCCACCCCTGAGCAGTACTTCATGCCTTTCATGGCGCTGTTCATTCTGTTGTTCACGGCCAGCGGTATCGGAAACGGTTCCACCTTTCGCACCATCGGCGTGATTTTTGATCGAACGCAAGCTGGCCCGGTCCTGGGTTGGACTTCTGCGATTGCAGCTTACGGAGCGTTTATTGCGCCTGTTGTGATTGGTGCGCAGATCAAGGCCGGTACGCCACAGATTGCGATGTATGGATTCGCCATCTTTTATGCGCTGTGTCTGGTGTTGAACTGGTGGTTTTATCTGCGCCCCACCTCCGAATTCAAGAACCCCTGAGCCTCACGCAGTTCGCTCACCTAACCATTTCAACTGGAGAATTCCATGAGCCATTTTCTGGATCGCCTGAACCGCTTCTCGGCACCCAAGGAAAGCTTTTCCGACGGCCACGGCCTCACCACGGGTGAGGACAGGACCTGGGAAGACGCTTACCGCGACCGATGGGCCCACGACAAAATCGTGCGCAGCACCCACGGCGTGAATTGCACGGGCTCCTGCTCGTGGAAAATTTACGTCAAGGGCGGCATTGTTACCTGGGAAACCCAGCAGACCGACTACCCGCGTACCCGCGCGGATTTGCCCAACCACGAGCCGCGCGGCTGCGCCCGTGGCGCTTCCTACAGTTGGTATCTGTACAGCGCCAACCGCGTCAAGTACCCCATGATCCGCGCCCGCCTGCTGACGCAGTGGCGCGCTGCATTGGCCGTCGCCAAAGACCCGGTCAATGCCTGGACCTTGATTGTCGAAAACAACGACGCTCGCAGCCAGTGGGTCAAGCAACGTGGCCTCGGTGGCTTTGTGCGCAGCACCTGGGACGAGGTGAACCAGCTCATCGCCGCCGCCAACGTTTACACCGCCAAGAAGTGGGGCCCGGACCGCGTCATCGGCTTCTCGCCCATCCCGGCCATGTCCATGGTCAGCTATGCCGCCGGCAGCCGCTACCTCAGCCTGATTGGCGGCGTGTGCATGAGCTTTTACGACTGGTATTGCGACCTGCCACCTGCTTCGCCACAAGTCTGGGGCGAGCAAACCGACGTGCCCGAGTCGGCTGACTGGTACAACTCCACCTTCATCATTGGCTGGGGCTCGAACGTGCCCCAGACCCGCACGCCCGACGCCCACTTCTTCACCGAGGTGCGCTACAAAGGCGCCAAGACCGTGGCCATCACGCCCGACTATGCCGAGATCAGCAAGCTGGCCGATCTGTGGATGCACCCCAAGCAGGGTACGGACGCGGCCGTGGCCATGGCAATGGGCCATGTGATTCTGAAGGAGTTTTACTTCGACAAACGCAGCGCCTACTTTGATGACTACGTGCGCCGCTATACCGACATGCCGAACTTGGTGCAGCTGGAAGAGCGCAAGCTGCCTGACGGCCGCACGGTGCTTGTTCCCGGCGCCTACTTGCGTGCCAGCGACTTCAACGGCAAGTTGGGCCAGGCCAACAATCCCGAGTGGAAAACACTGGCGATTGATCAGACTGACAAGATCGTAGTTCCCAACGGAAGTATAGGTTTCCGCTGGGGCGCCGAAGGACGCGCTGACCTGGGCCAGTGGAATCTGGAAAACCGCGAAGCCCGCAACGACGAAGCAGTCAAACTAAAGCTCAGCTTGATGGAAGGCGAAACGCCTGACTATCAAGTAGGTGAAGTTGGCTTCCCGTATTTCGGCGGCATTGACACCCCCAACTTCAGCGCCAACAAGCAGGGCGCGGCCGTTGACGACATCCTGGTGCGCAAGGTGCCGGTGCGTCGCATCAAACTCGGCAAGGCCGGTGAAGAGCGTTATGCGCTGATCGCCACTGTGTTCGACTTGACTGTGGCCAACTACGGCGTGGCCCGTGGCATTCCCGGCGAGAACGCCGCCACCAGTTACGACGACGACACCCCTTACACCCCCGCATGGCAGGAAAAGATCACCGGCGTAAAGCGTGACCAGATCATTGCCGTGGCGCGCCAGTTTGCTGACAACGCCGACAAGACCAAGGGCAAGTCCATGGTCATCATCGGCGCGGCCATGAACCACTGGTACCACTCGGATATGAACTACCGCGGCATCATCAATATGCTGATGATGTGCGGCTGTATCGGCAAGAGCGGCGGCGGCTGGGCCCACTATGTGGGGCAAGAAAAGCTGCGCCCCCAAACCGGATGGACCGCGCTGGCCTTTGCGCTGGATTGGGTGCGCCCACCTCGGCAGATGAACAGCACCAGCTTTTTCTACGCCCACACCGACCAGTGGCGCTACGAAAAGCTGGGCGTGGAAGAAATCCTCTCGCCGCTAGCCGACAAGAGTAAATACGGCGGCAGCCTGATCGACTACAACGTGCGGGCCGAGCGCATGGGCTGGTTGCCCAGCGCACCACAGCTGCAGACGAACTCCTTCCAGGTAGTGAAGGACGCCGCGGCCGCTGGCATGGATGCCAAGGACTATGTGGTCAAGTCACTCAAAGATGGCAGCTTGAAGATGAGCTGCGAAGACCCGGACCATCCCGCTAACTGGCCGCGCAATATGTTTGTCTGGCGTTCCAACCTGCTGGGCTCGTCGGGCAAAGGCCATGAATATTTCATGAAGCATCTGCTGGGAACGACCCACGGCGTGCAGGGCAAGGACCTGGGCGTGGACGATGCCAAGCCGGCCGAGGTGCAATGGCACAAGGACGCACCGGAAGGCAAGCTGGACCTCCTGGTCACGCTGGACTTCCGCATGAGCACGACCTGCCTGTATTCCGACATCGTGCTGCCGACTGCCACCTGGTACGAGAAGAACGATCTGAATACCAGCGACATGCACCCATTCATCCATCCGCTCTCCACGGCGGTGGACCCGGCCTGGCAGAGTAAGAGCGATTGGGAAATCTACAAGGGCTTTGCCGAGGCCTACAGCAAGGTCTGCGTCGGCCACCTGGGTGTGGAAAAAGAGGTGGTGCTGACTCCCTTAATGCACGATACCCCGTCCGAATTGGCGCAACCCTTTGATGTGAAAGACTGGAAGCGCGGCGAATGCGATCTGATTCCCGGCAAGACTGCACCGTCGATTGCCGTGGTGGAGCGCGATTACCCCAACACCTTCAAGCGCTTCACGGCCTTAGGGCCATTGCTGGAAAAAGTTGGCAATGGCGGCAAGGGCATTGGTTGGGATACCAAGGTGGAAGTCCAGCAACTCGCTGAACTCAACGGAAAGGTTCATGCTGAAGGTGTGACCAAGGGCATGGCGAAGATCGAGAGCGATATCGACGCCTGCGAAGTGGTGTTGCAGCTGGCCCCTGAGACCAACGGCCATGTTGCCGTCAAGGCCTGGGAGGCACTGGGCAAGATTACTGGGCGCGACCACACCCATCTGGCCATCCACCGCGA
>CAIMZI010000059.1 GCA_903845935.1 uncultured beta proteobacterium | reverse complement strand
CCGAGATCTACACCAGGACGTACACTCTTTCCCTACACGACGCTCTTCCGATCTACCCAGATCGGTTTGGATTCGTTTTGAAGTGGTTTTTTACTCCCCCATCCCCCAACCCCTTACCCCCCGTCGGGATAAGGGGAGCTTAAAGCGGACAGCCGATTTGGTTGCTGCGCGCCGACTACGGAAAGAATGACGGGGCGTTGCCACTGCTGTTTTTTGCCTGCATCTCACGCCAGTAGTTCCGAGCGCCGGATACGTCATCCACAATGTTGGAGTTCAAATGCGAGAGCGGCACAACACAAAAGGCGCCGGTCTTTAGCCGCAACGCAGGCCAGGGCAAGGCCAGTATGCTGGCCAACGCCAATCCGGAAAAACCGTCCCCAGTAAGGCCCTGGCCGGAGCGAGAACGCAAAATCGGCTGTCCGCATTGAGCTCCCCCTCGCCCGGCGGGGGCGAGGGGGCTGGGGGGAGTGGGGAGTAAAAAACCGACGGGGGGTAAGGGGCGGGGGATGGGGGTGTTAATGCCCCAGAATTTTCGACAAGAAGTCCCGACTCCGTTCACTTTGCGGGTGGTTAAAAAAGTCGTGCGGGTTATTCTGCTCCACGATCTGGCCCTGATCCATAAAGATCACGCGATCGGCCACGGCCTTGGCAAAGCCCATCTCATGCGTCACGCACAGCATGGTGATGCCCTGGCTGGCCATTTCGATCATCACGTCCAGCACTTCCTTGATCATCTCCGGGTCCAGCGCCGAAGTCGGCTCGTCGAACAGCATGATCTTGGGCTTCAGGCACAGGGCACGGGCAATCGCCACGCGCTGCTGCTGGCCGCCCGAGAGCTGTAGCGGGTACTTGCCGGCCTGCTCGGCAATCCGCACCCTTTTAAGCTGCTCCATGGCCTTTTCTTCGGCCTCTTTCTTGGGCATCTTGCCCACCCACATCGGCGACAGCGTCAGGTTCTCCAGCACGGTCAGGTGCGGGAACAGGTTGAACTGCTGAAACACCATGCCAACCTTTTTGCGCACGTCGTCAATCGCCTTGACGTCGTCGGTCAGCTCCACGCCGTCCACGGTGAGGTGGCCTTGCTGGTGTTCTTCGAGACGGTTGATGCAGCGGATCAGGGTGGATTTTCCGGACCCGGACGGGCCGCAGACCACGATGCGCTCGCCGGTCTTGACCTGCAGATCAATGTCGCGCAGCACATGAAAGCTGTTGCCGTACCACTTGTTGACCTTGTCGAATTGAATGATGTGTTCAGACATAAGAATTCCTTAGCGTTGGCGGCTTTTGTTTACTTGCTTTTCAATCCAGCTGCTGTAGCGCGACATGGAGAAGCAGAACACGAAATAAATCAGGGCGATGAAGAGGTAGCCTTCGATCTTGAAGGGCCGCCAGTTGGCATCCGAGTTGAGCGCCATGCCCATGGAGCCGGTCAACTCGTACATGCTGACAATCGTCACCAGCGAGGTGTCTTTGAAGGTGGAGATGAAGTTGTTCATGATGCCTGGCACCACCATGGCCAGGGCCTGTGGCAGCACGATCTTGCGCTGGGTCTGCCAGTAGCTAAGGCCCAACGTGGCCGCAGCCTCGATCTGGCCCTTGGGTACGGCCTGCAGGCCGCCGCGAATCACCTCGGCCATATAGGCTGCGGCAAACAGCGTGATGCCGGCCAGCACGCGGATCAGCACGTCGATATTGAAGCCCTGCGGCATTAAGAGCGGGAACATGAACGAGGCCATGAACAGCACCGAGATCAGTGGCACACCACGGATCAGCTCCACATACACCGTGCACAGGCTGCGGATGGCCGGCAGCTGCGACCGTCTGCCCAGCGCAATCACCAGTGCAATCGGAAAGGCCATGGTCATCGACAGCGAAGCCAGCAAGAGCGTGAGCGGCAGGCCGCCCCAGAGCGAGGTCTCCACATACGACAGGCCAAACACCCCGCCACGCATCAGCGTGAAGAACACCGCAAACACCACGATCCACAGCGCACCCAGCCAGGGCTTCCAGGCCAGGCGCATGCAGCTCAGAATCAGCAGGCCCATCAGCAATACGGTGGCAATCAGTGGGCGCGCTTCCTCTTCAAAAGGGTAGCGGCCAAAGATGATGATGCGGTACTTCTCGCCAATCACGCCCCAGCAGGCGCCAGCGGCAGCGTGGCAGGTCTCGTAATTTTTGACCCACACCGCATTGATGAACAGCCACTGGATCAGCGGCGGCACGATCCACAGCAGCACGGCGCCAATGGCCAGGGTGCCCAGGCTGGTGCGCAGATCGCCAAACAGGTTGGCGCGCATCCAGGCCACCAGACCCTCGGCCTTGATGGGGGCCGGGCGTGGAGGAATGGTTTGAAAAACTTGTGCGCTCATGGTGTTAACGCTCCTTGATCGCCGAGCGCGTGTTGTACCAATTCATCAGCCCGGAGGTGATCAGCGAGGTGCTCAGGTAGACCAGCATGATGATGGCAATGCACTCCACGGCGCGGCCGGTCTGGTTGATGGCGGTGTTGGCGATCGACACCACATCCGGGTAGCCAATGGCCACGGCCAGTGAAGAATTTTTGGTCAGATTCAGATACTGGTTGGTGATGGGTGGGATGATCACGCGCAAGGCCTGCGGCAGAGTGACCAGGCGCATGGTCTGGCCACGGCTCAGGCCCAGGGCGGACGCGGCCTCGGCCTGGCCCAGCGCCACCGACTGGATGCCGCCACGCACCACCTCGGCCACAAAGGCTGCGGTGTAGATGGTCAGACCCAGCAGCACCGACAAAAATTCGGGCGTCAATGCGCCCCCGTTTTCAATTGCGAATTCACCCTGCTTTGGCATATTGAACTCACTCGGCGCGCCACCAATAATCCAGCCCAGCACGCCAAAGCTCAAGACGATGCCCACCGGCACCCAGAATAGGCTGCGTGGCACACCGGTGCCCTCAAAGGACAGGATGGCCCAGCGGCGGTACAGCCAGGCCACGACCAGCGCCAGGCCCATGCCGATGGCGGCAAAGTACTGGCCGGTGGCCCACACGGGGATCGGAAAGTTCAGGCCGCCCTTGCTCAAATAAAAGGGGCCGAGCACCAGTGGGTTGGCCGAGTCCGGCAGCACCTCGGTGAACATCAGGTACCACATCAGCAACTGCAGCAGCACCGGTATATTGCGAAACAGCTCCACGTAGCACAGGCACAGTCCGCGCACCAGGGCGTTGCGCGAGAAACGGCCCACGCCAATCAGCGTGCCTAGGAGGGTGGTGAGGATCAGGCCGGTGATGGCCACGCGCAGCGTGTTGGTGAAGCCGATGAAATAGGCGTGCCAGTAGTTCTCGCCGGAGTCAAAGGCAAACAGGCTCTCGCCGATGTCAAAGCCGGCGGCGCTGTTGAGAAAGTCAAAGCCGCTCTGGATGCCGCGCTCGCGCATATTGGTCTGCGTGTTGTGCGCTAGGTAGCCCACGCACAGCACGATCAGCACGACGGCTAAGACCTGGTAGACCAGGCCGCGAAAGGCCTGGCTGCGCCAGGACCAATGATTTTTGGGTGGGCTGTTGGACATGCAATCCCTCTTGCGATGGTGGCCGAATAAACCATGAAAAAAGGGGAGGGCATGTGTGATGCCCGCCCCTCAGTGCGCCGTGTCAGGCGGCGTCTTGCGACTTAGCGAATGGGAGGCGCGTACTGAATGCCGCCCTTGTTCCACAGATTGTTCAAGCCACGCGGCAGTTGCAGATCCGACTTGGGTCCCACATTGCGCTCGAAAATCTGACCATAGTTGCCGGTGGCCTTGATGGCGCGGGCCAACCATTCCTTGTCCAGGCCCAGCAGCTTGCCGGTGTCTTCCGTGGTGCCCAGCAGACGGCCGATGGCCGGGTCCTTGGTGTTGACCTTCAGGTCGTCCACATTGGCCGAGGTGATGCCATATTCTTCGGCCTCGAGCAGACCGAAGATGGTCCACTTGACGATGGCGGCCCAGTCTTCATCACCACGGCGCACCAGCGGGCCCAGCGGCTCCTTGGAGATCAGCTCGGGCAAGATGATGTGGTCGGCGGGATTCTTGGCCGACTTGTTGCGCACCGAAGCCAGACCGGAGGCGTCGGTGGTGTAGGCCACGCAACGGCCGGAGAAGTAAGCGCCTTCCACGGCTTCGAGCTTTTCAAACACCACCGGCTTGATGGCCAGGCCATTGGCCTTGGAGTAGTCGGTCAGGTTCTTCTCGGTCGTGGTGCCGGACTGCACGCACACGGTCTGGCCCTTGAGTTGCTTGGCGCTCTTGATCTTGTTTTTGACTGGCACCATAAAGCCTTGACCGTCGTAATAGGTCACTGCGGTCTGGCTCAGGCCCAGAGATGCGTCGCGGGTCAGGGTGAAGGTGGTGTTGCGCGACAGGATGTCGATCTCGCCGGATTGCAGGGCAGTAAAGCGGGCCTGTGCCGACAGGGGCACATATTTCACCTTTTCAGCATCGCCCAGGGTGGCGGCGGCCACGGCGCGGCACATGTCCACGTCGATGCCGGTCCATTTGCCGCTGGAGTCGGCCGCGCTGAAGCCGGCTAGGCCGGTGTGCACGCCGCAGATCACTTGACCGCGCGCCTTGATTGCGTCCACCGTCTTGCCTGCATGGGCGGGGGCAGCAGCCAGCGTTCCAAGCGCCAGTACGGCGGCGGCTACGGTCTTGAGTGATTTCAAGTTCATGTTCGAGTTCTCCAGTTAAAGAAAGGATTCCAATGCAGTGCCCAGTTTGCACCAAAGCAGTGAATGTAGCGGCATGTTACTGGCAGAAAGCTCAGGGTTTACGCGCGCGTACTATGCAAATAGCACATGAGCTCATCTGCTTTGTGTTAATTACAGAAACTGTCCCGCAGGAAACATGCCATATGCTTGGAGCCATACGCCGATCTGACCTTATGAGTACCCTATTGCAAGCCTGCTCAGGAGCCCATGCATGACTATGAATACCCTGTTTGAAACCGCTCAGCCTTCCCATCTGGGCTTTTGCCCTCAGCGCACCCAGCACATTCAAACGGTGTTGGAAGCAGCTGTCGCACGCAAGCATCTGCCCGGTGCGGTGATGCTGGTGGCCCGCAGAGGCGAAGTCGTGCTGAGCAGCGCCATCGGCTTGCAAGACCCGCAGACTGGTCAGGCCATGGCCTTGGATTCGCTATTTCGAATCTACTCCATGACCAAGCCGATTGTCTCGGTGGCGTTGATGATGCTCGTGGAGCGTGGTCAGGTCTTGCTGGGAGCCCCGGTGGCCCGCTACCTGCCAGAGTTTGCCGGGGTCCAGCTGGCTTCGCACATTGGCGGCCACGCCGCCTTGGACAAGCCGCGCACGCCGCCCACGGTGCAGGACCTGTTGCGCCATACCGCCGGCCTGACCTACGAGATTTTGGGCACCGAGCCGATCCAGCGCCTGTATGCCGAGGCCGATCTGTGGACACGCCAAAAAACCAATCGCGAATTCTCCCGAGTCTTGGCCAGTCTGCCGTTGATGTTCGAGCCGGGTACCAGCTTTGAATACAGCCGCGCCACCGACCTGCTGGGTAGCCTGATCGAGGTTGTCGCTGGCCAGACCCTGGGCGCATTTTTGCGCGAGAACATCCTTGATCCGTTGGGCATGGTCGACACCCACTTTGACGTCAAGCCAGAGCAGCAGCACCGCATTGCCGAGCCCTTTGCGCTGTGCCCCGACAGCGACGCTGCCGTGGAGCTGATCGACATCCGCAAGCCCTATCCGATGGAGTCGGGCGGTGTCGGGCTGGTGTCCACCGTGGGCGACTATGCGCGCTTTCTGCAATGCCTGCTCAATGGTGGCGAATGGCAGGGCCAGCGCATCCTGATGCCCAACACGGTGCGCAATATGACCGCTGATCATCTGGGCGGCATGGACCAACATTTCACCCAACGCTCAGGCTACATGCTGGCGCGTGGCGTCGGCTTTGGTCTGGGCTTTTCGGTCAAGCTGCAGGAGGGCTTAGACCCGCTGCCGGGCTCGGCCGGTCTGTATGGCTGGGGCGGCATTGGGGGTACCACCTTTTTTGTCGATCCGGTCAAGGACTTGTTTGCCATTCTGCTGACCCAGGCACCCAACCAGCGCGAGCATTACCGTCCGCTGTTTCGCAATTTGGTTTACGCGGCGCTGCTGGATTGAGCCAGGCGCTTTGGGCATTCACGATGCAGGGCTTGCATGCAGAGGGATTGGTGCGGGAATGCGCACGGGCGAGCCATTGAGAATCCGCAAGTAGGCATGCTGGCCGGCATTTCGATTGGCGCGCTCAATACGGCTATCGTTGCCGGTAACTCGCCTGCCATTCGCGTGCAGCGACTGCGAGAATTTTGGGAAAGCATTTGCAGCCCACCACCGCGCTTAGATTGCGACGTAGCGCCCAGTGCGGTGGTTCATGGCCAAGGTCTGGTTGAGCACCACGGCACCCAGCACCGACAGCCCGATATGCCACCAGTCGGTCAGGGCAAAGGCAAACAGGACGATGCTGCAGTCCAGCGCCATCTGGGTCAGACCGGCGCGCCAGCCAAAGCGCTCCTGCAGGTACAGCACCAGCACATTAAAGCCGCCCAGGCTGGCGCGGTGCCGAAACAATATCAGCATGCCGGTGCCCATCAGCAGGCCACCGGCCACCGCCGCAAACACCGGGTTGATGCTGCCCAGCGCAATCCATTGCGGCAGCAGGTTGCTGATGGTGGCCAGCAATGCCACGGCGGCAAAGGTCTTCAGCGTGAACTGCAGCCCCATGCGCTGGTAGGCCAGACCATAAAACGGCAGGTTGATGCAAAAGAACACCAGACCGAAATTCCAGCCGGTAGCGTAATGGATCAAAAAAGCAATGCCTGCCGTGCCGCCGGTGAGCAGACCGGTGCGGCCAAACATCACCACGCCCAGGGCAACAAACAGCGTGCCGGTCAGCAGCGCCTGTATATCTTCATGCGGACGGTGGCGCAGGTCGGGTGTGGCATCCATGCAGGCCTAGGCGCTGACCGATTGCTCGGCCTCGCTGTGCGAGCCGCAACTGCCTCCACCGCAACCCTGGATTTCTTCTCCGGCAAAGGCCTGCGGATGGCTGATGATGCCTGTCTGCGGATCAAAACCGGCCGATCGCAAATGCAGGGCCAGGGCCGCGTCCATGCTCTGGATGTGGTTGGCCAGCCACAGGCCGAGCTCGTAGGCCATCTGGCGCACCAGATCGAGCTCGCCCATCAGCCCGCGTTTTCCGCCTTCGCGCATTACCTGCAGGATCACGCTGTGCTGGGTGGTGTGGCAGTTTTCCGAACCAAAGCCGGTTGCAGCCATCCACTGGTCTTCGCGGTCAAAGTGTTCCTGGGTGTGGTCTATCAGCAGGGCCCAGCGCGACAACAGGGTCTCGTCCGGTGCCTGCACCACCTCGGCCAGCAAGGCAATGCAAACTTCGTGGGTGTCGTCCATCACCGGCATTTCCAGGCCGAGGGTGGGGCTCCATTGCACGGGCGTGCGGTCCAGGGTAGCGGTGGTCATCAGGCTTGTCTCCAAATCAGGATGCAAGCATAGCCGCTCGCCAGGGGTTGATTCTTGATGCAGGTCACCTTTGGGCCACAGGAGGGTCTACGCTTGGACGTTTTGGCAGCCGATAATTGCGCCCTGTTCCCTTTGCTACCTGACCCATGACGCTCTCGTTTTTCCCGCCGACTCTGGACTATCCACCAGCGCTGAGCGCAGTGCTGAAGCAACAAGGCTATGCCGTACTGGGCGCCGCCCAGGTAGCGCAGCTGGCGGACGTGGCCTTGGCCGATTTGCTGGCTTGGTGCCCGAGCTGGAACGATTTGCCGCCAGACAACTACCTGCGCGATGGCGGACGTTATCGCCGCCGCCGTCACAGCTGCTTTATCGTCGACGCCGACGGGGTTGAGCAGATGCCGCATCGGCCGCACTGGCAACCGCTGGAATACAACGCCTTGCACGGCGGTCTGGAGCGTCACTTTGAGCCCATGGACGCAACGCTGTTGGCTCAACCGGCTTGGGCGCAGTTGCTGGCCTGGCTGGGCCGGGTCTGCTCCGGCCTGAAGGGCGCGCAGCCCTGGTTTGTGGAGGCGCACCAGTTCCGCATCGACACCACCGACGGCATAGGCCGACCCACGCCCGAGGGCGCGCACCGCGATGGCGTGGAGATGGTGGCCGTGTTCATGGTGGAGCGCAGCGGCATCAAGGGCGGCGAAACCCGCGTGTTTGATGCCGATGGCCCGAATGGCCAGCGCTTCACCCTGTCCGAGCCTTGGTCGCTGCTGTTGCTGGACGATGCGCGGGTAATCCATGAATCGACCCCGATCCAGCCCTTGGACCCGAACGGGCACCGCGACACCTTGGTGGTGACGCTACGCGCCGGAGGCTTCCAATCTGAAATCGGTTAGCCCCCAGCTCCCCGCTGTGCGTGGGTCGCGGCCCGGCGGCGATAGTAGACTATTGCCCTGTAAGCAAACGGTACGGATGCAGGTTCAGAATTTCCGGCCACGGCCTCAGGGCCAAGTATTTCATTTCTAGCAACCAGGAGACATACAGTATGAGCAAGCGTGATGTAGTAGTTTTGGGCATTGCCCGTTCGGCCATTGGTTCTTTCGGCGGAGGCCTGGCGGATATCGAGCCCTGCGAGCTGGCCGGTACCGTGATGAAGGAAGCTGTGGTGCGCTCCGGCGTGGACCCCAAGGCCATCAACTATGTAACCGTGGGCAACACCATCCCTACCGAATCCCGTTTTCCTTATGTGGCGCGCGTCGCCTCCATCCAGGCCGGTCTGTCCAATGAGTCGGTTGCCATGGCGCTGAACCGCCTGTGCTCTTCCGGCCTGCAAGCCATCGTCACCACCGCGCAAAACATTCTGCTGGGTGATGCGGACTACGGTATTGGCGGCGGCGTGGAAGTGATGAGCCGCGCTGGTTACCTGTCGGCTGCGATGCGCAACGGCGCACGCATGGGCGACAGCAAAATGATCGACACCATGGTGTCTACGCTTACCGATCCGTTTGGCGTCGGCCACATGGGCGTGACGGCTGAAAACCTGGTCACCAAGTGGGGCATCACCCGCGAAGAGCAGGATGCGCTGTCGGTGGAATCGCACCGCCGTGCCGGCGTGGCCATTGCCGAAGGTCGCTTCAAGTCGCAAATCGTGCCCATCGTCAAGAAGACGCGCAAGGGCGACGTGGTGTTTGACACCGACGAGCATTGCAAGCCCGAAACCACCATGGAATCCCTGGGCAAGCTGAAACCCGCCTTCAAGAAAGAAGGCGGCTCGGTGACTGCCGGTAATGCTTCCGGAATCAACGACGGTGCGGCCTTCTTTGTGCTGGCGGATGCGGCCGTAGCTGCCACTGCTGGCCACAAGCCCATGGCCCGTCTGGTGTCGTACGCGATTGCCGGTGTGCCCAATGAAATCATGGGCGAAGGCCCCATCCCCGCAACCAAGCTGGCTCTCAAGAAGGCCGGCCTGACCCTGGACCAGATGGACGTGATCGAAGCCAACGAAGCCTTCGCCGCCCAAGCCATTGCGGTGGCCCGCGGTCTGGAACTCGACATGAGCAAGACCAATGTGAACGGCGGCGCCATTGCCCTGGGTCACCCCATCGGTTGTTCCGGTGCTTTCATTGCCACCAAGCTGGTCTATGAACTGCACCGCAGCGGCGGGCGCTACGGTCTGGCCACCATGTGTATCGGTGGCGGTCAGGGCATCGCGGTGATTTTCGAACGCCTGTAAGACTAGCCCCCACGCTTGCCGCTTCGCGTGCTGCGCTGCCCCCCAAGGGGGCCGCAAGTCAGCTTGGGGCGGCCCGGCGCTGACTTATCCTCTAGCGTCGGCGACCGGCTCTGACCCGAAGTCAGGCCGGTTCAGATAGGCCAGCAAGCGTCCTGCCGCGTCGGCGGGGCTGCTTAGCTGGCCTTTTTCATGCAGGGCCGCAAAGGCGTTCTGGTCGGGGAACTGCGCGGCATTGGTATTGCGAAGCTGCACCTGCATGGCCGTGTCCACCACGCCGGGCGCCAGCGAGCAGACCTTTGCGCCGTGCGGAAGAAGCGTCTCTTCGAGCGCCAGACAGCGCGTGAAATGGTCCATACCGGCCTTGGCCGCACAGTAGGAAGACGATGACGCCATGGCGCGTCGGCCCAGGCCGGAAGAAATGTTCAGCACTTTGCGCGGCAGCTGCGTCCAGGTTTGCGTGGCACCCAGAAAGGCGGCGCACAGCAACATGGGCGCTTCCAGTCCCACCCGCAGGGCTCGCGTCAGATCGTCGGCCTGCGCATCGTGCAGCGGCGTCAATTCCGAGATGACACCGGCGTTGTTGATCAGCGTGGCGCTGGCCAGTGTTTGCGGGTCCAGCGCCGCCAGCCAAACCTGCAGGCGTTGCGCCACTGGGGCGGCGTCGCTCAAATCTGCCTGCCATTGCAGCCATTCGGCGCCGCAGGCCGCGGCTTGCGTTGCCAGTGCGTCATTGACGTTGCGCGAGATGCACAGCAGCAGGGCATCGGCCTTGAGCAATTGCTCGGCCATGGCCAGACCCAGGCCACGGGAGGCGCCGGTCAAAATGGTGAGATGTTTTTTCATGGAGTGTTTAGGCAAGTGGAAAAGAGCGCGCTTGATGCAGCGCATTTTGACCTGTTAAGCGCACCGGGATAATGGCGCCTATGCAATTAAAGACCCCTGAACTTCTCGCCCCTGCCGGGTCGCTGACCATGCTGGAGACCGCGTTCGCCTTCGGCGCTACCGCCGTCTATGCCGGCCAGCCCCGCTATTCGCTGCGCGTGCGCAACAACGACTTTGGCGAACTCGCCACCCTGCAGCGCGGCATTGAGCGGGCCCATGCCCTGGGCCACAAGTTTTATCTGGTGTCCAACATCTACCCGCACGACAACAAGCTCAAGAGCTATGTGGCCAACATGAACCCGGTGATTGCCTTGAAGCCCGATGCCATGATCATGTCCGACCCCGGCCTGATTGCAATGGCGCGTGAGGCCTGGCCCGAGATGGAGATCCACCTTTCGGTGCAGGCCAACACGGTCAATTCGGCGGCGGTGAAATTCTGGAAAAGTGTGGGTATTGCCCGCGTGATCTTGTCGCGCGAACTCTCGCTGGACCAGGTGGCCCATATCCGCCAGGAATGCCCTGACACCGAGCTGGAGGTGTTTGTGCACGGCGCCCTGTGCATCGCCTATTCCGGCCGCTGTTTGCTGTCGGGCTACTTCAACCACCGCGACGCCAACCAGGGCAGCTGCACCAACTCCTGCCGCTGGGATTACAAGACCCTGCAGGGCGTGGAGGACGCATCCGGCGACATCCTGACCCAAGCCGCGGCAAGGGTGCGCGAGCAGGGCGAGATGTCCCCGGCCGAGGCCGCAGCGGCCCATCCGTCCGGCGTCTACCTGCTGGAAGAAAGCCAGCGCCCCGGCAGCTTCATGCCTGTGGAAGAAGACGAGCACGGTACCTATGTGATGAACTCCAAAGACCTGCGCGCCATCGAGCACGTTAAGCGCCTGGTGGACATCGGCATCGACTCGCTCAAGATCGAGGGCCGCACCAAGAGCCCCTACTATGTGAGCCGCACGGCTCAGGCCTACCGCAAGGCCATCGATGACGCCGTGGCCGGGCGCGAGATGGACCCGGCTTTGCTGGGCCAGCTCGAAGGCCTGGCGAACCGCGGCTATACCTCCGGCTTCTTCCAGCGCCACACGCCCGAGGCTACGCAGAACTACCTGCGCGGCTATTCCGAGTCCGGGCGCAGTCTGTACGTGGGCGACGCCATCGTCTTTGACTCCGCACGCGGCCTGGTGCAGGTGAATGCGCGCAACAAGTTTTCGGTCGGCGACAAGTTGGAAATCATTCACCCGACCGGCAACTTTGACGTGCAAATCACGCGCATGGAAAACTTGGATGGAGAGCCTGTGCAAGCGGCGCTGGGCAGCGGCCACACCGTTTGGCTGGACCTGCCCGAGAGCTGTGTGGGCGCGTTTGTGGCGCGCTATCTGGAGCAGCCGATCCGGCCAGTTGGCTAAAGGCCTCATGGACAAAGGGGGTTAGCATCCGGCCCCTTGTTTAACCAGCATCATCCTGGGAACCCAAATGCCCCAGACCCAGATGGAAGCAATCACAGCACCCAGCGCACGCACCCGTATTCGCCGCATTGCAGAGCTGGCAACCTATGACCGCGACACGCTGCACAGCATCATCGACGCTGCCTACGTGTGCCATGTGGCTGTCAGCGATGAGCAGGGAACCCATTGCCTACCCACCGCCTGCTGGCGAATCGGCGAATTCCTTTACATCCACGGCTCCAACGGCGGTCGCTTGATGCGCTTGTTGGTTAGCCGCGTGCAGGTTTGTGTCGCCATCACCCATGCGGACGGCCTGGTGCTGGCGCGTTTGGCATTTAACCACTCCCTGAACTATCGTTCGGCTGTGATCTATGGCCACCCTTGTTCTCAAGATTTCGCTGGCGGAGGCTGCAGCCAAGGTGCGAGTGGGGCCACCGGAGGACGATGTGTCCGATATGGACCTGCCGGTCTGGACTGCTGTCTTTTACGAGGCACTTTAAGCCCCGTAGCGGGCTCAGGAAGGGTGGCTTCTGTGCAAGATTAAGTGAATCGTTTGAATCTCGATCAGACCAACTTGTCAACGTTCCGGCCTAACTTGGATGGGTCGGTCGTGTTGCTTTCAGTGGCTGCTGCTGATGGGTGAGATATGGCGTAGATTGCAGCTTCCTGGGCGGAAACCACACCATCTTTGTTCGTGTCAGCTGCGGCATAGGTTTGAGAAGAATTGCTCGCGCCTCCAGCCCCACCTGCAACGCCTGGCCCTCCGGATTTTCCTGATCCACCAGGGCTACCCGCGCTACGAGGACCGCCTTGCGGGGCACCTGAAGGAGGCTTCAGGTTGCCATTTTTAATAGCGGTTTCAATGTCCGACTTGGTAATGCTTCCGGTTTTGTTCGTGTCAATGGAGTCGTACATTTTCGTGGCATCTGCGGTGCTCATGCCTTTGTTAGTCAATCCCGAAACAAATTGATCTTTAGTAACTTTGCCTGTGTTGTTTGGGTCAAGGTCGCTCATCATCTTGGACGCCAAGATGGAGGCCATCTTGGATGGATCGAATCCGCCGGTGCTTCCGCTACCAATGTAACTAATTGACATGGACATACTGAACTCCCAGTTTTGAATTTGCGAACCCGCGCGATTGGATTGCTTAAATTAATATCGGCACGGATATTCCGTTATTGAGGCCTTGACGATGTAAAGCCGAGTAAAGGATTTTTGGCATAAATCGGCGGCAGTAAATTCGAACGCATTAGCTTGGCAAACTTTAGATCGGAAACTTGTTGGGCTTCCAGTAAGCCGCCGTTCGCGACCGACGGCCCTGCTGCGATCCAGCCGAGAACCGTCGATTGCCAAATCCCCTCAAACCTCCGCCCCCTCCACCAGAAACTTTACTCGCCGCACGCCGTTCCACTCCTCCGCGTCCAGCCGGAAGGCCAGCTTCACGCGGGCCGGGAGCTGCTCGGTGTGGCCGAACCAGATGCCATCCACCGGCTGCCCCTGGTGCTTGAGCTTGAGCTGCAAATGCTTTTCACCGACCAGCCGCTGCGACACGACTTCGACCTCTTCGCTGAAGGTGGGCGGGGCAAAGCCCTGGCCCCAGACCTCCTTGTGCAGCGTGTCCACCAGGTCCACGCGCAGGTACTTTGGGTCTAGCGCGCCATCGGTCTCCAGGCGGCGCGTCAGCGTGGCAGCGTCCAGCCATTCCTCGGCCACTTCCATCAGGCCCTGCTCGAAGGCGTCCAGGCCATCTTCGTGGATGGTGCAACCGGCCGCCATGGCATGGCCGCCAAAGCGCAAGAGCACGCCGGGGTAGCGCTTGGCCACCAGGTCCAACGCGTCGCGCAAATGGAAGCCGGGAATGCTTCGGCCCGAGCCCTTGAGTTCGTGTTCCTTGCCCGGCGCCTGGCTGGCAGCGAATACAAAGCTGGGGCGGTGTAATTTGTCCTTGATGCGCGAGGCGACGATGCCGACCACGCCCTCGTGAAAGTCGGGGTCGAACACGCAGATCGCGGAGGGCGGCTCGTCGCCCTCGTCAAACAGCGACTCCACAATGTCCATGGCCTGCTCGCGCATGTCGCCTTCAATGACGCGGCGCTCGCGGTTGATGGCGTCCAGGGCACGGGCCAGTTCATCAGCGCGTCCGGCGTCGTCGGTCTGCAGGCACTCAATGCCCAGCGTCATGTCGGCCAGTCGGCCTGCCGCGTTGATGCGCGGGCCCAAAGCAAAGCCGAAGTCAAAGGTGGTGGCCACCTGGGACTTGCGCCCGGCTGCGGTGAACAGCGCGGCCAGACCTGCGGGCATGGCACCGGCACGCACGCGCTTGAGGCCTTGGGCAACCAGGCGGCGGTTGTTGGAATCCAGCTTGACCACGTCGGCTACCGTGCCCAGCGCCACCAGCGGCAGCAAGGTATCCAGTTTAGGCTGGTTGGATGCGTCAAAAACCCCGCGTGCCCGCAGCTCGCTGCGCAGCGCCAGCAGCACATAAAACATCACGCCGACGCCGGCCATCGATTTGCTTTCAAAGCCGCAGCCGGGCTGGTTGGGGTTGACGATGACGTCGGCATCCGGCAGTTCCACGGCGCCGGTTTTTTGGTTGGTGGCGGGCAGATGGTGGTCGGTTACCAACACTTGCAGACCGAGTGCCTTCGCGTGGGCCACGCCCTCCATGCTGGCAATGCCGTTGTCCACGGTGATCAGCACATCCGCACCACTGTCAACGACACGCTGGGCAATCGGGGCGGTCAGGCCGTAGCCATCGACCACGCGGTCGGGCACCAGATAGGCGACATGCTTGGCGCCCAGCAGGCGTAGGCCGCGCAGGGCCACGGCGCAGGCGGTGGCGCCATCGCAGTCGTAGTCGGCGACGATGCAGAGCTTCTTATCCTGAGCGATGGCGTCGGCCAACAGCACGGCGGCTTGCGCTGCGCCGAACAGGGAGGAGGGCGGCAGCAGTTTGCCAAGCGACTCGTCCAACTCGTCCATGCCGGTGACGCCGCGCGCCGCATACAGGCGCGCCAGTAGGGGATGGATGCCGCCCTGTTCCAGGGTCCAGACGGTGCGCGGGGGCACGTCGCGGGTGGTGATGTTCATGGGGAAATAAAAATGATTAAAGGCTTTTCAGCAGGGCAGCGATGTCGGTGGCGGCAAAGCGCTGGCTGATGCGCGCCCACAGGCTCTTGGGCTGTAGCGTAAAAGTTTGCGCAGCGCTGTCGCCGCAGAGCGTGAGTTCGACGGGCTCACCACGCCGCGCCCGCTCCAGCAGGGCCTGGATTGGGTCGGCGTCCAACGCCTGCCAGGCCTGGGACCAGGCAGCGCCGTTGCCGCGCCGACTGGGTTCGCGCAGGCTGTCCAGCAGCAGCTTGTCGGCGTCTGCTTCGGACTGGAAGTCGGCGCTTAGGCTGCCCGTGCCGCTGACCCAGAAGGAGTTGATCGGCAGCAGGCCGCGTACAGTTCGTGCATCATTCACCGGGTGCGTGTAGAGCAGCATCTGCATCTCGTTTTGCAGTCGACGCAGGGCTTTAGCCTGGGCCTGGCGTGGCAGCCAGTGGTCCACCGCGCCGCCGCCGGCGCGCTCCAGCGAGGCCGTGGCCAGCGCGTGGAATGCGGAGCCGCTTGCCAACCAGTTGCCGTTTGTCTGCAGGCCATGCAGCGCTATGCCGTCCTCCAGCAGATAGGTGCGCAGGCTTTCCATCACGGTGTGGGATTCTTCGGCACTGATGTCGCAGTCTTCGGGCGCGGCCATGCGCACGTGGTCGGTGTTCACCTGCCAGTGGCAAGGCGTCAGCCAGGCCCAAGCCTCGCCCGCCTGGGCTTGCGGCAGCTGCAGGCTCTGGGCTTGCAGCGCAGCCCATGGCAGCAGGCCGTCCTGCGCCTGTACGCCCAGGGCTTGGGCTTGCAGCAACTCATGTAGCGGCGAGAGCGTGTCTTCTTCCTGGGTTTGGCGCGGGCCTGCGGTCAGCAGGCGCAGCAGGGCGCTCAGGTGGGGCAACTGCAGCGCGGTGGGTGCTGCTTGGCCTTGCGGGGGCTTGGCGTGGGTGACTATGGTTCGCATGGCGGGCAGGGTGGGCATGGTTGTGTATTGTCGCGGCTTGTGGGCGTCGGTGCGCCGGGGTGGATGATTGCCATGTGACCTGTTCGTGCCGTTTTGTGTACCCCGCTGCCAGCGGGGTAAATGTTTCCGTCCGTGTCCCCCGCCCTGCGGGCTCCTCCTTTACCTACCGGAAACATCCACCCCACTGGTATCGGCAGCCTGCCTGGTTACTCGGTCAGACGAGCCGCCGTAATGCCACAATCGCCGTGTGAAACAAATTCCCTACGAACTGCTGGTGGGCTGGCGCTACACCCGTGCCGGGCGAAGCACCCGGCGCAATGGCTTCATCTCCTTTATCTCCGGCGTCTCCATGCTGGGCATCGCCCTGGGTGTGGCGGCGCTGATCATCGTGCTGAGCGTGATGAACGGCTTTCAAAAGGAGGTGCGCGACCGCATGCTCAGCGTGGTCTCGCATATCGAGGTCTATGCCATCGGTGGAGCGGCCCTGCCGGATCTGGCCACCACACTCAGAGAGGCCAAGGCCAACCCGCAGGTGATTGGCGCGGCCCCCTTCATTGCCGCTCAGGCCCTGCTGGCGCGCGGTGAGGACATGAAGGGCGTGATGGTGCGCGGCATTGATCCGGCGCTGGAACATGAGGTGACCGACGTGGCTTCGGGCCCGCAGGCGGCGGTGCTGAGCCAGTTGAAGGCCGGAGAGTTCGGTGTGGTGCTGGGGCTTGAGTTGGCCCGCTCCCTGGGCGTGCGCGTCGGTGACAAGGTGACATTGGTGGCGCCCAGTGGCGAGGTCACTCCGGCCGGCGTGGTGCCGCGCCTCAAACAAATGACGGTGATGGGCACCTTTGATTCCGGCCACTTTGAATACGACTCGGCCCTGGTGATGATGCACTGGCAGGACGCCGCGCGCATCTTTCGTTTGGAAGGCCCGACCGGCGTGCGCCTCAAACTGCGCGATCTGCATGAGGCGCGCAAAGTGGCCGCCGAGCTGCGTCGCAGCCTGAGCGGCGAGCTGCTTATTCGCGACTGGACCCAGCAGAACCGCAGCTGGTTTGCCGCCGTGCAGGTAGAAAAACGCATGATGTTCATCATCCTGACGTTGATCGTGGCGGTAGCCGCCTTTAACCTGGTCAGCACCTTGGTGATGACTGTCACCGACAAGCGCGCCGACATTGCCATTCTGCGCACGCTGGGCGCGAGTCCGGCCAGCATCATGGGAATTTTTGTGGTGCAGGGCGCCATGGTCGGCGTCATCGGCACGCTGGCCGGTCTGCTGCTGGGCCTGGGGGTGGCCTTCAACATCGACGTGATCGTGCCGGCGCTGGAACACCTGCTGGGCGCGACCTTTTTGCCCAAGGACATTTACCTCATCAGCCGCATGCCCAGCGACCCGCAAATGAACGACATCTTGCCGATTGGCCTGATCGCCCTGGTGCTGGCCTTTGTCGCCACGCTCTATCCGAGCTGGCGCGCCAGCCGCGTCAACCCGGCGGAGGCGCTGCGATATGAGTGAAATAATTCTGTCTTGCATTGGGCTTTCGAAGCGCTTTGAAGAAGGCCGCCTCGACGTCACGGTGCTGCAAGGCGTGGACCTGAGCGTGCAACGGGGCGAGACCCTGGCCATCGTCGGTGCCTCCGGTTCTGGCAAAAGCACCTTGCTGCATTTGCTAGGCGGCCTGGACGCGCCCAGCAGCGGCAGCGTCACCCTGTGCGGATCGGCGCTGGCATCCCTGAGCGCGGCCGGGCAGGGGTGGCTGCGCAACCGGCATCTGGGCTTTGTCTACCAGTTCCACCATTTGCTGCCCGAGTTCAGTGCGCTGGACAACGTGGCCATGCCGCTGACGATTCGCCGCCTGCCGCGTGAACTGGCAGTGCAGGCCGCCAGCGACATGCTGGAGAAGGTGGGCCTTAAAGACCGCGCCCAGCACCGGCCCGCGGAGCTGTCGGGCGGCGAGCGCCAGCGCGTGGCGATTGCCCGTGCCCTGGTGACAAGGCCCGACTGCGTGCTGGCCGACGAGCCCACCGGCAATCTGGACCGTTCTACCGCCGACGGCGTGTTTGCGTTGATGCTGGAGCTGGCACAGGCCCACGGTACGGCCTTTGTGCTGGTGACGCATGACGCGGCCTTGGCTTCGCGCTGCACCCGCCAACTCTCGCTGGTGCAGGGCAAGCTGCAACCCAGCCTCTGAAGCTAGCCATGCAATGGATTGACAGCCATTGCCATCTGGACGCGTTTGAATTTTCTGGCGATGTGGCGCAGCTGCGTGACCAAGCCCGTACCCTGGGAGTGGCGCATTGCGTGATCCCGGCGGTCGAGGTGGCCCATTTCGACGCCGTGCGTCTGCTGGCATACCGGATGCAGGACAGTTATTGCCTGGGGATTCACCCGCTCTACGTGCCGCAGGCCAGCGAGGATGATCTGGCAGAGCTGGAGGCGCAACTGTCGTGCTACCGCGACGACCCGCGATTGGTGGCGGTCGGCGAGATCGGGCTGGATTACTTCGTCCCGGCGCTATGCACGGACGCGATGCGCGAAAAGCAGGAGCATTTCTACCGCGCCCAGCTCAAGTTGGCACGTCAATTCGATTTGCCGGTGGTGCTGCATGTGCGCCGCTCGGCCGACCAGCTGCTCAAGCATCTGCGCGAGCTTGCTGCGGCAAAACCCTGGGCTGGCATTGCGCACGCCTTTAACGGCAGCGAGGTGCAGGCGCAGGAATTTCTCAAGCTGGGCTTCAAGCTCGGCTTTGGGGGCGCCGTGACCTTCGAGCGGGCGCTGCAGCTGCGGCGTCTGGCAGCCGGCCTGCCGCTTAGCGCCCTGGTGCTGGAGACCGATGCCCCCGATATCCCGCCGCACTGGTTGTACGTGACGGCCGAACAGCGCGCCGCGGGTGTGGCACAGGGTCGCAATACCCCCGCTGAGCTGCCGCGCATTGCAGCGGTGGTGGCGGACCTGCGTGGCATGACTCTGGAAGATCTGGCCACCACCAGCTGTGCCAATGTGTGCGCTGCCTTGCCCAAGCTTGCCATGCTGGTATAAATCCCCATGACAAGAAATGAAGCAATCAATCTCCCCGAAGTCAACTTTTCTGAAGAAGGCCCGGTACGGCATCTGCATTTGGGCAGCGAATGGATACAGGGCTCCATGCTGCTCGACGACCCCCATGTGCTGGTGCATGAATACA
Organism: uncultured beta proteobacterium; assembly: GCA_903845935.1. Classification (GTDB taxonomy): domain Bacteria; phylum Pseudomonadota; class Gammaproteobacteria; order Burkholderiales; family Burkholderiaceae_C; genus Allorhodoferax. The sequence goes on along the minus strand of CAIMZI010000059.1, from coordinate 6,277 downwards.
TACAGCGCATGATGGCCGGGCTGCTGTTTGTTGATCCGGCCAGCGTCAAGCAGCGCCAGGCCTTGCAGCTGGGTCTGGGCGCGGCCTCGCTGACCAAGTTTTGCCACAAGGTGCTGCGCATGAAAAACACCACGGCCATCGAACTCAACCCGCAGGTGCTGCACGCCTGCAAGGGCTGGTTTCATCTGCCCGCCGACAACCCGCGGATGCAGGTAGTGCTGGCCGATGCCGCGCGCGAAATCAACAAGCCGCGCTGGCAGGGCGCAGTCGATCTGCTGCATGTGGATTTGTATGACGAGGAGGCAGCAGCGCCGGTGCTCGACAGTGCCGACTTTTATGCTGATTGCCGCAACACATTGACCGAGGAAGGCAGCATGACGGTCAACCTGTTTGGCCGCTCCAGCAGCTTTCAGAACAGTGTGGACCAGATTGCCGTGGCCTTTGGCATGGACGCGGTCTGGGCCTTTAAGTCCACGCGCGAAGGCAATACGGTGGTGTTGGCCCAGCGCACCGCCTCCAGGCCGACACGCAAGCTCTTGTCCGAGCGCGCCGACATCATCGTGCGCGATTGGGGCCTGCCCGCCGATAAGTGGGTGCGGGTGTTCAAACCGGTCAGGGCATGAGCAGCCACGCCACAGCCCTTGGCACGGCGGCGCATGTCGGCCCGCTGGACTGGCGCATGGTGGTGCGCTGGTTGCAGCAAGACGGCGTGATTGCCGAGGACGAGGCGACGCGCACCATAGCGCGCTGCTCCCGCGCCGAAAGCGCGCAGCACCCGCTGCTGCGCCTGGCCAATGTCTCCATGCGGCGTGCCTCCGACCAGAAGCCGCTGGACATGGAACTGCTGACCCAATGGCTGGCCCAGCGTGCTGGCCTGGCCTATTTGCGCATAGACCCGCTCAAGGTGGACGTGGGCAAGATCGCCGATTCCATGAGCGCGGCCTATGCCGAGCGCCACAAGATCCTGCCGGTCACGGTCAGCCCGTCCGAGATCACCGTGGCCACCTCCGAGCCCTATGTCACCGGCTGGGTGGCCGAGGTGGAGCGCCAGTCGCGTCGCACGGTGCGCCGGGTGTTGTCTAGTCCGCAGGAAATCCACCGCTACACGGCCGAGTTTTATGCGCTGGCCAAGTCGGTGCGCAGTGCCGCCAAGTCGGGCAGCAACAACTCCACCAGCTTTGAGCAACTGGTCGAACTGGGGCGCACCAATAAGCAGCTAGACGCCAATGACCAGGGCGTGGTGCAGGTGGTGGACTGGCTGTGGCAATACGCCTTTGACCAACGCGCCAGCGACATTCATCTGGAGCCGAGGCGGGAGCAGGGCGTGATCCGCTTTCGTATCGACGGCGTGCTGCACACCGTCTACCAGATGCCCATGGGCGTGCACAACGCCATGTGCGCCCGCATCAAGTTGCTGGGTCGCATGGACGTGATCGAGCGCCGACGCCCGCAGGACGGCCGCATCAAGACTCGCAATCCGCGCGGTGACGAGGTGGAAATGCGTATCTCCACCCTGCCCACGGCCTTTGGCGAAAAGATGGTGATGCGGATTTTTGATCCCGACACCGCCGTCAAGGATCTGGATGGACTGGGTTTTTCCAACCACGATGCCACGCGCTGGGAGGCCTTGGTGAAGCGCCCGCACGGCATCATTCTGGTAACCGGCCCCACGGGTTCGGGCAAGACCACCACGCTCTACTCCACCTTGAAGCGGGTGGCCACCGAAGAGGTGAATGTCAGCACCGTGGAAGACCCGATCGAAATGATTGAGCCGTCCTTCAACCAGACCCAGGTGCAGCCGCAGCTGGACTTTGGCTTTCCTCAGGGCCTGCGCGCCCTGATGCGCCAAGACCCGGACATCATCATGGTCGGCGAAATCCGCGACCTGGAAACCGCCGAGATGGCGGTGCAGGCGGCACTGACCGGTCATCTGGTGTTTTCCACCTTGCACACCAATGACGCGCCCTCGGCCGTCACGCGCTTGCTGGAGTTGGGCATTCCGGCCTACCTGATCAATGCCACCCTGCTGGGCGTGCTGGCCCAGCGTCTGGTGCGCACCCTGTGCCCCAAGTGCAAGCAGCCCGACGAAGACGCCACGCGCGAGATGCTTGGCGAGATCATCAAACCCTGGAAAATCAACGGCGACTACCAGCCCTTTAAACCGGTGGGCTGTGTCGATTGCCGCATGACCGGCTTTATGGGCCGAATGGGTTTGTATGAGCTGCTGGAGGTGACTGAGGCCTTCAAGTCCCGCGTCACCAAGGAGCCGGTGATCAACGCGCTGCGCAAACAGGCGCTGAGTGACGGCATGCGTCCGATGCGCCTGGCCGGTGCGCTGCGCGTGGCCGAGGGGCTGACGGTGAGCGAAGAGGTACTGAGCTCCACCCCGCCCATGGAATGAAAAGCGCTGTTAGTCCGCAACCGGAGTTCGCCTATGAATTTGAAAAACCAAAAAGACTTCTTTTCCGGTTTGCTGTTCATGGCCCTCGGCGTGGCTTTCGCATGGGGCGCGTCCAAATATCCGATTGGCACGGCGGCGCAAATGGGGCCGGGCTACTTTCCCCTGCTGTTAGGTGCCTTGCTTGGCTTGCTGGGTGCGGTGATTGTGTTCAAGGCGCTGGTGTTCGAGACCGAGGACGGTGGCCGCATCGGACCCTGGGCCTGGCGCCCACTGGGGTTCATCCTGCTGGCCAATTTGTTGTTTGGCGTGCTGCTCGGCGGCCCGCCGCCCTCGGGCCAGCTGCTGGCCACCTATGCGCTGCCATCGGCGATGAGCCGCTTGGTCCTGCAGTTGGGGCCGACCGAAACTGTGGCGCTTATGGTGCTGGGCCTGCTAGTGGCAGCAGTGCTGGTTCCCGGCGCGCTGCTGAAGGCATTGGCCATGTTGCTGCTGGGCCTGTTGCTGGGCTTGGTGGGTGCCGGCAGTGACTTCGGCGTGGTGCGCTTTGCCTGGAATGTGCCAGAGCTGAGTCAGGGCATAGGCATTGTTGCCTTGGCCTTGGGCGTGTTCGGTTATGCCGAAGTCATCACGAATGTGACCCGGTTCGCGCAGCTGCGCGAAGTGCCCGGCGATAGGGCTCAGGGCCTGCGCGGCAAGGTTCTGGGTTCGTTGCTGTCGTTGGCTAGGCGCTGGACCCGGCTGCCGCGCCTGCCCTACCGGTGGCTGCTTCCGGTCATCGTGCTGCTTTGTGCCTTGGCTGCCTACGCCCAGCATCACAGCAGTTTTGACGTCTGGCTGCTTGCGGCCTTTGGCTGCGCTGGATATCTGTTTAAGCAGCTGGGCATGGAGCCGGTGCCGTTGCTGCTGGGCTATGTTTTGGCGCCGATGATGGAGCAAAACCTGCGCAGTGCACTGCTGCTATCGGGGGGTGACTGGAGCGTGTTTGTCGCGCGCCCACTGTCGGCCGGGCTGCTGGCCACGGCCCTGTTTTTGCTGCTGCTGCTGCCCTTAATGCGAACGCGGCGCGCCCAAGCCTGAAGTCCCTTTGAACACCCTGGGATGTCCGCCAGCAGCTTATGTTGACCATTCGCCACACACACGGCCCGAATCGCCTACGATAGCAAGCTGTTAACCCACGCATTTGAATTTCGGACACCCTATGCATTCGACCACCCCGCATGATGAACATTGGCCGCCGGTTGGTTCCGGTTTGTGGACCCGCTGGTGGGGTTATCTGGCGCGTTGGCTGCTCTTCGGGCTGGCCGTCAGTGTGTTTCAACCGGTGGACGACAGCCCCGAACCCTGGTGGCAACTCAAGCTGATACAGGCTTTGCTGGGTTTGCTGTTCGGACTGGCCTGTGCCCTGGTATTTACGCTGGCTGAAAACAGCTGGAACACGCCGCGTGTGAAATGGAAGTCTTGGGCCATCGTGCTGGCCACCTGGCTGCTGGTGAAGGTGGTCTTCGTCAGTACCCTGGCCATCATTGGCTGAACGCCGCGCTACCTGCTTCAGGGGCGGCGGAAACTAACCAGCTGTTTGCTCCAATACTTGGAGTTGAGCGCATCCAGTCGAACATCACCGCCGGTTGACGGTGCGTGGACAAAGCGCCCTTCTCCGACGTAGATTCCGGCATGGTTGGTGCCCCCTTTTTGCACGAACACCACCAGGTCGCCGCTGCGCAGCGATTGCGCCGCTACCGGCTGGCCCCAATCGGATAGGGCCGCCACCGTCCTGGGTGCCAGTACATGGGCCCTGGACTTGTAGACGTGGCCGATCAAGCCGCTGCAATCAAAGCCCGATGCCGGCGTGTTGCCGCCATAGCGGTAGGGCGTGCCGACCAGGCTCATGGCGTAGAGCGTGACGTCGTTGGCCTGCGCCAACGTCAGGCGTGCGGGCACCGCGCTCGGTTCGCTGGCAGTGGTCTGGCGCGGCGTGCTGGAGCAGCCGTCCAGGACCAGGCCGCACAGCAGCACGGCGCTGAGTACGAACTTGGAGCGTGCTGGCCGCATTAACGTGGTCTGTTGCATGCGCAGACTATGCCATGCTGGTGACGCCGTTGCCCTCAGGAGAATAGAGCCTCAAAGCCCTGCTCCGGTTCGAAGCGCTTGTTCCGGTAGCGCAGCCGGGTCGGGCCGGGCATGGCCCGGGTGGCCACGCTGTGCCAGGCGTCGCCGGGATAGGTCAGCACGCGTTCGCCGCCCTCGTCAAAGGGCTCGGGTGCTATCAGGGCTGGTGGGGCGCTGCGTGCGGCCGCCAGCACGGTGGCGACATTGGCAAAGCGTGACAGCTGGGCCAGCGTCATGATTTGCGGCGGTGCCAGTTCAATGTCGCGACGCCAGTATTGCTGCAGCGCTTCGCGGGGCTTGAGCCACACGCTTTGCGTGGTCTCCACATTGTCGTGGCTGGCAGTCTGGTCTGCGGGGAGGGCGGCGACAAAGAAGCGGGTGTCAAAGCGCTTGCTGGAGATGGATGGCATTTTGGGCGTGACCCAGCGTGACCAGGGCGCCAGGGCCAGTGTGTGCAGCCTTATGTGTGCCTCGGCCAATGCCAGATTGAACATGCGCCCGTCCTTGAGCTGGCGCGCCATCGCGTCACACTCTGCTTGCGCGGCGCCCTGGGCGAACAGCACGCCGCACTCCTCAAAGGCTTCGCGCAGCGCGGCCACAAACAGGCCCTTGGCGATCTGAGGTGCAAGCTCGGGCTCGGCCAGTGCGGCATGCAGCTGGCTGGCGCTCTGGTCCAGATGCAGGGACTCGTCCAGCTGCGCGTCGCTGTCATCGCGCTTGCCGCCTGGAAATACATAGGCGCCACCCAGCACGTCCGACAGGCCATGGCGCTTGACCAGAAATACCTCCAGGCCGCCCGGGCTATCCCGCAAAATGATGACCGTGGCGGCATCTCTGGGCGGTGTGTGAATGATTTCAGAGCTGATGTTCATGGGTGATGACTTGGGACTGGCCGATGGGCGGCTGGCGTGTTGAATGATTTTTAGGAGTGAAGTATGACGATAGATTTCAAGGGTCGCGTGGCCATTGTGACCGGAGCTGGAGGCGGACTCGGTCGCCAACATGCCTTGGCCCTGGCCGCACGTGGCGCCAAAGTGCTGGTGAACGATCTGGGCGGCGCACGCGATGGCTCGGGCCACTCACTGAGCGCGGCCGAGTCCGTGGTCGCCGAGATCCGCGCCGCCGGTGGCGAGGCGATTGCCAATGGCGCCTCGGTCACCGACTGGGAGGCGGTGCAGGCCATGGTGCAGCAGGCCGTGGAAACCTGGGGCCGCATCGACATTGTGGTCAATAATGCCGGCATTTTGCGCGACAAGAGTTTTGCCAAGATGGATCTGGCCGACTTCCGCTTGGTGCTGGACGTGCACCTGATGGGCGCCGTGCATTGCTGCAAGGCGGCCTGGGCGCACATGGTGGAACAAAACTACGGTCGCATCCTGTTGACCACCTCCAGCACCGGCCTGTACGGCAACTTCGGCCAGAGCAATTACGGTGCCGCCAAGCTGGCGCTGGTGGGTTTGATGCAGACCCTGGGCCTGGAGGGTGCCAAACACGACATCCGCGTCAACTGCCTGGCTCCGACGGCGGCCACGCGCATGACCGAAGGCCTGCTGCCACCCGAGATTCTGGCGGCGCTGCAACCGCAGGCGGTGGTGCCTGCCATGCTGGTGCTGGTCGGGCAAGACGCACCCACGCGCACCGTGCTGTGCGCCGGTGCGGGCCATGTGGAAGCGGCGCACATCACGCTCACGCAGGGCGCCTGGATCGGTCTGGATGCGGAGTCACCCGAACGGCTGGCCGAGCAACTGCTGCAGGTCAGAGATCGCAGGG
>CAIMZI010000058.1 GCA_903845935.1 uncultured beta proteobacterium | reverse complement strand
TCCCGTCCGCTCCGCCAAAATTGGAAAGCCACCAGTCGCAAGACTGGTGGCTTTTTCAATGGGTGCTTGCTGCGCTGCTTGCCGAATTTTCATAAGGAAAGCCCATGACGGCAGCGCCGTATTTCCGCCCGCAAAACATCAGCCCTTCGCGACAGCAGACCGAGCTGCAAACCAGCAGCAGCCTGGCTATCCTGGTCAACGCCAATGCCGGAGCTGCCAAGACCACCAGCCTGGCGCTCAAGGTGGCCGAGGTGCTGGAGCGGCAGCGACAAAAGACGGGCCGCTATTTCCCCAAAAAAATCCTGACGCTGACCTATACGGACGTGTCGCGGCTGGCATTCAGGCGGGCGCTGGAAAAAATTGGCGTACCAAGCGATGTGGTCAGAGAACTGTGGGTCGCCACCTTTGATGCCTTTGCCATCTACCTGCTGAGCGAGACCGAGGGCGGCCGCGCCCCGGTGTCGAAGGCACCCGAAGCGCTCAAGGAACTGATTGCACAAAGCCTGGTCCAGGTGCGTGAGCGTGCGGAGCAACGCGGCGACAGCCAGTTGCAGCTGCCAGTGGATGAGAACAGCGGTTTTTTCGAGCACTTCATCCGTCAGAGTGTGCGCATCAAGGGCAAGATGGTGCTGCCCAGGGCGCGTTGGCTGAACGAAGCCTTGGATCGCTTGCTGGCCGAAAACAGTGGCGAAGACTACACCCTGCTCAAAGTTCTGGAGCGCTTTGAGCGCCTGCGTCGTCCGTCCAGTGAGGAGCTGCCGCTGTTCCGTTCCCTGGGTGATGCCACCTACGATCTGGCCGACAGCATCGGGGACATGTCGGAGACCCTGCCGCAAGCCATGTTCTCGCGCTGGCCCTGCGCGCTGCAACTGCTCTGCGTCGACGAGTTCCACGACATGAACGAGGCCATGTTTATCATCCTGCGGCGCTTGCTGGAAAGCAACCCGCAGGCCGCCTTTTGTGGGGTGGGTGACCCCGACCAGGTGCTGCACCAAACGGCGGGTGCCGAGCCCAAGTTCATGGACCCGGCGTATTTTGTGCAGCAAACCGGGCGCCAGACCCGCGTCATGTACCTGCCCGGTTCTTATCGGTTTTCCGCCAGGCTGGCGGAGCTGGCCGGCAACCTGGCTTCCAAACACTACGCATCCTTTGCCAAGCGCGAGACCCTGGTGCAGCCGTTCTTCTATGCGGCAGCGCTGGAGTGCGCCCAGAAAATTGTCGAAGAGGCCTTTGAGTGGCAGCGCCAGGGCCGGGACATGAGCCAGTTCGTGGTCCTGCTGCGCCATCCCCACCAATCGGTGTTGCTGGAAAACTTTTTGCTGGAGCAAGAAATTCCGTATCGCACCTATCCCTTTCCAACCTATTTGCACCGGCCCGAAGTGCTGATGCTGCGCGCGCTGCTGGCGGCCTCGCACCCGGATTTTGATCTGGTGTCCAGCCCTGCTGCCCGGCACCGCATGGTGCAGGCGGTGCTGGAATTCGCCGGTGTGAGCTTGGATTTTTCCGAGAGCGAGGCCGAGTCGCAGGACCAGCGCCTGCGCTTTGCCCTGCAGGAAATACTGCACGATCAGACCCTGCTGGCCAGCTTTATCAAAAGGCAGATCGCCAGGGCCGAGCCTGCCATCCGTCGCCGCCTGGAGGCCGCCATGGCGGTGGCTGCGACCCACGCGGGCGATGGCATGTTGGACGCCATGCTGCAGGCACTCGACATGAGCCACCTGGCCATGCTGCGTTGGGTGGAGCGTCAGCGCTGCGCCGATGCCGTTGCCCATCTCGAAGGACTGCAACAGGCGGCCCTGATTTTCGACAGCGCAGCCGCCTTCTTCCGCCACGTCAATGCGCTGGAACTGTCCTACGAACAATTGAATGCCGGGAAAGGAAAAAGCACATCGCTCATCCTCTCGGACATCCCCAGTGTCAAGGGCCTGGAATTTGAGCGCGTCATTATTCCGTTTATCGAACGCGGCGAGTTCCCGGCGGACAATGGCGGCACATTGGATGACGAGCGCAATCTGATGTATGTGGCCATGACACGCTGCAGCCACTCGCTCACGTTGATGTTCAGCCAGCAGCGCCCCAGCGCCTTTGAAGAAGCGATGTTGTCGGGCAGCCGTTAGCCGAGGGTGATCTCTTGGCAGCCGAGCTCAGGCACTTTGGCGCAGCACCAGGCGGTAACCCAGATCCAGGCTGTGCGTGTCAACGGGCTCGCCGCGCATCAGCTTGAGCAGCATGGCCGCTGCCGCTTCGCCAATTTTGTCCAACGGCGTGTGCACGGTGGTCAGCGGTGGGTTCATCAGGTCGCTGCCGCGCAGGTCGTTGAAGCCGGCAATGGCCAATCGCCCGGGCACTTCGATGCCAAGCCGGTTGGCCTGGAGCAGGGCGCCTTGGGCCAGGTCATCATTACAAAAAAAGATGGCATCCAGCGGTGGGTTCTGTCCGGCGATCTGTTCAAACATGATGCCACCCAGCGCCATGCTCGATGCTGCCGGATTCAACCACTCCAGCGTGGGCGCGTACAGACCCGCCTCGGTCAAGGCCTTGCGCCAGCCGTTGAGGCGCTGCAAGGTGCGCGGGTCCAACTGGGCCGCGGCAAAGGCAATGCGTTTGCAGCCCGTGCTAAGCAGATGCCGGGTCATGTCGTAGGCCGCGTCTGCCTGCGAAAAACCCACACTGAAGACATCGGTGCGCTCGGATGTCTCCATCAGGTAAACGCAGGGAATGCCGCTGGCCGCTATCAGTTTTTGTGCAGCGGGCGTGCGGTCAAAGCCGGTGACCAGCAGGCCGGCAGGCCTGTGCATCAGTTGCTCGCGCAGCAGCTGCTCTTCTTCCGCGGGGTTGTAGTGGGTCACGCTGATAAAGGTCTGGAAACCCTCGCCGCGCAGGGTGAGCTGTACCGCCTCCAGCAGGGTGACAAACAGCTCGTTGGACAGCAGCGGGATCAACACCGCCACATGGTTGCTGCGGTGCGAGGCCAGGGCGCGTGCCGCCGGGTCCGGCACGTAGCCCAGTTTTTGCGAGACGGATAGCACGCGCTCCACCAGCAGCGGATCGACTGCACGCTTGCCGCTCAGTGCGCGCGAGGCCGTCATGGCGCTGACACCGGCGGCGGCGGCGACATCGGCCAGGGTCACGCGCCCGGTAGAACGTTGGCGCGGGCTTTCTTTCTTCATGGTGATCTGGCTCAAGTCCAAGGGTTTCTACGGATACGGGTGCTTCCGGCTTCGTTTAGGATAGCGCTATCTGGAAGCGTGTGTTTGCCAATATTACTGATATTTTGCAGCGAATACGACGCTCTTTTTTATAACTTGATTGGATAGCGCTAACCAAGCATGGGAACTAAGATTGTCATTATGGGGGTTTCCGGCTGCGGCAAGTCCAGCCTGGCCCACGCCCTGGCGCAGGCTGAAGGCTGCGCCCTGATCGAGGGCGACGACTTCCACAGCCCGAGCAGCCGCGAGAAAATGTCCAATGGTATTGCCCTGACCGATGAAGACCGCGCCGGCTGGCTGGCTGTGCTGACGGCCGAAATCCAGAAGCACCCGGATGGCGTGGTGCTGACCTGTTCGGCCTTGAAAATGGCCTATCGGGAGCGCTTGCGCCAAGGCTCGCCGGGGCTGAAGTTCGCCTTCCTGGACATAGCCAAGAGCGAGGCGCAGCGCCGTGTGATTGCGCGCGCGGCTTCGCACTTTTTTAACGCGGCCTTGGTGGACAACCAGTTCGCCACGCTGGAGTCACCCGTGGGTGAGCCCGGCGTGATCCGGTTGGATGCCACCGAGTCATTGGATGCACTGCAGGCGCAGCTGTCGCAATGGCTGCACCGCGCTAAACCCTGACACCAATTTGAGAAACTGGAGAAACTGATGAAATTCAATATGCTCGTGGTCGAGCACCTGGTGGAGAAACTGATGGCGCTGGCCCTGGGGCTGATCGTGCTGCTGGTGTTTTCCAATGTGGTGGGCCGCTACGCCCTGGGCACCAGCTTTGCCGGCGCCGAAGAACTGTCGCGCCTGCTGTTTGTCTGGCTGGTGTTTCTGGGCGCCATCCTCACGCTGCGCCGCCGTGCCCATCTGGGTGTGGAGCTGGTGCAGGCGCGCCTGCCGCGCAAGGCCCGCAGAGTGTGCGCTGTCATCACGCACCTGCTGACGCTGTATGCGCTGTGGCTGTTCCTGGTGGGCAGCTGGGCCCAAACCGAGATTGGTCTGCACAACTATTCCACCGTGCTGCGCTTTCCCAATGCCTTTATCGCCTCGGCCGGTCTGGTCTGCGCCGCCTCGATGATTCTGATCGTCGCCTCCAACCTGCTGAAGATCGTCACCAACCATCCCGATGCGGTGATGGCCGGTGACCCGCCGAAAGTGGGTGCGTTGCCCGATGTCAGCCTCGCCAAGACCACCCCTGCAGGAGTTGCCAAATGAGCATTCTGATTTTCCTCAGCACCCTGATCGTGCTGATTGTGCTGGGCATGCCGATTGCCTTTGCCCTGATGCTCACCGGCGTGGCCCTGATGTACCAGCTCAACTTCTTCGATGCCCAACTGGTGGCGCAGAACATGATTGCCGGTGCCGACATCTATCCGCTGATGGCTGTGCCCTGTTTCATCCTGGCCGGTGAGCTGATGAATGCGGGCGGCATCTCCAAACGCATCATCAACCTGGCCGTCAGCATGGTCGGCCACATCCAGGGCGGACTGGGCTATGTGGCGATTGCGGCCACCCTGCTGTTGGGCTGCTTCTCGGGTTCCGCTCTGGCCGACACCGCTGCGGTGGCAACCCTGCTGATCCCCATGATGCGTGACAACGGCTATCCCGTGGCCCGCTCGGCCGGTCTGATTGCCGCCGGTGGCGTGATCGCCCCCATCGTGCCGCCGTCCATGCCCTTCATCATTTTCGGCGTCACCACCAATACCTCGGTGAGTGCGCTGTTTGTGGCCGGCATCGTGCCGGCGCTGTTGCGCGCTGGTGGTCTGGTGATTGTCTGGGCCTTGCTCTCGCGCACCATGAAGGTCAACCTGCAGCGCAAGCAAACCTGGTCCGAGCGTGCACATGCGCTGACCGATGCGCTGTGGGCCCTGGTGCTGCCGGTGATCATCATTGGCGGTCTGCGCGGCGGTATTTTCACGCCCACCGAGGCCTCGGCCGTGGCGGCGGTCTATGCCTTGTTCGTGAGCCTGTTTGTCTACGGCGAGGTGAAGCTGTCGCACCTCAAGGGCCTGATGGTCAATGCCGGGCGCACCACCAGCACCGTGATGTTTTTGTGCGCCGCGGCCTTTGTGTCGTCCTACATGGTGACGCTGGCCGACCTGCCGGCCCAGGTGACGGATTTCCTGGGTCCGATGATGGGACATCCGCGCGTGCTAATGGCGGCCATCATGTTGTTGCTGTTGCTGATCGGCAATGTGATGGACCTGACGCCCACGATTCTGGTGATGGGACCGGTGCTGATGCCCATCGTGCTGGTTGCTGGTATCGACCCGACTTACTTCGGCGTGATGTTCATTCTGGTCGGCACGCTGGGCCTGATTCACCCGCCGGTGTGTACCGTGCTGAATGTGGTGTGCGGCGTGGCCAAGATTTCGCTGGAGAGCGCCACCAAGGGCGTCTGGCCCTTTCTGCTGGCCGAGGCCGTGCTGGTGTTTTTGTTTGTTGCCTTCCCCGGCTTCATTACCATTCCGATGACCTGGTTCCATTAACTTTTTACAACTGAGACTGAGCATGAAAAAAATCGCAAAAATTGTCCTGGCCACCGCACTGGCCGCCTCCCTGGCCAGCGCCTTCGCGGCCGAGTTCCAGACCCGCATCATCCGCTTTGGCTATGGCCTGGCGGAAGACAGCAACCAGGGGCACGCTGTAAAGGCCTTTGCAGAAGATCTGGCCAAACGCACCGGCGGCAAGTTCAAGGCCAAGGGCTTTGCCAGCGCCAGCCTGGGCAATGACAACCAGATGCAAAACGCCCTGATAGGCGGCGCCCAGGAAATGACCGTGGTCTCTACCGCCACCCTGGTCGGCATTGACGACTCCTTTGGCATTTACGACCTGCCGTTTGTGTTCCGCACCGAGCAGGAAGCCGATGCCATTCTGGACGGCGCCTTCGGCAAGAAGCTGGCGGCCAAGCTGGACGCCAAGGGTCTGGTCGGGCTGGTGTATTGGGAAAACGGCTTTCGCAACCTGACCAATTCCAAGCGCGCCATCACCCGACTGGAAGACATGCAGGGCGTGAAACTGCGCGTGATGCAGAACCCGGTCTATATCGACATGTTCAACGGCTTTGGCGCCAATGCCATTCCGCTGGCATTTTCCGAACTGTTTACCGCGCTCGAATCCAAGACCGTGGACGGCCAGGAAAACCCGGTCAACACCATCCAGTCCAGCAAGTTTTATGAGGTGCAGAAGTACCTCACCATCACCAAGCACGTCTACAGCCCGTGGATCGTGCTGGTCAGCAAGAAGTGGTGGGATGGTCTGAACGCCGACGAGAAGAAGGCGATCCAGGACGCCGCTGTCACCTCGCGCGATTTCGAGCGCAAGGACAGCCGTGAGGCCGGTGCCAAGGCGCTCGACACCTTGAAACAAAAGGGCATGCAGATCACCGTGCTGAGCGCCAAAGAGGCCGAGCGCCTGCAGGACGCCGCACGTCCTGCCATCGCCAAGTTCTCGGCCAACGGCCACGCCGAGCTGGTCAAGGAACTGCAGACCGAACTGGCCAAGGTGCGCAAATAAGGCGCTTGCGGATCGATTGCGGTGGAACGCGGCCCCGCAGGGCTGCGCAAACTGTCATGTTCTTGCGTTAGATTGCCGGGATGAAAACATCCCGCATTTTTTCCATAGTCTTCTTGCTCTGCATAGCCGCATCCCAGGCGATGGCCTCCGACTTTCATCTGCTGTCGCGTCAAGCCATAGCCGGTGACACCAAGTGGGATTACCTCAGTTTTGAGCCCATCAGCCACCGCCTGTTCATCACCCATGGCGACCGGGTCGAGGTGTTTGACACCTTGGAGAAGAAGCTGGTCGGGGTCGTTGCGAATACTCCTGGCGTACACGGTGTGGCTCTGGCGCCCGAGCTGGACCGCGGCTACACCAGCAACGGATTCAGCAGCACGGTCAGCATTTTTGAGCTTTCCAGTCTGCGGGTGCTGGGCACTCTGCCCACAGAAAAGAAGCCCGACGCCATCCTTTACGACGCCGCGAGCCAGCGCGTCTTTGTCGCCAATGGGGCTTCGGGAACCTTGACCGTGATCGATGCACGGACCGATTCTGTTATCGGTACGGTGCTCATCGGTGGCAAGCTGGAATTTCAGGCGGTCGACGGAACAGGGCGGCTGTTTGTCAATGTGGAGGACAGAAATGCGCTGGTCGTAGTCGACACGGCCAAGCTCACGGTCACTGCCAGCTACGACCTGTCTACAGCCTGCGATTCGCCCACTGGTCTTTCTATCGATGCGCAAAGTGGCCGTCTGTTTGTGGGTTGCCGCAACCAGAAAATGGCGGTAGTGGATGGAAACACCGGCGCCATTCTGGCCTCGGTTTCTGTGGGCAAGGGTTGTGACGCCACCGCTTTTGATCCGGTGTTGAAGCAGGCCTATGCGTCCAGCGGCGAGGGAACCATGACGGTGGTCAACGGCGACTCGTACGCAGTGGAGCAAGTCGTGTCCACCCAGCTTACTGCGCGCACCCTGGCCCTGGATCCGCTGCAGCACATCGTCTATCTGGTTGCAGCGGAGGCCGAAAGCCCCGCTTCCGAGGGCTTGCGACCCAAGCTCAAGCCTGGAAGTTTCAGCCTGTTGACGCTGGGCCGATGAACGCTGCGCGACAGACTCTGCGTCGATAAGGACAGCCGCACACATCGGCGTGGCCCAGGAAATAAAAGTGATTGATAGCCCCTTGTGTTTGTAGAAAATGCGTAAGCTGTTAGCCTCGCGATATTGATCCAACAGGAATTTCGATGAGATACCGACTGCTGGGCCGCACCGGCCTCTATGTTTCCGAACTGTGTCTGGGCACCATGACCTTTGGCGACCAGGGTTTCTGGAAGGTGATGGGCGGGCTCGGCCAGGAGGCGGTCAACACGCTGGTCAAGCAGGCCTTTGATGCCGGAGTGAACTTTATCGACACGGCCAATGTGTATTCGCTAGGCGTGTCAGAAACCTTGACCGGTGCTGCCATCAAAAGCCTGGGCCTGCCCCGCGATGAGCTGGTGATTGCCACCAAGGCCTTTGGCCCCATGAGCGAGACCCAGATCAATGGCAGGGGCCAGTCGCGCTACCACCTGATGAACGCGCTGGACGCCAGCCTGAAGCGCTTGCAGTTGGACCATATCGACCTCTACCAGTTGCATGGCTACGACCCGCTCACGCCGCTAGACGAGGTCTTGTCCACTCTTAACGACATGGTGCGCTCGGGCAAGGTGCGCCACATCGGCCTGTGCAATATGGCGGCCTGGCAGATCATGAAGGGTCTGGGTATTTCCGAGAAAAAGAACTTTGCGCGCTTTGAGAGCGTGCAGGCCTATTACACGGTGGCCGGACGCGATCTGGAGCGCGAAGTGCTGCCGCTGATTGAAGACCAGCAACTGGGCCTGATGGTCTGGAGCCCCTTGGCCGGTGGACTGCTCAGCGGCAAGTTCTCAGCCGATGGCAAGGGGCCCGAAGGTGCCCGGCGCGCCAGTTTCGATTTTCCGGTGGTCGACAAGGCGCGTGCTTTCAAGGTGGTGGATGCCATGCGACCGATTGCCGAGCGCCACCAGGCCAGCGTGGCCCAGGTCGCCTTGGCCTGGCTGCTGAGCCGCAAGCAGGTCAGCAGCGTCATCATCGGGGCCAAGACGCCCGAGCAGTTGACCGACAACCTGGGTGCGTGCGCGCTGACCCTCAGCACGGAGGACCTGCAAGCGCTGGAAGATGTCAGCCGCCTGCCACCCGAATATCCGGGTTGGATGCTCGCCATGCAGGGCCAGTACCGGGCCCAAGCGCCGGTCAGAGGCTGAGGTTTTTAAACCATGGCCCCGAAGTCCTTACGCTCCGGCCCCCAAGCTGCTGCCTTGGTCGTCGCTGAACCCAATTGGTGTGAGGAGGAGCTGATGCTTGCCGCACCCTATAGCCACACCCGGACCTGGGAGCGCATTCTTGAAGGGCAGCATTTAAGCGGCAGGAGTAAATTTACCGGGCCGCCCGGAATGCGGGCCACGGTGGTGGCCCATATGGAGGCCGAGGGCATAGAGGCGGCAAGCGAGCGTTTTGCCAACAGCATCATGCAAAACGGCGAGCCCTACCGACCCGGTTAGCCCAGGTCTTGCAGCAGACTAGCAACCACAGCCTCCTCGGCAATCGCCAGTCCATGCTGGCGCATAGTGGGCGCCAAGAGCGCATCCCAGGGCGCATCGACCGTGGACTCAGCCAGATCGCGTTCGGTGTGCGCCGCGTTGGCAACGGCATCTTGATAATCACTGCAACCGAAGCGCCAGGGCTGGGCACCGCAGAGGGTCATCACCTGCTTGGCAATGTGCAGACCGGCCCAGTCAAAGTCACCGTGGTACAGCAGTCTGGCGCCGGCCTGTGCCAGTTGTTGGAGCAAGACCCTTTGCGCCGCTGCGGCCATGCCCTCGGTGCAGACCAGCGGCGCGCAAGTGGCGCCCAGGCGGTCGGCGGCAATCGACACGATGTTGGGGTTCTCGCAGACATAGACCGCCTGCTCGGCCACATCCCAGGCAATGGGGCTGCGCAGCAATTGGCGCAGCGACAAATAGCCGGGCTCGCCCGCCAGGGGCTGAAACTCGCTGTGGGCCTGGGTGGGCAGATTCAGATACAGGGCAGGGCGTGCCAGTTCATTGACCAGCACACCGGCACGCGCCCAGATGTCGCGCGTGCGCTCGGTGACGGGCCTTTCATCGGCTTCATCGGCTTCGCCGGTGTCATCGGTGTCGTTCGCATCCGAGTCCGATTCCTTTTCCGAAGCTGAACGGGAATCCTTGGTTTGTAAAACCGCCAGCACCAGACTGGCCGTGGCCTGGCCGCTGTCAAGCGCATGGGCATTGCCCAGGGTGTCGGCGGCCAGTTGGGCCCGGGTCATGCCTTGCGCCGGCAGCCTTTGCAATACCGCGTCCGCCCGATTGAGCAACTGGGCTACGGCAGCAGGGTCTTGTCGTGACAGGCGCTTGAGCAGGCCTGGCGCTGCATCGGTTTGCAACCACGTCTTTAGCGCGCCGTGAGCGACGAGAACATGGCAGGCCTGATCCCAGCGCGTTTGCAATTCCTCTTTAGCCAGCCGTCGATTGACGATGGGGCCATCGAGTTGCTCCAATGCGTTTTGCAGCGATGTCGCAATGCCCGCCGCTTGTAGCAGGTGATTCAGCGCGACCACATCGACGCGAACCGAATGGCTGGATGCGCCAGAGCGGGGCGCGCGAGCCGGGCGGCCCATGAGTTGGGTGACGGCGTCATGCTCATTCTCACTGAGCTTGGAAAGATGCATCACGCCATCCTGCGCATCGCCAGATCGGCGCTCAAAGTGGCGCCGCAACTTCTGGCGCAGGGACGCAAGCTCAGTGCCACCCAGCAGGCGAATCAACCTGGCATCCGCTTGGGTTTCGCTGTGCCTGCTCGTCATGGTTCTCATGCTGTTGGGAAGCGCCGATCCGGGTCTTCCTCATGGCGCTTGGCGCGTCCGTCCCAGCTCCAGCGCGACACGAACACGGCGTCCACGCCCTCGCGCCGCTGCAACTGGCAGATGGACACGCCGGGCAGTTCGGCATAGCAGGCCCACTCGCGTTCGCTGGTGATGACAAAGTCCAGGTCGAACTCGCGAATCAAGGCCATGCAGTGGGCGCGGGCCGTGTCGTCGATGCCGGCGAAGGCCTCGTCCAGCAGCATCAAGCGCGGTGCCAGCGGGCTGCCACCGCGGCCGTAAAAGCTGGAGATGGCGGCAAACAGCGGCACCGTCAGGCCCAGTGCGCGCTCGCCGCTGGAGGCTGGGCCGGACAGCTTGCGCCACTGGCCATCCTGCTGGCGCTGCACCCGAAAACGGTGCCAACGGCGGTAATCCAAGGCGCGCGCCAATTGATCGATCAGGCTGCTGCCAGCGGTCGTGTTGTCGGCGTCGCTGCGGGCACGCTCCATCACGATTTGCTGTTGCAACATGGCGCCCACCACCCTCCGGTCTTCGGCCGACCAGAGGTCTGAGCTGGTATGCAGCAGGCGTTCACGGGCAATGTCCAGGCCCACGGGCGCGCCTTCCTCCAGGGTGAGCGCCTGCCACTGCAAGCGGTAGCGCACACCGGTGGAGGTGGGGCGTTTGTGCAACTCGTCGTTGATGGCATGCACCTGCTTGTCCGCCGCGCGCATCAGCTGCTGGATGACGGCCGCAATCTCGGCCTGCAAATGGTTCTCCAGCACCTCGCGTTCCCCGGCCGTCAGCAACTCGCTGCGCTGGGCGATGTCGTCGGCCAGATGCGTGGCCAGGCTGTCGGGCCGCTCGGGACGGTTCTGGTAAATGATATGGACGGTAAAGCCCCAGTCATTGGCCTGCGAACTGGCCTGGTGGCCCAGGGCGCTTAAGGCCCGCTGCAGTTCGGTCAGGTCTTGTGAGACCTGGCGCTGAATGCGCTCCCAACTGGAGGCATCCTCGGCAATGTGCGCCAGCCTTTGTTCGGCCTGGCGCGCCAGATGCAGCGCCGCGTCCAGGGTCCAGCTCAGGCTGTCGGGCAGTGCGAAATCGGGCAAGGCCGATGCCAGCAGGCTGCTTTGGGCAAAGCGCTGCAGGCGCTCCACGGCCACGGCGCGGGCGGCGATGCGATCGGCGAGCAGGCCTTCGGCGGCCTCGAAGCGGGTGGACGCGACGGCCCGTGCTTCACCGGCCTGGGCCACGCTGCCATGCAGGGCTTGGGTTTCGTTGTCCGCCGCATCCACCGCCGTCGCGGCCGTGCTCAATTGCTGGCGCAGCAGTTCCACCTGCAGCCCCACCGATTCCTGCAGCACGGTGTAGCGCGCCTGCGCCGTCTCGGCGCGCTCGCTGGCCGTGACCATCGCCTCCTCACGCTGCTCCAGGGCCGCGCGGGCCTCGCCTTCGCGCTCCTGCTGTTGCAGCTGCAGTGGCCAGGCACTGCGCCATTCTCGCGCCGCTTGCACCAGCTGCTGCTGGGTTTGCAGAAATTGGTCCACCGCGCTGGCCAGGCCTGGCAGTGCGGTTGCCGCCAGTGGCAGGTGCAAATCGGTGGCATCCTGCTCCAGCATTGCGCGCGCGGACTGCACTTCCACTTCTGCCGTGCGGCAGGGCGCGTCCGACTGGTCCAGCCGGGTGCGAGCCAGCATCAGCGCCCGCGCCGCACTGGCTGCTGCGAGCAGGGCGGCACGCAGCGGCTCATCGCCGGGAGCGCTATGCCATTCCTGCTCGGCCTGGCTGCGATCCAAGGCCAAGGCTTCGAACTGCTGCATCAGGTCGGCAACTTCGTCCGCCAAGGCCAGCAGACGCGCAGCGATCTCTTGCAGACGGCGCTGGCGCGCCTGGGCCCTTGCGGTGGAGCCGATGTAGACGGCCTCTGGCTTGAGCCAGGCACCGGCCAAGCCGCCCAGGCGGTAGCGGCCATCGGTAGCCACCCAGGTTTCGGCCGACTTGTCGTCCAGCGCCCCGCAGGCCACGCTGGCCAACAGCGCCGCCACCAGGTCGGGAGAAAGTGCGTTGTGGTCCGCCAGCGCAGGCGTCAGGTAGTTCAGCAGACTGTCGCCCTGCACAGGGGCGCGCCGCTGCCATTGCGCGTCCCAGAGCGGCGTGCCAGCGGCATCGGTCAGGCTGCCGTCCGTTGCCATCCAGGCGTCTAGCAGACCGCTGGCCTGCAGCGCAGCCTCCAGTCCGGCGCGCTGGTCGGCGCCAAGGTCGGGCTGGAAGTCCACCACTTGCCATAGCGGCGCACCCAAGCGGCCCTCGCGCACCAGGGCGGCGCGGGTGGCCGGTGCCGGTGGCACGGCATCCACACCGGCCAGCAGGCGATGCTGCTCATCGACCAGTGCGGTTCGCTCTTCGTGCAGTGTCTTTCTCTGCCGCTCCAGCACCGACTGCTCGCCGGCATGGACCAGCGTTGCCTGCTGATAGGCTGCGGTCAGGGCGGCGTGGGCCGGGTTGGGCCCTTGCAAGCCCAGGGTCCATTGGGCGAGTGGCTCCAGGGCTCTTTCGGCATCCAGGCGCAACTGCTGCAGACCTTCGCAATGCCCGCTCCAAGCCTGAATCAGTGCCTGCGCCGCAGCCTCTGCGCCTTGGTCTGCGCTGGCGCGCTGTTCGGCCGCGTCTTCGAGTTCGGCCTGGCGCTCCCGTTGCGCGGCTTGGGCCAGCTGCAGTCTGGTCTGGCTTGCATGGAGCGCTGCATGGCGCTGCTCGAGGTGGCGGATGTCTGTGCGGCGTGCGCTGGCTGCTTGCTGCAGCGCGGCGGCTGCAGAGCTGATCTGTGCGTTGGCTAGTTCCGCCAACGGCCCCGATGCCAAGGCCTGCAGCGGGTTGTGCAGCAGGGCGGACGTGCAGCCTGCGGCCTCGGCCTCCAGGGCACATTGGCTGCGGGCAGCCTCCAGCTCGCGCCGGGCGCCCTCCAGACGCTGCTCGGACTGCCGGCTCAGAGTCTCTTCGCGCACCAGTTGCTGGCGCGCCGTATCGCGCTGCTGACCACAGTGGCTGGCCTCGGTCTGGCGGTCCTTGGCATCTTTTTCGGCCTGGCTCAGGCGGTTGGCATCCTGGTTGGCGGGGTCGCTTTGCAGGGTTTGCAGGCGCTCGCGCGCCGCTGCCAGTTGGCGCTTGGCGGCCTCCAGCGAGGCCTGGGCCTGGGCTTCGGTCGAGACGGCTTGTTGCAAGGCCGATTGGGTCTGGTTGCGCTCCTCGCTGGCCTTGTCAAAGGCGGTCTGCGCCTGGCGCAGTTCCTTGGCCTGGCGCCGCGTGAGCGTTCCGGCATAACTGCGGTAACGCTGTTCGAACTGCTTGACGGCCTGCTCCAGTTGGCGCGTTTCTTCTAGCTGCTTGCGGTCCTCTTCGAGCTGGTTGAGCGCCTCGGCCACATCGGCCAGCAGCTCGGACGGCATGGGCGGCAGGGCCTCGGTCAGTGCATGCGACAGGCCGTTCTCGTCGGGCTTTTTGGACAGCTGCGGTTGACGCAGCTGGATCAGGGTGTCCATCAGCGCGTCGTAGCGCTTAGTGCCCAGATGGAACAGGCGTTCATCCACGGCGCGGCGGTAGCTTTGTGCCGTGTCAAACACCTGGCCGCGCCCCTGGCCTTCGATTGCCTCGCGCAGGCGTTCGCGCGTCAGCACCACCCGGTTGTCGTTGGTCAGCCACAGCTCCTGGCCTATGCGCGGATCGTGGCCGGCACCGCCCTCCATCAGAAAGAACCAGCTGTCCACCGCCGTCTTGCCGGCTACGGCCGACATGCCCGCGCCCAGGGTCAGGTAATGCTTGCGGCCGTCGGCATCAACGCGGCCAAACTCTATCCAGGTGTAGCCGATGCGCCGGGGGTAGCTGCCCATCAGTAGGTTCCAGGACATGCGCTTGCCGTTGTCGGCGTCGGGTTCTATGCGCGAGGGCCGCAGCTGGGCATCGAACAAAAACGGCAGGGTCAGCGATAGCACCTTGGACTTGCCCGTGCCATTGTTGCCGCGCAGCAGCAGATGGCCGTCGCGAAACCAGAATTCCTCGCTGTCGTAATGGAACAGCTCCACCAGGCCCAGGCGCAGCGGTTGCCAGCGTTCGCGCTGGGGCTCGGGCAGAGCAGGGCGGCGGTCGACTTTGGCTGCCACGGAGGAGTCGGCGGGGGAGTCAAAAAGGGAGTCGGTCATAGGTCAAACAGCGAATTTTTAGTTGTATTTTTGGGTGTCGTCGTGTGTAGCTCGGTCCGCCCAATGGCAAAACGGCTGACGGCCGGCAGCGGGCGCACCTCGCCAGCGTCGCGGTCAATGAGTTGTAAGCGGTGCAGCCTGTCCAGCGCGATCTCGGTCAGCTCCAGTTCGGCGCCCGGTTCGCGTGCCGACTTGCGCCAGTAGCGGCCGTACTGGTCCACCGCGCCGCGCAAGAAGGCAGCTACCGCCGCGTCGGTCAATACAGGCTGAGCGTCGCGCAGCGCTTCGGCCAGATAGCCTGCCACCAGCAGCGTGACGTGGGCTTCGGTGCCCTCGGCGGGCATGGAAACATCGGTCAACTGGCCGCTCTCGTCGGTCAGGGCCAGGCCCTCGGCGCGTTGTTCGGCACTCAGGCCCGTGGCCTCGCAGATGCGGCTGGCCAAGGGGCCGCGCTGGTTGAAAAAATAGGCCTGGGTCTCGGCGTCGAGTGTGTCGCCATAGACCACCGGGTCGTCCAGCAAGCGGCGCGTGAGTCGGTAGCGAATGGTGTCGCGGCGGCCCTGCTCACCATCGGCTTCCGGTTCGGCCACCAGGGATTGCAGCCGCTCTTCAAATGTGACCGGCGCCTGTTCGGCCGGCCAGGTGGAGGGGCCGCGCACGGCGGCCAGCATGCCGGCCAGCAGGCGCCGCTGCACGTCGTAGAGCGCATCCGACTGGGCGCCGCCGTTGTTTTGAATAAAGTGTTCCTCATCGCCGGCGACGCGCTGCAACACGCCGTATTCGAGCAGCGTGCGGCAGACACAGACCAGCTCGCGCCGCTCGGTGGCGCTGCGCAGCGTAAAGGCAAAGCCGCGCGTTTCCAGCATCGGGTCGGCGGCCAGCTGCATCAGACGTTCGCCCAGCAGCTGCAAGGTGATTTGCGCATCGGCGCGTTCGAGCACGGCGCAGGCCAGGCTCAGCAGTACATAGCGGCGCCTGTCATAGCCGGCCAGGCCACGGGTGTCATCGCCGAGGTCGGCCGGGCGTTTGAACAGGCGCGCGCCATCGCGCTCCACATGCAGGGGCCAAGCGGCCTCGCGTGCAAACCAGTCGCGCAGGCGCTCGGCCTGGTGCCGCACTGCCGGGAAGTCTTCGTGCGCAGCGCTCATCAGCGGACGCATCAGCAAGGCCCGCAGGGCCCGGCGAAATTCGTCCTGTGCCTGCGCCTTTTGCAGCTCGCCCAGGCGCTGGCTGTCCTGGCGTGCACTGGGGCGGGGGAGGGCGCGCGTGCTCATTGACATACCTCCGCGCTGTGCGCTGCGGTGCGAGCGTGCTCGGGGCGGCCCTTCGCCGTGCTCATTGACATACCTCCGCGCTGTGCGGTGCGGTGCGAGCGTGCTCGGGGCGGCTCTTCGCCGTGCTCATTGACCTGCCTCCTGCGTCAGTGCAATGGTCAACCAATGGTCGCGCCCGGAAAAGGTTCCGCTCGGGGTGTGGATATGCGCCCTGCTGCTGGCGTCCAGCGGCTCCATGCGGATGCTCAAAAGGCCGTCGCCGGTCTGGCGCTCCACCGCCTGGTCCGGGTTGGCCTGCTCGGCCAGGGCCTCACCGAGCAGGCTCAGGAACAGGCCAAAGCCATGGCTGTCGAGCTCGCCCAGTTCCGATAGACGCAGTGGCTTGCCGGTGGCCAGGCGTTGCCTTGCCGCCTCCACCTGGCGCGATTCCTCGCCCAGCGCCTGGGCCATGACGGCGCGCTCGGCGCTGCGATCGCGCACCCTTGCCAGCGCGCCGCGCGGTGCGGCCTCGCCATATTCGCGCAGACGCGGGTTGATTTGCAGTGCAGGCGCATCGGCCCAGGGCGTGCTGGCCGGGATGTCATCCTCGTCCTGTACGTTGAGCGAAAAATGCCTGCTTGGTTGCAGCGCAAAGGCGGCGCGTGCCAGACGGTGGGCCTGGCTTTCGCTGTCGCAGGCGGCAAACCAGCTGGCTAGCGTGCGCAGGTCGGCCGAGCGATCACTGCGCCCGCTGCGGCGCTCATTCAAGGTGGCAATCGCGCCCAACAGTTGCGGAATGGCGGCGCGGGCCCTGGCGCGCAGCAGTTCGGCCTGGGGCGGCTCGGCACCGGTCGGCAGGAACCAGCCACGCAGGCCGCGCCAGCGTTCGCGCCAGGCCTGCCAGCGGCGCAGGCGCTCGTCGCTCTGGTCCTGTTCATCGCCGGGTGCGGCGTCGCGCGCCTCGCGCTCGGCGATCTGCAGGAACACCTCGTCCATGCGCGGCGCCAGCTGCGTGATGAGCTGGGCGATGGAGTCGGAGCGGCGCACCAGGTCGCCCAAAAAGCGGTCCAGGTAATCGATCAAGCGACGCTTGTAGGCAATGACGGTGTGGGCCTGCGCTTGCTGTAGCTCCAGGCTGCGCGCCACACCGGCCATAAAGGCCTGCGCGTTTTCTGCCAGGTCGGTAAACACGGCCACCAGGTCGCGCAGGATCTGGTGGGCCTTGGCCACATCCCATGCGTCGTCTGCCTCTGCGCCGTCCGCGTCCAGCAACTGGCGCAAGGCCTGCAGGCGGCTGGCGATGTCCTCCAGTGCCACGGTCTGCAACTCGGCGCGCCGCTGCAGGGTCTGGAAGAACACCAGCAAGGCCGCCTCGACCGCCTCGCCTTCGTGCGACAGGCGGTATAAAAAACGTGCGCGGTAAAAGTCGCTGAGCGACGAGACGCGCGCCGTGTCGGGCTGCGACTCCAGATTGCCCCACTCGGCCAGCTGGGCCAGGGCCGCGTTCACCTCTTCTATGCGCGGCGACTCTTGCGGCCAGCTGGCCTCGGCCAGCACCTCGTCCGGGCGCAGTTGCAGGCGGTACTGGCGCTTGGCCGCGGCAAATACATTCATGATGCAGCGGTAAAAGGCGGACTTTTCGGCGCTCAGGTGGCGAAACAGTTCGGCGGGGCTTGGCAAGGGGCTCTCCAGGTGGCTTATTGGCACTCTCAGGGTTTGGTCCATGGTAACCGCAGTGCGAGCTCTGTATGCGCCCACCTAGCGCATGACTTGGGCAATGCCTGGTACTGCGCCCCTGCCCTACAGCTTGTGCGCCGCGGTGATCAGGAGCTCAAAGAACACGCAGTACACCGCAATCGGCAGCGGCAGGCCCAGCAGCGTTCCCGCCACATAGTCTCGCAGGCGCAGGCCGGAGAGGGCCAGTGCGTAGTTGAGTGTAGGCAGGGTCTGGAACAGGGTGCGCAGTATCACCACATTGCGTACCGGGTGGGCATGCAACTGTGCCAGCAGGCGCAGGACCAGGGGGCGGTTCAGGGACGCAGAGACATCGCCGCCTATGAGGCGAATTGTGACGAAGGTGGTGACGCAGGAAATGCTGGCCGCCACGTAGGTCAGCAGGCCGCCATCCAGTCGGCCAAAGGCGTAGACGGCAGCGGCCAGAAAGATCCAGCCCGGCAGGTGCAGCATATTGGCCACGGCGAACAACACCACAAAAAGGGCCAGGCCACTGACCGGGTGCCCATGCAATTGCTGCTGCAGATACTGCAGATTGAGGTGCTCGCGCAGCCCGGTGGCGCGCTCCAGCAGCACCAGTGCCAGCACCAAGAGCAGCAACGCCAGCAGCCGCCCGTAGCGCCATGCCTTCACAGGCAGCTCAGGCTCAAGGCCTGCCATGGATCGTTGCTTTGCCGGTCCTGAACCACCAGATTGATGCGGCGCGTATGCTCCGGCTGGGCTGCCAGGGCATAAAACTGCAGCGACTGCGCACCCTGGTAGGGGCCCACCGGCGTGTACTGCCGCACCACAAAGTCGTGCTTTAAAAATTCACCGGCGTTTTCACCGGCCTTGACGCGTGAGCTGTGGGCGTCTTCGGTGACGGTCCAGTAGGCGGTCCACTGCGCGTGGCTATCCATCGGTTCGACCCTGGCTTCAAAGGCGTCGGTGTCGCCCACGCGTTGCACCGTGATGCGGGCCCTGGCCGGTAGCTGGGGCTCGGTCACCTGCTTGTAGTCATGCCAATCGCGTCCATTGCGCAGCAGTTGCGGCGTGTAGATACCGCTCAAGTGGTTCTGTACCGCCAGGTCTTTCTGTCGACTCGAAAACACCGGCTGGGCAAAGCGATCCTTCCAGCCTATGTAGTCCCAATACGCGACATGAAATGCCTGAGCCACCACCGGTTTGCCCTTGAGGCCCGAGAGCCATTGATCGGCCGGTGGGCAGGAACTGCAACCCTCCGAGGTGTAGAGCTCAATCACCGGTGTCAGTGCCGCGCCGGAACTGGCTTCGCATGCCGCTCCCGCCGCCAGCGCTGCGACCCGCAGGGTGCAAAGGGTCAAGGCAAGCCCACGTTTCAGGATGCTTTGAAAGTGTGGTGTTTGGTGCTGGGGCATTGCGGAAGGTTTCGTTGCGGGTATACCTTAGTCGCCTGTAGCAAGCAACTCTTACACAAGCTTGGGCAGGGCAATGCTGCGCCCGGCGTTGGCGGGGCGGGGCAGGTCGGCGTGGGCCTGCGCCAGTGGCAGCAACAATCCAGCAACAGCAGGTAAAAACGGCGCAGTGCGTGGGCCGGTGCTTGGGTTGGACACGTCGATGTTGGACAGCATCTGTTCGTTGGTGGCCAGCAGCCTGCCGTCCATCTGCCGGTGCAGGGTGTGAAACAGGTGCACGCGCTTGGTATCCACGCCCAGGATCTGGGTGCGCACCTCCACGGCCACGCCCTCGTGCACCTCCTGCACATAGTTCAGGTGCACCTCCAGCGTGAACATGGTGTGGCCGGTGGCTGCGCGGCCCGCCGGATCCAGGCCGACCTGCGCCATCAGGCCATCGGTGGCGTAGCTGAAGATCACCATGTAAAAGGCGTCGTTCAGGTGGCCGTTGTAGTCCACCCATTCGGGCGCCACGGCTCCGCTCCAGCTGGTGAGGGGCTGCGCACCGACGCTGCATTGCTGTGAAGTCATGTCTCAATGAAACTCTGAAAAGTGAGTAGGGTAAGTGTTTCATGGGCTCAGCACTTTCTGAGACCAACGATTCGCAATTTGAGAACAAGGGCATTCAATTTGACTTGCATCATATGCAGCAGGCAGCGCAGCCCCTAGTCTTGGGCCATTCATTCATAAAGAGGACTTCTTATGCGTTTTTTGCGTTCCGGTATAGCCAGCCTGATTCTTGCTGCGGGCCTTGTGGCAGCACCCCAGGTATTTGCACTCGATGCCACCAATCCACAGCACGTGGGCTCGATTGAGCGTGCCAAGGCCAGTCGCGCCGTCGAGCTGCGGGATGCCGCCGTGGCCTTCCTCAAGCACAACGGAGCGCAAAAGGCGTTCACCGCTTTCAATGATCCCAAGGGCAGCTTCATTTATCCGCCCTATTACGTATTTGTGGTGGGCACCGATGGCACCATGCTGGCCAATGGTGGCACGCAGCTGGCCGCCACCGGGCAGAACGCCCTGGACATGCGCGATGCGGCGGGCAAGCCCCTGATCCGCGACCTGCTGGCGTTGGCAGAGAAAACGCCGGTGGGCGCCATCGAGTACCGCCTGCTCAACGAACACAACAGCGTCGAGCTCAAGGCCAGCCTCTACAGCAAGGTGGACAACTACATCGTCAGCATTGGCTACTACACGCCACGTGCCACCCAGGCCGATGCCCTTTCGCTGCTGGACCGCGCCGTGGCCTATGTGAAAAATGCCGGGCCGGATACCGCCTTTGCCGCCTTCAACAATGCCCAGAGCGGCTTCATCTACGACGACCTGTATGTGTTTGTGATCGGTCTTGAGGACGGAAAATACCGTGCCTCGGGTGCCTCTCCCCAACTCAATGGCATGGACGTGCGGGGGCTGAAGGATGCGGCCGGAAATTCTCTGTTTGAAGACATGATCCAGGTTGCCAAGACCCAAGGTTCGGGCAAGGTTGAATATGTGTGGCGCAACCCGGCCACCAATGCGGTGGAAACCAAGCACACGCTGGTTCAGCGGGTGGGCGATGTGTTGCTGGGCGTGGGCTACTACACCAAGTAAAAGGCTGCGCTCGGAGATGGCGCAATCGATCTGGATTTTCGCAGGGTTCATGTTGTGTACCATGTCGCTCTAACGCAAATACATACAGCGAAGGGAGTCGGTGCATCATGAATCTTTTTGGCCATGGCTGATTTGTCGAAGGGCGCCCGTTGGCTGATACGCACGCACTATGTCATGCGCGTGGCGTCGTTTGCGACCGTCTTTATCGCCACTTGCCTGCACATCGCGGGCAAGGCCTATGGCCCTGGCGCCTGGGCCTATCTGGTCGGTCTGTTGTTGGTCTATCCCCAGCTTGAATTCTGGTGGGTGCGCCGGTCCGCAGCGTCCCCAGCGGCGGTGGTGCGCGCGTTGCTGCTGGATTCGCTGCTGCTGGGCGCATACATTGCCACGGTGAAATTTTCGGACTGGCTGACTTTTTCGGTGGCCTTGGGCGTGCTGAGCAACTCGGCCGCCAACAAGAGTTGGCGCAGCACCGGCTCCACCCTGCTGGCGCTGGCTGCGGGCGCCTTGCTCGGGGTTGGCGTGGGCGGTTTTCATTTTGAACCCCATACCGACTGGCCCGCTTCCTTGTTGTGCATGCTGGGGCTGGTTGCCTATGTGCTGGCCGTGGGCAATATCACCTTTGCCCGCAATGTGCAGCTGCGCCTGATCCGCGAGCAACTGCGCGCCAGGGAGCGTGAATTGCTGGATGCCAACGCAACGCTGCACACCAGTCTGGAAGAAATTGAGGCCTTGCGAAAAGGGCTGCTGGAGCAGGCCAATCAGGACGGCTTAACCACGCTGTTTAACCGGCGTTTTCTGGACAGCACTCTGGAGCGGGAGCTGGCGCGCTGCAAGCGCGAAGCCAAGCCGCTGGCCTTGATCATGCTGGATATCGACCATTTCAAGAAGTACAACGACTGCTACGGACACCAGGCCGGCGACGAATGCCTCAAGGTCGTGGCCCAGGCGCTGCAGGCCAGTGCCAAGCGCCCTGGCGACCTGGCCGCACGCTATGGTGGCGAAGAGTTTTCACTGGTGTTGCCGGATACCGATGGTGTGGAGGCGCTGCGCATGGTCGAGGAGCTGCGCCAGAAGATCGAGGACGCGGCCATGCCGCATTTGCAGTCTGACAGGAAAGTGGTGACCATCAGCGCTGGCCTGGCGGTGATGGCGGCCTCAAACTACGCCAGCGCCGAACAGTTGCTGCGCGCGGCCGATGGGGCGCTGTATTACGCCAAATGGGGTGGGCGCAACCGGGTGCATGTGGCGCCCGAATCCTCTGTGCGCTTGGCCTTGGACGCGCAGTTAAAAAAATAGTCCTCAGCCCGGCGCGCCTGCCTGTCTTGGCTCGACATAGGAGCGGCTGGCGGCCAGGCAGAGGGCGGCCCATTCGCTGGGCTTGGCATTCGCCTCGCGTGCAAAGTTCACCACCTCCACGCTGATAGTCAGGTCGGCGGGCAGGGCGTCAAACAGTGCTTGCACAGCTATCGTGCCGTCGCCCGGTAGCAGGCGTTCGCAGCGCGCGCTGTGGATCATCTGCTCGGTCGTGAAGTGCAGGCCGGCCTCGGCATCGCAAATCTGCGCGTAATGCAGCAGCTCGCGCGGGATGGCACGTATGTCCTCCAGCGTGGTGTGCGAGCGCCCGAAGTGCAGCGCGTCCACCAGAATGCCGGCGTTGGCTGGCTTGCCGGCCATGGTGATGATGCGTAGCGCCGACTTCGCATCGGGCACCGCCGTCCAGGGCATGAATTCAAGATCGGCCGTCATTCCATAGGGTTGCATCACCTCGCACAGGCGTGCGTAGTTGGCGGCCAGGCGCGCCTCATCGGTGTCATCACCGGCAACCAGAATCGCCTTTGCCTTGAGCGCGGCACCGGCGTCATACAGTGCATCCCAGGTATGCGGGTCAAACTGCTCACCGATGCGGATGATTTCCAGATCAAACACGCCGACACCGGTGTCGCGTTGTGCTGCCAGGGTTTCGCGCAGCACCTCGAGTCTGCCCAGTAATTGCTGCTGCGGCGCCCCCGGCGCATTGGGCCACAGGCGCAGACCGACAAAGGCATAGCCGTTGGCCGCCGCGACGCGCACCGCCTCGGGCGGCGTGCAGCGGTGGGACGTCAGGTAGGCGAGTGAGTAGCTGCGCGACATGGCTGGCGATTACTTCAAAGGAGAGACGGCGGTGGGCATGGCAATCGTCGACACCATGTGGGTCGTGAGATGCGCCGGTCCGCCCTTGGGTGGCCAGATGCCTTGGGCCACCGCATCGGCGCGGGCTTTTGAGCGTGCGTCCAGCGTCGGGTAGGACCAGATATTGGTAAACCGCAGCGGGCCGTCCAGCGCCACCATGGCCACGGTGCAGGGCGAAAGCGCCGCACGCGCGGGCACGTATTGCTCCCACAAATCGATGGTGGCCTGCACGCCGCCGGTCTTGATGCCGTAGGTGCGGATTTCATAGACCGGGCCGGTGATACCGGTCTCGGAACTGGGGCGCACCGGCTTCATCCAGGGAAAACCCTTGTAGCTGTGCTGCTCCAGGGTTTGGAAAATTTCGCCGCAGCCAAAGGGGCTCGCACTTTTTTGCGTGCGCTCGCGTTCGGCTTGCAGGGTGGCCAGATCGGCAAAGCCGCGCAACACAATCATCTGGTTCAAGACGCCAATGTCGGTAAACCAGCAGCCCAGCAACTCACCCTGGGCTTGCGTGTCGGTGGCATAGGCCTGCACATTGGTGGCGGCGCTGCCGGCTGTGCCAAACGGCAGGGTCATGGTGGCGAGTTCGTAGTACATGGGGTTCCTTGGGAAGTGGTGAAAAACAGGATGCGCAGATTGCGAGGGGGAGTTCAGGCCACCTTGGGGGGGAGCCTTACTCCAGCGGCGTGGTGGGCGGCGATATAGCCGAAGCTCATGGCCGGCCCGAGGGTGATGCCGCCGCTGGGGTAGTTGCCGCCCATCAGGCTGTTCATGTCGTTGCCACCGGCATACAGGCCAGCAATGGCTTGGCCTTGCGCGTCCAGCACCTGGGCACTGGCATTGGCGCGCAGGCCGGCAAAGGTGCCCAGGCTGCCGGCCACCACACGCACGGCGTAAAAAGGGCCTTGCTGAATGGGCGCCATGCAGGGATTGGCCATACCGGTGGCCTGCGCCAGCGCCGCGTCGCCCTGTATGCGGTTGTAGGGCGTCTGTCCCTTGGCAAAGTCTTCGTCCACACCGGCTTTTGCCATGGAGTTGAAGCGCTGCACGGTTTTCTCCAGACCCTGCGCGCCGATGCCGCACGCCCGGGCCAACTCCGCCAGGCTGTTGCCGCACTTCAGATAGCCAGCGCTCAGCATGGGTGATAGCGGCATGGGCCGGGGCTTGACGGCTCCCAGGCCGTAGCGGCGGATAAAGGTATGGTCGCAGACCAGCCAGGCTTGCACGCTCTGGCCGGGCACGGTAGCGCGCAGCAGGCTCTGCATGAAGTCGTGGTAGGAGTCGGCCTCGTTGCAAAAGCGTTCGCCTTGTGCCGTGACTGCGATCAGGCCGGGCTTGGCGCGCTCGATCAGGTGCGGGAAATGCGTGAAGCTGCCATCCTTTTGCGGCACCAGCGACACGGGAGCCAGCGCAGCCGCCTGCACCAGATCGGTGGCCACCACACCACCAGCGGCTTCGCCCAGGCGCAGGCCGTCGCCGGTGTTGCCGCGCGAGGCAGCCGACCAATGCTCCTGGCCGCTGGGCGCGTGCGGCAGCAAGGCCTTTTTGCGCTCGGTGTCGTGGGGGAAGCCGCCACAGGCCAGCAGCACACCGCAGCGGGCGTGCACGATCACGTCGCCAGCAGCACTACCCAGCATGGCACCCGCCACGCGGCCGTGTTTCATGATGAGTTTCTTGGCCGGGCTGTGGGTGCGAATCTCCACGCCCTTCTCGAACGCCGAAGCGGCCAGCGCTGCCACCAGCGCATTGCCATTGACCAGGCGCATGCCGCGCCCATGCATCAGGCAGTCGCGTGCATAGGCCAGCACCAACTTGCTCACATGCCAGAAGGACGCCAGCTTGCGCGTGGCATTCAGAAAGTGCCGCAGCTCGGCACCGGAGGCAATGCCCATGCCCCATAGCGTGGTCTCGGTCAGTGGCGGTTTGAGTGCGGCGATCTGCGCGCCCAAGCGGCGGCCATCAAAGGGTGCCGCGCAGATCGAGCGCCCGCCTAAAGCGGAGTCCGGCGTGTTGCCATGGAAGTCGGGAATGCCATTGCCGTCTATGAACTGCAGGGCGGTGTTCTGCCGGAAGAAATCTACCATCTTCGGTGCGGCGTTCAAAAAAGCCAGGGCCCGTGCCTCGTCAAACTGCGCACCCAACTCATGACGCAGGTAGGCAAGCGGCGTGGCAAGGTCTTCCACAATACCGGCTTCGGTGGCCATGGGGTTGCGCGGTAGCCACATCCAGCCACCCGACCAGGCGGTGGTGCCGCCGTATTGCGCTTCCTTCTCGGCGACTATCACCTTCAGGCCCAGATGCGCAGCGGTCACCGCTGCAGACAGACCACCGGCACCGGAGCCGATCACCAGCAGGTCGCAGGACATTTCAGGGTGCATAAATCGGTGTGCGTCCGGCATTCGGCTTGCCCACCGCTTGCGTGCCGGTCTTGGCAAAGAAGGGGGAGGCGCTGCTGGCCGCTGCCAGCTGGCCGGCCACGTTCAGGAGCTCGGGCGCCAGCGCGTGCATGCGCGCTTCGGTAAAGCGCACGGTGGGGCCGGCGATGGTCAGCACGCCCATGGCGGCCTGACCAGCCAAGCCTACCGGGGCGGAGAGCGCGCTCAGGCCCAGCGAATAGGTGTCCACCGTCACGCTGTAGCCGCGCCCGCGGGTGACGCGCACCTGGTCCAGCACCGCCTGCAGGCTGGTGGGCGCGTTGGGGCCAAAGGCTTCCGGCTGACCCAGGCCCTGGCGCGCCAGGCAGGCCGTGGCGTCGTCATCGTTCATCGTTGAGAGCCAGGCCCAGCCGGAGGACGAGCAGGACAGGCGGGCGTCGCTGCCCATGTCGGGGTCGTAGCGCAGGCCCTGGCGCGCGCCCTGGGCGCGTGCCACCCAGGTCAGGCGCTCGCCATCGACCACGGACAGGCGCGTGAGTTCGCCGGAGATTTCGGCCAGATGATTGAGCAGCGGCTGGGCAATGTCGACGATGCCGCTGTTGCTTAGGTACGAGAGGCCCATGCTGACGAGCTTGGTGGTCAGCATGTAGTCGCCGTGGTCGCGCGTCTGGCGCACATAGCCGCACTTCACCAGGTCGGTGAGCAGGCGGTGCGTGCCGCTGCGCGGAATGTTGAGCTGGTCGGCAATCGCAGCCAGCTCCAGGCCTTCGCCGTGCTTGGACAGCAGTTCCAGAATGCCCAGGGTTCTTTCCAATACGCCGCTCATAACTTTGCCTCCTCATGGTCCAGAGTGACGGCCTGCCCACTGGCAGCCGCCTCGCTCACCGCCAGCGTGGCCCGCAGGGTGCGCAGACCGTCCAGGGCGCTGCAGAGCGGGGCTTCAAGGCCGGCAATCACGGCGGCAAAGTGCTGGAGCTGGGCGCTATAGGGGTCGGCCCTGTGCACCAGGGTCTGCTCCTTGCTGATCTCGGCATGCCAGCTGCGCTCGCCACGGTAGCTCCAGTATTCCAGGTCGGGCAGGGACAGCGAGCCGTGCGTGCCGCTCAAAAAATGCGACCGCGTGGCCTGGCGCGGATACGGGTCCTGCTCGCCTGAGCTCAGGTCCCAGTGCCAGGCCGAGGTGGCGGTGTCCGACAGCAGCAGCGTGCCGACCGCGCCGTTGGCAAAGCGCAGCACGGCGGCGGCGGTGTCTTCCACTGCAAAGCCGCGCACGGCGTTGCTGCCCATGGCCTGCACCGAACTGATTTCGCCACACAAAAAACGCAGCATGTCGATCTCGTGGATCAGGTTGATGAGGATGGGGCCGCCACCCTTTTGGCGCCGCCAGGCCGCATCAAAGTAAGGCTCGGGCTTGAGGAACAAGGCCATCACATGGGCCGCAACAAGCTGCCCGAGATTGCCACTTTGCACGATGTCGCGGGCGCGGCGGTTGATGGGGTTGTAGCGACGGTGATGGCCCACCAGCACCGGCACGCCAGAGCGTGCCTGGGCGTCCACCAGTATCTGGGCCTCGGCCACGCTGTCGGCCACCGGCTTTTCCACCAGGGCGGGCACGCCGCGCTCCAGACAGTCCAGCGCCTGCGCAATGTGCAGAAAATTGGGCGTGGCGATCACAACGCCCTGGGGTTTGACGCTATCCAGCAGGGCAAGGTGGTCGGCAAACCAGGGCAGGTTCATGCTGAGCGCCAGCGCCTTGCCTGCGTCCGTGGGGTCGGCAATACCGGCCAGCTGCAGGTTCTCGCTGCGCACGATGCGGTCGATATGGGTGCGGCCTATGGTGCCGGCGCCAAGAATGGCGATTTGGGTTTTGGACATGGTGGGCGTGTCAAGGTGCTGCGCAGAGTGTAGTGCAAAAAACAGAATTAGCGCGAAAAGTTGAATGTCATTCCACTTTTGTGTACCATTCGTCCACTTTTCAACCTTAGCCCGAAAGACTTGCCATGTCAGACCTGCTCAGCGGTGCCAGCCGTGTCCACTTCATTGTCGGTGACCCGATTGCCCAGGTGAAGTCCCCATCCGGTGTGACCCAGGCCTTCCACGAACGCGGGCTCAACGCCTTTGTGATGCCGGCCCATGTGGCGCCCGCCGACCTCTCCGCCTGGCTGGCCGGAGTGTCCTTGGCCAAAAACGTGGACGGCATCATCGCCACCGTGCCGCACAAATTTGCCTGCCATGATTTGTGCGCTACCACCTCGGAACGCGCATCCTTTTTGCGTACCGTCAACACCATGCGCCGCAATCCCGATGGAACCTGGCATGGCGACATGTTCGACGGTCTGGGCTTTGTCAGCGCCATGAAGGACAAGGGCTGCGTGCCCGCAGGCAAAAAGGCCTTGCTGGTCGGTGCCGGTGGCGCCGGCTCGGCCATCGCCCACGCGCTGGTGATGGCCGGTGTCAGCGAATTGGCCATTTACGATGAAGATGCAACCCGCCGCGAAACCCTGGTGCAGCGCCTGGCATCGCTGAATCAATGTCCGGTGTCTAGCGGCAGTTCCGACCCGAGCGGCTTTGACATCGTTCTCAACGCCACGCCCGTGGGCATGAAGGAGACCGACGCCTTTCCCTTGCAGGCCTCCAAGCTCACGGGGGCCATGTTTGTGGGCTGCGTGATCACCCAGCCCGCCGTCACATTGCTGATCGCGGCGGCCCGCGCCAAGGGCTGCCTGAGCATGACCGGTGCCGACATGTTTGGCCGTGTCAGCGATCTGATGATTGCTTTCTTGGTTGGCGAGTAATGGAACTCCTCAAAACCCTGCCGCCAACTGCCGCCTATGACGTGGTGGTGATCGGCGCCGGTGGCGCCGGCATGTCGGCCGCCCTGTTCGCCGCGCTGGATGGCGCCCGCGTACTGCTGGTGGAACACACGCCGTTTGTGGGTGGCACCACCGCCTGGTCGGCCGGCACGACCTGGGTGCCGGGCACGCACCATACGGCCAAGGTGAATCCGACCGACAGTTTGCAAGATGCCCGTACCTATCTGGATGCCGCCATCGGCGAGCACGCGGCTCCGGCCCTGCGTCAGGCCTTTCTGGACAACGGCGCTGCAGCGATCAAGCGCATCGAAGAGCAGACCGAGGTCAAGTACCGGCCCTACCTCAAGCACCCCGACTACATTTCCGACCTGGCGGGCTCCACGCTCAACGGACGGGCGCTGGAGCCCTTGCCGTTTGACGCGCGCCTGCTGGGCGACCTGTTTGCGCTGGTGCGCCCGCCGATTCCGGAATTCACCGTGCTGGGCGGCATGATGGTGGACCGTACCGACATCAACCACCTGCTGGGCATGAGCGGCTCCTGGGCCGCGTTCCAGCATGCCCTGAAAATCATCCTGCGCCATGGCAGCGACCGGCTGCGCTACCCGCGCGGCACCCGCTGGGTGATGGGCAATGCGCTGGTTGGCCGCCTGCTGTATTCGCTGTCTAAACAATCCAATGTGACGCTGGCGTTGAATACATCCATCGAACAACTGGGTGACGTCGGCACACCCGCAGGCAGCGCCATCAACCGCGTGGTGATCAGCCAGAACGGTCAACGCTGCACGGTGACTGTGCGCGGTGGCGTGGTACTGGCCAGCGGTGGCTTTAACCGCAACGCGGCCCAGCGCGCAGAGAAACTTCCTGGCGGCAACGTGGCCTGGTGCCCTGGCGCACCCGGACACACCGGCCTGGCGCTGGACCTGGCCCGCATACGCGGCGCACACTTTGCCGAAGGCGGCAAGAGCCACGCCTTTTGGGCGCCAGTGTCGCTGCGCAAACGCGCCGATGGCACGACCGCCGTCTTTCCGCACTTTGTCATGGACCGCGCCAAGCCCGGCTTTGTCACCGTCAATCAGGCGGGCCAGCGCTTTGTCAACGAAAGCACCTCCTACCATTTGTTTGGTTTGGCCATGCAGGCGACGGCTTCCGTCCCAGCCTTTCTGGTCTGTGACGCCGTGACGCTGAAAAAATACGGCATCGGTATGGTGCGACCCGGTGGCAAGGGCTTGGCGCCGTTTCTGGCAGATGGCTATCTGACCGAAGGCGCTACGCTGATTGAACTGGCCAAGAAACTGGGCGTGGATGCGAGCGGCCTCCAGACCAGCGTGCAGCAAATCAACGCCTACGCCCAGACCGGCGTGGACCCGGACTTTGGTCGCGGCATGACGGCCTACCAACAGAACATCGGCGATGCGACTGCGGGCTATAAGAATCCCAACCTGGGAGCGCTGCAAACCGCGCCGTACTACGCCGTGCAGTTGTATCCGGGTGACATCGGCTCATCTACCGGCCTGGCGACGGACGCCTTTGCCCGCGTGCTGGGTGCAGACGGCGCTCCGATGGAGGGTCTGTACGCCGTGGGCAACGACATGAACTCCATCATGGGCGGCGTCTACACGGCGCCGGGCATCACCATTGGGCCGGGTTTGGTGTTTGGCTATCTGGCGGCGAAGCACGCGGTGGCGCGGGCGGCTTCGGCTAGCTGAGGTCCGTACGCAAGGACTAGGCCGAGCGTCGGCCCAGCGTCAGCAGTCCGGTGGACAGGCTGGTGCCGGCAATGATGACCAGGGCGCAGACCACCATCCAGGGTGTGACCGCCTCACCCAGCAGCAGCGAGCCATACAACACGGCAAAGGCCGGAATCCCAAAGGTCACGGACAGGGCGCGTGCCGGGCCTGCGCGCTCGATCAGGCGGAAGTACAGGATGTAGGCAAGGCCGGTGCAGACCACACCCAGCACCAACACCGCGCCCAGGGCCTGCAGGCTGGGCATCTGGGACGGCCAGTACCAGAGCGTTAAGGGAAGCAGAACCAAGGCGGCACCCATCTGGCTGCCGGTGGCCGACACCAGCGAGGGCAGGCCGCCCATATAGCGCTTGGCGACACTGGCGGCCGTGCCGTAGCACAGGCAAGCCAACAGACAGGCCAGCACCGCCCAACCGCTGGAGGCGCCGCTGGCATCGGGCGTGAAACTGGCCTTGTCCCAGGCCAGCATGGCGACGCCGACAAAACCGACGGCCAGGCCGACGATGCGCGAGCCATTGGGCCGGTCCTTGAGCCAGGCCCAGGCAATCAGGGCGCCGAACAGCGGCACGGTGGCGTTCAATATGGCCGATAGGCCGGTGGTGATCGACAGCAGCGCATAGGTGAAGCAGACAAAGGGTATGGCGGAGTTGATCACGCCCACGGCAAAGGTCAGCTTCCAGTGGCGGCGCAGGGTGCCGCCCAGACCCTTGAGCAGCAGGATGGGTAGCAGGAACAATGCGGCAACGCAGACGCGCAGCCCGGCAGCCGGTAGCGCTCCCATCTCACGCGCTGCCACCCGCATGAACATAAACGAGGCGCCCCAGATGGCGGCCAGCAGGATGAAGTCGACGAGCCAGGGCTTGCCGGCACTTTTAGTTATGGTTTGGGTCATGGTGTGATTGTCGTAGCTGCTTCCGATGTTTCTGCCGCTTCCAACTCTAAGAGCGCCGTCTTGCGCTCCAGACCACCGGCATAACCGGTGAGCGCCCCGTTCGCACCAAGGACGCGGTGGCAGGGTACGACGATGCTGATCGGGTTGCGACCTACCGCCGCGCCGACAGCCCGCACGGCAGCGGCACGTCCCATGCGCGTGGCCAACGACCCATAGGCAGTCGTTTGGCCAGCAGGAATCTGCAGCAACGCTTGCCAGACCTGTTGCTGAAATACCGTGCCCTGGTTCAGGTCCAGCGGCAGATCGAAAGCCTTGCGCCTCCCGGCGAAATATTCCGCCAGCTCGGCCTGAGTCTGCAACAGCAGCGGATGGTCGGCTTGCACCGGCCAGGCGCTGGTGTCGGGCATGTGTTTCTGGCCGTCAAACCAGACACCGGCCAGCCCCTTATCGGTCGCAGCCAAGGTCATGGGGCCGAGCGGGCTGGCAAAGGCGCAGCGCACCATTGCCTTAGATGCTTTAAGCGCTTTTTGGGATGTCATTTTCGATGGCGGTTGGGTTAGTGAGGGAATGCCAGGCGCGCACCACGGCATAGCTGCGCCACGGTCGCCAGGCCTGCGCCATGCGTTCGGCCTCTAGTGCCGGTGCTTTCAACTGGCGCAGGCCCAGAGCCGATTGCAGCGCCACGTCACCGGATGGAAAGGCGTCGGGCCAGCGCAAGGCCCGCATGGCGATATAGCCGGCCGTCCAGGGGCCAATGCCGGGTAGCCGCTGCAGAGCCGACATGGTCGCTGCCACATCGCCGCCCGGCCGCAGGCTGATGGATTGGCTGGCCACGGTCTGTGCCAGTGCCAGAATGGCGGCTTGTCGTTGCCTTACGATGCCGAGCGCCCCCAGACGGTCCGCGCTGAGTGCGGCCAGTTCCTCGGCGCCGGGAAAGACATGGCTCAGTGCCGGAAAGGGCGTTTGCAGGGGCAGGCCCACGGCCTGCACCAGCCGGATGCAGAGGGTGCGGGCCGCGGCCACCGTGATTTGCTGGCCCAAAATGCCGCGCACGGCCAACTCCAGGCCGTCCATCGTGCCCGGCACCCGCAGCCCTTCCAGTCCGACAAAGCGTTCGCCCAGAGCGCTTGCGATGGCAGCCGGGTCGGCGTCCAGATCCAACAGTTGGCGCAGGTCGGCCATCAGGCGGGGCAGGGCCGGTATCAGGCTTTCGCTGAGCAGAAACTCGACGCTGCAAAGGGCTGGCACAAAGCGGGCCTGGACCCAGCCGCTTAAGCTTTGGCCCAGGTGCGGAACGCGCACTGTGCGCTGGTAGAGCAGGGCCTGCAGGTCCACCGCCTCGACGCCGGGAATGGCCCGCTGTTGGAAAAACGCCAGCATGGCCGCCACGTCATACGGCGGGCGGTAGCTGGCCTTCAGGCGTATGCCGTGTGCACCTTGCCCGGCGCCTGCGGCCGGGGTCTTGCTGGCTTGGCGCAGGGCCCGTGGCTGCAGCCGGTAATGTTCCACAAAGGCGGCATTGAAACGGCGCAGGCTGGCAAAGCCACTCAAGGCTGCAACCTGGGTCATCGGCAATACCGTGTCGGTCAGCAGCTGTTTGGCGCACAGCAGGCGGCGCGTTTGCAGGTATTGCAAGGGCGAGATGCCCCATTGCGCCTCGAAGATGCGGCGCAGATGGCGCTCGCTCACCCCCAGTTTGTTGGCAATTGCCACCATGCCGCTGCTCGCTTCCCCGGTCTGGACCGAGGCATCGAGCAGACGCGCGGCCTGCTGCGCCAGGATGGCCGAGGCGTCCTGGGTGGACCAGTGGGCGTGGCTGTCGGCCGGTGCCATCTCGGGTCGGCAGCGCAGACAGGGCCGAAAACCCTGGGCTTCGGCCTGGGCTGCGAGCGCGAAAAAGCGGCAGTTTTCCGGCTTGGGGGTGCGCACCTTGCAGACCGGACGGCAGTAAATCCCGGTGCTGGTGACGCCGGTGAAAAAGCGGCCATCAAAGCGGGCGTCGTGCGTCTTCAGTGCCAGGTAACAGGCTTCGGAATCCAGACTGAATGGGTTGGCTGACATGCGTAGATGATACGCAGCGGCCGCCCGCAGACCAGCCATTTGCGGACATCTGCCTCACTGCAGGCATCAGCTAACATGGCGGCCAATGGAACTATTGATCGTCAAGCTTTCTTCGTTGGGAGATGTGATTCAGACCATGCCGGTGGTGCATGACCTGCAGTTGCATTTTCCGGGCATACATATCGACTGGATGGTGGAAGAAGCGTTTGCGCCTTTGGTGCACCGGGTGGCTGGCGTGCGCCAGGTGTTTCCTATCGCAGAGCGGCGGTGGCGCAAGTCGCGCTGGAGCGCCACGACCCGGGTCGAGCGAGCGGCATTTACGGGCGAACTGCAGCAGCATAGCTATGACGCCGTCATCGATTTTCAGGGCCTGGTCAAGTCGGCGCTGGCGGCCCGCCTCGCTAGACTAAAGCCCGGCGGCTTTAGCGCCACCTATGGCAACGCCAGCGAAGCCTGTGGCTATGAGTGGCCGGTGCGGCTGCTGCTAAAGCGCCATTTTCCCATGCCCAACCGCATCCATGCCGTGGCCCGTTACCGCCTGCTGGCCGGGCTGGCGCTGGGCTATAAGGCCGAGGGGGAGGCCGTCTATTCGCTGACCCGGCCGCAGGCCGTTAGGCAAGCGACCGTCGTGCTGGCCCATGGCACGACCCGCGCCGACAACGAATGGCCAGAAGAAAACTGGGTGGCGTTGGCCCGGCTGTTGGTCGAGTCCGGCCTGCGCATCGCACTGCCGCAGTCCAACCCGGCCGAGTTGGCCTTGGTGACCCGGATTGCGCAGGCTTTGGACGGACATGCCGATATCTGGCCGCGTCTGAGCCTGCCCGAGGTGATGGACCGCATGGCACTGTCGGCCGGTGTGATCGGAGTGGATTCGGGCCTGAGTCACATGGCCGTGGCATTAAATCTGCCCCATGTGCAGATCTTCAGCCAGCCTCGGGCCTGGCGCGCCGGGCCTGTAGGCCACACACACCAGGTGGCCGTCGGCGGTGAGCAGGCGCCCGACGTGGCGGCAGTCTGGCATGCCTGGCAGGGCGTGCAAACCAGTTTCAAAGCACTTTGACCAGGGACAACGCATGCAGATCAATGCCGGTATTTTCAAGGCCTATGACATCCGGGGCATCGTTCCCTCCACCGTGAGCGAAGACCTGGCGCTGGGCCTGGGCCGCTGCTTTGGCAGCATCGCCATGGCGCAGGGCCAGACCCAGGTGGCGGTGGGACGCGATGGGCGCCTGAGCGGCCCCCTGTTGTCGGCGGCTCTGATCCGCGGCCTGGTGGAGGCCGGTGTCCAGGTCATCGACGTCGGCATGGTCACCACGCCCATGCTGTACTTTGCCGCCAATTCCCTGTGCGCCAGCGGCATCCAGGTCACCGGCAGCCACAACCCGCGCGATTACAACGGCTTCAAGATGGTGCTGGACGGACGGGCTGTTTATGGCGAGGCCATTCAGGCCCTGCGCGCCATGATGGAATCGGATGGATGGACGCTCCAGAGTGGCGGCAGTTGCAGCCCGGTCGACGTGCTGCCAGCCTACCAGGCGCGCATCGTCAGTGACATCCGCTTATCTCGGCCTATGAAGGTCGTGGTTGACTGCGGCAATGGCGTGGCCGGTGCCACGGCTCCCGCCATCCTGCGGGCCATCGGCTGCGAGGTGACCGAACTGTTTAGCGAGGTGGACGGCAATTTCCCGAATCACCATCCGGACCCGAGCAAGCCCGAAAATTTGCGCGACCTGGTTGCTGCGCTTCAAAACAGCGACGCCGAAATTGGCCTGGCCTTTGATGGCGATGGCGACCGCCTGGGCATCGTCACCAAGCAGGGCAACACCATTTACCCGGACCGCCAGTTGATGCTGTTCGCCCGTGACGTGCTGTCGCGCGTGCCGGGTGCTACCGTTATTTTTGACGTCAAGTGCTCGCAGCAACT
This sequence comes from uncultured beta proteobacterium, assembly GCA_903845935.1. Taxonomy (GTDB): domain Bacteria; phylum Pseudomonadota; class Gammaproteobacteria; order Burkholderiales; family Burkholderiaceae_C; genus Allorhodoferax. Next base: position 24,032 of record CAIMZI010000058.1, on the reverse strand, counting down.
AGCCCCGGCGATTGAGGCGGCCGGTGGCGTGCCCCTGATGTTCAAGACCGGCCACTCCCTGATCAAGGACAAGATGCGCGAGATCGGTTCGCCCCTGGGCGGCGAGATGAGCGGCCACATCTTCTTCAAGGAACGCTGGTTCGGCTTTGACGACGGCACCTATGCCGCTTGCCGTTTGCTGGAAATTGTCAGCCTTGTGCCCGATGTGAGCGAGATGCTGGACGCTCTGCCGACCAGCTTCTCAACCCCCGAACTCAACGTGCCCTGCGCCGAGGGCCAGGCCCATGGTCTGGTGGAGCAACTGGTGGCCCAGGTGGACTTAGCTGCCCCCGCCGTGATCACCACCATCGACGGCCTGCGGGTGGACTGGCCGGACGGCTTTGGCCTGATCCGTGCCTCCAACACCACGCCGGTGCTGACGCTGCGCTTTGAGGGCCACACTTCCCAAGCGCTGGAGCGCATCCAGAGCGCCATGCTGGCGCTGCTGCGCACTGTCAAACCGGACGCGCAGTTCGAGGAATCGGCACATTGAGTTGGGTTAGCCTATCACTGCCGTTCGTCCTCAGCGCCAAGTTAGGAAGGTCCGTGCTATGCCGCTGATGCGCGCCCTGTATTCCCTGGCCCTGTGGCTGGCGCAGCCGCTGCTCAAACGCAAGCTCAAGCGCCGCGCCATCCGGGAACCGGGTTACGGCCACGCCATCGAACAACGCTTTGGTCATTACGAGCAGGCGCCAGAACGCCAGGCGAATCGATTGATTTGGGTCCATGCCGTGTCGCTCGGCGAAACCCGCGCCGCCGCCGTGCTGATTGATGGCCTGCGCCATCAATATCCGGGTGTGCGCCTGTTGCTGACTCATGGCACTGCCACCGGTTGGGAGCAGGGCACAGCGCTGCTGAAGGATGGCGACGTCCAGACCTGGCAGCCCTGGGATACGCCGGGCGCCGTTCAGCGTTTTCTGACGCAGTTTCAGCCGCGCATCGGCCTTTTGATGGAAACCGAGGTTTGGCCAAACATGGTGGCGGCCTGTGCCAGGGTGGCCGTGCCGCTGTGTCTGGTAAACGCCCGCATGAGCGAAAAATCCTATCGCCAAGCCAAGCGCCTGGCCTGGCTTTCGCGCCCAGCCTATGCGGGCTTGACGGCAGTCTGGGCGCAGACCGAGGACGATGCAATTCGCCTGCGCTCACTGGGCGCCCAGGTGCCGGCGGTGACGGGCAATCTGAAATTTGACGCCACACCCGACGCCGCTCTTTTGGCCCAGGGCCGGGCCTGGCGCAGCCCATCGAGTCGGCCGGTGTTGATGTTCACCAGCTCGCGCGAGGGCGAGGAGCAGATGCTGGTGGATGCCCTCAAGCTGCGTCCAGTGCCCGACGTGCAATGGCTGATCGTGCCGCGCCATCCGCAGCGTTTTGACGCCGTAGCTACGCTGTTTCAGGCCGGTGGTTTCAGCGTGTCGCGTCGCAGCAGCTGGCAAGGCGGCCCAGAGCGGGCGGATATCTGGTTGGGCGATTCCCTGGGCGAAATGGCGCTGTATTACGGGCTGGCCGACGTGGCGCTACTGGGTGGCAGCTTTGCGCCACTGGGCGGCCAGAATCTGATCGAGGCCGCCGCTTGCGGCTGCCCGGTGCTGATGGGCCCGCACACCTTTAACTTTGCGCAAGCCGCAAAAAATGCAGAGGCCGCCGGTGCTGCCCTGCGCTGCGTGGACATGCCGGATGCCCTGCACCAAAGTGCCGCACTCCTGGCCGACCCTGCAGGACTTGCCCGAACACGCCGAGCGGCGTTGGCCTGGAGCGTGGAGCACCAAGGTGCCACAAGGCGCACGCTGGAGGCGTTGAGGCACACGCTAATCGAAAGCGCAGCACCGATTGCAGGTTAAGCGGTCGCAGCTCCAGCCTGGGCCCGAACAAAGGCCTCAAAACCATCGAGTGGCAAGGGCTTGCTGAACAGGTAGCCCTGGTAGGCGTGGCAACCCAGATGTGCCAGAAAGTCGGCCTGGGCCTGCATCTCCACGCCTTCTGCAATGACCGCCAGCGCCAAACTCTCGGCCAGAGCCACCACCATTTTTGCGATGGCGGCATCATTGGTGTCGGTCACGATGTTGCGCACAAAGGCCTGATCGATCTTTAGCTGATCCAGTGGCAGGCGTTTGAGGTAGGACAGCGACGAATAGCCGGTGCCGAAGTCGTCGAGTGAAAAACCAACCCCCTTGGCCTTGAGGGCATCCATCTTGCCAATGACGCTTTCGACGTCGTGCACCAGCATGCTCTCGGTCAATTCGATCTTGAGTAACTTGGGCCTGACCTGGTGTTTCGCCATGGTGGCGAGCACGCCGCTGACAAAGTCGGGTTGGCGGAACTGGCGCGCACTCACATTGACCGCAATCGTCAGCCCCGCCGTCTCCGGTTGCACCGACCACAGCGCCAACTGCGCGCAGGCGGTTTCCAGCACCCACTGGCCTATGGGCAGAATGAGTCCGCTTTCCTCTGCCAGTGCGATGAATTCCGATGGGGAGACCAGGCCGCGAAACGGATGCTGCCATCGCAGCAGGGCCTCCGCACCCGTGAGGCGTCCAGCACCCACTACCTGCGGCTGGTAGAACAGGCGGAATTGCTCCTGGATGATTGCCTCACGAAGCTCAGTCTCCAGCGCGGCCCGGGCCGACACCACAGTTTGCATTTGCGCATCAAAGAACCTCAATGTGTTGCGTCCGGCATCCTTCGCGGTGAACATCGCCAATTCGGCACGTTTGAGCGGTTGGTCCGTGGACTCGCCCAAGCCGCCCCCAAACAGGGTGATACCAATGCTGGGGCTTGCATGGTGAGATACCTGGTCCAGTTCAAAGTCCTTGACAAACGCGTCCAAAATTTTAAGGCCGATGGTTTCAGCCTGGGTGGCAGCTTCGATTTCATCGGTGCTTAAATCTTCCAGCATCACCACAAACTCGTCGCTGCCGATGCGCGCTACGGTGTTGCCCTCGCTGATGCACGCCTTCAGTCGCTGTGCCACCTGTGCCAGCAAAAGATCCCCCTGAAAATGTCCGAGGCTGTCGTTCAAGATTTTGAAATTGTCCAGGTCCACGAACAACAAGGCGCAATTGCGTGCATGGCGGGTACTCGCGTGCAGGGCCTGATCTAGGCGGTCCATCAGCAAGCGGCGATTGGGCAAAGCTGTGAGCGGGTCATAGAAGGCCAAGGAGTCAATCTGTGCCTGCGCGGTGACGCGGTCGCTGATGTCGCTGAAGATCGCGACATAGTGGCTGATAGACGCCTCGCTGCCCCTGACTGCGCTGATGGTCAGCCACTCCGGATAGATATTGCCGTCCTTGCGCCGGTTCCAGATTTCGCCACGCCAGGTGCCTTGGTTCACCAGGCAATGGCTCATGGCAGCATAAAAGTCGGCATCGTGGCGCCCCGAATGCAGCAGGTGCGCGGTTTGGCCAATGGCTTCCTGTTCGCTGTATCCTGTGATCTGCGTGAACGCCTTGTTCACCCGCACGATCACCCGGTGGGAGTCGGTGATGAACATACCCTGCTGGGACTCAAATGCAGTGGCTGCAATGCGCAGCGCTTCCTCGTCGCGCTTATGTTCAGTGACGTCCCGCCCAAGGGTCACCAGTGCCTGGCGCGCGCCCGTCGCATCGAAGATGGGGATCTTCCTGATTTCAAAGTGCCGGCTGCTGCCTTGTGCGTCGCTGACCGAGGAGGCGAAAATGTCTGCGCCATTCGCCATCCAAGCCAGCTCATCATCTTTCAAGCTTTGCTCGTGTACCAGGCGCATATCGGGATGCAGTTCAGCCAACTCCTGCTCCGTTTTTCCCACCCAATCCAAGGCACTCAACTGCAACAAATTCTTCGCCGAATGATTGGCAATTTGTAATCGCCCGTCGCCGTCCTTGAAGAAAATGGGATCGGGTATGGATTCAATCAAGGTGCTCAGGCGCTGGCGCTCATCGGCTAATTGCCTGGTGCGTGCCAGAACTTCTGCACGCAGTCGAACGGGGTAGCGCCTGACCAGCACAAAGACCAGGGTGAGCAGTGCGCTCAGGACCCAGGCCACGAACATACTGCTGTGGTGGTAGGCCGCATCGCCCCAACCCTGCGTCGGAGCCACACTGAAAGTCCAACTCCCATTCGGAACTGCCATTGACAGCTCGGCCGGTGTCGGCAGGGCCTGCGGGTCCGATGCGGCAATCACCTGGCGCTGGCCGGTGTCCGGCTGGACGCGCCAGAGCGCCCAGCGGTAGCCCTGGCGGTCAAGATCCACAAATCCGGCCTGGTCCAGAATGGCGGGAAAGCGGATCAGCACAATCGTGAAGCCCCAGAAAGTGGAACGGTCAGGTCCTTCACGTAGAAAAACCGGCAACCTGCCCGCAGCACCAAGCCCACCCTGAACCAAATTGAATGGCCCAGCTAAGGTCAGTTTTCCGGTATCCCTGGCCAGAAAGGCCTCCTTGTTGCGCTGTGGGTCCGCTAGCAAGTTGTGTCCAATGGCCTTTTGATTGCCTTCCAGTGGAACGATTTCTTGGACCACGCCGGCCGGGGCCAGTTGTATCGAACCAACGCCCGGATAAAGCCTGAGCATCTCCTGTGCAACGGCATTGAAGTCGGGAACCTTGCCGTTGCCTTGTCTGACCAGCGCCGCAAGGGCCGAGGTGGCAGACAAGGCGTGATCGATATTGAGTTGCATTCTGGCAACTGCGGAGCGGGCCGTGTCGATCGCTACTCGCCGCTGATCCAGAACCCGCGCATCGTCCAGACTAGAGACATAGGCAGCGGATAAATAGAGGACAACGGAAAATATAAACACGGACTCAAACACCAATCGCGCCTTGACCGAAGCGCTAGCTGCGAGCAGTCTGCCTGCCATGCCTTGCTTGAGATTCATTGTTGTCCCGTTGGATATGCCGCGCTTGGGTGGTGGGCGACGGACATGGACGCAAGGGGCGCAAGCTCAGGCCGCAGCGGCACAGCCCGCGTCTACGGTACTAGCAGCGCGTTGATGGCTAGCAGGTCCTCGTCCTTGAGCACACCTGTGGCCTGGCGTAACTTCAGACCGCCGACCAGCACGTCGTAGCGCGCCTTGGCCAGGCTGGCCTTGGTGCTGTAAAGCTGGCTTTGGGCATTGAGCACATCAATGTTGATCTTCACCCCCACCTGGTAACCCAGCTTATTGGCGTCCAGCGCACTCTGGCTGGAGGCCTCGGCCGCCTCATAGGCCTTGACCTGGGACAGGCCGGACTGCAGGCCAAAGAAGGCGCTGCGCGTGCCTTGGGCCACCGAGCGTTTGGCGCCATCTAAATCGCTGCGGGCCTTGTCTTCCAGGGCCAGGGTTTCCTTGACACGGTTCTGTATCGAATAGCCGGCAAACAGCGGCAGATTGAAGCTCAAACCCAGGCTGGCCTGGTTGAGGTTGTAGTTGCCCGAAGCCGTGGAGCTGCCATTGTTGTTGGATGCGTAGTAACTGGCGCCCAAATCCAGCGTAGGCTTGTGGCCCGCCTGGGCCTTTTCGGTCTCCAGTTTGGCCACATCCAGCGCGATCTCGGTCTGCTTGACCAGCGGGTTCAGGGCCTCGGACTGTTGTACCCAGAGGCTGACGTCGTCGGGCTGCACCGCGTCCAGCAATACCGGTGCGCGCATTGGTTTGGGCTCCGCGCCGCTTTGGCCCACCAGTTGGTCCAGCGCCAGCGACTTGACGCGCAGGTCGTTGTCGGCGGCCAGTTCCTGGGCCACGGTCAGGTCGTAGCGGGCCTGGGCGTCACGGGTGTCCACAATGGTGGAGGTGCCGACCTCGAAGTTGCGTTTGGCCGAGGCCAGTTGTTCGGCCACGGCGGCCTTCAGGCTGCGCACATAGGTCAGGCTGTCGGTGGCGGCCAGCACATCGAAGAAGGCTTGACTGACCCGCACGATCAGGTCCTGCTCGGCGGCCAGCAACTGGTATTGGGCCAACTCGGTCGATTTTTTTCCCTGGGCGAAGCTTGCCCAGTTGCCGGGGCGATACAAGGGCTGGGATGCAGTCAGGGTGGCCGACTGCAGGCCGTAATTCTTGCCGCTCAGCGCGGAGAGCGAACTGTCCTGGCTGGTCTGGCTGACCGCTGCACCCAGACCCACGGTGGGCAATATTCCGGCTCGCGCTTGTTCCCCATGGGCCAGTGTGGCATCGGCCTGAGATTTGGCCGACTGGTAGCTGGCGTCATAGCCCTTGGCTGCGTTGAACAATTCCACCAGGCTTTGGGCTTGGGCCACCCCGGCACAGCCTGCTCCCAGGGCTACCAGCAAGGGCAACAAAGAAAACGATCGGGACTGGCGTATGCGGTTCATGGTGGCTTTCGGTGGAAGGAGGGGCGCTGAATAATGCGAGCTTAGTAAGTGGCGATGCCGGGGTCCAGCTCGGCGGCCCAGGCGTGGATGCCACCGGCAATATTGGCAACGTTCTCGAAGCCGCGGCTGGCCAGGAACTGCGCCACCTGCATGCTGCGGCCACCGTGGTGGCACAGGCAGGCAATGGGTTGCTGGGGATCGAGTTCGGACAGGCGTACTGGCACCAGGCCCATGGGAATGGTCAGCAGGGTGAAACCATTGGCCCGGACAGCGGCGACTTGCAGTTCGCCGGGCTCACGCACGTCCAGTATCACGGCCTCCCCCAGCGGACTCATCTGGGCCAGCCAGGTGGCCAGGTCCCTGGGGCGAAATTGACTAATCATGCTTGACTTACCTTCGCTGGGTTCAAAAGGTGAAACGCGAGTTTTCCGCGAAATGTTGCAAACGCGGAGCGTCGCAATCCCAAGGCTGGGAGGTCCGGAAATCGGTGGCGCTGGTGCGGGTAATAAAGGTGGCACACATCACCGGCTCGTCGCCGACCACTGCGGCCAGGCGTCCGCCAACGCTGAGCTGATCCAGCAGCTGGTGGGGAATGTCTGCCACCGAGCCGCCCAGCAGAATCACGTCAAACGGGCCGTCGGCCGCAGCGCCTTGCGATCCGTCACCCTGGCGCACCTCGGCATTGCGGATGCCGGCCTTTTGCAGATTGCTCTTGGCAAAGGCCACCAGTTCGGCAGACAGCTCCAGCGACAGCACGCTGGCCGCTTGCTGCGCCAACAAGGCGGTTAAAAAGCCTGAGCCGGTGCCGATTTCCAGCACCTTGTCGGTCTTCTTGACGTGAAGGTCTTGCAGTAGACGGGCTTCCAGACGCGGCGCCAGCATGCATTGGCCACCGGGCAGGGGGATTTCCAGGTCGGCATAGGCCAGTGCCTTGTGGGCATCTGAGACAAAGGCGTCGCGGCGCACCGAGGCCAGCAGCTCCAGAACTGCAGCGTCCAGCACGTTCCAGGGGCGGATCTGCTGCTCGATCATGTTGAAGCGGGCTTTTTCGACGTTGATGGATGGCATGTAAATACTCCTAGGGGGTATGTGGCGGGATTGTAAGCAATTTTAGGTGAAGTGGGCGCCCCGCGGCTCAAGCGGCGGCGTGCCATTGAGCCAGATCATTCGCAAGGAGGTTATTTTTCATGGCAGGCTCAGGCCATGGAAAAGCGTTTGCAGCTGGGACGCGATGTAGCGCTGTGGGTCCAGCTGAATGCGCGCATCGCCACAACTGCCATGGCCATGTTGCCACAGGTTCAGAAAAATCATGGGTGCGAGGATGCTGTAGACGCCATACACAGGGTCCAGCGCTCGCAGCTCGCCACGCTCCACGCCGCGCTGCAAAATGCGCTGTATCAGCGCGTTGCCCGGTTGTACCACCTCCTGCTGGAAAAACTCTGCCAGTTCCGGAAAGTTGCCGGCCTCGCTCATCATCAGCTTGTGGATGCCGGAGGCTTTGGTGGCGCCCACGCGCTCCCACCAGCTGGTCATGCAGTAGCTCAGCAATTCCTTGCTAGTGCCTTCAAAGGTCTTGAGCTCTTCGCCCCATTCGGCAAAGCGGCCCGAGATGTTCTCGCGCACCACCGCCTTGAACAGTTCTTCCTTGCTGGAGAAATACAGAAACAGCGTGCCCTTGGAAACACCGGCGTGCTGCGCCACCTCTTCCACGCGGGTGCCGGCAAAGCCCTTTTCCACAAACAGCTCCAGCGCGGCCGCCAGCAACTCGCCCGGCCGCGCCTGCTTGCGGCGCTCACGCTTGGCGCGCACGGAGCTGACCAGGTTGCTAATAGGGCAGGGGGATGGCATGCAATTTACTGACTAATTGGTTATTAGTGTAACTTTGGGGCTTGGCAGTGTCAAACCACGGCGCTCGGCAGGGGCATGGCTGGCAACGTAAGATGTTCACATCAAGGCTGACGAGTCAAACAAGGAACAAGTATGGCGGATGGATTGCAGACCCTGGTGTTGGGCGGTGGCTGTTTTTGGTGCACCGAGGCCGTGTATGTGCAGGTGCGCGGCGTGCTGGATGTGGAGTCGGGCTACTGCAACGGCAACCTGCCTGAGCCGAATTACGAGATGGTGTGCAGCGGGGCCTCGGGTTATTGCGAGGTGGTCAAGCTGATTTATGACCCGGCCCAGGTCAGCAGCCGCGAGCTGCTGGAGATTTTTTTCGTGGTGCACGACCCCACCACCTTGAATCGCCAGGGCAACGACAGCGGCAGCCAGTACCGCAGCGGTATCTATTTCAGCAGCACTGAGCAGGAACAGGTGGCGCGCGAACTGCTGGCCGAACTGGAGGCGAGCGGCGTATACCGCAGCCCGGTGGTGACCGAGCTGTTGCCGCTGGACAAGTACTCCCCGGCTGAGGATTATCACCAAGACTATTTTGAGCGCAACCCCAATCAGGGCTACTGCATGGCCGTGGCGGCGCCCAAGGTCGCCAAATTCCGCAAGACTTTTGCACGTTTACAAAAAGACTAATGTGAAATCCGGCCGCGGGCACTAGACTTGCCGCTTCCGGAGAAGCCCCCCATGAAACCAATCACCTTGTATGCAAGTCGCCGCTCTGCTCGTGCGCTATGCCTTGCCGTATCCCTGTTGCTGACGGCCGCCGTCGCCGTGGCCCAACTCGCCGCCCCGCTGGCCGATAGCGGCGTGCCCATGGGCGTGGGTGCCGGGGTTCATGGCGCCAATAGTCCGTTCGCCCCCTTGCAGGAGCGCGCCGATGTGCTGCCCTGGTCGGTGCTAACGGCGGTCAAGACAAAGCTCGACAAGAACCGCGTGCTGCCGGTGTTTCCAGGCAACGTTCAGGCGCTGAACCAGAAGAGCCAGCGCGTGCAGGGCTTCATGATGCCGCTGGACCCAGGCGAAAAGCAAAAGCATTTCCTGCTGAGTTCCGTGCCGATGACCTGTGCCTTCTGCGTGCCCGGTGGGCCCGAAAGCATGGTCGAGGTCAAGACCAAGACCCCGGTCAAGTATTCGATGGAAGCGGTGGTGGTGGAAGGGCAGTTTGCCGTGCTCAAGGACGATCCCTACGGCCTTTTCTACCGCATGACCGAAGCGGTGGCAGTTAAGTAGCTGGGCAACCAATGCATGCATGCGACTGAGCCCTTTATTTTGCTAGGGCGCCAGGCGCTCGCGCAGCCATCCGCCATCGGCCTGTAGCGTGTAGCGCAGGCGGTCATGAAGGCGGCTTTTGCGGCCCTGCCAAAACTGCCAGTTATCGGGCTTGAGGCGGTAGCCACCCCAGTGCGGCGGGCGCGGTGGTTGCAGCAGGAACTGCGCGGCGTACTTGGCGGCATTGGTGACCAACACGCTGCGCCCCGTGATCACCTGACTTTGCGGCGAGGCCCAGGCACCAATGCGCGAGTCGAGTGGGCGGCTATGGAAATAGGTGTCGCTCTCTTCGGCGCTGACGCGCTCCACCACGCCCTCAATGCGCACCACCCGCTCCAGCTCCACCCAGTGAAACTGCAGGGCAGCAAACGGGTTGCCGGCCAATTCCAGGCCCTTGCGGCTCTCATAATTGGTGTACCAGACAATGCCGCGTGCATCAAAGTCCTTGATCAGCACCACGCGGGTAGAGGGGCGCAGGTCGTTGCCCACGGTGGCCAGGGTCATGGCATTGGGCTCGGGCACCTCCGAGCTGATGGCTTCTTTGAGCCACTGCTCAAACTGCAGCACCGGGTCGGCCTGCGAGGCACTCTCATTGAGTTCGGCGCGTTCGTAACTTTTGCGAAGGTCGGCAATGGATTTCATAGCTCCAGTATAGGGATTGGAGTAAATCGCCTGGGCTGGCAGGGAAAATCGCCGCCACCTAGCACCAAGTGACATATGAATTTCTTGATTTAGGGCAAACCCGAGCTTCAAATAGCGTCTAATCAGATTATTCTTTACATGCGCAACCATGCCGATGCGGACTGGCGCGCCCCAATCAGCACGATACAGACAGAGGACACTTTCCATGAGCACTGCATTCCAAGTCAATGGCCGGGCGGTTCGCGCCCAGGCGGAACCCGATACCCCTTTGCTGTGGGTGATACGTGACGAACTCGGCATGACCGGCACCAAATTTGGTTGCGGTGCAGCCCTGTGTGGCGCCTGCACCGTGCATATCGATGGCAAGCCGGCACGCTCCTGCCAGACCCTGCTGTCCAGCGTGGCGGGCGCCAAGGTGTCCACCGTGGAGAGTCTGTCCAAGGACAATAGCCATCCGCTGCAAGTGGCCTGGATCAAACACGATGTGCCGCAGTGCGGCTATTGCCAGTCGGGCCAGTTGATGAGTGCAGCGGCTCTGCTCTCTAGCAACAAGAATCCCTCGGACGCAGACATTGACACCGCAATGAGTGGCAACATCTGCCGCTGCGGCACCTATCCCCGTATCAAGGCCGCCATCAAGGATGCAGCCTCGATGATGCGCAGTGCATAAGGAGAAGCACCATGACTACCTCTCGTCGTTCCTTCCTCAAGACCACCTCGGCCATTTCCGGTGGCCTGCTGATGGGTTGCATACTGCCCGGCAATTTGCTGGCTGCAGGCACCCTGCATACACCCAATGCCTGGGTGCATATCGCCGACGACAACACCATCACCTTGCTGTGCGCCCGCTCTGAAATGGGCCAGGGTGTTTACACCTCGCTGCCGATGCTGATCGCCGAAGAGCTGCATGTGAATCTGAAGTCGGTCAAGGTCAAAAACGCGCCGCCCGCTGCGGTCTATGTCAACGCTCTGCTGGGTGCCCAGATCACCGGTGGCTCGACCTCGGTGCGCGACGGCTGGGAGAAGCTGCGCGTGGCCGGTGCCCAGGTACGCGAAATGCTGATCAGCGCCGCTGCCGACGAATGGAAGCTGGACCGCGCAGCGCTCAAGGCTGATCAAGGCTTTGTGACCGGACCTGGTGGCAAACGCGCTTCTTATGGCCATCTGGCCGAGGCCGCGTCCAAGCTACCGGTGCCCGAAAAAGTGGCGCTGAAAGATCCCAAGGATTTCACCATCGTGGGCAAGCGCACCAAGCGTCTGGATTCGCCACAAAAGGTCAATGGCAGCGCCGAATACGGTATCGATGTCAAGTTGCCCGGCATGCTGTACGCCAGCCTGGAGCAATGCCCGGTAATCGGCGGCAAGGTGGCTGGCTTTGACGCCGGTGCCGCCAAGTCCATGCCCGGTGTGGTCGATGTGGTGCAAATTAACGACGGCGTGGCCGTGGTGGCCAAGAGCTATTGGCAGGCAGTCAAGGCGCGCAAGGCGCTCACCGTGCGCTGGGACGAGGGCGAAGGCGCCGCACTCACCCACACCAGCGTGCTGAATGCCACACGTGATGCGATTGCCAATGTCAAGGCCCTGCCGATTGGCAAGCCCGTAGGTGATGTGATGGAGGCCATGAAGGGTGCAACCACATTTGTCTCGGCCGAATACATAAGCCCGATGCAGGCCCATGCGCCACTCGAGCCCATGAACTTCACGGCTAGCTACAAAGATGGCAAAATTTTGCTGATTGGCTCGACCCAGTTCCAGCAGGGCGCCCAGGGTGCGGTGGCGGCTGCGCTGGCGCTCAAGCCCGAAGATGTGACCTTGCAGACGACCTTTCTGGGCGGTGGCTTCGGGCGCCGTCTGGAGTTGGACTTTATCGTGCAGGCGGCACAAATCTCCAAGGCAGTGAATCAGCCGGTGAAGCTGGTGTGGTCGCGCGAAGACGACATGACGCACGACTTTTACCGTCCCATGGGCGTCAACCAGCTCAAGGCCGGTCTGGACGCGAAGGGCCAGCCGGTGGCCCTGCATTTCAAGGTGGCCTCGCAGTCGGTGACCCAGCGCGCCTTTGGCCTGCCCAAGGGAGTCTTTGACCCATTCATGGGCGAGGCAGCGGTGGCCGGTTACGAGATCCCCAATACCCAGCACGACCTGCACATCATCGACACCGGCATGCGGGTGGGCTACTGGCGCGCGGTCAGCCACAACATGAACGCTTTTGCCAACGAAAGCTTTATGGACGAGTTGGCCTCGGCCGCCGGCAAAGACCCCTACGCCTACCGCATGGCGCTGCTGGCTAACAAGCCGCGCTTTGCCAATGTGCTCAAACTGGCCGCCGAAAAAGCCGGTTGGGGTAAGACTCTGCCCGCAGGACACGCCCACGGCATTGCCCTGATGGAAGGCTACGACTCCTACATGGCACAAGTGGCCGAGGTGTCGCTGGACGAGCAGGGCGTGCGGGTACACAAGGTGACGGTGGCAGCCGACGTAGGCCACATGATCAACCCCGATACGGTCGAGGCGCAGATCCAGTCCAGCGTCGTGTTCGGCATGGGTGCCGGCCTGATGCAGGAAATCACCTTGGAAAACGGTCGGGTGCAGCAGACCAATTACAACAATTTTCCGGTGGTGCGCATGTTCCATTCGCCCAAGGTCGACATTGTGTTGGTTCAGAGCACCGAAAAGCCAGGCGGCATTGGTGAACCGGCCACGGCGTTGGTGGTGCCCGCCATTGCCAATGCGGTGTTTGCTGCCAGCGGCAAGCGCGTGCGCAAGCTGCCGATCACGGCCGCCGCGATCCAGGCGGCGTAGGCCGGCCCAGCGAAGGACCGTTGCCGTATGGAAAGTCTGGACCTGCGGGTATTGGAAGACGCGCGGGTCTGGCGCCAAGCCGGGCACGCCGTCACCCTCGTCACCGTGGTGGAGACCTGGGGCAGCGCGCCGCGACCGCCCGGGGCTCTGCTGGCCGTGCGCGACGACGGCGTGGTCAGCGGCTCGGTCTCGGGCGGCTGTGTAGAGGACGATTTGATCGCCCGCACCAAGGCCGAGCTCAATCAGGCGCCAAGCGAGCGATCGGCCAAGCCTGCCATGATTGCTTACGGCGTGAGCAAGGAGGAGGCCGCCCGATTTGGCCTGCCTTGTGGTGGCACCTTGCGTCTGGTGCAAGAGCCGCTGCACGACAGCGCCTGGATCGACGTCCTGCTGCAGCAGACCGCAGATCATCGCCTGGTGGCGCGCACCTTGACACTTTCCAACGGCGCCGTCGTGTTGACGCCAGGGCAGCGCGGTCAGTCCATGCAGTTTGATGGCCTGACACTAACCACCTTGTTTGGTCCCCGCTGGCGTCTGTTGCTGATTGGCGCCGGACAATTGTCGCAGGTGCTGGCCGGAATGGCCACGGCGCTCGACTTTGAGGTGCTGATTTGTGACCCGCGCGAGGAATACGCGCAGACCCTGTTTGAGCGCCCGCAGCCGAATGTGCGGCGCGTCCCGGGCATGCCCGATGATGCGGTGCGCGAGCTGCGTGTCGATGCGCACACCGCCATCGTGGCCCTCACGCACGACCCCAAGCTAGACGATATGGCGCTGCTCGAAGCGCTGGCCAGCGACGCGTTTTATGTGGGCGCCCTGGGGTCAAAGCGCAACCAGGCCACGCGCAAGCAACGCCTGGCCGAACACTTTGATCTCACGAAGGCCCAGCTCGATCGCCTGCATGGGCCGGTGGGCTTGGCAATTGGTGCGCGTACACCGGCCGAAATTGCCGTCGCCATCCTGGCCGAAATCATCGCGGTCAAGAACTCTGCAGGCCTGTCTGCCGAAAAGTCTTCGGCTGCCAGTCGCGCAGCGGCCACGCCAGTTGCCGTTTGAGCACGCTGCTGAGCCCGGCCCAGGCGCTGGCGCTGCCGACCGTGCTGGTGCTGGCCTCAGGCCGGGGTGAGCGCTTCACCGCCTCTGGTGGCATGGTTCACAAACTACAGGCCGATCTGTGCGGCAAGACGGTGCTGCAACGCACGCTGGAGGCGGTGCAGCAGAGTGGCTTGCTGTGGCATCTGGAGGACGCCGGTCACCCCGGAATGGGGGACAGCATTGCCGCTGCGGTTCAGGTCACGCGCAATGCAGCCGGCTGGCTGATCCTGCCGGCCGACCTGCCGTTGGTTGCGGCGCAAACCCTGGTCGAGCTGGCGCTGGCCAGTCCGTCGGCCCAGGTGCTGGTTCCGGTGCATGGCGGTCAGCGCGGCCATCCGGTGCGCTTTTCGCGCGCCTGCGGCGATGCCCTGGTCGCCCTGAGGGGGCCAAGCGGTGCAGCTGCGGTGGTATCGCGTTTCCATGCCTTGCATTGGCCGGTGAGTGACCCGGGCTGCCTGTGCGATGTGGATACCCTGTCCGACCTGGAACGCGTACGCGACATTTTGAACACTTATTCAAACAAATAGTATTGGACCTGGGGCCGGATTCCTAGTAAATTCTTCCGACACGAGGCTCACTATCGGGAGAGAGGGCAAGCGCCTTGCCCACGACCATGCGTTCGCTGACCACTTCAATAGATCGTTTGGCTACCTTGCTGAACCGCCAGGGCGCGGCCCAATTTTCGCTAGAGCAACGCCGCCGCCAGTTGCTTGCGGGAATGGCGCTAAGCCTGTTGCTGGTCTGCGGCGCGGCCTTTTCCCTGCTCGGATACATGCACCACCAGGTGGAGCTGCGGGTTGTGGGCAACAGCCAGAATCTGGCCAAGACGGTGCAGATGTCCATCGAGCAGCTGGTCGATACGGTGAGCATCAGCATGCAGTCTGCTGCCGACGAAATGGTTCGCGAGGCCGCCGAGGGCAAGATCCAGCCCGACTACCTCAGCTTCCAACTGCTGCGCCTGTCCGAGCGCCTGCCAGGCATCTCCTTGCAGGCCACCGATGGCGACGGCCAGATTCGCTACAACCTGGATAACCGTCCGCTGTCCATGCGTTACGCCAGCGTTGCCGACCGCGGCTTTTTTCAGGCGCTGCGTCGCGATCTGACAGCCACCCTGTATATCGGCCCGCCGGTCTTTAGCCCCTTGAGCAATTCCTGGGTCTGGGAGTTTGCCCAGGCCGCGCGTTCCAGGGAGGGCCACTTTTTGGGCCTGGTCTATGCGCGCATGGACACGGCAGTGATACGGGCGATGTTTTCCAAACTGCAACTGGAGCCCCGTGCCACCATTTCCCTGCGTGACAGCCAGTTGTTAATGATTGCCGGGCGTATGGGGGGTCGGGCGGATTTTCCAATTGCACCCGGCAACAAAAAGATTTCAGCCCAGATGCAGGACGCCCTGGATGCGAATCCGGCCGAGGGTAGCTATGTCAGCGCTGCCACCCAGCTCGATGACTTTAGTCGCAACTTTTCCTATGTGCGCAGCCTCAAATACGGCTTCTGGGTGAATGCCGGCCTGACCGGCGAAGCCTCGTTTTCTGAGTGGCGCAAGCAGGCCTGGACGATTGCTTCCTTGATCACCCTGTTCACCCTGGCGGCGTATGTGTTTGTGCACATCATCGTGCGTTCCTGGCGCGACCAGGAGGCTGCTCTGCAGGACATGCGGCAGCTGCGGGAGAGCGCCGAGTTCAACAACACCTTGCTGGATCAGGCCCTGGAAATGGCCAAATGCGGCAGCTGGACGGTGGACATAGCCAAGGACCATTACCGGCCTCGTCTGAGTCCACGTGCCGCACGCTTGATTGGCAGGCCCGAGCGGCCCGACGGGTATCCAGAACGTGGAGAGTGGACGCGCTGCGTTGCAGAGGCGGCAGGCCCGGAGTTTGCCGGGGAACTCAGGCGCCAATTCATGGAAGCCGTGGACGGGAAACGTTCCGCCTATAACGTCAAATACCCGATCCTGCGGCAGGACAGTCGCAGCGTCATGTGGATTCACGACATTGCCACGCTGAGCCTGGATGCCCAGGGCAAGCCCACCTTCATGCTGGGCGTCACGCGCGACATCACGCTGGAGCGCCAGGCCGAGGAGGCCATCATCGGGGCGATGCATGAGGCCGAGTCCGCAACCCAGGCCAAGGGTGAATTCCTGGCCAATATGAGCCACGAGATTCGCACGCCCATGAACGCCATCATCGGCCTGTCGGGGTTAGCGCTCAAAAGCGAGATGCCGCCGCGGGTGCAGGACTATGTGCAAAAGATCAAGCAAAGCGGCGAGCACCTGCTGCGCATCATCAACGACATCCTGGATTTTTCCAAGATTGATTCTGGCAAGCTGGAGATTGAGTCGGTCCCGTTTGACCTGGAGCAGGTGATTGACAACCTAGTGAATCTGGTGGGCGAGAAGGTCGAAAGCAAGGGACTGGAGTTGCTGTGCAGCTATGGACTGGAGGTGCCCAGAAATCTGGTTGGTGATCCCTTGCGCAT
Source organism: uncultured beta proteobacterium (assembly GCA_903845935.1). GTDB lineage: Bacteria > Pseudomonadota > Gammaproteobacteria > Burkholderiales > Burkholderiaceae_C > Allorhodoferax. The sequence continues at coordinate 7,538 of CAIMZI010000058.1, read as the reverse complement.
AGGCCAAATCCTCATTAACTATGTCAACAACGCGGTGAAATTCACCGAGCGCGGTGAGCTGCGCATTGCCATCATAGTCAAGCAAGCCAGCGCCACCGATGTGCTGCTGCAGTTCTCGGTCAGCGACACCGGCATTGGCCTGAGCCAGGAGCAAATAGGGCGCTTGTTTCAGAGCTTTGCGCAGGCCGACAGTTCCACCACCCGCCAGTACGGCGGCACCGGCCTGGGACTGGCCATCAGCAAGAGCCTGGCACTTGCCATGGGCGGCGAGGTCGGTGTGCAAAGTGAGCCGGGACGGGGCTCCAGCTTCTGGTTTACCGCCCGCTTGGGCCTGGCCTCACACGAAAAGCTGATTACCCGGCCCAGCATCGACCTGCATGGCAGCCGCGTGCTGGTGGTGGATGACAACGAGGCGGCGGCACTGGTGCTCACGGAGCTGCTGACCGAACTGGGCTTTGCCACGGAACAGGTGCATTCCGGGCCGGCCGCGCTGGCCAGCCTGGCTGCAGCAGACCAAGCTGCTTCGCCCTTCGAGTTTGTGGTGATGGACTGGCAGATGCCGGGCATGGACGGGCTGGAAACGGCGCGCGCCATCCGCAAGCTCCATCCCCAGGGCGCGCCCTCGGTCTTGATGGTCACGGCGCATCGCCGCCATGAGCTGCTGCAGGGGGCGCAAACGCTGGGCATAGTGCATGTGCTGGCCAAGCCGGTGAGCGGCTCGCTGCTGGTCAACTGCATGATGCAGCTCTTGGGGCCGGCACCGTGCACGTCCAAGCCAAAGCTCAAGCAGGGTGCGACGGCGCTGGAGGCCGCCATGGCAGGTCTGGTCGGGGCGCGCATCTTGTTGGTGGAAGACAACGAGATCAATCAGCTCGTGGGCTGCGAACTCTTGCGTGGCGTTGGCCTGATCGTGGATGTGGCCGAAAACGGCCAGATCGGGGTCCATCAGGTGCATGCTCGACAAGCCGAGAACCAAGCCTATGACCTGGTGCTGATGGACATGCAGATGCCGGTGATGGACGGTATCACCGCCACCCGCCTGATCCGTGAAAGCCGTGCCGCCGACGCCCTGCCGATTGTGGCCATGACGGCGAATGCCATGTTGGCCGACAAGGAGCGTTGCCTGGCAGCAGGCATGAATGGCTTTGTCAGCAAGCCCATTCTTCCAGATGAGCTGTGGCAGGCCTTGCTGCGCTGGATCACACCACGCCCCGGTCTTGGCCAGGAAGCAACTCCGGACCCATCGCAAGAGGCTGCGCCCGCGTTGCAACAGTTGGACTCCTTGCTTCAGGTGCAGGTGCTGGAGGCGCTGCGCCGGGTGCCTGGGCTTGATGTGAACCAGGGTCTGAGCCTGTCCAACCAGAATGCCGCGCTTTACCTGGCCATGCTGAGCCGCTTCGTGAAATCGCAGGAGCACGCAGTGGAGTTGATTCAGCAGGCGCTTGCGCAGGCCGATGGCAGCACCGCCGAACGCCTGGCCCATACCCTCAAGGGGCTGGCCGCCAGCCTGGGCGCCGAGCCGCTGCGCCAGCTCGCAGGTCAGTTGGAACAGGCCTTGCATGAGGCCGCGGATGCATCGGTGCTGGAGCGCCTGATTCCGGCGGCCCAACTTCAGCTCGATGGTCTGGTGGCAGCGCTGCAAGGCACACCGGGCCTGCTTGCTACGCCCTTGCGCTCGGACGGCGACCCGCCGCAGCCCGAACCGTATGCCATGCAAGCCGTATTGCAACAGCTCCAACAGCTGCTGGAGCAGGACGACTCTGAAGCACTGGGTCTGTGGCAGGCACACGCTACGACTCTCCATGGCCTGCTCCCACAGGCCGTGCCCCTGGAACTCGCCATCCATGACTTTGATTTTGAGGAAGCCCTGAGGCTGCTGCAACTTGAGGCGCGAAACACGCCCAACAGACCATGAACAAGATTTTTCCGTTGCTGCTGTCATGGCGCTTATCTGCGCTGAATTCCCTGCAGGCCCGGGTCGCTGCCATGCTGGTCTGGGTGCTCACGCTGGTGATGGTAGTGATGCAAATGCAGGCCTATCAGCAGATGGAAGAGGGTTACCAAAAGGACCTGGAAGTGCATCTGGAGCAGGTCAAGGCACGCATGAGCATGGGCTTATCGGCCGCCCTTTGGGAGTCGAGCCAGCGGCAAATCACGCAGGCGATTGAGGGCGAGTTGAGCGACGCCGCCGTGACCGGCTTGCAGCTGCAAAACCAGTATGGCGAGCTGATCCGTGGCGTGAGTCGACTGAATGGCAAATGGGTGGAGGGGGGTGAGCCAGCGGCCGCCGACCGGGTGTTGAAGTTTGAGCTGCAGCACAAGGACCAGGGCGTGGATGTGGAGCAGGGCCGGGTGACACTGTTTGTCTCACACGCACAGATCCGCGACAAGATGCGCGCTGAGCTGAAGAACATGGTGCTGCAGCTGCTGTTGACCGACCTGATCCTGGTGGTGGTGAGCTATTTGCTGATGCAACAGGCGGTCTTGCTGCCCTTGCAAAAGGTCAGGCGTGCGCTGGTGGAGCTGGACTCCGGTGACGCCGACCTGACGCTGCAACTGCCCCACAGTGGCATTGCTGAGTTTGACGATCTGACCCTCAGTTTCAACCGTTTTATTGCCAAGCTGCGGGCGGTGATGGGAGGATCCATCGACAGCGTGCAACAGGCCATTGCCAGGGTGGCACAGGGCGATCTGGAGTCGCAACTGCATGGCGCTCACGGCAGTGAAGACAGCATCATGGGCCGCCTGGCGGTGATGCAGGCGAACCTGGTTCAGTACCAGGCTAACGAAAAAAAGCACGCCCAAGAGTTGCGTCTGGCCTTGCAGTCGGCTGAGTCGGCCTCCATGGCCAAGGGCGAATTTCTGGCCAATATGAGCCATGAAATACGCACGCCCATGAACGCCATTATTGGCCTGTCTGGCTTGGCACTGAAGTACGAGATGCCGCCCCGGGTGCAGGATTACATGCTGAAAATTAGGCAAAGCGGCGAGCATTTGCTGGGCATCATCAACGACATCCTGGATTTTTCCAAAATCGAATCCGGCAAATTGGAGATCGAAGCGGTCCCATTTGAGTTGCAGGTGGTGATCGACAACGCGGTCAACCTGATCAGCGAAAAGGTCGAGGCCAAGGGCTTGGAGCTGTTGTGCAGCCTGGACAGTGAGCTGCCCCAGGGACTAATTGGCGATCCCTTGCGCATCGGGCAGATCCTGATCAACTATGTCAACAATGCGGTGAAATTCACCGAGCAGGGCGAGCTGCGCATCAGCATTCGGGTCCAAGAGGCCACAGGCACGCAGGTGCTGCTGCACCTCGCGGTCAGCGATACCGGCATCGGCCTGAGTCAGGAGCAGATGGGCCGCTTATTCAAAAGCTTCGAGCAGGCCGATAGTTCCACCACCCGCCAATATGGCGGCACCGGCCTGGGCCTGGCCATCAGCAAAAGCCTGGCCGAGGCCATGGGCGGTGAGGTCGGGGTGGATAGCGTGTTGGGGCAGGGCTCTACCTTCTGGTTTACCGCGCGCCTGGGACTGAGTTGCCCGCAGAAGTTGGCTAGCCAACTTCCCATCGATCTGCATGGCAGCGGAGTATCGAGGGTCGATGTGCCCAAGCCACAAGGCAATCCGGGCGCGACGGCACTGGAAGCCGCCATGGCAGATCTGGCCAGCGCACGTATTTTGCTGGTGGAGGACAACGAGATCAACCAGCTGGTGGCCTGCGAGCTCTTGCGTGGTGTCGGACTGGTCGTGGACGTGGCAGAAAATGGTGCGCTGGGTATTCAGTGTATCCATCAGCGCCAGGCCGAGGGGCAGCCCTATGACCTGGTGCTGATGGACATGCAGATGCCGGTGATGGACGGCTTGACCGCCTCGCGCCTGGTGCGCGAAACCTATGCCGCAGACAGTTTGCCGATGGTGGCCATGACGGCCAACGCCATGCAGGTGGACAAGCAGCGCTGTCTGGCAGCCGGCATGAATGGTTTTGTCAGCAAACCCATCCATCCGGAGGAGCTGTGGCAGGCGCTGCTGAGCTGGATCAAACCCCGCCCGGGCCTGGGCCAGGCCGCCGCGCCTCCAGCCGGGGCGTCCGCCGCGGCTGCCGCGTTGCCGCAACAAGCCCAGCTGCTGGACGCCCTGCGCCAGGTGCCGGGGCTTGACGTGAGCCAGGGCCTGAGCCTGTCCAACCAGAATGCCGCGCTTTACCTGAGCATGCTGAGCCGCTTCGTGAAATCGCAGGAGTCGGCGATGGAGTTGATCCAGCAGGCCTTGGCCCAGGCCGATGGCGATACTGCCGAGCGCCTGGCCCATACCCTCAAGGGGCTGGCCGCCAGCCTGGGCGCGGAGCCGCTGCGCCAGCTGGCGGGGCAGCTGGAGCAGGCCTTGCGTGAGGCTGCGGACGCAGCGGTGCTGGAGCGCCTGATTCTGCCGGCCCAGGCTCAGCTCGACGCGCTGGTAGCAGCCCTGCGCGCCACACCGGGCCTGATGACTGGGCCGCTGCCCGAGGCGGGCGCGGAGCTACCGATCCGGCAACAAGACCTGCAAAGCGTGTTGCAGCAACTCCAGCTGCTGCTGCAGCAGGATGACTCCGAGGCGCTGAGCCTGTGGGAGACGCACGCCGCAGCCTTGCGCGCCTGGCTTCAGGATGCCGATGCAGTGGAGCAGGCCATCCATGACTTTGACTTTGATGCGGCGCTGCGGCTGTTGCAAGCGCTCGGATAGCACCGGCAGCAAAGGACGCTGCTTCTGTAACCCACTGGTAACTCGAGGCCTACACAAGCTCTGCTTTCCAAGTTACCATAGAACATGTAATTTAGTTACAAACCCTTGAGGACGCTAAAGCACCATGTCAACAACCCGCAATCCCACCGATCTGCATCCCACGGTGCACGCCGTCACCCAGCGCATCATTGCGCGCAGCGCGCCCACCCGCAGCGCCTATCTGGCCCAGGTGGATGCCGCCAGCCAGCGCAAGCCCGGCACCGAGCGCATGGGTTGCGCCAATGTGGCGCACGCCTTTGCCGCGCTGCCCGGGGCAGACAAGTTCAAGGTGGTGGCCGAGAAGGCGCCCAATATTGGCATCGTCACCGCCTACAACGACCTGCTGTCGGCCCACGCGCCGCTGCAGCATTACCCTGACCTGATCAAGGCCGAGGCCCGCAAACAAGGTGCCACGGCCCAGGTGGCCGGTGGCGTGCCAGCGATGTGCGACGGCGTGACGCAGGGCTTTGAGGGTATGGAACTGAGCCTGTTCTCGCGCGACACCATCGCCATGTCCACGGCCATAGCGCTCAGCCATGACGTGTTTGACGCGGCGCTTATGCTGGGCGTGTGCGACAAGATCGTGCCCGGCCTGTTGATCGGCGCGCTGCACTTTGGCCATCTGCCCACGGTGTTTGTGCCGGCCGGGCCGATGACCTCGGGCCTGTCGAATAATGACAAATCCAAGGTCCGTGAAAAGGCCGCACTGGGTCTGGTCGGTCGTGATGAGTTACTGGCAGCCGAATCGGCCGCCTACCACGGCCCCGGCACCTGCACCTTTTACGGTACCGCCAACAGCAACCAGATGCTGCTCGAGGCCATGGGCCTGCATGTGCCCGGTACCGCCTTCATTAACCCCGGCAACAGCGTGCGCGAAGAGCTCACGCGGGAAGCCGCACGCACGGTGCTCGGCATCACCAAGGCCAAGCGCTTCACTCCTATCGGCAAGCAGGTCGATGAGCGCTGCATTGTCAATGCCATGGTGGCCCTGCTGGCGACCGGTGGCTCCACCAACCATTTGATCCATTGGGTTGCGGTGGCCCGTGCGGCCGGCATCCTCATCGACTGGAACGACTTCTCGGCCCTGTCGGATGTGGTGCCGCTGTTGACCCGTGTTTATCCCAACGGCAGCGCCGATGTCAACCAGTTCCAGGCCGCGGGTGGCCCGGGCTTTGTCATCCGCGAGCTGCTGGACGCCGGCTTTATGCACGCCGATGTGCTGACCGTGCGCGGCGGCGGCCTGCGTGAGTTTTGCAACATTCCGGCCGCAGCGGCCGATGGGAGTCTGGAGTGGCATGACGCAGGGCCCAGTGGCGACGACAGCGTGGTGCGCCCGGCAAGTAGCCCATTCAGCGCCAGCGGTGGCTTGAAACTCTTGCAGGGCAATCTGGGCCGCAGTGTGATCAAGATCTCGGCCGTGCCGGACGACCGCCATGTGATCGAAGCTCCTTGCCGCGTGTTCGATTCACAGGAGGCCCTGCATGTGGCCTTCAAGGCCGGAGAGCTGGACCGCGACGTGATTTGCGTGGTGCGCTGGCAGGGCCCGCAGGCCAATGGCATGCCCGAGTTGCACAAGCTCACTCCCCCTATGGCCGTGCTGCAGGGCAAGGGCTTTCGCGTGGCCCTGGTGACGGATGGCCGCATGAGCGGCGCCTCCGGCAAGGTGCCCGCCGCCATCCACGTCTCGCCCGAGGCTGCCGCCGGTGGTGATCTGGCAAAGGTGCGCGACGGCGATGTGATCCGCCTGGACGCCAACGCCGAAACCCTGCAGGTGCTGGTGGACCCCGCAGTTTGGGCTGCGCGCCCCTTGGCGACCATGCCCGAAGCCCTGCGCGCCGCCAATGGCGTGGGCATGGGGCGCGAGCTGTTTGCCAACATGCGGCGCAACGCCTTGGCAGCAGAGCAGGGCGCTTGCACCTGGTTCTGACAGCCTCAACAATTTTCAAATAGGATTTCTCATGAGTACACCCCAGACCTTTAGCGCCCTGCAAGTGATGCAGGATGCACCGGTGATCCCCGTTATCGTTTTAAACGACGTGGCCCATGCCGTGCCCATGGCGCGTGCCCTGGTGGCCGGTGGCATCCGCATGTTGGAAGTCACCTTGCGCACACCGCAGGCGCTGGCCTGCATCGAAGCCATTGCGCGCGAGGTGCCCGAGGCCGTGGTCGGTGCCGGCACCGTGCGCTCTCGGTCCGATGCGCAAGCGGCGGCCAACGCCGGTGCACTTTTTGCGGTGAGCCCCGGCTACACCAGCGCAGTCGGCCAGGCCTGCCGCGATGTCGGACTGGCGCTGTTGCCCGGCGTGGCCAGCGGCAGCGAAATCATGATGGCGCAAGAAGATGGCTTCACCCAGCTCAAGTTCTTCCCTGCCATGCAGGCCGGAGGACCGGCCATGCTTAAGGCCTGGAGCGGCCCGTTCTTTGATGTGCAGTTTTGTCCTACAGGCGGTGTCACGCTGCAGAACGCGCCGGAGTTTTTGGCCCTGCCCAACGTGGTCTGTGTCGGTGGTTCCTGGCTGGTGCCGACGGATGCGGTGGCGGCCGGAGACTGGGTCCGTGTGACGGCATTGGCCCAGGCCACCCACGCGCTGCGAAAAAGCGCCTCAATTTCCGCTTAAGCGCCGCGCTGGATTAGCTCGATTTTGTAACCGTCTGGATCGGTCACAAAGGCAATCAGGGTGTCGCCCCCTTTGACCGGACCGGCCTCGCGCGTCACATTGCCGCCAGCGGCCTTGATCTTGGCGCAGGCGGCGTACACATCTTCCACGCCCAGGGCGATG
>CAIMZI010000057.1 GCA_903845935.1 uncultured beta proteobacterium | reverse complement strand
GCCTAAGTCGGCATAATCTGCCCTTCATTTTTAAATATCTCCATGGCCACTATTCCCATTACCAAGCGCGGCGCTGAAAAGCTCAAGGCCGAGTTGCACAAGCTCAAGACCGTGGAGCGCCCCTGGGTGATCAACGCTATTTCCGAGGCAAGGGCTCAGGGTGATCTGAGCGAAAACGCCGAATACGACGCCGCCAAGGACCGCCAGGGCTTTGTCGAAGGCCGTATCCAGGAAATCGACGGCAAGTTGTCTGCCGCCCAGATCATCGACCCCACCGAGCTTGATGCCGGTGGCCGGGTGGTGTTTGGCTCCACCGTGGAACTGGAAGAAGAAGAGAGCGGTGAGCGCGTCAAGTACCAGATCGTCGGCGAAGACGAGGCCGACCTGAAGCTCGGCCTGGTCAATATCGGCTCACCGATTGCGCGCGCCTTGATCGGCAAGGAAGAGGGCGATACCGCCGTGGTGCAGGCCCCCGGTGGCCTGAAGTCCTACGAAATCGTGGCGGTGCACTACATCTGATGGGCGCGCCCGGCAAGCTCCGTACGCTCTCACTGTGGTTGGCCGCAGCCTGGGCCATGAGCCTGACGACCTTGGGTTTTTTTGTCGTTCCGATGCTGTTTGCCAATCTGCCCACACCGGCCATAGCGGGTGGGATGGCGGCAAAGTTATTTGCCGCTCAGACCGGTATTTCAGTGGTGTGCGCGCTGCTGCTGATGATGACGTTTCGCTCGGAAAAGCTCGCACCCGCAGCCAGGGTGATTCCGTCCTGCACCATGCTGGTATTGGCAGGTGCGCTGCTGGCGTTGCTGGTGGAGTTTGGCGTGTCGCCGCACATCGTGGCGCGGGACAATCTGGCACTGTGGCACGGCCTGGGTACGGCCATGTACTTTGCGCAATGGGTTTGCGCGCTCGTGGTGTTTGGCAAGCTGGCGAATGCGGCAAGCGCATCGCCAACCCACTCGATGGTTTAAGTCTGGCTGCGCTTCTTGATGCTGATCTTGTTCTTGGGCTTAGCGCGGCGCACATTGCCACCGGCCGTCAGGCGCTGGTTGCCCAGTACGCGCAGGGTCTTGACCTCGGGGCGTTGACCCGCGCGTTTGCTGTATTTCAGCACCTTGAAGTCGCGTGGACCGGCCATGCGGTCTTCGTCAACCGGGCGATCTTTCTCGGCCTTTTCGGGCATGGGGCGCCACAACACCAGCAACTTGCCGATGTGCTGAATGGGCGCTGCGTTCAGGTCGCCGCTGAGTTGCTGGAACATGGTTTCGCGAGCGACGCGGTCGTCCGAAAACACCCGGACCTTGATCAGGCCATGGGAATTAAGAGCCATGTCGATTTCTTTGATGACGTTGGCGGTCAGGCCATCGCCACCGACCATGACGACGGGATCAAGATGGTGGGCCTCAGCGCGGTGAACTTTGCGCTGGGCGGGAGTCAGTTGAATTTGAGGCATGTGGGTATTATGTCTCCGACCCGGCAAGCGGACAATGCCGCTTGTCCCTTATGAGAATTTATGAAAACTAAAACCAATAGCAAAAAGGTCAACAAGGCCTGGCTGCACGACCACATCAACGACCCCTACGTCAAACTGGCGGCGCGGGAGGGCTACCGGGCGCGTGCGGCCTACAAGCTCAAGGAGATTGATGAGACCCTGAAGTTGATCAAGCCTGGGCAGTTGGTGGTGGATCTGGGCAGTACACCCGGCGCCTGGAGCCAGTACCTGCGCCGACGCATGTCGCCGGATGGCGCTGCAGTCGGGGAGCTGAACGGCACCATCATCGCCTTGGACCTGCTGCCGATGGAGGCGATTGAGGGCGTCACCTTTATCCAGGGCGACTTTCGCGAGGCCGAGGTGTTGGCGCTGCTGGAAACGGCGCTGGGTGGCAAGCAGGCCGATATTGTGGTGTCGGACATGGCGCCCAATCTGTCAGGCATTCATTCTGCGGACGCGGCACGGGTGGAGTATCTGGTGGAGTTGGCCATCGAGTTCGCGCAGAACCACATGAAGCCGCAGGGCGCCCTGGTGGCCAAGGTGTTTCATGGCGGCAGCTACAACGATGTGGTTCAGCGCTTCAAGGCCGCGTTTGTGTCGGTCAAGCCCTTCAAACCCAAGGCTTCGCGTGACCGATCGTCTGAAACCTTTCTGGTTGGCATGGGTTTGAAGCACTGAGTGCCTGAGTCCAGATCAATTCCTTGCGGTTTATATGGCCGAAAGCTTGAAATCGCCGCGTCTTTTGACTTGAAACGCCTAAAATGGCATCCAAGTAGACGGCACTGGCTGTATTCGGATATGGCCCACGTCTTTTGCATCCTTTCTGGAGCTTCGTTTGAATAATCAGTGGTTTTCGAAAATTGCAGTGTGGCTGGTGATCGCACTGGTGCTGTTCACCGTGTTCAAGCAATTTGATTCGCATGGCAACACCGGCTCCGGCATGATGGGTTACTCCGACTTTCTGGACGAGGTGCGCAACAAGCACATCAAGAGCGCGATCATTCAAGAAGGTCAGGGCGGTACCGAGATCATTGCCGTGACCACTGATGACAGACGTGTCAAGACCACGGCCACCTATCTGGACCGTGGCCTGGTCGGCGACCTGATCAATAACGGTGTCAAGTTCGACGTCAAGGCGCGCGAAGAAGGCTCGCTGCTGATGACCCTGCTGGTCAGCTGGGGCCCGATGCTGTTGCTGATCGGCGTCTGGGTGTACTTCATGCGCCAGATGCAGGGTGGCGGCAAGGGCGGTGCATTCAGCTTTGGCAAGAGCAAGGCGCGCCTTCTGGACGAGGCGACCAATACCGTGACCTTTGCCGATGTGGCCGGTTGCGACGAGGCTAAGGAAGAGGTCAAAGAAGTGGTGGACTTCCTGAAAGACCCGGCCAAATTCCAAAAACTCGGTGGACGCATTCCGCGCGGCCTGCTGCTGGTGGGTCCTCCGGGAACCGGCAAGACGCTGCTGGCCAAGTCGATTGCCGGTGAGGCCAAGGTGCCGTTCTTCAGCATCTCGGGTTCGGACTTCGTGGAAATGTTTGTCGGTGTGGGCGCATCCCGTGTGCGCGACATGTTCGATAACGCCAAGAAGAACGCACCCTGCATTATTTTTATCGATGAAATTGACGCCGTCGGCCGCCAACGTGGCGCCGGTCTGGGTGGTGGCAATGACGAACGCGAACAGACTCTGAATCAGATGCTGGTGGAGATGGACGGCTTTGAGACGAATGTCGGCGTGATTGTGGTGGCTGCCACCAACCGCCCAGATATTCTGGACTCCGCCTTGCTGCGTCCTGGCCGCTTTGACCGCCAGGTCTATGTCACGCTGCCCGACATTCGCGGTCGCGAACAGATTCTGAATGTGCACATGCGCAAGGTGCCCTTGGGTCAGGACGTCAGCCCCGGAGTTATCGCCCGCGGCACGCCCGGCATGAGTGGAGCGGACCTAGCCAATCTGTGCAATGAAGCCGCGCTGATGGCCGCGCGCCGCAATGCGCGCCTGGTGGATATGCAGGATTTCGAGCGCGCCAAGGACAAGATTCTGATGGGACCGGAGCGCAAGAGCATGGTCATGCCCGAGGGTGAGCGCCGCAACACGGCTTATCACGAGTCCGGCCACGCCCTGATTGGAAAAATGCTGCCCAAGTGCGACCCGGTGCACAAGGTCACCATCATCCCGCGCGGCCGCGCCCTGGGCGTGACCATGAGTCTGCCGGCGCAGGACCGCTACAGCTACGACAGCGAATACATGTTGAACCAGATCAGCATGCTGTTTGGTGGACGCATTGCCGAAGAGGTGTTCATGAAGCAAATGACCACCGGTGCCAGCAACGACTTTGAACGCGCCACCCACATCGCTCGCGACATGGTCACCCGTTACGGCATGACCGATGCCCTGGGTCCCATGGTTTATGCGGAGAATGAAGGCGAAGTGTTCCTGGGCCGCTCTGTCACCAAGACCACCACCATGAGCGAGCAGACGATGCAAAAGGTCGATGCCGAGGTGCGCCGCATCATCGACCAGCAATACGCCGAAGCGCGCAAGCTGATTGAAGACAACCAGGACAAGATGCACGCCATGGCCCGGGCCTTGCTGGAGTGGGAAACCATTGACAGCGACCAACTCGACGACATCATGGCCGGCAAGGCGCCCCGCCCACCCAAGGATTGGACGCCCCGCACGCCGCATTCCGGCGGCGGTGACAGTGGTGGCGCGGCCGCCGTGGCGGCTGACCCCGCGCCCACGGTCGCCTGATTATTTGAAGTCCGGTTGGTTTTTGCTGAGGGCTCAAGCACCGCAGCGATAATGTCGTCATGCATTGGCAAACCTCACGCTTTCTGATTGATCTTGCCAAGCCCAATGTCATGGGCATTGTGAATGTCACGCCCGATTCCTTTTCGGATGGCGGTCGGTTTGCGACGCGTGGCGGCGCCATGAGCCATTGCGAGAACTTGCTCAAGGACGGAGCAGACATCCTCGACATCGGCGGTGAGTCCACCCGGCCCGGTGCGCCCACTGTACCCGTGGAGGAAGAGCTGTCGCGCGTGCTGCCGGTGGTGCGCCATGCTGTCAGCTTGGGCGTGCCGGTCTCGGTGGATACCTACAAACCAGCGGTGATGCGCGCCGTGCTGGACTTGGGCGCCGACATCATCAACGACATTTGGGCCCTGCGCTGGGCGGGGGACGCCAGTGGTTTAACCGGCGAACAAGTAGTTGCCGCACACCCCAGTTGCGGTGTCTGCCTGATGCATATGCACCGCGAACCCCAAATCATGCAACTGGCGACCATGCAAGGCGATGTGCTGCGCCAGGTGACGGCCTTTCTGCTGCAGTCGGCCAAGCACTTGGCTGACTTGGGCGTGCTCAGGCAGCGTATCTGCCTGGACCCAGGCATTGGTTTTGGTAAAACGGTGCAGCAGAATTTCGCCTTGTTGGCGCGCCAGCGGGAATTAGTGGCCTTGGGCTATCCTTTGCTTGCCGGATGGTCGCGCAAGTCGTCGCTGGCGGCGGTCACGCAGACCAGCCTGGCTGCAGTGGCCAGCATGGATCTTCAGGAGCGCCTGGTGCCCAGCGTCACTGCGGCCCTGCTGGCGGTGCAGAATGGCGCGTCGATTGTGCGCGTGCATGACGTCAAGCAGACGGTGCAGGCGCTCAAGGTGCTGGCCGCCACGCAGGCCCAAAGCCAATATCCGGGTACGGCCTTTGGCGCACCTTGAAGCCAGGCAAACCAATCAATTCTAAATAAAGGCAAATCATGGGACGACAATATTTCGGCACCGACGGCATTCGGGGCACCGTGGGCAAGTCACCCATCACGCCCGATTTTGTATTGCACCTTGCGCATGCCGTGGGCCATGTGCTGCGGGAAAAAGAAAATCGCCCCACCGTCCTGATCGGCAAGGACACGCGTATCTCCGGCTATATGCTGGAAAGCGCGCTGGAAAGCGGCTTCAACTCGGCCGGTGTCGATGTGGTGTTGCTCGGGCCACTTCCCACGCCGGGCGTGGCCTATCTGACCCGAGCCCAGCGCGCCTCGCTGGGCGTGGTCATCAGTGCCAGTCACAACCCGTTTGCCGACAACGGCATCAAGTTTTTTAGTGCCCAGGGCAGCAAGCTTCCGGACGCTTGGGAAATCGCCGTGGAGGCCGCATTGAGGCAGGCGCCGGTCTGGGTCGAGTCCGCCCAGCTGGGCAAGTCGCGCCGCCTGGACGATGCAGCCGGTCGCTACATTGAGTTTTGCAAGAGTACGTTTGCCAACGACCTGACGCTCAAGGGCCTGAAGATTGTGGTGGATGCGGCGCATGGCGCGGCCTACCAGATAGCGCCCAAGGTGTTCCACGAATTGGGTGCCGAGGTGATTGCCATCGGTTGCGCACCGGACGGCTTGAACATCAACAAGGACGTGGGTGCCACGCACCCGCAGGCGCTGGTGGCGGCGGTCAAGGAGCATGGAGCCGACTTCGGCATCGCGCTGGACGGCGACGCGGACCGCTTGCAACTGGTGGACAACCACGGTCGCCTTTTCAATGGCGATGAACTGCTGTACCTGATGGCCTTGGACCGCTTGGCTAGGGGCGAGTCTGTGCCCGGCGTGGTCGGCACCTTGATGACTAATATGGCGGTCGAGCTGGCACTGAAAAGTCGTGGCGTGCAGTTTGTGCGCGCCAAGGTGGGCGACCGATATGTGCTGGAAGAGCTGGAGAAGAACGGCTGGACCCTGGGCGGGGAGGGCTCTGGCCATTTGCTGGCTTTGGACAAGCACACCACGGGCGACGGCCTGATTTCGGCGCTGCAAGTGTTGCAGGCCTGTGTGCGCAGTGGCAAATCCATTGTGCAATTACTGGACGGCGTGGAGCTGTTTCCACAAACGCTTATCAATGTGCGATTGAGTCCGAGCCAGGACTGGCGCTCGAATGAGGCCATGCAAAGTGCCACCACTGCCGTGGAAGTGGAGTTGGGCCAAGCCGGTCGGGTGCTGATTCGGGCCAGCGGTACGGAGCCTCTGCTACGCGTCATGGTGGAGGCGCGCGATGCCGAGCAGGCCCAGCGCTCGGCCCAGCGCATTGCTGATACCTTGAAGCTCTGAAGCATGGCGGATGCCATCCGGGTTTGCCGGGCCGACTTCTGCAAGGACAGCCATGCCCAGGCCCTGGTGGTGCTGCTGGACGCCTATGCGCGTGACCCCATGGGCGGTGGTGCGGGCCTGAGCGACTACGCCCTGGCCCATGTGGCTGCCGAATGGGCCAAGTTGCCGCAAGCCTTTAGCGTGCTGGCTTTTGACGGTGTGGGCGATGAGAAGCCGGTGGGTCTGGTCAATTGCATGCAGGGTTTTTCCACCTTTGCCTGCAAGCCCCTAATCAATGTGCACGATGTGGCGGTGCTGGCGGCCTACCGCGGCCTCGGCATTGCTGAGCGCATGTTGGCACTGGTGGAGTTGGAGGCGCGCTCGCGCGGAGCCTGCAAGCTCACACTCGAGGTCCTGTCCGGCAATGCCATGGCCATGCGCCTGTATGGGCGCGTGGGTTTTGCCGACTACGCGCTGGACCCTGCTGCGGGACATGCCCGGTTTATGCAAAAATGGCTGTATGAATAGGTGATCATTAGTGCACAATATATTTCCCAAAGTCGCAAGACTTGATTGACACATATATGTCATCAAAGTCGTCAACAATCGGTCTTTACTTTGTCATTGTCAGGATCGGGGTCCATGTCGCATAACGCATCGTCTTCCAAGGGTTCCGCGCAGCCTGTATGCCCCGAACTGTTGGACCGGGACCACAGCATTCTGGCCTTTAATGAACGCGTGCTGACCTGGGCCGAGCGTGAGGATGTGCCGCTGTTGGAGCGTCTGCGTTATCTGTGCATAGTCTCTTCTAACCTGGATGAGTTTTTTGAGGTTCGGGCCGAGCCGCATCTGGTTGCCAGCCAGGCCGGTGACAGCAAGGGCGTCTATACCGTTCGGAGCTTTGAGCGGCTCTCCACTGCCTTGCACCGCTTGGTGGAGCGCCAATACACGCTGTACAACGAGCACTTGCTGCCCGCCTTTGCGCAGCAGCAGATACAGATCATTTCCCATGGTGAGCGCAACACCACGCAACGTGCCTGGGTGCGTCAATACTTCAACCGCGAAGTCAAACCTTTGCTGATCCCGGTAGGCTTGGACCCGTCGCACCCGTTTCCCCAAGTGGCCAACAAATCGCTGAACTTTATTGTCCGCCTGGGTGGCAAGGATGCCTTTGGCCGGTCCAATGAAATCGCCATTGTCAAGGTGCCGCGTGTGCTGCCGCGCATGATTCGCATGCCGTCCAAGGAAGCGGGCGCCAAGCTCTTGTGCGTGTCGCTGTCCAGCGTGATTCGTGCGCACCTAGCCGATCTGTTTGTCGGCCGCACGGTGGAGCAATTCTCGCAATTTCGGGTGACAAGGCACTCCGATCTGGCCGTGGATGAGGAGGACGTCAAGAATCTGCGCACCGCCTTGCGCCAGGGCCTGGTGCACCGGCATTACGGTCAGGCCGTACGCCTGGAAGTGTCGGCCGGTTGTTCAGACTACCTATCCACGATGTTACTGGACCAGTTTGAATTGCCGCAAAAATCGCTGTATCGCGTGCCGGGTCCGGTGAACCTGGTGCGTTTGACACAGATGATCGACCTGGTCGATAGACCGGAGTTGTGCTTCCCTCCTTACCGCGGCTCTTACCCGCGGCAAATCAATGCCGGTCAATCGATGTTTGAGCAGCTCAAGTCGGGTGACATCTTGATTCACCAGCCGTTTGAGAGCTTTGACGGCGTGCTCGATTTCTTGCGCGAAGCCGTGCACGACCCCCAGGTGCTGGCCATCAAGCAGACCATTTACCGCACCGGGGCCGACTCCGAGCTGATGGACTTGTTGCGCGAGGCCGTGCGCCGGGGCAAGGAAGTGACCGTGGTGGTGGAGCTCAAGGCACGCTTTGACGAAGAGGCCAATATCAACTGGGCCGAGATGCTGGAATCCATAGGCGCTCAGGTGCTGTATGGCGTGGTCGGTTTGAAGACCCACGCCAAGATGATGCTGATTACCCGGCGTGAGGGTCGCACACTCAAACGCTATGGCCATTTGTCTACGGGTAACTACAATCCGCGCACGGCCAAGCTGTACACGGATATCAGCCAGATCACGGCAGACACTGCGCTCACCACCGATATGGAGCATGTGTTTGTGCATCTGGCAAGCCAGAGCAAACTGCCGCCTCTGAAGAAAATTTGGCTCGCACCCTTCAATCTGCAGCGCAATCTGATTGCCAAGGTGGATGCCATGGCCAAGGCCGCAGCTGGCGGCGTGGCGTGTCGCATCGTGGCCAAGATGAATGCACTGACGGACGAGGCCTTGGTCTACAGCCTGATGCGGGCCGGCATGCAGGGTGTACAAATTGACCTGATCGTGCGCGGCGCTTGTACCTTGCCGGCCCAGGTGCCGGGCCAGACCGACAATATCCGCGTGCGCTCGGTGATCGGGCGCTTTCTGGAGCACTCGCGCGTCTTCTATTTTCAGCAGGGGGAAAAGGAGGACATGTATTTGTCCAGCGCCGACTGGATGAACCGCAATATGGTGCGCCGGGTTGAACTGGCCTGGCCGGTCACCGATCCCAAGCAGCGTCAGCGCATCCTTGACGAATGCCTGCGGACCTATCTGGAAGATCAGTTGGATGCTTGGGATCTGGGCGCGGATGGTAACTATGCGCGGGTCAAACCCCCTCTGCGCAGGAAGCCTCGAGGTGCGCAGGCTGCGTTGATGGCCCTTTATGGCCGCAACATCCAGGGAAAGTAGCGCAAATGGATTTAATTTTGTGGCGCCATGCCGAAGCGATTGATCTGGAACTGGTTGGCGACGACATGGCTCGCTATTTGACCTCTAAGGGTGAAAAACAGGCGGCCCGCATGGCAGCTTGGTTGGACCGGCAAATGCCGGATGGGGCCAAGGTGTATGCCAGTCCTGCGACCCGTGCCGAGCAGACTGCGCGCGCACTGGAACGAAAATTCAAGATCAGTCCGGCCCTGGCGCCGCTGGCAACGCCCGAGCAATTGCTGGAATTGGTGCAATGGCCGCATGGCAAGGGCTGTGTGCTCGTGATTGGGCACCAGCCCACTCTGGGCCAGGTGATTGCCCGCTTGCTGGGCCTGCAGGCCAGTGAATGCGCGATGAAAAAGGGTGCGATCTGGTGGCTGCGTCACCGCGAACGCGACGAGGCCGGCAAGACCGTGGTGGTCACGGTGCAGTCGCCGGACCTAGTCTAGGCAGCGAAAAAACAGTGGGCGTTTGAAAAGCGATAAACTTTAGCAATGATGTCGCTTGATCGCCCTAAGAATCCGATAGTGTTGGTGGTTGACGACACGCCTGAGATACTTTCGCTGATCCACTCCTTGCTCAGCAGCACCTATCAGGTAAAAAGTGCCAACAGTGGCAAGCGAGGGCTGCAGATTGCCCAGTCGGACACGGCTCCTGATCTGATTCTGCTGGACATCATGATGCCGGGCATGGATGGTTATGAGGTTTGCATCCAGCTCAAGGAGAACCCCAAAACCCGCGACATTCCGGTCATCTTCTTGACCGCCAAATCCGAGATCGAGAACGAGGAAAGAGGATTTGCATTGGGCGCAGTGGACTATGTCACCAAGCCGATAGGCCCCAGCGTCCTGCTGGCGCGGGTCAAGACCCAAATAGCAGCCCATGCGCAGCGTCGCAGCCTGGAAAGCATGTTCAAGGACGTGATCGAATATGCGCCGGTGATCTTCCTCATTGCCGATGAAGGCTTGCATATTGTCCAAACCAATGCCCAGGCAGAACTGCACTTCGGCTATGCACGCCATGAGCTGATTGGCATGCATTTGCAAACGCTGCTGCCGCATTCTGAGCCCTTCATGAAGGCGCAAACCAAGCAACTCATCACCCAGCCAGGCGAGGCAAAAATTGATGCCAATCCGGAGCTTAGCTGTATTCGCAAGGATGGCTCCAGCTTTCCCGGTTCCTCCACCTTTAGCCGTCTGGAAACCCTGCGCGGATTGTTGCACACCGTGGTGTTGGTCAATGTGACGGACAAAAAGGAAACACTGAACAAGTTGAGCGAGTCGCAAAATTCATTGCGGGGTTTGGCTGCGATCAATGAGACGGCGCGGGAAAACGAAAGAAAGAGCATTGCACGTGAGGTCCACGACGAACTGGGCCAGGTCATGACGGCTCTGCGCATGGGCCTGTCCCTGATGCCCATGCAGTTGGGAGCGCACATTGAGGGACTGCAGGAACGCGTGGATGCCATGAAACTGCTGGTGGATCGCGCCATCAGGGGCGTTCGAAATATCGCCACCGTGCTGCGTCCCGAGGCGCTGAACCTGGGACTGATTCCCGCCATCGAATGGTTGAGGGATGAATTTTTGCGCCACAACGCCGTGCGATGCAGCCTGGATTGCAAGGGTTCCTCGGACCCGATTGACGAGTCGCGTGCCATGCTGATCTATCGCATCGTCCAGGAATCGCTGACCAACATCAGCCGTTATGCCAAAGCCGGTGAGGTGAAAATTCGGGTCAGTTTCAAGCCCGACGAGATTGATGTCAGCATTAGCGACGATGGCCGTGGCTTCGACCCGGGTGAGGTGATGATCAAAAAGACCTTTGGCTTGCTGGGTATGCGCGAACGAGCGCTGACACTGGGCGGCGACCTGATGATTTTGAGTCGACCCGGGCGCGGCACCACGATTGCAGTCAAGGTACCACTCAAGCGTGCAATCCTGGAGACACTCACATGATACGCATCGTCATCGCCGACGACCACGCCATCGTGCGTGCCGGCCTGAAGCAAATGTTTGCCATCATGCCGGAAATGGAAGTCATCGCCGAGGCAGAGGACGGCGACAGTGTGCTGGAAACGCTGCGCCGCACGCGCAATGACATTCTGCTGCTGGATCTGAATATGCCTGGAATCAGTGGGCCGGATCTGATCGCTCGGATCAAGGCGCATTGGCCTAGCCAGCCGATTCTGGTGCTCAGCATGCACGACACGGCGCAGGTCGCGTCGCGTGCCTTAAAGGCCGGCGCCGATGGTTATGTGACCAAGGACAGCGAGCCGGTGGATTTGCTGGCGGCGATCAGAAAGGTAGCCGCGGGTGGGCGTTATATTTCCAGCGAAGTGGCGCAGAAAATGGCCTTGCTGGCGACCGCCCATGGGGGTGAATTACCTCATAACGCCTTGTCGGATAGGGAATTTGATATTTTCAAATGCCTGGTCAAGGGTTTCGGTGTCAATGACATTGCCGGACGTCTGAGCATCAGCAACAAGACCGTCAGCACGCACAAGGCAAGGCTGCTGGAGAAGATGCAGATGTCCAGTATTGCGGAATTGACGCGTTACGCGATGGACAACCAATTGCTGGATTGACGCTGATGTATAGGTCCGCGTGCGTAGGGATATTCTGACGACGCTGGGGCGCTCCTGAGCTTCAAATCAGCCGCGCCCGATACCACTGCGAGGCACGCAGCGAGATGATCGCTGCATGAACATACAGCATCTCTCCAGCAGCCAAACCAGTTATTCTTTGCGTTCGCGTTCCGCTGATTTCTTCAAGATGGATGTGCCCCATGCCATGACGGTAGTTCCGATGTGCGACTCCAATCCCCTGCGTCGGACCCTCAATAAATTCGACAGCATGGATTCTTGGGAAACCAACGAAAACATGTGCGTTGCGCTGTGGGAGCTGATGACTCGCAGCTAATGTCAGCGGGGCGCTTCAGATTACAGGCCGTTGACTTCGAACTTCCAAGGCGTTTTTTCCCAGGCCAGCACTTCCTCGCGCAGCAAATGCGCAGACTGGGGATAGCTGTCTGCCCACCCGCTGCGGCAGCTCAGCCGGATCAGCGTGTCATCGGAAGCGCTTCGTTTCAATTCCATTCCCATTAAATCCGGATCGCGTTTGGCGTGGCACAAGATCACGGCCAGCCGCAGGCACAGCAGTTGCGAGACCAGCGCCTCATCATCCCAAGCGGCTTCCACCTTGCGCAGCTTGCCTCTGTGACCCAAGACCAGAAGGCTCAGGCGGTGCATCTCGGACAGGGAAAAACCCATCGCATCTGCGTTGTCCAGAATATAGGCGCCGTGCTTGTGGTAATCGCTGTGTGAAATATGGCTGCCAATTTCGTGCAGCTCGGCCGCCCAATGCAATTTGCGCAGCAGGCGTTCGGAATCAAATTCCAGCGGCTTTTTGCCACTGGCAACGAGTTGTTCAAACAATTGGCTGGCGACCTTGCCCACTCTTTGGCCGTGAATGGTATCCACGCCAAATTTACGTGCCAGGCGATTGACGCTGTTGACGCGCAAGTCCCCGCTGTAGCTGTTGTTTCCGAGCAGGTCGCAGATCAATCCATGGCGCAGACCGCCGGATGCCATTTCCATGCGTTCTATGCCCAACAGGCTAAACACCGCGCGCATGACGCTGACGCCCCCGCCTATGATGGCCTTGCGGTCTTCGCGCATGCCGGGCATGCGTACTCGATCCGCACTTTGCGCCGCGATGAGCCGCTCCAGCAGCCAGTCCAAGCCTTCTTTGGTGATGTGCCCGTTTGGCCAACCCGCAGCGATCAAGACATCGCCAATGGCGCCTACGGTACCGGCCGAGCCATAGGCTGTGTCCCAGTTGTCGGGATGGTAAGCGTCAAAGGCTTCGTCCATCACGGCGGTCGCCGCGATTTCTGCCATTTCAAACGACTTCGGGGTGAACTGGCCATCCGGAAAGTAGCGCTTGGACCAGGCGATGCTGCCGACCCTGAAAGACTCCATGACCTTTGGCGTGCGACCCTGACCCAAAATCAGTTCTGTCGAGCGTCCGCCGATATCTATCACCAGTCGGCGCTCTTCGCTTGCTGGCAGCATTTGGGCCACGCCCTGGTAGATCAGGCGTGCCTCTTCTCGACCGGAAATGACATCAATCGGGAAACCCAGCACCTGGTTGGCACGCAGTAAAAAATCGTCCCGGTTGCGGGCCTCGCGTAAGGTCTGCGTGGCGACCGCGCGAACTTCCGAGGGTTTGAAGCCGGCCAGGCGCTCGCCAAAGCGTGCCAGGCAGTCCCATCCGGCCTGCATGGCTTGGGTGGTCAAATTTCGCCCCTCATCCAGGCCGCCACCTTGGCGAACGGTTTCCTTCAGGTATTCGGTGCGGCGAAATTCACCGTGGTCAATGCGACCAATTTCAAGCCTGAAACTGTTGGAGCCCAAGTCAACGGCGGCTAGGCGATTTCCAGATTGCATTAGGGATTGCTCGCGATCATTTCTACGGTACGCCTGAGCATAGCATTCGACGCAACAGCATCACCGCAGTCCGGACTGCGGTGATGCACAGACGCTTATTTCTTGGTCGGAGGAATCAGCACGGTGTCCATGATATGGACCACACCGTTGGTGGCTGCGATCTCGGCGGTGGTGGCAGCGCTCTCTTTACCCACGCATACAAATGGTGCAGACTTCGATACATGTCACGCGCTTGTCACAAAACTTTCTTAGAGTTCAGTAGTTATTAAACCCTCACGAAGGTCTTCCCATGAAAACGTCGTTCAGCTACTCGCTGCTG
>CAIMZI010000056.1 GCA_903845935.1 uncultured beta proteobacterium | reverse complement strand
TGAGTGATTCCGACAGGTTGACCTGGGGGCCTGCGCCCTGAATGGTCTCGCGTCCCACACTTTGCACCGAGGCGGGTGCGTCAAAGCTGCGCTGTTCGCTGCGTGAGGCGGACACCACCACCTCGTCCAGGGTTTGCGCCATTGTAGGGAATGCGGCAATGGCTGCCATAAACGTGGCACTCTGAAGCAGATAAGCGGGCCGAATGACTTTGCGCATAAAGAAGAATACCTATTAAAAATTCGTATCCAATTACAAGGGAGAAAAGGCGCGACTGTTCATCGGCACCCACTCGGTGGGTCGGCGCTGCAGAGCTTTTCAAGTTCCTTGGCCTGCTTACGCTGTTCCGCGTTAAGTTGTGGTGCCAGTGCGTCCAGTGACCGTTTGTAAACATCTTTTTGTTTGCCTACTGCATGGGATGCGGCCAGACTCGCCCAGAGAAAGGCACCCACCAGATCTTTGGGTGTGCCCAATGCCATTTCGTAGAGCCAACTGAGGTTGAATTGCGCCCGAGCATTTCCTTGTGCGGCGGCCAACCTATCCCACTTCAGTGCTTGCACGTAGTCTTGCTCAACACCCCGCCCACTGGCGAAAAATGCACCCAGGGTGGCCTGCGCTTCGGCATGGCCCTGCGCGGCTGAAAGCTGGTACCACTTCAGGGCCTCGCGCTCATCTTCCAGTGCGCCCTCGCCTTCGTCAATCATTTCCGCCAAGTTGAATTGCGCATCGGCATCGCCCGCTTGGGCCAGTGGCAAATAGAGCTGAACCGCAATGGCAAAGTCACCTGCTTGCTGCGCTCTTTGGGCTTGCAATAGTGTATTTTTTTGTGCTTGTGCTGGTATGACGCATAGCAGGGCGAGCAGCATTAGCAGTGGGGCTTTCAAGCGTGGCACCTTGGCAATTTCGACAGGTTCACTGTGGTCATTCGCCAGGCACCTTTACCAGCTTGATCTCGATTGCCGAAAAATAGGCGGCCAGGTCTTCCATGGCTTGTGGCGACAAGGCCTGTACGATGACTGCCATTTGTTCATTTTTGCGCGCGCCAGATTTAAATGCTTGCAGTTGCGACAGCACATAGCCTTCGCCCTGACCCGACAAGTTGGGGACCTCTGGCATGCGCGAGCGTCCATCTAACCCGTGGCAGGCGTCGCACATGCTGGCCTTTTGGCGGCCTGCCGTGATGTTTCCTAACGCCTGTGCCCCCATGCTGAAGCACAGTAAAAAAAAGGACAAGAACAATGTGGAAACTTTTTTGGTTGAGGCAGTTGGTACGGTGATCATGAGTGACAGAGTGAGAAGACAAAAAATAACGACCCCGCATTGCGCCAGGGTCGTTTCTTGTTGCGGCAGCTAGGTCTTATTTGCCGTCGTACCAGATGCGGTAGATCGCACCGACCAGGTCATCAGACACCAGCATCGAGCCATCCCACGATTGCGCCACGTCGACTGGCCGACCCAGGTAATGGCCACTCGCATTCCAGCCCTCCGCAAACGGCACGGAAGGTCCAGCTACATGGCCGTCAGCTTTGAGGAACGTCACCATCACACGGGCACCGACAGGCTCAGTACGGTTCCACGAGCCGTGTTGCGTCGAGAAGATTGCGCCCTGGTATTTGGCCGGGAACATCGTACCGGTATAGAACATCAGTCCCAGATCGGCGGCATGTGCCACCTGCTCCACTTCAGGGAACACGATGTCTGCCGGAGGGGTTTCATCCTTGTACTCGTTGGTACGTGTATGACCACCGCCGTACCAAGGGAAGCCGAAGTTCTGCCCCATCTTGGTGATGTGGTTCATTTCGCCCGCTGGAATGTCGTCGCCCATGCCATCAACCTGGTTGTCGTTGGCCCACAGGGTCTTATCTTTGGGATTGAAGTCCATGCCCACCGGGTTGCGCATGCCCGTTGCATAGACTTCACGGTTTTTGCCGTCTTGGTCCATACGGATAATGCCGCCGATACCGAGCTTACGGTACATGTCCATTTTTTCCTTGGGCGGTACGTTATAGGGCTGGCCCAATTGCACGTACAGTTTGTTATCCGGTCCAACGCGGCATTCGCGCGCCGTGTGGTTGTAACTTTCTTCCGAGGCCGGAATCAGTTTGCCCTCAGGCACTACGACACCGACGGCTACGTCCGGGCTCTCATAAAAGAACTCTGCGGCGGGATACTGGAGGATGCGGTTTTGTTCCACGATGTACAGAAAGCCGTCCTTGGACCAGCAAGGACCGTTGGGCAAGACCTTGGGAATCGATGGTGCGAATTCTTTCACCTCTTCAGCCACCCCGGCGCGAGCGCGGTCAGTCACAGCATAGGCTTTGGTTTTGCGCGTGCCCACAATGGTCACCACGCCTTGTGGACCAACGGCCATGTGGCGCGCGTCGGGGACTAGCGCATACAGGCCGATGTGAAAGCCCGCCGGCAGTTTTATCTTTTCAAGAGTTTGCTTGACCAGGTCGGCCTTGGGGCCGGTCTGTGGAATGCTGGGCCAGTCGACTGCTGCTGCCTTGTGCATGCCTCCCAACGTTTCAAGTACGTCATCGGCGTGGGCGGTAGTTTGCACGCCGAGGGCAAACAGACCTCCCAGCACGGCCAAACTCATCTTACTTAGTTTCATCGTTATCTCCGGACAGAGTGTTGAGTAGTTAATAGCACACAGGCAAAAATAATAAATATTTGCTGGGTACGAGGACGAATGTAAGGGGCAAAGTTGATAAATTCGCATCGGGTTAACCCGCAGTCTGTTACGTTGGGGACAGGCAAACTGGGGCGGATTTTTTGAAGACTCATTGAAATAAATTCATTTACGTATCCGTATAGTTTGAAATTGACTGGCAACATCCTGAATCCGTGGTATCGCGGTATATAAATGCCTATTTATCTATATAAATCAATCACTTAGGTTTAAACCGGCACTCACCCAGAAGGTGAGCCTGCCCATGACCACATTTAAAGTAATGCGTATTCAATATCTGGTTTTGGGGCATCTGTGTGATCGCCGTGTGAATTGATGCCCATCGGACTGCACCAAAGCAGCCTTTTCCGAACGACTGTTCACGCTGCTCCTCTGACCGCCACAGAGAAGAATCGAATACGGCCCCTCGTACTACGGCATCTAAGGTTCGGCGATTGAAAGTCGATGAAATTGGATACGCATCGGAAAAGTCAGCCATCGAAAAAGAGCCCGGTTTTCGTCTTTTCCGCGAGCGACTGCTATCGCGGTGCGCCGTGCAAAGGCGGCGTTTTGCCAGGTGCATCACCGTGGATCCCTGCGACTTTGCCGTATTGACCAATGAGAAACTGCACAAACTGCTGGCCGAACATCATGCATTGGGCAACAAGTTTTTGCTGATGCTGCTGAGTGTTACTGTGCAGACACCCCGATCGGTGTAAAGCGGCATACACATTCGAGGACTTACTGTGTCCACCATGTGCCAGCTGCTCCGAACGTAAATTTCTAGATGTAAATCACCCGTTTGGGGAATATCAAGTTTCTTCATCAGTGTGCATACGCTGTGAAAAACTTGGAGCCGCGATGTCCCACTGGGATCGCAAACTAGCGGGTGATATTGTCTATCTGGTGCAAAACCTCGCTGTGAATGTCACGGAACCGAATCGCCTCGAGCGACACCGTGAGGTGGAGTTGCGCGCACTGGCCGCTGAACGCGCGCCGTCGACAGACACGCATATGGTTGCCGCATTGCTGGTCTGCCAGCCGCGACGCACCACTTGCGTCCGTGCGGCTGGTCTTGAAGTCTTAGCTTCTGCGCAAATCCCGCGTAAACGGAAATTCCTTGCTGGCCGCTACGTTGATGGTGGCCGGGGGAATCACCATCTCGCCAGGGGTGTGGCCCATGGCGATAAAGCGGGAATGGCGGCGGCTTTCGGCCTCGAAGGAGTTGACCGGGAAGCTCTCATAAGCCAGACCACCCGGGTGGGTGACGTGGTACTGGCAGCCGCCCACCGAGGTCTTCATCCAGGTGTCCACAATGTCAAAGGTCAGCGGTGCGTGCAGGCCGATGCTGGGGTGCAGGCTGCTGGGCGGATTCCAGGCCTTGTAGCGCACACCGGCGACAAACTCACCGACCGTGCCGGTGCTCTGCATGGGCAGTGCCTGGCCGTTGCAGGTGATGACGTAACGGCTTTCGTTCAGGCCGCTGACGCGCACTTCCACGCGCTCCAGGGAGGAGTCCACATAGCGCGCGGTACCGCCTGCGGTGCCTTCCTCGCCCATCACATGCCAGGGCTCCAGCGCATTGCGCAGCGTCATTTCGATGCCCATGGATTGGACCGAGCCGAGCAGCGGGAAGCGGAACTCGTAGTGCGGCGCAAACCAGCTGGCGTCAAAGGCGTAACCGGCCATGTTCATCTCGGTCATGACGTCATCAAAGTCCATCTTGATGAAGGTCGGCAGCATGAAGCGGTCGTGCAACTCGGTACCCCAACGCGTGGCCGGTGCCTTGTAGGGCGTCTTCCAGAAGCGGGCCACCAAGGCGCGCAGCAGCAGCTGCTGCACGCTGCTCATGTGCGGGTGCGGAGGCATCTCGAAGGCGCGCAGTTCCAATAGCCCTAAGCGTCCCGTGCTAGAGTCGGGCGAGTACATCTTGTCGATGGAGAACTCGCTGCGGTGGGTGTTGCCGGTGGCATCAATCAGGATGTTGCGCAGCGTGCGGTCCACCAGCCACGGCGGCATGCTGTGGCCATGCAGTTCGCGGTTTTTGTAGATCTGCTCGATAGCAATTTCCAGCTCATAGAGTTGGTCATTGCGGGCTTCGTCCACGCGCGGTGCCTGGCTGGTCGGGCCGACAAACATGCCGCTGAACAGGTAGCTAAGCGATGGATGGTTGTGCCAGAACAGCAGCAGGCTGGCCAGCAGCTCTGGCTTGCGCAGGAACGGGCTGTCCGAAGGAGTGGCGCCACCCATCACAAAGTGGTTGCCGCCACCGGTGCCGGTGTGGCGGCCATCGGTCATGAACTTCTCGGCCGACAGGCGCGACTCAAACGCCGCGTTGTACAGGAACTCGGTGTTGCGCACCAGTTCCTTCCAGTTGTTGACGGGGTGAATATTCACCTCGATCACGCCAGGGTCGGGTGTCACTTGCAACAGTTTCAGGCGCGGGTCGCGCGGGGGTGGGTAGCCTTCCAGCACGATCTTGACCTTGAGTTCTTCGGCTGTGGCTTCGATGGCGGCCAGCAGGTCCAGGTAGTCTTCCAGCAGTTCCAACGGCGGCATGAAGATGTACAGCACGCCCGATTTGCTGCCGATGGCCTCGGCCTTGGGGCCATTGGCGCGGCGCGGGTCGCGCACCTCCACGCACAGCGCGGTACGGGTGATCCAGTGGGCCGATTCCTGGGCCGCGGGCGTGCGGGTGAAGTCTTCCGGTTCGGGCTGGGCCACGGACTGCGCGTTGGCAGCCACGCTGTCAGCAGCGGCGCTGGCGCGGTTTTGCTGCAGGCGACGAGCGGCGTCGCCGGCGGCACCGGGGCCTGCCAGGTAGGGCGCATCGGCCGCGCGGCGCACGACCTTGGCGGCTGTGCTGCTGCCGGTCACCAGGGGGCCGGTGGTCACAGCGCTATGGCTTGAGTCACGGACCATGCCGGGGGCATAGCGCGCTGCAAAGCTGGCATGCGCAGGCAATTGGCCGCGCGGCGCGGTCGGGTCCAACTCGATCAGATAAGGGTAATCGCCCTCGCTTACCCAGGGCAGGGAGTCCAGTGGCAGGCGCAGACCCATGGGCGAATCGCCGGGCATCAGGTACATGCGCTCGTCGCGGAAGAACCAGGGGCCGGTGGTCCAGTCGGCTGGACCCTGGCGCACGCCGGTCGCAGGTTTCACGGGTAGCACAAAGCCAATCACAGAATCTAGCTTCTGTTCGAACACGCGGCGCAGGCGCGAGCGTTCCATCTCGTCGTCGAGCTTGGAATTAAAGGGGTCCACATTGACCGGCAGGCGGCGCTCGCGCCACAGGTAGTACCAGGTGTCTTCATAGGCGGGCTGCACGTATTTGTCGGTCACGCCCAGCTTGAAGGCCAGGGTGCGGATAAAGCGGCCAGCTTCTTCGCTGGTGTAGTGGGTGGGGTCGCGCTCGTCGGTAAACAGAGCGGGGTTGCTCCAGACAGGCTGCTTGTCGGCACGCCAGTAAATGTTGAGCGCCCAACGCGGCAACTGCTCGCCGGGGTACCACTTGCCCTGGCCGAAATGCAGAAAGCCGCCCTGGCCGTATTCGTCGCGCAGCTTGTGCACCAGCGCGGTGGCAAAGCCGCGCTTGGTCGGGCCAAGCGCCTCGGTGTTCCATTCGGCGGCTTCACGGTCATCGACGCCGACAAAGGTCGGCTCCCCGCCCATGGTCAGGCGCACATCACCGGTCACCAGCTCAGCGTCCACTTGTTCGCCCAAGGCCATCACCTCGGCCCATTGCTCGGGCGTATAGGGTTTGGTGACGCGCGGCGATTCGTACAGGCGAGTCACCTCCATCAGATGCTCGAACTCCACCTCGCTCTCGTCCACGCCGCCCTCAATCGGTGCGGCACCGGAGGGCTGCGGTGTGCAGGCCAGAGGGATGTGGCCTTCACCGGCCAGCAGCCCGGAGGTGGCATCCAGGCCAACCCAACCGGCGCCGGGCAGATAGACCTCACACCAGGCGTGCAGGTCGGTAAAGTCGACCTCGGTGCCGCTGGGGCCGTCCAGGGACTTCACATCGGGTTTGAGCTGAATCAGGTAACCGGAGACAAAGCGCGCGGCCAGGCCGCAGTTGCGCAGCAGTTGCACCAGCAACCAGGCCGAGTCGCGGCAGGAGCCTGACGCCTTGGTCAAGGTCTCTTCGGGCGTCTGTACGCCGGGTTCCATGCGGATGGTGTAGTTCACATCCTTGTGCACCATCTGGTTCAGATCGACCAGAAAGATCACGCTGCGGCGCTTGGTGTAGTCGACCTTCTTCAGATACTCGGCCACCAGCGGCGTCATGGGGTCGGCCAGCAGGTAGGGCATCAGCTCTTCCTTGAGCTCATCCGCATAGACGAAGGGGAATTCTTCGGCCTCGGGCTCCAGGAAGAAGTCAAACGGGTTGTAGACCGCCATCTCCACCACCAAACCGACCGTGACCTTGAATTCCTTGGTTTTGTCCGGGAACACCAGGCGCGCCTGGTAATTGGCGAACGGGTCTTGCTGCCAGTTCAGAAAGTGAGCCTCTGGCTCCACCTTGAGGGAATAGGAGATGACCTTGCTGCGGCAGTGCGGTGCGGGACGCAGGCGTATGACCTGGGGGCCGAGTGCGACCAGACGGTCGTAACTGTAGTGGGTAACGTGGTTGAGCGCTGCGTGAATGGACATTAGCGGGTCTTCATAAATGGGATGCGGTGGCTGTGAGCGGCTTTAGCAAATAGCGTCGATGGTAGCAAGAGTTTATGTTCCGGCCTTGAAAGTCATGAGCGGAACTGAAGCAAGAGACGGGCCATGCGCTATTTGGCGCTAGCATTCAGCCCATGCCCAATGCGCCGATTTTCGCAGCCAAGCAGCATGCGCCGCAGGCCATTGGGCCGTTTGCTGCGCTGCTGGGCTGGGTGCTGGGAACGGCCCTGCAATTGCAGCAAGCGGCGCTGAGCCCCGTCTGGTTATATGGGGCGCTGGCGTTGACGGGCACCCTGCTGACTGGGCTGCTGTTGCGCAGATGTGCGATGTCCTTGTCCCAGACCCAGCGCCTGGGCTGCTGGCTCTTGGCTGCGGCACTGTTGGGCTTTGCCGGTACCGGCCTGCGTTGTGTCTGGTTTGATGCCGGGGCGCTGGAGCCGACGCTGGAGGGACGCGATTTGCAAATCACCGGCGTGGTGACCGACCTGCCGCAGAGCAACGAGTCTGGCTTGCGATTCACGATGGCGGTAGATGCCGCAACGCTGGAAGGGCGCGCTGTCGCGGTGCCGTCCAACATCGATGTGGGCTGGTATAGCGGGGTTTATTCCATCACGGGCGAGCAAGTGGCATTGCAACGTCAGCCCGGCGATGTGCGTGCCGGTGAGCGCTGGCGCCTGACGCTGCGCCTCAAGGCAGGGCACGGGAGCCGCAATCCCTTTGGCTTTGATTACGAACTGTGGCTATGGGAGCGCGGTGTGCAGGCTACCGGCTATGTGCGCGCCGGTGCGAACGATGCCGAGCCGCAGCGCCTTAAGCAGACCTGGATCCACCCGGTAGCGCTGCTGCGCCAGGGCGTGCGCGAACGCATTGATGCCCATGTGGCGCAGGGTCCGGTGGCCGGGCTGGTAGCGGCGCTGGTAGTGGGCGACCAGAATGCCATAGACCGGGTGGACTGGGATGTGTTTCGCGCCACCGGTGTGGCCCACTTGGTCAGCATCTCCGGGCTGCACATCCAGATTTGCCTGGGGCGCGGCCTGGGCTGTGGGCTGGCTGTGGGCTGGCTGTGGCGGCGCTCGTCACGCCTGTGTCTGGCGCTGCCCGCGCCAGACGCGGCCCTGCTCGGTGGGGTGTTGCTGGCCACTGCCTATTCCCTGTTTTCCGGTTGGGGCATTCCGGCCCAGCGCACCTGTTTGATGTTGGCTACGGTGGCCTTGCTGCGCCTGGCGGGCATGCGCTGGCCCTGGCCGCAGGTCTGGATGCTGGCCTTTGCGGTGGTGGTGGCCGTCGACCCCTGGGCCCTGTTGCAGGCCGGTTTCTGGCTTAGCTTTGTCGCCGTCGGCGTGCTCTTTGCCACCGATGCCGGTCGGCCTGGCCAGGCAGACACAGCCGGTATGCTGCGTCAAACGGTTTCACGCCTGGGCGCCATGCTGCGCGAGCAATGGGTGGTGACGGTGGCCCTGGCGCCGCTGACCCTGCTGCTGTTTGGCCAGGTCTCGCTGGTGGGGCTGATTGCCAATGCCTTCGCCATTCCCTGGGTAACCCTGGTGGTGGTGCCGCTGTCCATGTTGGGCGTGGCACTGCCCTTGTTATGGGAACTGGCGGGCCTGGCGATAGCAGTCCTGATGTCCGTGCTGCAGGGGCTGGCGGCCTGGCCCTGGGCCACGCTGATGCTAGCCACCGCACCCTGGTGGATGGCGGCAGCAGGGGTGTTGGGCGGCGTGTTGCTGGTGGCGCGTTTGCCTTTGTCCATGCGTAGCATGGGCCTGCCGCTGTTGCTGCCGGTGCTGCTGTGGCAGGCGCCCTTGCCGCCTTCGGGTGAGTTTGAGTTGCTGGGCGCCGACATCGGCCAGGGCAATGCCGTGCTGGTGCGCACTGCCGGCCATGCCTTGCTTTATGACGCGGGGCCACGCTATAGCCTGGAGAGCGATGCCGGCCACCGCGTCTTGCTGCCGCTGCTGCAGGCGCTGCATGTGCGGCTGGATATGCTGGTGCTGAGCCACCGCGATACCGATCATGTGGGCGGCGCACCGGCCGTGCTGGCCATGCAGCCCCAGGCTGACTTGCTCGGCTCCATGGACGCGGATGAGCGCTTGCAAGGCCTGCGGCCCATAAAGCGCTGTGTGGCCGGTCAGCATTGGGCGTGGGACGGCGTGCAATTTGACATCCTGCATCCGCAGGCAGCTGACTATGATGCTCCGCACAGTTCCAACGCGGTGTCCTGCGTGCTGCGCATCCAGAGTGCCGGTGCCCAGCACCGGGTCGCCCTGCTGGTCGGGGATATCGAGCGGCCGCAGGAGATGCGTTTGGTGGCCATGCAGGCTGCTATCAAGGCGGACCTGCTGCTGGTGCCACACCATGGCAGCAAGAGTTCCAGCAGCGATGCTTTTTTGGACGCAGTGCTGCCACACGAGGCCTGGGTGCAGGCAGGTTATCGCAACCGCTACGGCCATCCGGCGCCGGAAGTGCTGCAGCGCTACCAGGGACGCGGCATTGCGGTGCACGATTCACCCCATTGTGGTGCCATGGTCTGGCGCTCCGACGCCGCCGAACGGGTTTATTGCGCCCGCACAGAGCAGATGCACTATTGGAGCCACCGTGTGCCATAACAGTGCGTCGTTCAGGGTTAGTATGCTGGTGCGAAGCTTGCTTAGAACATCAACAGAGATTGCGTTAAAGAGGATTTATGCAGAAATTTGACGAGATGTACACCAAACTGCCCTACGAGTTTTTCTCCAAGGGTGAGCAGATTCGTGATCACTACAAAATCTATGATGAGTGGCTGGCACGCCAACCCGGCGACATGATGGCCAAACGGCGCGAGGAAGCGGAAATGATTTTCCGCCGCGTCGGTATCACCTTTGCCGTGTATGGTGAAAAAGATGAGAGCGGTGCCGGTACCGAGCGCCTGATTCCGTTTGACCTGATTCCCCGCATCATCCCGGCCCATGAATGGTCCAGCATGGAAAAAGGCCTGGTGCAACGCGTCAATGCGCTGAATCGCTTTATCCACGACATTTACCACGACCAGGAAATCCTCAAGGCTGGTCATATTCCGCGTGAGCAGATCGAGCACAACGCCCAATTCCGTCCCGAGATGGTGGGTGTGGATGTTCCCAACAACATCTATTCACAGATTTCGGGCATCGACATCGTGCGCGCACCGGACGCCCAGGGCAATGGCGAGTACTACGTGCTGGAAGACAATCTGCGCGTGCCCAGCGGCGTCTCCTACATGCTGGAAGACCGCAAGATGATGATGCGGCTGTTTCCGGACCTGTTCAGTGCCCACCGTGTGGCGCCTGTGGCCCATTACCCCGACCTGTTGTTGGAGACCCTGCGCGCCAGCAGCCCAGAAACCACCGACGAACCGACGGTGGTGGTGCTGACCCCTGGCATGTACAACAGCGCCTATTTCGAGCACGCCTTCCTGGCCCAGCAAATGGGTGTGGAACTGGTCGAAGGGCAGGACTTGTTTGTGAAAGACAAGTTTGTCTACATGCGCACCACGCGCGGCCCTAAGCGCGTCGATGTGATTTACCGCCGCGTCGATGATGACTACCTGGACCCCAGCGTGTTTCGCCCCAGCTCGACCCTGGGTTGCGAGGGGCTGATTGAGGCCTACCGCGCCGGCCATGTGGCCATCTGCAACGCGGTCGGCACCGGCATCGCCGACGATAAGTCGATCTACCCCTACGTGCCCAAGATGATCGAGTTCTACCTGGGCGAGAAGCCCATCCTGAACAACGTGCCCACGTATATGTGCCGCAACAAGGACGATCTGGCCTACACCATGGCCAACCTGAAAGACCTGGTGGTCAAGGAGGTGCACGGCGCCGGCGGCTACGGCATGCTGGTGGGGCCGGCCTCCACCACGGCCGAAATCGAAGACTTCCGCAAGGCCGTGCTGGCCAACCCCAGCGGCTATATCGCGCAACCGACGCTGAGTCTGTCGAGCTGCCCGACCTTTGTGGAAAGCGGCATTGCGCCGCGCCACATCGATTTGCGCCCCTATGTGCTCAGCGGCAAGACGGTACAGATGGTGCCCGGCGGCCTGACCCGCGTGGCACTGAAGGAAGGCTCGCTCGTCGTCAATTCATCGCAAGGCGGCGGAACCAAAGATACCTGGATATTGGAAGCTTGATATGTTGTCTAGAACTGCTGATCACCTTTTTTGGATGTCCCGCTATACCGAGCGGGCCGAGAATACCGCGCGCATGCTGGATGTGAATTACCAGACTTCGCTGCTGCCCCAGTCCGACGCCGTCGCCCTCATGGGTTGGCAGGGGCTGCTGAGCATTAGCGAGCTGACAGGCGCCTATGGCAAGCAGTACGACACCGTCAACGCCCGCGACGTGATGGACTTCATGGTCAAGGACGAGAGCAATCCATCCTCCATCGTGTCCTGCCTGGGTGCGGCCCGCGAGAACGCCCGTGCGGTGCGCGGGGCGCTGACCACCGAAGTCTGGGAAACGCAAAACCAGACCTGGCTGGAGGTCAAACGCATGATCAAGAGCAGCGAGTTTGAGGCCGATCCCTCGCAATTTTTCGAATGGGTGAAGTTCCGCTCGCATCTGTCGCGCGGCGTTACCGTGGGCACCATGTTGATGGACGAGGCCTTGCACTTTATGCGTCTGGGCACCTTTTTGGAACGCTCGGACAACACCGCGCGCCTGGTGGATGTGAAGTTCCATGCCGTGCAAAGCGACTTTTACGGCGCCGCCAACGAGCGCGACCAGGAATACGACTTCTACCACTGGAGCGCCATTCTGCGCAGCGTCTCGGCGTTTGAGGTCTACCGCAAGGTCTACCGCGACGTCATCCGCCCCGAGCGCGTAGCCGAGCTGCTGATCCTGCGCCCGGATATGCCGCGCTCGCTGCATGCCAGCCTGAACGAGGTGGTGAACAACTTGGCCCTGGTCGGCAGCAACCCCGACAGCGAGACCTTGCGCCGCGCCGGCAAGCTGCGCGCCGAGCTCAAGTACGGCCGAATCGACGAGATCCTGGCGACCGGCCTGCACGCCTACCTGACGCAGTTCCTAGACCGCGTCAATGATCTGGGTGCCCACATCAGCCGCGAATACCTGGTCGCCGCGTAAAGGCTGCTGGCGCATCGTGCCCGCGTGCGCTGGTCCAGGATGTCAAAGGCCGAAACCGGCCTGAGTTTGCCTATTCGCTGGCGGCCTCGGCAGCCTGGGCTGAGGCTGCCGGAACAGCCACCCGTGCCAGTGTCAAAAAGCCCTTGAGGTGCTTGATGTGGTCGCGCGTGCACACGCTGCTGTGGTGCGGGTGGTGCAAAAAGTCGGTGACTTCGTTGAGCGTAACCTTGAAGCGGGCGCCGTTCGCAGGTTCCATATGCGCGCCCAGGTGATTCAAAAGGGACTCGATTTCACGCCAGTGAATATTGGTGCCCGGTGCTTCTAGCAGGATGCTGCGCAGCAGATTGTCGTGCTTGTGGCTCATGGTGTTTTCGCTTTCTGTGTGGGCGCTCTGTGGCGCTTTGGTTTCAGGGCCAGCCTTGATCGTAATACCGATGGGCTGCGCTGAGTTGGGTGAATGTCTCTACTGGAACAATCATGTTGCGCAACGGAGGTGCGAGCCCTTATTCCCTGGATAATGCGGCCCAGAAGGAATATGAATGAGCATTGCAGCGATTGACCGGGAACTAGACCTTGCCAGGAACGAAGGGCCGGTGCGTGACATCGTCATTCCACCTTGCCCGGAGCTGCTGACGGCCTTGCGGCACGAAGTGTCCCAGGGCGATCCAGACCCCCAGAAAATTGCCCGCATTGCCGCCAGCGATGTAGCCATGGCGGCGTCGCTGCTGCGCATCGCCAACAGCCCCCTCTATGCGCGCTCGCGCCCGGCCGATACCGTGGCCCAGGCGGTGGCCATGTTGGGTGCGGGGCCGACCATTGGCATCCTGACCTGCTTTCTGACGCGCAATGCCATCCGCATCCAATCGCCACTGATCGAACACTTTTGGGAAACCTCTACCCGTCGCGCTCTGGCCATGGGCTTTATCGCCCGGCAACTGTATGGCGTCGATGCCGACGTGGCCCACACCTGTGGCCTGTTTTGCCATGTCGGTATTCCCATCATGTTGCTGGGTGTTAAAGGCTATTCCGGCACACTGGCCGAAGCGCTGGCGCGCCAGGACCGATCCTTTACCCAGACCGAAAACGCCGCGCACAAGACCGACCATGCCGTGGTTGGCGCCCTGGTTGCCAAGACCTGGCGCTTGCCAGCCATGACGGTGGTGGCGGTGCGCCTGCATCACGACTTTACGGTCTTGGGTGACACGCGTTTTCCAGCGCAGGCGCGCACCCTGGTGGCCATGGACTTGGTGGCTGAGTACCTAGTGGCAAGGCACGAGGGCGTTTTGCGGCACCGGGAATGGGAGCAGCATGGCTCTGCCTGCCTGGCCCATTTGAATGTGGCGGCTGAGGAGGTGGAATCCTGGGTCGATGCGCTCTATCCGCAGTTTGAGAGCGTGGCCCTGGCCTGAGCGTTGGCCCGGCGCTTAGTCCGGCGTGTGGCCGGGTGGGCAGTCCTTGCAGCGCCCATACAGGGTGAGTTCGTGGCGCTCCACGGTAAAGCCCTTGGGTGCCACGTCCAGAACCGAGCCCGGGCAGCTGTGAATATCGAAGACGCGCTCACAGGCGTTGCACATAAAGTGGTGGTGGTGGTGGCCCTGCCGGCTGGACTCATAGCGCGGATTGGCGCCCGCCAGCGACACCACCTTCAACGCGCCTGATTCGGCTAGCGCCTTGAGGTTGCGGTAGACCGTTGCAATGCCCAGGCCAGCCACCTGCGCCTGCGCCGCCGCCAGCACCTCGAGCGCTGACAGGGGTCTGTCGGACATTTCCACAACGGATCGAATGGCCGTGCGCTGGCGGGTTTCCCGTTCCATGGATAGCCTTTCCGCCTGTTGAGGCAAGGTCCGCTGGCACTGGGCCAGGGCTGCAGATTCTATGCATTATGATATTGATAATGCATTATCACCGAAGCTTCACCACGGGTTTGCGCCGCAAGCGGCTTGTCAGTGTGCTGGCCTGGCCCTTATGGCTGCGCGTGGCAGCGGTTTTGCCGCTGCTGGTGTTGCTGTGGCTGGCGGTAGCCTGGGCCAACGGGCCGGTTGTGCCATGATCGCATTGAACAACCTCACTGTGAGTTACCGGCACCATCCGGCGCTACACCACATCAGCGGCAGCTTTGCCAAGGGTTCGTTGACCGCCGTGGTCGGCCCCAATGGCGCTGGAAAAAGCACCCTGCTCAAAAGTCTGGTCGGTGTCTTGCCATTGGCCTCGGGTGCCGTCAGCATGGCCGTCAGCCGGGATCGCATTGCCTATTTGCCCCAGGCTTCCGAAATCGATCGCAGCTTTCCCATTACCGTCTTCGATTGCGTCCTGTTGGGCACCTGGAGCACGGTTGGCCCCTGGCGCCGCATCTCGCGCCAGTTGCGGGGGCGGATTGAAGCGGCGCTGCACAGTGTGGGGCTGGAAGGCTTTGAGGCGCGTCCGGTGGGCACCTTGTCCAGCGGCCAAATGCAACGCGTGATGTTTGCGCGCCTGCTGGTGCAGGATGCCGAGCTGATCCTGCTGGACGAGCCCTTCAACGCGGTGGACACCAAGACCACGCAGGCGCTCTTGAAGCTGGTGCGGCAGTGGCATGGTGAACAGCGCACCGTGATTGCCGTGGTGCACGACGAGGCCCAGGTGCGCGAGTTTTTCCCCGATGCCTTGTTGCTGGCCCGGGAAGTGGTGGCCTGGGACCACACGTCTATCGTGATGACCGACGCCAATCTGCTCCGCGCCCGCTCCATGGCAGAGGCCTGGGACGACCAGGCAGCAGAGTGCCACACCGATGATGCAGCTGCCGGGCTCGCCGCATGAGCGATGAAATTCAATCCCTGTGGGGACTGCTGGCCGATCCGTTCATCGAATTTTCCTTTATGCGCCGCGCCCTGGTGGCCACGCTTGCCCTGTCGCTCAGCAGTGCGCCCTTGGGCATCTTCCTGACGCTCAGGCGCATGAGCCTGCTGGGCGATGCGCTGAGCCACGCGATTCTGCCGGGTGTGGCCATCGGTTTCATGTTGTTTGGCGTGTCGCTTTCCGCCATGACCATCGGCGGGGTGCTGGGCGGCCTCATCGTCGTCGGACTGGCGGGGCTGGTCAGTCGCTCCACCGTGCTGAAGGAGGATGCCAGCCTGGCCGCCATTTATTTGGTGGCGCTGGCGCTGGGCATCACGCTGATCTCGGCTCAAGGCACGCAACTCGATTTGCTGCACATCCTGTTTGGCAGTGCGCTGGGTGTGGACAGCCCCGGCTTGAACCTGGTGGCGGGCGTGGCCAGCGCCAGCGTGATCGCGCTGGCCGTGCTGTACCGCGGACTGGTGCTGGAAAGTTTTGATCCCGTGTATCTGGCCGCATCCGGTAGGCGCAGCTGGGTCTGGCAGCAGGGCTTTTTGATGCTGGTCGTGGTCAATCTGGTGGCCGGATTCCAGACCATGGGCACGCTGATGGCGGTGGGCTTGATGATGCTGCCAGCTGTGTCGGCGCGTCTGTGGCACGACGGCTTGCCGGCCCAACTGCTCAACGCCAGCGTGCAGGCCATGCTGGCCGGGTTGAGCGGTTTGCTGCTTTCCTATTATTTCAATACGCCGTCCGGCCCTACCATCATCGGCTGTGCCGGCGTGTTGTATTTGCTGTCTCTGCTGCTCGCTCCCGGCGGCTGGATACAGGGGCTGCTGCCACAAAAACACCGTGTGGCATGAGGGCTGGCAACCGCCACTCCCGCGATCGGTAGCTTTTTACCAAGGACTGCTGACATGACTCTCGCTCTGAATCGACGCCACTTCAACGCGGCGCTGTGCGCGCTTCTGGTCGGGTTTGTTCCCCTTGCTGCCCAGCCTGCGGAACCGATACCGGTGACAGCCAGCTTTAGCATTTTGGCCGACATCGTCCAGGCGGTGGGTGCGGAACGCGTCAAGGTCACGGCGCTGGTTGGAGCCGACGAAGATGCCCATGTGTTCGAACCCAAACCGGCCGATGCAAAAATAATTTTGCGATCCCGTCTGGTGGTGCTGAATGGACTTGGATTCGAGCACTGGATGCAAAAGTTGCTGAAGTCTTCCGGTTACCGGGGTGATACGCTGGAGGCGTCCCAAGGGATTCAGCCCAGAACCATGGCAAGTGCGGACGGCCCGGTGGAGACCGATCCGCATGCGTGGCAGGACCCCAGCAATGTCATCCTCTATGTGCAAAACATTGCCGCCGCCCTGACCCGGCTAGACCCCGCCGGAGCAAGCGTCTATCAGCAGAATGCGGCAAGCTACAGCGCCGAGCTGAAAACTCTGGACGAGTGGGCTAAGGCGCAGATCAATGGCATTGTGCCTAGCAAGCGTAAGGTCATTACCTCGCACGATGCCTTTGGCTACTTTGCCGCGCACTACCAGCTCAGCATTTTTGCGCCCCAGGGTGTGTCCACCGAGACCGAGCCCAGCGCCCGGGACGTGGCCCGTCTGATCCGCCAGATCAAGCGTGAGCAGATCCGGGCGGTGTTCATGGAAAACATGAGCAACCCCAAGCTGATCGCGCAGATCGCTGCCGATACCGGAGCCACCCTGGGACCTGCACTGTATGTCGATGCGCTTTCCGGCCATGATGCGGCGGGCGCTACCTATCTCAAGTTAATGCGCCACAACGTGACTGAGCTGGTCAAGGCTATGCAGAGGAACTGAACGGTGGTGGGCCGTTGGCCCTATTGCGCAATCACCATGGCTTCAAGTTTCAGCGCGTGAATTTTTTCAGCGGCCCGGTCCGCCTCGGCCCGGCTGGCAAACGGACCCACCCGCACCCTGGTGCGCGTGCCCATGGGGAATTTGAGCTTCTGCGACCGCGCGGGCAGCTTGGCGCCCTGCAGTGTGAGCATGGCATGGTGGGCGTTTTTTTCATTGGCAAACAGGCCGACATTGATCAGGAACTTTTCCTCTGCAGGCGTTGCCACTGTGGATGCAGGCGCGCTTGCAGCAGGCGCAGGTGTTGGTGCGGCCACGACCTGCACCGCACCTTGGCTGACACGCGATGCAAGTGCGATGCTGGATGATGCTGTCGACGCGGGTGCTAGTGAATGGCTGTGGGGCCAGTAAAAAACTAGCGCCTCCAGCAACGCAGCCAAGGCCAGATTGCCGACCAGCAAGGCGGCCATCTGCCTGCGTCCGATTGCCCGTGCCGCCAGCAGGACGCAGGCCTCGTCCAGCGTGGCGCTGGCAATCAGTGCACGTTCCATTTTTTGGTTGCACGCCGCATACAGCCAGGCATTGCCAAAGGCGCCGGGCAGTGTCACTGACAGCAGCAGGGCGATGCCAGCCAGCAGCCACTGCAGCTCCGGCGACACTTGAAACACCAGGCGCGCAATGCCTACCAGCAAAAGCGCCGCAGCCACCAAGCCACCGATATAGGCCAGGGCAGCAGTCCAGAGCTGGCGAAACAGCATCCAGTTCAGGCTTAGCAGGGCGGCGCTCCAGTTCCAGCTCACACCGGCCTGGCCCGCAACGTCAAAATGGGTGAAGGCCTTGAGGTAGTAGTCGGTATGCAGCGGCCCCAGTACCGCACGGTAGAGCGCGATGGTGGCGCTGCCGTCGTTGCGGTCCAACGTCATTTTCTCGGGCGTTGCGGGCGAGCTGGCCATGGCTTATTTTTCTAACGTCACCGTGTCTTGCACGGCGTCGGCCACGGCCTGACCAAGTTCGATCACGGCCATGGCGTAGTAGCTGCTCCAGTTGTAGCGGGTAATGGCATAGAAGTTTTCTGTGCCGGCCACATAGGAGGGCTCGGCCTCCCCGTTTTGCAACTCAATGAGCGCCAGCGGCCCACTGTGCGCTGGGTCTAGCTCATCCAGCAACACGCCCTTGGCTGCCAGCTCGGCCACGCTGTAGCGGGGAACAATGTCGCTCTCCAGCAGCGCCGCCTTGTCGAGCGTGGCGGGGTCAAAGCGCACGGGGTAATGCGTAGCCATGCCGCGCTGCCAGTGGAAGGCCTTGAAGTAGTTGGCGACCGAGCCAATCACATCGGCCTGGCTGTTGAACAGGTCGATGCGGCCATCGCCATCAAAGTCGACGGCGTATTTGCTCCAGCTCGAAGGCATGAATTGTGGCCAGCCCATGGCGCCGGCGTAACTGCCGCGCAGCGCCAGCGGATCGGTGTGGGTGCGGGCCGTGAGCGCCAGGTATTGTTCCAGCTCGGCCTTGAAAAATGCAGCGCGTGCCGCCGCCCTGGGGTGCTCTGCGGGAAAGTCAAAGGCCAGGGTGGCCAGCGCATCGATGACGCGAAAGTTGCCGGTGTTTTGCCCGTACATGCTTTCCACGCCTACGATGCCGACAATGACGCTGGCCGGCACGCCGGTCTCGTTTTCGGCCCGCAGCAAGCTGTCGCGGTTGGCCAACCAGAAGCGCTTGCCGGCCTGGATGCGCATCGGCTCGACAAAGCGGCTGCGGTAGGCCGCCCAGTTTTTGGCCACGCCGACCGGTGGCGGCAGGATGGCCTTGGCAATGGCGGCCACGTAATGCGCCTGGCCAATGGCATGGCGCACCCAGGTGCGGTCTAGCGCGCTGCGCGCCGCCAGTTCGTCGGCCTGCAGCATGACCTCGGCGCGTGTGGCGTACAGGGAGCCCGCCTTCTGGGCGACGGCCTTGGCCCGATGGTGCGGCTTTTTGACGGCCGCTCCGGCTTGCAGCGCACAGGTCGCGAGCAGCACGGCGGCTATAGATTTTTGGAAGGTGTTCACGGGCTTAAGCATCAGGGATTCGAGCGTTGCGGCCAGCGGATCTGGCGCAACTGCCGTCTCAGTGTACCCAGCGCGCGGCGGTGCTCGGCTTGGCTTGTTCCATGCGCAGCATAACGCCAGGCCTCCAGGCGCAGCAGCCAGTCGTGAATGCGTTCCAGATCGCGCGCGGGGTCCGATGACGCGGTGCCGACCCGTCCGGCTGCCTGCGCATGCGCCTGCAGGGCTTGCGCCATTTGGCGCGGAGCGGCACTGGCAGGCAGCACCAACCCGGCCCTTTGCAGCTTGCGCCTGGCGGCATGCAACAGGCGCAGCCAAGGGTCTTGGCGCCTGTGCTCCCACTGCGCCCAGGCCGCGCCCAGCAGGCTCACCAGCACGATGATTGCTAGGAGTGTCGTGCTCAGGTCTTCCCAACGCGGTGAGTCAAAGCCGATGGCGCGCAGCAGTTGGAGCTGCCTGGCCTGTGAGTAGTCGAGCACCCACTGGTTCCAGCGGTTGTTGCTGGCCTCCCAAAAGGCGCGTAGGTGGATCTCGAAGCCCGGACTCATGGCGCCAAGAGCCTGGGCAATCGCACCGCGGGCGGGCAGCAGGCGCTGCAAGCCGCCGGTGCGTTCCGGTGCCACGGCCGCTGTCGGATCCACTCGCACCCATCCTTGACCTGCCAACCAGACCTCGGCCCAGGCATGGGCATCGCTCTGGCGCACCGTCCAAAAGCCGTCCACCGGATTGATCTCGCCACCCTGGTAGCCGGTGACCACGCGCGCCGGAATGTCCAGGGCGCGCATCAGCAGCACAAAGCTCGACGCAATATGCTCGCAAAAGCCCTGCTTGCGGTCAAACCAGAATTCGTCCGCCGTGTTGGCACCAAATACGCCAGGCTCCAAGGTATAGGTGTAGCCACCGGTACGCAGCTTGTCCAGTACCAAGGCCACCAGCGTGGGAGCATCGGCCCCGGCATGCTCACGGTGCAGTTCCAGCGCCAGTTCCAGGGTGCGCGGGTTATAGCCGGCTGGCAGTGCCACGCTGTCTTGCAAACCAAGCTCTTTGGCGAGCGGCCCATGGCGGAAGCGGGTGTAGCCTTGCGCCTGGAAGCGCACCAGTTCGCCAATCGGGCGCTCGGCGCTCCATTGCAGTTCGGGGCTTATGTGGACCGTGTAGCCCTTGAGCGCGGGAGCTATGGGCGTGGCGTCCAATAGCGGCAGCCAGGGCCGGTTATTGCCTTCGAGCGTCACCTCGTAGCGGATCGGTTCCCCACGGACCTCCAGCTCGCTGGACAGGCGCAGGCGCGGCGGGAATGTCGAGCGCAGGGGCTTCCACTCGCGCCCGTC
Source organism: uncultured beta proteobacterium (assembly GCA_903845935.1). GTDB lineage: Bacteria > Pseudomonadota > Gammaproteobacteria > Burkholderiales > Burkholderiaceae_C > Allorhodoferax. The sequence continues at coordinate 30,935 of CAIMZI010000056.1, read as the reverse complement.
GAAGCTGGATAGCACCGGGCCACGGAAATACAAATCGCTTTGCTTGGGTACCGCCTCCTCAAAGCGGATGCGCATCGCCACGCTGCTGTCTTGCGCCAGGCTGGCAATCGTGCCCACCTCCATGCTGCCGGAAAGCCCGGAGCGTGCGAGCATGGCATCGCCCGGCAGACCCCAGAGCGGTGCCACGCGCGGGAACAGCACAAACAGCAGCACCATGATGGGCGCGCCCAGCAGTGCCATCCAGCCCGCGGTGCGCGCTGCCAGCAAGAGGGAGGGGCGACCCACAGGCAGGTGCTGGTTGACCAGGGCTGTCAGCAGGCCCAGAAGCCCGATCACCATGGCGATGGCGGTGAGCAGGCGTTGCGAAAAAAAGAAGTTTGACAGCAGGGTGAAAAAGCCCAGGAAGAAGACCACAAAAGCATCGCGTCTGGCCCGCATTTCCAGTGTCTTGAGTGACAGCAGGACGACGATGAAGCTGACGCCGGCATCGCGTCCCATCAGCGTATGGTGGCTGTAAAAGGTGGCGCCGCAGGCCAGCATCAGCAGGAGCAGCAGCCACCAGCGCGATGGCAGTGGCCGGCCCCGCAGTGCAATCCAGCCGCGCCACAGCAAGACCAGCCCTGCCATGGCGCTGCACCAGAGTGGCAGATGGCCGGTCTGCGGCAGGATGATCCAGGCAATCACCGCCAGCAGGAACAGCGTGTCGCGGGTATCGCGCGGTAGGTGCTGGAGGCGGTGGAGCAGCTTCATGGATGGCAAGCCCTCAATACAAGGCCAGTGCCGACAGGCAGGCGCGCTGGTGTGCCTCGCCGCTGCCCGGGGCGATTTCCATGCTGCCCAGGCGCAGGCCGTAGCGCAGATTCAGGCGGTCAGCTGCCAGTACCCAGGCGCATAGGCGCGACAGCTTGTGCTCCAGGCTTGCCGTGCCAGACGCGAAATGGCCGAGCTGGTGGATGTCCAGCCAGAGCTCCACGCTTTGCACCTGCTGCGTATCGCGGCTGACCAGTTGGCCGGCCTTGGCCACTTTCTTCCAGGCCACCGTCTTGAGCGGGTCACCTCGGCGGTAGGCGCGCAGGCCATCGAACTCTTTCGTGCTGTGGCGCCGCGCGCTGGGCGCGCCTCCGACGCTGGGCTCAGTCGTTGGCAGCTGTGGTGGCTGAGTCTCTGGCGCCGGATAGACCAGCAATTGGGCGGCAGGGCGCCACACCGTCCATACACGGAAGCTGCCCAGTGGAAAATGCGTCTCGGCCGTCAGTGCGGGCAGCGGCTGCAGGCCGCGCTGCTGGGGGTGACAAGCGATCTGCAGCTTGGCGCTGCCCTGGGGCGCCACATCGGTCCAGCTCCATTGACCGCTACCCAGCACGGCCAAGCCAATGCCGTAGCGAGCTGTTTTGCGCAGGCTGTGCAAATGCACGGTGACTATGGCAGCGCTGCCCGCAAAGCCGGGCTCGGGTGGGGTCAGATGCAGCGTGAGGCCACGCAGCGTGCCGTGGCAGACATGCATGCCGACCACGGCGCAACCGGCCAGCAAAAAGGTCAGTACATAGCCCAGGTTGAGTTGGTAGTTGATGCTGGCAATCAAGAGCACCAGCAGGGTGACGCACAGCATCCAGCCGGGGCGGGTCGGCAGGATGTAGACGTTGCGTTGGGTCAGCGTCGTGCTGTCGGTCGGCTGGAGGCGGCTGGTCCAGAAGCGATGGATGTGGGCTCGCACATGCCGCAGCGGGTGCAACAGCGGATGGGGTAAGGCCGCTGACATCTAGGGCAGTGGCACAGCCGCCACCATCGCGCGAACCTGTTCCTCGGCACCCCTTGCCGCGCTGTCTACCGGAATCAAGCGGTGCGCAATGGTCTGCGGCAGAATAGCCTGCACATCGTCCGGCGCCACATAGTTGCGCCCGCTGAGCAAGGCCTGGGCCTGGGCCGCGCGAAGCACCGCAATGCCGGCGCGTGGACTGAGGCCCTGCACAAACCATTGCCCCGAACGGGTTGCTGCAATCAGGTCCTGCACATAGTCCAGCAGCGGATCGGACTTGTGGATGGCCTGCACCATGTCCTGCAATTGACGCAAGTCGCCGGGCTGCATGACGGTTTGCAAGGCATCCACCAGGCTGCGCCGGTCGCGGCCGCTTAGCAGTTCGCGCTCGGCGGCGCGGTCTGGGTAGCCTAGAGAAATGCGCATCAAAAAGCGGTCTAGCTGTGACTCGGGCAGCGCATAGGTGCCGATCTGGTCCAGCGGGTTTTGTGTGGCAATGACGAAGAAGGGATTGGGCAGTGCGCGCGTTTCGCCTTCCACCGAGACCTGCATTTCCTCCATGGCTTCGAGCAGGGCGCTTTGGGTCTTGGGACTGGCGCGGTTGATTTCGTCGGCCAGCAGCACCTGCGCAAAGATCGGGCCTGGGTGAAACACAAAGGCTTCTTTGCCGCGCTCGTAGACCGAGACGCCCGACAGGTCACTGGGCATGAGGTCGGAGGTGAACTGCACGCGCGAAAATTGCAGGCCAAAACTGCGGGCCAAGGCATGGGCCAGCGTGGTCTTGCCGACGCCCGGCACGTCGTCGATCAACAGGTGGCCACCGGCCAGCAGGCAGGCCACACAGTCCTGAATCTGGCTGGGTTTGCCCACTATCACCGTGTTAAGCTGATCCAGTAAATTTTTGAGTGTGCGTTGAGCGTCCATGGCGGGACGTTACCCGAATTTTCTGAAATGCGAGTTCCCAGTGAGTAAGACCGGTTACTTTTTCCACAGCGACTGCAGCAAACACGATATGGGCAACGGCCACCCGGAATGTCCGGAGCGGCTGGCAGCGATCGATAAGCGGCTGCGCAGCCAGGGTGTGGCCGATCAGCTGGACCGGCGCGAGGCACCGCTGGCACCGATTGCCGATCTGGAACTGGCCCATGGCCGCATGCACATTGCGGCGCTGCGTGGCCTGACCGATGGGCTGCGCGACGAGGTGCAGGCCGGGGGACCGACCCATGCGCAGATTGACCCCGACACCTGTATCAATGTCCACACCTGGGACGCGGCGCTGCGTGCCGCTGGCGCCGCCATGGCTGCCACCGACGCGGTCATGGCAGGTGAAATAGACAATGCCTTTTGCGCCGTGCGCCCGCCGGGTCACCACGCCTGCCGCGACAAGGCGATGGGTTTTTGCTTTTTCAACAATGTGGCGGTGGCGGCACGCTACGCGCTGGACCGCCATGGCTTAAAGCGCGTGGCCATCATCGACTTTGACGTGCACCACGGCAATGGCACGGAGGACATCGTCGCCGGTGACGATCGCATTCTGATGGTGAGCTTTTTTCAGCACCCGTTTTACCCCTATGGCGGCACTGCCTCGACCTCAAGCAACCTGTTGAATTTGCCGGTTCCGGCCTACACCAAGGGCGAGGCGGTGCGCGAATTGGTTACCACTCAATGGATTCCTCACCTGCATTCCTTCAAGCCCGAGCTGCTGTTGATCAGTGCCGGTTTTGATGCCCATCGCGAAGACGATCTGGGGCAGATGGGTCTGGTGGAGGCCGACTATGCCTGGATCACCCAGCAGCTGATGGATGTGGCAGCTCGCCATGCCCAGGGTCGCATCGTTTCGTGTCTGGAGGGAGGCTATAACCTGGATGCCCTGGCCCGCAGCGTGGAAGCGCATGTGCGTGTGCTGGCAGGAATTTAAATGCAAAAAGCCCCAGCTCCCTTGCCGATTGACGACTTCGAAGGCTGGCTCAACGCCTTCACGCAAACATCGGACTTGATCGAGCTGGCCGTGCTGGCAGCCTGTGCGGTTTTGGCATGGGCGATGGTGCGCGGCCTGCGCCGGGCGCTGGGGCAGGACGACTCGAATTCCATTTGGTTTGGCAAGCGCAATCTGGACGGCGTGTTGTTTCCGATGCTGCTGCTATGCCTGGCCTTTTTAGCGAGCGACGTGTTGGCCAAGTTTGTCTCTGTGGCAGTGCTCAAGCTTGCCATACCGGTGCTGCTGTCCTTGCTGGTGATCAGAGTGGGTGCCAAGGTCTTGCAGGTCACTTTTGCCGAGTCGAAATGGGCCCGGCCACTGGAGCAAAGCATTTCCTGGCTGGTCTGGCTGATCATGGTGTTGTGGGTCAGCGGCCTGTTGCCGGTCGTGTTGAATGAGCTGGACCAGATCGAACTGAAGCTTGGGAACAGCCACCTGACGCTGCGCAATGTGCTCGAAGGCGCGTTCACGGCGGGCGCCGTGCTGATCTTTACGCTGTGGCTGTCGGCCGGTATCGAGGAGCGGGTGTTGCGCGGCGCCACCGGAGGTGAGCTGTCGCTGCGCAAGGCCATCAGCAATGCGGCGCGCGCCATCCTGATGTTTATCGGGCTGATCGTCGCACTCACCTCGGTGGGCATAGACCTGACCGCCTTGTCGGTGCTGGGTGGCGCCGTCGGCGTGGGCATAGGCCTGGGCCTGCAGAAGCTGGCCGCCAACTATGTATCGGGCTTTGTGATCCTGACCGAGCGCAGCATGCGCATTGGCGATAACGTGCGCGTGGACGGTTTTGAGGGCCTTATCACTCAGATCAATGCGCGCTACACCGTGATCCGATCGCTGGCTGGGCGCGAGTCGATTGTGCCCAACGAGATGCTCATTACCAACCGAGTGGAAAACCTGTCGCTGGCGGACTCCAATCTCTACCAATCCACCGTGCTAACTGTGGGCTATGACAGCGATGTGGAGCTGGTGAAAGCACTGTTGCTGCAGGCTGCCGTTGGGCAGTCGCGCGTGTTGGCCGATCCGGCTCCTATCACTATGTTGTCCAACTTTGGCGCCGACGGCCTCGAGTTCACCGTGGGTTATTGGATTGCCGACCCCGAGCGCGGGCTGGGCGGGCTGAAGTCTGATATCAATCTGGCCATTCTTGCCGCACTGCGTGCCAATCACATCGACATTCCGTATCCGCAGCGGGTGGTGCATCAGCGCTAAAGCGGAATACAATCAATAAAAGCACGATCGTTCTATTTTTGAATGCCCACCCCCGCCGGTGTAAGAAATCAGGGCTGGTGCGGCGCATACAATCAAAAGAGTTGACGTGCACGTCAATCAGAAACACTCCCCTATAAACTCTGGAGCAGCAAGCATGAAAGCATTGGTCGCGGTAAAGCGCGTGGTGGACTACAACGTCAAGGTCCGCGTCAAGTCGGACGGAACTGGAGTCGACATCTCCAACGTCAAGATGAGCATGAACCCGTTTGACGAGATCGCCATTGAAGAAGCCGTGCGCCTGAAGGAAAAGGGCGTGGTCACCGAGATCATCGCCGTCTCTTGTGGCGTGGCCCAATGTGCCGAGACGCTGCGCACCGCCATGGCGATTGGTGCCGATCGCTCCATCTTGGTGGAAACCACGGCCGATCTGCAACCCCTGGCGGTGGCCAAGCTGCTCAAGGCCTTGGTCGACAAGGAACAACCCGGCCTGGTGATCCTAGGCAAGCAGGCGATTGATGACGACTGCAACCAGACCGGCCAGATGCTGGCGGCCCTGGGCGACTGGCCCCAGGCCACGTTTGCCAGCAAGGTGGAGATCGTTGACGGCAAGCTGCAGGCCACACGCGAAGTGGATGGCGGCTCCGAAATCCTGAGCCTGTCGCTGCCGGCCATTATCACCACCGATTTGCGCCTGAACGAGCCGCGTTATGTGACGCTGCCCAATATCATGAAGGCCAAGAAAAAGCAGATGGATATCGTCAAGCCGGAAGACCTGGGCGTGGACGTTGCTCCGCGCATCAAGACCCTGAAGGTGGTTGAGCCGCCCGTGCGCAGCGCCGGTATCAAGGTGGCCGATGTGGCCGCACTCGTAGACAAATTGAAGAATGAAGCGAAGGTGATCTAAATGACTTCTCTCGTAATTGCCGAACACGACAACGCATCCATCAAACCCGCCACCCTGAACACCATAGCCGCAGCAGCGCAATGTGGTGCTGATGTGCATGTGCTGGTGGCAGGTTTCAACGCCGCCGCAGCCGCAGCGGCCGCCTCGCAAATCGCTGGTGTCTCCAAGGTCATCCATGCCGATGAATCCGGTCTGGCTCACGGCCTGGCAGAAAACGTCGCGGCCCAGGTGCTGGCTATTGCAGCCGCGTACAGCCACATCGTCTTCGCCGCTACCGCCTCCGGCAAGAACATTGCGCCGCGCGTGGCCGCCAAGCTCGATGTCGGTCAGGTCTCTGACATCACCAAGGTGATTAGCGCCGACACCTTTGAGCGCCCCATCTACGCCGGCAATGCCGTGGCGACGGTGCAGGCGACGGACGCGACAAAAGTGTTGACCGTCCGAACTACCGGCTTTGATCCGGTGGCGGCCAGCGGTGGCAGCGCCGCTGTGGAAAGCCTGGCAGCATTGGCCGCGTCCGCCAGCGTGAGTTTCCTCGGTTCCGAAATTGCCAAGAACGACAGACCCGAACTGACGGCCGCCAAGGTCATTGTTTCCGGTGGCCGCGCCCTGGGCAGCGCCGAGAAGTTCAACGAGATCATCACGCCGCTCGCCGACAAGCTCCATGCCGCCATGGGCGCCTCGCGCGCCGCCGTCGATGCGGGCTACGCGCCCAACGACTGGCAAGTGGGCCAGACCGGCAAGATTGTGGCACCGCAACTCTATATCGCCTGCGGTATCAGCGGCGCGATCCAGCATCTGGCCGGCATGAAGGACAGCAAGGTGATTGTTGCCATCAACAAGGATGCCGAGGCACCGATCTTCTCGGTGGCCGATTACGGCCTGGTGGCGGATCTGTTCGTCGCCGTCCCCGAACTGGTGGCCGTGCTATAGGCTGAATAGTTCAACAGGGCATCCATGGGGTGCCCTTTTTTTTCGTTTTTTATCAGTGGAGTTCATCATGAGTTACATCGCCCCCGTCAAAGACATGCTGTTTAACATCGAGCATCTGGCCAACATCGCGCAGATCGCGCAGATCCCGGCCTTCGCCGATGCCGGACTCGACACCGCGCAAGCCGTGCTGGAAGAGGCGGCCAAGTTCAACGAGGGCGTGCTGGCTCTACTGAACTGGGCCGGTGACCAGAACCCCACCAGTTTCAAGGACGGCGTGGTCACCGCCACACCGGGCTTCAAGGAGGCCTTCAAGCAATTCACCGAGGCCGGTTGGCAGGGCCTGCAACACCCCGCAGACTTTGGTGGCCAGGGCCTGCCCAAGACCATTGGTGCGGCCTGCATCGAAATGTGCAACAGCGCCAATCTGAGCTTTGCTCTGTGCCCGCTTTTGAGCGACGGCGCCATCGAGGCCCTGTTGACGGCCGGTTCCGACGAGCTCAACGCAGTCTATCTGGAAAAGCTGATCAGTGGCCAGTGGACCGGCACCATGAATCTGACCGAGCCACAGGCCGGCTCCGATCTGGCAGCCGTTCGCACCCGCGCCGAACCGCTGCCAGACGGCACGTACAAGGTGTTCGGCACCAAGATTTACATCACCTGGGGTGAGCACGATATGGCCGACAACATCGTCCATCTGGTGCTGGCGAAGGTGGCCGGTGCGCCCGAGGGCGTGAAGGGCATCAGCCTCTTCGTGGTGCCCAAATTCATGGTCAATGGCGACGGCAGCCTGGGTGCGCGCAACGACGTGCATTGCGTCAGCATCGAACACAAGATGGGCATCAAGGCTAGCCCGACCGCCGTGCTGCAATACGGTGACAACGGCGGTGCCATTGGCTATCTGGTGGGCCAGGAAAATCGCGGCCTCGAATACATGTTCATCATGATGAACGCCGCCCGCTACGCAGTCGGCGTGCAGGGCATTGCGATTGCCGAGCGCGCTTACCAGAAGGCCGTGACATTCTCGCGCGACCGCATCCAGAGTCGCCCCGTCGATGGCTCGCTGCCAGGCGCCGGCCCCATCATCCACCACCCCGACGTGCGCCGCATGCTGATGACCATGCGTGCCTACACCGAAGGCTGCCGCGCCATGGCCACCACCGCTGCCAGCGCCTATGACGCCGCTCACCACCACCCCGATGCCGACACGCGCAAGGTGAACCAGTCGTTCTACGAATTCTTGGTGCCGCTGATCAAGGGCTATAGCACCGAAATGAGCCTGACAGTGACCTCGCTGGGCGTGCAGGTGCACGGCGGCATGGGTTTTATCGAGGAGACCGGCGCGGCCCAGTACTACCGAGATGCCAAGATTCTGACGATTTACGAAGGCACGACCGCCATTCAGTCCAACGACCTGGTGGGGCGCAAGACCGCACGCGATGGCGGCCAAACTGCCAAAGGCATTGCCGTTCAAATTGAGACCACCGAGGCCGAACTGCTGGCCAGTGGTAGCGCCCATGCCCTGGCTGTGGCCAAGCGCCTGAAGGCGGCCCGTCTGGCCTTCCTGGATGTGGTCGACTTCGTGGCGGGCAATACCAAGGCCAGCCCCAATGCCGTGTTTGCCGGCAGCGTGCCTTACCTGATGCTCTCTGGTAATCTGATGGCAGGCTGGCAGTTGGCGCGTGCGTTGCTGGTGGCTGAGAAGGCCGTAGCGGCCGGTACCGATGTGGCGTTCATGCAGGCCAAGGTCACCACCGCACGCTTCTATGCCGACCACATTCTGAGCCAGGCGCCCGGCGTGCGCGACAGCATTGTCGACGGTGCCGACAGCGTGATCGCCATGGCGCTGGACGCGTTCTAAATCGAAAGGCTCTGCATGTCAAAACTGCCACCGCCCCTGGACCGTTTGCCGTTCCCGGTGATCGGTTCGCCACTCTTCATCATCAGCAATCCCAAGCTGGTGATTGCCCAATGCGTCAATGGTGTCGTGGGCTCCATGCCCGCGCTCAACGCCCGGCCCGCAGAACAGCTGGAAGAATGGCTGATCGAGATCACAGAGGCGCTGGCAGCGCACAACGCGGCGCATCCGCAAAGTCCGGCTGCACCCTTTGCCATCAACCAGATCGTGCATAAAAGCAATGCACGCTTGGAACACGACATGGGCTTGTGCGTGAAGTACAAGGTGCCCATCATCATTACCTCGCTGGGTGCGCGCGAGGACGTGAATGCGGCGGCGCATTCCTATGGCGGTGTGGTGCTGCATGACATCATCAACAACAAGCACGCGCACAAGGCCATAGAAAAGGGTGCCGATGGCCTGATCGCCGTGGCCGCTGGTGCGGGTGGACACGCGGGTGTGAAGAGTCCGTTTGCCTTGATCCAGGAAATCCGCCAGTGGTTTGACGGCCCGCTGGCCTTGAGTGGCTCCATCTCAACCGGTGGCGCGGTGTTGGCGGCACAGGCCATGGGTGCGGATTTTGCCTACATCGGCTCGGCCTTTATCGCCACCGAGGAAGCGCGGGCGGCAGATGCTTACAAGCAGTGCATTGTGGACAGCGACTCGGACGATATCGTCTACAGCAACCTGTTTACCGGCGTACATGGCAACTACCTGGCACCCAGCATTCGCGCCGCTGGAATGGACCCCGAGCACCTGCCGGTGAGCGACCCCAGCGCCATGGACTTTGGCAGCGCCAAGGCCTGGAAGGAAATCTGGGGCTGCGGCCAGGGCATTGGCGCGGTGACCCAGGTGCAGCCTGCCGCAGACTATATTGCGCAACTCAAGCGCGAATACGCGGCGGCCAAGACGCGATTGCTGACAGTCTGAGGACTTTTATTTCACAGCGAGAGTGGCGAAGCGGGTGATGCGTGGCGCGTCGCCCGGTCTCCAGACCGGCACTTTGTCCATCACGGCGCAGAAGGCGAGCGAGGCTTCAAATGCTCTCAGCCAGGCTTGGAGCTGAGGCCAGTTTTGCGTTGCAAACCAGCTTTTGTCGGTGTGCGCAAACTGGCGCACAAAGGGCGCGATGGCGGCATCCAACAAGCCCCAATGCGCGCCGCTTAAGTAGCCGTGTGTCGTCAAACGGTCTTCCCAGTGCTGCAGCATGATTGAAGCTTGCGCCCGGTGGGCTAGTCCATCCACCAGGCCAAAGCGGGCAGGGTACTTGCAGCGATCCAGCGCCTGTTTGAATGGCCCATCGTTGCTCGCAATGCAGTCAAGTGTCTCGTCCATCGCCGCCTTGCCCTGTGGCAACCATCCCTGCGGATCGTTTTGCCGCAAGGCCCAGAGCATGATGTCCAGGCTTTGTTCGATGACGGTTCCGTTGAGCAACACCGGCACCGTGCCCTTGGGCGATGCCAGCAGCAGCTCGGCAGGTTTGTCCTTCAAGGCAATTTCTCGAATTTCTACCACTATGCCCGATGACTGCAAAGCCAGCCTGGCCCGCATGGCATAGGGGCAGCGGCGAAAGGAATACAACACCGGCACGCCTGTGCGGTGTGGAGCGCTTGCGTCGCGGCCTTCCACTTAGGCGTCTTCCTGCGGGTCCTGCTTCGCCTTGGCCCGCTCCCACTGGCGTTGGCGCTCGCGTGCGCCGTTTTTTTGCGCCTCCGAGCTGGTGGCGTGGCAGCGCGGGCAACTGACACCGGCTTCATACAGCGCAGATTCGGTGGCGCCCGCTTCGAGCGGCTGGCGGCAGGCCCGGCACAACGCGTGCGGCCCCGGCGCTAGCCCATGCCCGACCGAGACGCGCTCGTCAAACACAAAGCATTCGCCCTGCCACAGGCTTTGCTCCGGTGGCACGGTTTCCAAGTATTTGAGGATGCCGCCCTCCAGGTGGAAGACCTCGTCAAAGCCCTGTGCGCGCAGGTAGGCGGTGGACTTTTCGCAGCGTATCCCACCGGTGCAGAACATCGCGACCCGGGGTTTTTTGCCGCCAGCATCCTGGCTTGAAAGGCGCTCTGCTTGGTCCAGCCAGGCCGGCAGTTCGGCAAAGGTTTTGAGTTGCGGGTTGATGGCGTGGGCAAAGCTGCCGATCTCCACCTCGTAATCGTTGCGCGTGTCTACCACCACCACGTCGGGGTCGGCAATCAAGGCATTCCAATCCGAGGGCTTGACATAGGTTCCAGCCATCAAGGTGGGGCTGATGCCTGGCACATTCATGGTGACGATTTCCTTTTTGAGTCGCACCTTCATGCGGCGAAACGGCGGCTTCATCGACCAGGATTCCTTGTGCTGCAGACCGGCCAACAAGGGGTCGGCGCGCAAATAGGCCAACACGGCACGCACATCGTCCTCGGCGCCGGCAATGGTGCTGTTGATACCCTCCTGGGCTAGCAGGATCAGGCCTTTGATGTGAAGCCTTTCACACAGGGCCAAGAGCGGCGCTTTGCGCACCTCGAAGTCGTGCATGGCAACAAATTGGTAAAAGGCGGCGGTGAGATAGGGTGCGGGCATGGGCCTATTTTGCCCTTGCTGTGGCAAAAGCACTTTCCCCAGTACCGCGACGCAGGTCTTGGCGCTAGCTCGGCCAGGTGGAGCCGTGTTCCGGTACCAGGGCGCGCCAGCCCAACTCACGCTGGATGCGGGTACGCAAGGTGTCGGAGGCCTGGCGTTCACCATGTACCACATACACCTGCGCGGGCGCTGCTGGCATGCTGCGCAACCAGTCCAGCAACTGGTTGCCATCGGCATGGGCCGAGGCCGATTGCAGACTGACGACTTCGGCTTCTACCGCCACATCGTGGCCATGAATGCGCACGCTGCGCTCGCCGCTGGCAAGCGTAGCGCCACGGGTGCCGGGGGCCTGAAAGCCGGTCAGGATGATCATATTTCGATGCTTGCCTGCATGCTGCTCCAGATGGTGCAGCACGCGCCCACCGGTGGCCATGCCGCTGGCCGACAAAATCACCATGGGGCCATGGCGAAAGGCTAGCGCCTTGGATTCGTCGGTACTGCTGACCATGGTGGCGCCGTGGGTGAGTGCGCGCACTTCCAGGTTGTTCAGGCGGTGCTCGCCAAGATGCTGTTCAAACAGCTGGGTGGTGTGCACTGCCATGGGGCTATCCAGAAACACCGGCAAGGCATGGGGAATCTCGCCGCTTGCTTTGAGCTGGTTGATGGCGTGCAGCAGGGCCTGGGCGCGGCCCACGGCAAACACCGGTACCACCGCGACACCGCCTCTTGCAGCCAGCCTATGCAGGGCCGGCCCGAGTTCTGCCAGCAGATTGTCTTGCGGGTGGACGCGGTCGCCATAGGTGGATTCAATCAGCACGGTGTCGGCGGCTGGCGCCCGATCGGGCGGATACATGATGCTGTCATCCGGGCGGCCCAGGTCACCGGAAAAAAGGATGCGCCGCCCCGCCACTTCCAGCAGAATGCTGCAGGCACCCAGAATGTGGCCCGCACTTTGGAAGGTGGCGCGCCAACCGGGGATGGGCTGGAAAGTGGTTCCCATTGCCACGGTCTTGATCAAATGTTGGCAGTCCAGCGCATCTTGGCGGGTGTAGAGCGGCAGGGCCGGCGCATGTTTGGAAAAGTGGTGACGATTGGCGAACTCGGCATCCTCCTCCTGAATGTGGCCGCTGTCGGGCAGCAGAATTTTGCATAGGTCGCGCGTGCCGGTGGACGCGAACACAGGGCCGGTAAAGCCTTCCCTGGCCAGCAAGGGCAGGTAGCCGCTGTGGTCCAGATGGGCATGGGTCAGCAGCACCGCGTGCACCGACTCTGGCAGCACCGGCAGCGGGTTCCAGTTGCGCAGGCGCAGTTGCTTGAAACCCTGGAACAGGCCGCAGTCCACTAGCAGACTGTCGTCCTGATGCCGTACCAGGTACTTGGAACCGGTGACCGTATCGGCGCCACCTAAAAATGTAATGCTCACTCCCATGGCAAACCTCCAAATAAAAATGCCGCCAAGTCCTTTATAGACCTGGCGGCATTGCTTGGATAGCGGGTTGATCAGCTAAAGAAGCTTTTCAAGCGGTCTGTCCAACTGTCGCCCGTGGGGGAGTGCTTGCTGCCGCCTTTCTTGAACGACTCATCCAGCTCGCGCAACAAACGGCGCTGGTGTTCGCTCAGCTTGACCGGCGTTTCCACCACGATGTGGCAGTACAGGTCGCCGGGGTAGCTGGCACGCACGCCCTTAATGCCCTTGCCGCGCAACCGGAACTGCTTGCCGGTCTGGGTGCCTTCGGGGATATCGATGGCCGCCTTGCCGGCCAGCGTGGGCACGTCGATCTCGCCACCAAGGGCGGCAGTCGCCATGCTGATCGGCACCGAGCAGTGGATATCATCGCCATCGCGCTCGAAGATGTCGTGCTTCTTGAGGCGGATCTCGATGTACAGATCGCCGGCCGGGCCGCCATTGGTTCCGGGTTCGCCGTTGCCGGCGCTGCGAATGCGCATGCCACCGTCGATGCCGGCCGGAATTTTGACCTCTAGCGTCTTTTGGCGCTTGATCTTGCCCTGTCCATGGCAGGCGACGCAGGGTTCCGGAATGACCTTTCCATTGCCGCGGCAGGTCGGGCAGGTTTGCTGCACGCTGAAAAAGCCCTGGCGCATTTGCACCGTACCTGCACCATTGCAGGTGGCGCAGGTCTTGACCTGGGTACCAGGCTTGGCGCCCGTGCCCTTGCAGGTATCACAGCCATCCCAGCTGGGGATGCGGATCTGCGCGTCCTTGCCGCGGGCCGCTTCTTCCAGAGTGACTTCCATGGCATAGCTCAGGTCGCCACCACGGTAGACCTGGCGGCCACCACCGGCACCGGGGCGTCCGCCGCGTTGCTGGCCAAACATGTCGCCAAAAATGTCGCCAAAGGCCTCGGCAAAACCGCCGTAGCCCTCGCCACCGGCACCGCCGCCACCCCGGTTGGGATCGACGCCGGCGTGGCCGTACTGATCGTAGGCGGCACGCTTTTGCGCGTCCGACAGCATCTCGTAGGCCTCCTTGGCCTCCTTGAATTTTTCTTCGGCTGCCTTGGTCGTATCACCCTGGTTGCGGTCCGGGTGGTGCTTCATTGCCAGCTTGCGGTAGGCCTTCTTGATGTCCTCATCGCTGGCGTTTTTTGCAACGCCGAGGGTTTCGTAATAGTCTCGTTTGGCCATGTTCAATCGGGGTCTGTATACAACACAAAAGCCGCGTTGAGCCACCCAAGGTGTTCAACGCGGCGCATGGGCGAATCGCCTGAGGCTGCTTAGCCCTTTTTGACTTCCTTGACTTCGGCGTCTACGACGTTGTCATCGTTGGGTTTGGCAGAGGCTTGTGCACCTTGTTCTGGTGCGGCACCTTCCGTGCCACCCGCTTCAGCAGCCTGCTTGGCCTGCATGTCGGCGTACATCTTTTCGCCCAGCTTCTGGCTAACGGTCATCAGCGCTTCGCTCTTGGACTTGATGGCATCCTTGTCTTCCGACTTCAGAGCCTCTTCCACGTCCTTGATGGCGGCTTCGATCTTTTCCTTTTCGCCGGCGTCGAGCTTGTCGCCATACTCGGTGAGGCTCTTCTTGACGCTGTGGACATTGGCTTCGGCTTCATTGCGGGCCTGTACCAGTTCCAGCTTCTTCTTGTCGTCGGCAGCGTTGATCTCGGCGTCCTTCACCATCTGCTGGATTTCAGCTTCGGACAGACCGGAGTTGGCCTTGATGGTGATCTTGTTTTCCTTGCCGGTGCCCTTGTCCTTGGCGCCCACATGCAGAATGCCGTTGGCGTCAATGTCAAACGACACTTCGATCTGAGGCGTGCCACGGGCTGCCGGCGGGATACCTTCGAGGTTGAACTCGCCGAGCAGCTTGTTGACGGCGGCAATCTCTCGTTCACCCTGGAACACCTTGATGGTCACGGCCGGCTGGTTGTCGTCGGCGGTGGAGAAGGTCTGGGCGAACTTGGTCGGGATGGTCGTATTCTTGGTGATCATCTTGGTCATGACGCCACCCAGGGTTTCAATACCCAGGGATAAAGGTGTCACGTCCAGCAGCAGCACGTCCTTGCGGTCACCGGATAGCACCTGACCTTGAATGGCGGCGCCCACCGCCACGGCTTCATCGGGGTTCACGTCCTTGCGCGGCTCGCGGCCAAACAATTCCTTGACCTTCTCTTGCACCTTGGGCATGCGCGTCATGCCGCCGACCAGAATCACGTCATGGATGTCGGCGACATTGACGCCAGCGTCCTTGATGGCGGTGCGGCAAGGTGCAATGGTGCGCTCGATCAGCTCTTCGACCAGGCTTTCCAACTTGGAGCGCGTGAGCTTGATGCTCAGGTGCTTGGGGCCGGATGCGTCGGCCGTGATGTAGGGCAGGTTGATGTCGGTTTGGGCGCTGCTGGACAACTCGATCTTGGCCTTTTCAGCGGCTTCCTTCAGGCGTTGCAGGGCCAGCACATCCTTTGCCAGATCAACGCCCTGGTCCTTCTTGAACTCGGAGATGATGAAGTCGATGATGCGCTGGTCAAAGTCTTCGCCACCCAGGAAGGTGTCGCCATTGGTGGACAGCACTTCGAATTGCTTTTCGCCATCGACATCGGCGATTTCGATGATGGACACGTCAAAGGTACCGCCGCCCAGGTCATACACGGCAATCTTGCGGTCGCCCTTTTCGTTCTTGTCCAGGCCAAAGGCCAGCGCTGCAGCCGTGGGTTCGTTGATGATGCGCTTGACATCCAGACCGGCAATGCGGCCGGCATCCTTGGTGGCCTGCCGCTGTGCGTCATTGAAGTAGGCGGGCACCGTGATCACGGCGTCTGTCACTTCTTCGCCGAGGTAATCTTCTGCCGTCTTCTTCATCTTGCGCAGAATGTCGGCGCTGACTTGTTGCGGTGCCATGCGGTTGCCGCGCACTTCGACCCATGCGTCGCCATTGTCTGCAGCAGCAATCTTGTAGGGCATCAGGTCGATGTCCTTTTGCACTTCTTTTTCAGTGAACTTGCGGCCAATCAGGCGCTTCACTGCGTACAGCGTGTTGCGGGGGTTGGTCACCGACTGGCGCTTGGCGGATGCGCCAACCAGCACTTCGCCGTCTTCCTGGTAGGCAATGATGGAGGGCGTTGTCCGCGCGCCTTCAGCGTTTTCAATAACCTTGGGCGTGTTGCCTTCCATGATGGCCACGCAGCTGTTGGTGGTGCCGAGGTCAATACCGATGATTCTTCCCATGATTTACTCCTGCTTATTCAAAAAAATTCTGATGTCCATAACATGTGGACGGTTATTGGGCTTTCAAGCCCCGCGCGTATTTGCTTTTATTTGGGCGCTGCGACGGTGACCAGGGCAGGGCGCAGCACACGCTCGACAATGGAGTAACCCTTTTGCAGCACGCTGACCACGGTGTTGGCTTCCTGCTCGGACGGAACCACGCTGATGGCCTGGTGCTGGTGCGGGTCAAATTTGGTTCCGGCGCCTGGGTTGATGGCAATCACCTTGTTGCGCTCCAGTGCGGCTAGCAACTGGCGCAAGGTGGCCTGGGCGCCTTCGCGCATCTGTTCGGCAGTGGCGTCCTTGATGCCCAGGCCGGCTTCCAGGCTGTCGGCGACCGGCAGCAGGCTTTCGGCAAAGCTCTCGACGGCAAATTTGCGTGCTTTGGAAATTTCGTCTTCGGCGCGACGTCGGGCGTTCTCGGCATCGGCCTTGGCGCGCAGGTACTGGTCTGCCAGATCGGTGCTCTTGGCCTTCAGGGTGGCCAGCTCGGCCTGCAGCGCGGTCATGGCATCGGCCTCGGTGGCGTTGAGAGATGCGACCAGCTCTTCCTGGCTTTGTGGGGCGGCTTCGGGGATAGGGGGAGTGGGGGTTTGTTCAGACATGCTGGTGTAGTCGCAAAGTTGGCTGCAAATAAAACGATGCCCCGCAACTGGGGGCAATCAAATGACTTTCAAGGGGCTTTCAAGAGCCTGGCCCCGCAGCTCACGGGGCTTGGATATCCGAGAAATTAAACGCCCAGCAGTTCCACGTCAAATTTCAGGGTGGCATTGCCTGGAATCACGCCACCGGCGCCGCGTGCGCCATAGCCCAGTGCGGCGGGGATGATTAGGGTGCGCGCACCGCCCACCTTCATGCCTGCCACGCCTTCGTCCCAGCCCTTGATCACCATGCCGGCGCCCAGGCTGAACACAAACGGATCGCCACGGTCCTTGCTGGAGTCGAATTTGGCACCCTGGGTGTCGTCGTTGTAAAGCCAGCCGGTGTAATGCACCTTGACCTTGTTGCCGGCGACGGCCTCGGGGCCGCTGCCTACGACGGTGTCCAGATACTGAAGTCCGCTTGCTGTGGTTTGCATGAATGATTCCTTGGGTGATGCCGGTCGGCAGATGGCGCGCTGCAAAGACGCGAGCGCAAAAGCCCTTAATTATGCCGCAAGCAAGGCTTGTCAGCCCCTGGGCGTGGTGCTAAGGTCACTGGCATGGAAGTGCCATAGCAGCCACGGAGAAAATACATGAAATACAACTTTGATCAGGTGCACAACTACTATGAACGCCTGGTGTTTGAAGAAGTGGTTCGTCGCGCCCAGGAGCCCGAGCATGAAGACTACACGTCCGATATGCTGGCCGATGTGGCCTGTCTGGCCTTGAATCGCCTGCCCGCGCGCTATGTGCGCCATGACGTGGACATGATGTTCTATCTCACCGAACCGGAGCGCCATGCCATGGAGCTGTCGCTTGACGAGGTGCTCAAGTTCTCCTTCGGCTTTGTCAAGGAGCGCCTGGCACGCAGCCTGCGCTAGCCAGCGCCACGCCAATCGTGCAGACGGACCGTGTCTGCGCTACGCCTAAAAAACAAAGTGGACTGATCAGCCCACTTTGTTACCTCACAGCGTGTCTGTGAAGCTGCGCAGTTTGTCGGAGCGACTGGGATGCTTCAGTTTGCGCAAAGCCTTGGCTTCAATCTGGCGAATGCGCTCACGCGTCACGTCAAACTGCTTGCCGACTTCTTCCAGCGTGTGGTCACTGGTCATCTCGATACCAAAGCGCATGCGCAGCACCTTGGCCTCGCGCGGCGTCAGGCTGTCGAGAATGTCCTTGACCACATCGCGCAGACCGGCCTGCATGGCGGCTTCCATCGGGGCGGTGTTGGCACCGTCCTCGATGAAGTCACCCAGATGGCTGTCGTCATCGTCACCGATGGGCGTTTCCATGGAGATAGGCTCTTTGGCGATCTTCATGATCTTGCGGATCTTGTCTTCGGGGATCTCCATCTTCTCGGCCAGCACCGAGGCATCGGGCTCAAAGCCGAACTCCTGCAGATGCTGGCGGCTGATGCGGTTCATCTTGTTGATGGTTTCGATCATGTGCACCGGAATCCGGATGGTGCGCGCCTGGTCGGCAATCGAACGCGTGATGGCCTGGCGAATCCACCAAGTGGCATAAGTGGAGAACTTGTAGCCGCGGCGGTATTCGAACTTGTCCACGGCCTTCATCAAACCGATGTTGCCTTCCTGGATCAGGTCCAGGAACTGCAGGCCACGGTTGGTGTACTTCTTGGCGATCGAGATCACCAGGCGCAAATTGGCCTCGATCATCTCTTTCTTGGCGGCACGGCTGGACGATTCGCCCGAGTTCATGCGCTTGTTGATGTCTTTGAGCTGGGCCAGGGGCACAACCACGCGCGACTGCAGATCGGTCAGCTTTTGCTGCAGATCCTGCACCGGTGGAATATTGCGACCCATCACTGCCGCCCATGGCTTGCCCGAAGCTGCCTGCTTTTCGATCCACTTCAGGTTTAGCAAATTGCTGGGTGCGGGTTGGTTGTGCTTGTCGCGGCCGCTGAATTCGGCAATGAAGAGTTCCTGCGAGTAGCCGCATTTGTCGACGATGATGCGGCGCAGTTCGCGCTCCATCTTGCGCACGTCATCGACCTGGCCGCGCACCATGTCGCACAGCTTTTCAATCGCCTTGGCGGTGAAGCGGATGGTCATCAGCTCTTCGCTGAGGGCCTTTTGTGTCTTGACGTAGGTCGGTGTGCCGTAACCTTCCTTGTCATAGGTTTTGTGGATTTTTTCGAACAGCTCGCGCAGCTTGTCGAATCGCTCCAGTGCTTGTTTCTTGAGCTCTTCGAGCTTCTTGGTCAGCGCCTTGGAGCCGCCCTTGCCGTCATCGTCATCGTTCTCATCGAACTCGTCGAAGTCTTCTTCGGCCACATAGTCATCGGCCTCGTTGGGGTTGGAAAAACCGTCGACGACGGTGGTGATGACGACCTTGCCTTCGCGGATTTCTTCGCCTAGGCGCAAAATTTCGGCGATGGTGGCGGGAGACGCACTGATGGCCTCCATCATGGCCATCAGGCCGCCTTCGATGCGCTTGGCGATTTCAATTTCGCCTTCGCGCGTCAGCAACTCGACCGTGCCCATTTCGCGCATGTACATACGCACCGGGTCGGTGGTACGGCCGAACTCGCTGTCCACGGTGGACAGGGCCGCTTCGGCTTCTTCTTCGGCTTCTTCAACCGTTGCTGCCGTGGACACATTGTTGTTGAGCAACAGGGTTTCCGCATCGGGCGTCTGTTCGTAAACGGCCACACCCATGTCGTTCAACATGGAGATCACCACTTCGAGGGTTTCCGCATCGACCAGTTTGTCGGGCAGGTGATCGGAAATTTCGCCGTGCGTCAGGTAGCCGCGCGTCTTGCCCAGCGTGATCAGGGCCTTCAGGCGGGCGCGGCGTTTGGCCATGTCCTCTTCGGACAACACGGTCTCGTCCAGGCCGAATTCCTTCATCAAGGCGCGTTCTTTTGCCTTGCTGATCTTCATGCGCAGGGGTTTGACCTTTTCACCGGTGGCCGTGGTGGTGACGGCTTCGGGTTCACCCACCAGATCCGCTTCAATGTCGGACATGTCCATGTCTTCCGCGACCCCTGCGCTCTTGACAGCTGTATCCGCCTTGGGCTTGCGACCGCGCTTGGCCGCCGGAGCGCTGGACTCGGTGGCGGCGGCCTTGGGCGGGCGGCCGGGCTTTTTCTTTGCCAGAAGTTCGTCGGCTGCGGCTTTCAGAGCGGCTTTGGATGTGGACACAGGTTGCACTTTCTTGTCGGTCTTGGTCGCGCTGGCGGGCTTGGTGGCGTTGCTTGCTGGCTTGGCTGATTTTTGAACGGGCATGCGAAAACCTCAGGTCATCAAAACAAATCTGGCTGGCATCAAACGCCATCCGGGTCGCGCTGGGCGCCTCAGGTGGCAGGGGAGGGAAGAAACATCCCACGGCAAGATGTATGGGCGAACATTTGGAATGCAATCCTTGCGGTAAGGTGGCCTGCTGAGAACGGTGTCTACATATGGCCTGGACCGGAGGTGTTGCTGTCGCTCTTGCCGAATCAACCCGGCATTATACCAGCGGTTTTTCCAGGCTGTTCATTAGTTCCACCCGGCGTAGCCGCAGTTCCTGGTAGCGTTGCAGGGCGCTCGGATCGGACTTGGAGGCTGCAATGGCATCGGTCTCCTGGGCCTTGAGGCGATCCACGAGCATGCGGTTGAGCAGATCGCGCAGCTCGGGCGCTGATTCGACGGGCGACGGCACCGGAATGGCCGGTCCCGACATCAGACGCAGTGCCAGTTCCTCTGCCGGGTGGCCGCTCAGGGATTCGCGCAGCGCTTCCCAGGGCAGGGCGCCATGTTCATGGAGTTGGGCCTCCAGCCAGGCCAACAGCGGGCCATGGCCGTCGGGCAAATCGCAGAGCAGGCTATGGTCTTCGTTGCCAAGCGTGTCCCACAGCGCCGAGTGCCCGAGCAGGATGCGCGTGGCATGGTCGGCGCGGCTGGCCGGTTGCGAGCGGCCAGCCACCCGACTGCGGACCGCGCCGTATCCCGCGCCGCTCGCAGAACCCGACCAGTCCTGGCCAAAATTGCCCCTGCGCCAGGCCGTTTCACGCGTCGGCTTTGCGCCGGCTGCCACCGGATTCCATAACGCCGAGAGTTCGCGCCCGGTCAGCTGCACCAGGTCGGCAATCTCGCCCAACAGCTGCATTTTCAGTGCACCCTCGGGCATCGAACTCCACAGCGGTTTGGCGTTGCTGGACAGGTGGGCGCGGCCCTCGGCGCTGTTGAGATCTAGGCCCTCGCGTGCCGACTCGATCAGAAAGCGACTTAGATGCGTGGCCTCGGACACATAGCGGGCAAAGGCCTCACGGCCGTTGGCGCGAATAAAACTGTCCGGGTCATGCTCGGCCGGCAGAAACAAAAATTTGATGCTGCGCACGTCGGTGGCATAGGGCAGTGCACCGTCCAGCGCCTTGCGTGCGGCGCGGCGTCCGGCGGCGTCGCCATCAAAGCTGAACACCACCGAGTCGGTAAAGCGGAACAGCTTTTGCACATGCTCAGGCGTGCAGGCCGTGCCCAGCGTGGCCACGGCATTGGGAAAGCCCAGCTGCGCCAGCGCCACCACATCCATATAGCCCTCGGTCACCAACACATAGCCCTGGTCGCGCAGGGCAGCGCGGGCTTCAAATAGGCCATAGAGCTCGCGGCCCTTGCTGAACACCGGTGTCTCCGGCGAATTGAGGTATTTCGGTTTGTCATCGCCCAGCACGCGCCCGCCAAAGCCGATGCACTCGCCCTTGATATTGCGGATCGGGAACATGACGCGGTCGCGGAAGCGGTCGTAGCGCTTTTCCTCAGCGCCGGGCTCTTCCGCCGTGCTGATCACCAGGCCGCTTTCTACTAGGAGCGGGTCGTCGTAATGCGGGAAGACGCTGGCCAGGCTGCGCCAACCTTCTGGCGCGTAGCCCAGGCCAAACTGCTTGGCCACCTCGCCCGACAGGCCGCGTCCCTTGAAGTAGGCAATGGCGCGGTCCGACTCACGCAGTGCCCGGCGGTAGGCGTCCCCGGCCTGCTCCAGCACGGAGGTCAATGTGTGCTGCTTCTCGCGCTGCTCCTGGGCGCGGGCGCGGTCCTGCGGCGTGCCTTCTTCCTCGGGCACCTGCATGCCATATTGCTGGGCCAGGTCTTTGACGGCTTCAATAAAAGTCATGCCGGCGTGGTCCATCAAAAAGCTGATGGCATTGCCATTCTTGCCACAGCCAAAGCAGTGGTAGAACTGTTTGGTCGGGCTGACCGAAAACGAGGGCGACTTCTCGCCGTGAAACGGGCACAGGCCCATGAAGTTGGCGCCGGCCTTTTTGAGCGGCACATAGCGGCCGACGATCTCCACCACGTCGGCGCGGGCGACGAGTTCTTGGATAAAGGTTTGTGGAATGGCCATGGGCTGCTGATTATGCTAGTCGCCCAGCACCAGCCCTTCGCGGCGCGGATCGGCGCCGCCTAAGTAGCCGCCCGGTATGCGTTCAATCGCCTGCAGGCCGCTGGGCAGGGGCGTTTCTACGACGTTATGACCACGTGCCCGCAGTGCTGCCACCACCGGTGCCGGGAAGCGCCCTTGCTCCAGAAACAACGGCCCACCCAGGCTGCCGAAATTGGGAAGGGCTATGGCCTGTTGCGGGTTCAGGCCCCAGTTCAGCACGCCTAGAAGCGTCTTGGCCGTGAAGTGGATGATGAAGGCGCCGCCGGGGCTGCCGACACTCAAGACCAGCTTGCCTGAAGAGTTGTCAAAAACAAGAATCGGCGACATGGAGGAGCGCGGCCGCTTTCCCGGCTCCACCCGATTGGCTACCGGCGCACCATCCCTGCCCAAAGGCTCAAAGCCGAAATCGGTCAACTGGTTGTTGAGCAAAAAGCCACCAGAGAGGCCCAGTCCCCGGTTCACCATCAAGCGCGCGCCCCAGGCGTCCTCGATGGTGGTGGTCATGCTGAGCGCGTTGCCGAAGGCATCGACGATGGAAATGTGCGAGGTGCCGTGCTCGGTTTGCTGCGGCATGGGCGCATAAGCCACAGCCACCGCTCCCGGTGTGCCCGGCTGGGCTTGTTGCATGGCTGGGCCATCTGCTTGAATGGCTTTGGCCCGCCCAGCCAGGTAGGCTGGTGCCAGCAGACTGGACCAGTTGCCCGCCGGGGCGTCCACAAAGCCCGGGTCGGCCACATACTGCGCCCGGTCGGCAAAGGCCAGACGCGTGGCCTCGGTGTAAAGGTGCAGCCATTGCGCGTTGGGCAGGCCTTGTGCCAGTGGCTGGTCTGCGCCCTGCGTGGCGTTCAACAGGCCCAGAATCTGGCCGATTGCCAGCGTGCCGGAGCTCGGTGGCGGCATACCGCAAATGCGCAAGGCGCGTGCCGTTTGCGACACCGGGTAGTCAAAACACAGGGGTTCGCGCACGATTGCCCGATAGGCTGCCAGATCGGCCAGCGCCAGGCTGCCGGCATGGGTATCGCCATGGGCATGCGACTGTACCTTCTTCACCAGCGCCTGCGCCACAGCTCCGCGCATCAGGGCATCCGGTCCGCGCTGGGCAATGGCCTGCAGCACGGCTGCCAGTTCCGGATTGCGCAGCACATGGCCTACCGGCCAGGGCTTGCCCAGGGTGTCGTAAAAATAGGCCAAGGCCACCGGGTCGCTCTTGAGTGACTGTTCTGCTGACAGCAAGGTGGCCATGCGCGGGCTGATGGCAAAACCCTGCTTGGCCAGGCGGATGGCCGGTTCAAACAGCATTTTCCAAGGCAACCTGCCATGCTGTTGCTGCGCCAGATACAGCATGCACAGCGCGCCGGGCACGCCCACCGAGCGCCCGCCCAGCACCGCCTCCATAAAGCCCAGCGGTTGGCCGGTGGCGTCCAAAAACAGACCCGGTGTGGCGAGGGCTGGGGCGGTTTCGCGCCCGTCATAGGCCTGTGTGCGGTGGCCGTCAAAGTGCAGCAAAAAAGCGCCGCCACCTATGCCGCTGCTTTGGGGCTCCACCAGGGCCAGCACCATTTGCACGGCGACTGCGGCGTCGACCGCACTGCCACCCTTTTGCAAGATTTCCTGACCGGCACGGGTGGCCAGGGGATTCGCGGCTGCGACGGCATAGCGCTGCGTGGTCCAGCCGGGTTTGTCGCTCAGACCGCTGGACAGTTCCGGTTGCGCCAGCACGTCGGCCTGGCTGTGTGCTGGGCCGCTGGCGATAGCGCAAAGCAGCAGGGCGCCCCGTGCCAATGCCCACCAGCGGGTCCAGGCTAGACCGCAGTGAGCAAGCCGCATGACCTACTTCTTTTCCCTGGGCAGACGCCCAAGCAGGTAGAACTCGGGATTGGGCAACATGCCGGTGACGCTGGCCATGCGGTTGGACAGGCCAAAAAAGGCCGTGATGCCGGTGATGTCCCAGATGTCCTCATCGTCAAAGCCGTGGGCTTGCAGCGCGGCAAAGTCGGCCTCATCCACCGCCTGGCTGTTTTCGCAGACCTTCATGGCGAAGTCCAGCATGGCGCGCTGGCGCGGCGTGATGTCGGCCTTGCGGTAGTTCACCGCCACCTGGTCGGCCAGCAGCGGCTTTTTCTCATAAATGCGCAACAAGGCGCCGTGCGCCACCACGCAATAGAGACATGCATTGGCCGCACTGGTGACGGTGACAATCATCTCGCGATCGCCCTTGCTCAGGCTGGAATCCTCGCGCAGCATCAAGGCATCGTGGTAGGCGAAGAAGGCGCGCCATTCGGCCGGACGCCGCGCCAGTGCCAGAAACACGTTGGGGATAAAGCCGGATTTTTCCTGCACCTCCAGAATCTTGGCCTGGATATCGGCGGGCAGGGAATTGAGCTCGGGCAGGGGAAAGCGCATGAGAGTCTCCTTCTAGTAATGCGGCGGCAAGTCGTCGCGCAGATTGCGCGCAGCCCCACCCTCGGTGGTGCTGGACGCCTGGTCGCGCAGGAAGCGCAGCTCTGAAACCAGCGCGTCTAGGGTGCGCTGCTGCGCGGTAATGATTTGGTCCAGCTTGTCCACCAGGTCCTCGCTAAAGCTGGCCTTGATTTCCAGGGCTTCCAGTCGCTGCTCGATATTGCTGTTTGGGGTCATGGCCTGGATTGGAACAGATGGCTGCCCTGTGCCGGTCACAGCATGCGCACCAGGGTCTCGAATTCGTCTGCAGCAATCGGCCGGGCAAACAGATAACCCTGGCCGTAGTCGCAACCGGCCTCGGTCAGCAGGTCGCGTTGCTGTGCCGTCTCTACGCCTTCTGCAATCACCTGCATGCCTAGGGCATGGGCCATCACGATGATGGCCTTGCACAGCGCCAGATCGGTGGATTCGGGAATCAGGTGGCGCACAAAAGACTGGTCGATCTTGATGAAGTCGATGTCGAATTTCTGCAAATAGGCCAGCGAGGAATAGCCGGTGCCAAAGTCGTCCAGCGAGACCTTGATGCCGGCGTCGCCCAGCGCCAGCAACTGCTCGCCCACCACCTCATTGGTGTCAAGCAGCAGGCCTTCGGTGATTTCCACCACCAGGCTGTCTCCGGGCAGGCCCATGGCGTGCAGCTGCATGCCCCAGGAGGCCTGGCCGCTGTCGGTGTGGCGAAACTGCACCGGCGAGCGGTTGACGCTGATCTGGAAATCCGGATGCAAGGTCTTGCGCCATTCCTGTACCTGGGCCGCAGCCTGCTGGAATACCCATTCACCAATGTCCACAATCTGTCCACTGGACTCGGCAATGGGAATAAAAGCGGCCGGGCTGACCAGACCGCGCTTGGGGTGTTGCCAGCGGATCAGCGCCTCGGCCTTGTGAATGGAGCCGGTGCTCAGTTCAATGATGGGCTGGTACAGCACGCGGAACTGGTTGTCACTGAGCGCGGTGCGCAAATCGCTGGCCAGGCGCACCCGGGTCTGCGCCGCCTCCTGCAGTGCCGGGGTAAAGAAACTAAAGCGGTTGCGCCCCTCGCCCTTGGCCACATACAGGGCCTGGTCGGCGTTCTTGTACAGGTCTTCAATATCGGTGGCATCCAACGGGTACAGGGTGATGCCTATGCTGGCCGACACAAATACCTGTTCGTCGCCAATCTGGAACAAGTCGTCCATCGAGCGCAGTATCTTCTGCAACAGCGCCTCCAGGTGGTCGGCGTTGGCGATGTCGGTGAGGATGACGGTGAATTCGTCACCGCCCATGCGCGCCACGGTATCGCAGTCGCGCACACAGGCGCGGATGCGACTGCCGGCCTGCACCAGCAGTTGGTCGCCACTGTCATGGCCCAGGGTGTCGTTGACCTCCTTGAAGTGGTCCAAGTCGATGAACAGAATCGCCAACTGGTGGACGTCGCGTTTGCAGCGCTTGATTTCCTGCTCCAGGCGGTCGCGCAGCATGCGCCGGTTGGGCAGTCCGGTGAGCGTGTCAAAAAATGCCTGCTGCCGGATCAGTGCCTCTGCGTTCTTGCGTTCGGTGATATCGGTATGCGTGCCAATCATGCGCAGCGGCCTGCCCTCGCTATCCCGGTTGATCACCATGCCGCGGCTGAGCACCCATTTCCAGTTGCCGTCCTTGCAGCGCACGCGGTGTTCGTTGTGGTAGGTGGGCGTCAGGCCCCGGAAATGGGCCTCGCGGTCCTGCTCCATTTGGGCCACGTCTTCAGGGTGGCTGCGCTGGTCCAGTTCCATAGCGGTATCGGCAATTTCACCCTCGGAAAAGCCGTACATCTCGATCAGACGTCTGGAGTAATGCTCAACGCCGCTGGGAATATGCCAGTCCCAGACGCCGTCGCCGGTACTTTCCAGCGCCAGTTTCCACAGGTTTTCCGAGTCCTTGAGCGCCATGCGGGCCAGCTTGGCTTCGGTAATATTCTGTACCACCGTGGTCCGGGAGACCAAGCGCCCGTCCTGCCACAAGGAGGTGCCCACGGCGTGGAGCCAGATGCGCTGCCCCTTGGCCGTGATGGCTTCCACTTCCAGGTCGTGCGTGGCCGGTTGGTTGACGCTGTCGAAATAGGATGCGCGCATCAATTGCACCGATTGCGGTGTAAAGAAGCGCTCTGCCGTTCCCATGGCGGTGCCGGGGGAATATTCTTCGGGCGAGGTCTCCAAAATCCGGTACACGCCCTCGGTCCAGAACACCTGATCGGCCAGCACGTCCACCTCCCAGCCACCCACCTGGGCCAGGGACTGCATCGCCTCCAGCAATTTGTCCTGCCGTTCGCGGTACTTTTGCACCTGCACGTAGTCGGACACGTCCGAGAAAGTTCGCACCATGCCGCCTTCGGGCAGTACCTGGGTTTTGACTTCCAGCGTGCGCCCCTGGGGCGTGACGCGCAGGTAGATGGGGGGGGCTGGCCCCTTACCATCACTGAATATGTAGTCCCGCGCATGGCTTGCCACCCGTTCGGCATCGCGGCCAAAATCGCCGCGCTGGAGCTGCAGCTGGTTGACCTCCTGGAGCGTGGGTTGGCGGTTTAACCAGTCTGCGGATAAGTCCAGCAGTTCGCAGGCACGGGAATTAAAGGAGACAACGCGATGCTGGGCATCGAACACGAAGACGCCCTGGCTGATGCTGCCCAGGGTGTTGCGCAGCAGCAAGGAACGTTGGCGCAACTCGGCCTCTGCCTCCTTGCGCGCACTGATGTCGGTGTGGGTTCCTATCATGCGCTGGGGCCGACCGGCGGCGTCGCGCTCCACCACCGTGCCGCGCGAAACAATCCAGCACCAGTGACCGGCCTTGTGGCGCATGCGGACATCACAGGCATAGCTGGGAGCCAGGCCTTCGAGATAGCGCTTGAGGGCGAGCTGCTCCTGGGCCAGGTCGTCGGGGTGGACACGGCTGGCAAATTCCTGGAAGCCGCGCTTCAATTCGCCGGCCGAATAGCCCAGCATCTCTTCCCAGCGAGCCGAATGGGTTTGGTGCCCGGTCCGTATGTTCCAGTCCCACACGCCCAGTCCCGAACGTTCCAGTGCCAGTCTCCAGGGGTTTTGCGCGTCAGAGGCGGGCAGCGAACGGCTCCAGATGTCGGTGGAAGGTGGGTGGCTCGGCATGGTGGTCAGAAGCTGCGGCTATTCGTGCACCGCCGGTGCTAGCATTGTGTGAAACCGCATGTCTTTTCCCTGTGAGTCATTGGGGATGATATTACTTGTATTCAGGCGTACGTCGCAACTTGCGCGCCGTCCACTGCCCCAGGTCATCCACATAGGTAAACACCGCCGGGATGACCAGCAGGCTCAAAAACGTGGAGGTGATCAGCCCGCCAATCACGGCAATCGCCATCGGCGCCCGAAAGCTGGTATCGGCCGCGCCCAGGCCAATGGCAATTGGCATCATGCCTGCACCCATGGCCAGGGTGGTCATGATGATGGGACGGGCGCGCTTGCGGCAGGCGTCCAGCAGCGCCTCCCAGCGCGTCATGCCATGCTCGCGCCGCGCCAGTATGGCGTATTCCACCAGCAGGATCGAGTTCTTGGTGGCCACGCCCATCAGCATGATCAGGCCGATCAGCGAGGGCATGGAGAAGCTCTTGTCGGCCAGCAGCAGGCCGACAAAGGCTCCACCTAGAGAGAGCGGCAGGGCAAACAGAATCGTCACCGGATGCAGCAGGCTCTTGAACAGCAGCACCAGCACGATGTAAATGCACAGCACGCCGGTCAGCATGGCCAGGCCAAAGCTGGCAAACAGCTCACCCATCACCTCGGCATCACCCACCTCGCGCACCGCCACACCGGGCGGCAGGTTTTTGATGGAGGGCAGGTTCTGCACGGCAGTCGCCACCTCGCCCAGCGGCAGGCCGGAAAGCTCGATGTCGAAGTTGATATTGCGCGAGCGGTCGTAGCGGTCAATCACCGCCGGACCTCCGGCCATCTCCAGCGTGGCCACCTGGCTCAGCATCACCGGGCCGCGCACGCCGGGCACGCTCAGGCGGCCCAGCAGGTCGAGGTCGGTGCGGGCGGCGCTGTCGAGCTTGACCACAATCGGAATTTGTCGCTGGCTCAGGTTCAGCTTGGGCAAGGCCGAGTCAAAGTCACCCAGGGTGGCAATGCGCAGCGTCTCGCCAATGGCGGCACTGGTGACCCCTAGGTCGGCGGCGCGGGCAAAGTCCGGGCGCACGGCAATTTCGGGCCGCACCAGACTGGCGGTGGAGGCCACATTGCCCAGGCCTTTGATGGTGCGCAGGTCGCGCTCCACGGCGTGCGCTGCAGCGCTGAGGGCTGCCGGATCTTCGCCGCTGAGCACCAGCACGTATTTCTCGCCCGAACCGCCCAGGCCGACCTTGCTGCGGATGCCGGCAATCGGCTCCAGCGCCTCACGTATCTGCTGCTCAATGCCCTGTTTGCGCGGACGCGCGCTGCGCTCGTCCAGCAGGATGGTGAGAGTCGCCTTGCGTGCCTCGGAGACGCCTTGGGGCGCAAACGGGTCGCTACCGGCCGAGCCGCCGCCAATCGTGGTGTAAATGCTTTTCACGTGGGCCACCTGCATCAGCCGCAGGCGCGCGGCTTCCGCTACGACCTGGGTCTGCGCCAGCGTGGAGCCGGGCGGCAGTTCCAGATAGGCCTGGGTTTGCGAGTTGTCGTCCGGCGGGATAAAGCCCTTGGGCAGCAGCGGGATCAGCATCAGCGAGCCGACAAAAAACGCCAGCGCTGCCAGAGAGGTGATCAGGCGATGCTTGACACACCAACCGGCCCAGCGCATGTAGATGCGCATCCAGCTCGGCTCGGCATGCGCCGTGACGATGGGCTTGAGGATGTAGGCCGCCATCATGGGCGTCAGCACCCGCGCCACCAACAGCGATGCGGCAACGGCAAGCGACGCGGTCCAGCCAAACTGCTTGAAGAACTTGCCAGGAATGCCTGCCATAAAGGCGGTGGGCAGGAACACCGCGATCAAGGTGAAGGTGGTGGCGATCACCGCCAGACCAATCTCATCGGCTGCCTCCATTGCCGCCTGGTAGGGGGTCTTGCCCATGCGCAAGTGGCGCACGATGTTTTCCACCTCCACAATCGCATCGTCCACCAGAATGCCGATCACCAGGGACAGCGCAAGAAGAGTTACCACATTGATGGTGAAGCCCAGCTGCTGCATGCCGATAAAGGCCGGAATGGCCGACAGCGGCAGGGCCACGGCCGAGACAAAGGTGGCGCGCCAATCGCGCAGAAACAGCCACACCACCAGTACGGCGAGGGCCGCGCCCTCGTAGAGCAGGTGCATGGAGCCGTCGTATTCCTGCTGCACCGGGGTCACAAAGTCAAAGGCCTCGGTGATTTGCATGTCGGGGTGCTGCAGGCGCAGTTCTTCCAAAGCCTTGCGCACACCGGCACCCACTTCCACTTCGCTGGCGCCCTTGCTGCGCGCCACCTCAAAGCCCACCACCGGCTTGCCATTGAGCAGGGCGGCGGCACGCGGTTCGGCAAAGCTGTCGCGGATGCTGGCCACCTGGTCCAGGCGGATATGGCGTCCGTCATTCAGCGACAGCTCCATGGCTTCGAGTTCACGCGCCGAAGCCACCGTTGCCAGAGTGCGCACCGGCTGCTCGCTGCCACCGATGTCGGTGCGCCCACCCGCCGATTCCTGCTGCATGCTTTTGAGCTGGCGCGAAATTTCGGCCGCGGTGGCGCCCAGGGCCTGCAGGCGCGCCGGGTCCAGCGCCACGTCCACTTCGCGGTTGACGCCGCCGACGCGGTTAATGGCACCCACACCGCGTACCGACAGCAGCTTGCGGGTGATGGTGTTGTCCACAAACCAGCTCAAGCCCTCGTCATCCATCTGCGCCGAACTCACCGTGTAGGCCAGCACCGGCGAGCCGGCCAGGTTGATCTTGCTGATGGCCGGATCGCGCAGGTCGGAGGGCAGGTCGGCGCGAATCTGGGCTATCGCGGAGCGCACATCGTCTACCGCTTCCTGTCCCGGTTTTTCGAGGCGGAACTCGGCCGTGATGGTGACGCCACCGTCCTGCACCTTGGTATAAATGTGCTTCAAGCCTTGCAGGCTGGCGATGGCGTTTTCCATCTTGCGCGCCACCTCGGTTTCGAGCTGCGCCGGTGCGGCGCCGGGAAGCGACGCGGACACCACCACCGTGGGCAGGTCCAGATCGGGGAACTGCTGCACCTTCATGCTATTGAAGGCAATAAGCCCGGCAAACGTGAGCATCACAAACAGCATCACGCCCGCTATCGGGTTTTTGATCGACCAGGCCGAAACATTCATGGCGTGGCGTCCTTATTTTGCTGCCGCTGGGGCTGCTGGCGCGGTCGACGCAGCAGGTGCAGCAGGTGCAGCAGGTGCGATGCGCACGGTATCGCCGTCGTTCAAAAAGCCGGCACCGGCCACGGCAATCGTGCTGTCCGCAGCCAGACCCTTGAGAATTTCGACCCGCTCGCCCACGCGGCGCCCGGTCTCGATTTTTTGCTGCGCCACCTTGTTGTCACG
>CAIMZI010000055.1 GCA_903845935.1 uncultured beta proteobacterium | reverse complement strand
AGCCGCATCGGCCGATCCGCGCGCCGCAGTCTTGTGCGGGTGCGACAGCCAGACCAGCGGAATCAGCAGCAGAAAAATCACCGCCGAGCCGTAGAACACGTCATTGGCAGCCAGCATAAAGGCTTGCTGGTCGATCAGGCGGTTAATCTGCGACAGGCTTTGCTCGGTGCCCATGCCGACTGCGGAGAAGTTGGCCAGCGTGGCGTTGGTGGCCACACTGCCGCGGTTGATCAACTCGGCGAGCTGCGCATGGTGCATGGCAGCGCGGTCCTGCCAGACGCTCACGGCAATCGAGGTGCCGAAGGAGCCGCCCACAATCCGCGCAAAACTCGACAGGCCCGAGGCCGAGGCAATTTGCGCCGGTGCCACGCCGCCCAGAATCAGGGTGGTCAGCGGAATGAAGAAGCAGGCCAGCGCAATGCCCTGGATGATGGTGGGAATCATCAGCGTGCCGAAGTCGGCTTGGGTGTTGAAATTGGAGCGCATCCACAGCACCAGCGAGAACACCACAAACGCGAAACTGGCCAGCACGCGCGGATCCATGCGGTGCATGTTTTTTCCAATCACCGGCGACAGGATGATGGCAAACAGGCCCACCGGCGCCATCAGCATGCCGGCCTGGGTGGACGTGTAGCCCATGAACTGTTGCAGCCACAGTGGCAGCAGCACTAGGTTGCCCATGAACAGGCTGTAGGCCACGGTCATCGATAGGGTGCCGGTCCAGAAGTTGCGGATTTTCAGCAGCCGCAGTTCCACCACGGGATGGTCATCGGTGAGCTCCCAGGCGATCAGAAAGGCAAAGCCTATGACCGACACGATGGCCAGCGCTGTGACCTCGGGCGACTGGAACCAGTCCAGCTCTTTGCCCTTGTCGAGCATGATTTGCAGCGCGCTCACGGCCACCACCAGCAAGGCCAGTCCGGTGCTGTCGATGGGCAGCTTGCGGATCTGGGTCTCACGCTTGTGGTAGAGCGTCCAGGTCAGCGACGCCGCAGCAATGCCGACCGGGATGTTGATAAAGAAGATCCAGCCCCAGTGCGTATGGTCGGTGATCCAGCCGCCCAGCACCGGCCCCATCACCGGCGCCACCAGGGTGGTCATGGCCCACAGTGCCATCGCCATACCGGCCATGGCCGGTGGATAGCTCGACAGCAGCAGGGTCTGCGCCAGCGGCATCATGGGCCCTGCCACAAAGCCTTGCAGTGCCCGCATGGCAATCAACGTGCTCATATTGGGCGCCAGGCCGCACAGCCAGCTCGATATCACAAACAGCAGCACGCTCATGGTGAACAGGCGCACCTGGCCAAAGCGTTGCGACAGCCAGCCGGTGAGTGGCAGGGCAATGGCGTTGGCCACACCAAAGCTGGTGATGACCCAGGTGCCTTGGTTGGGGCTGACGCCCAGGTCGCCGGCAATGGCCGGCAGCGACACGTTGGCGATGGACGAGTCCAGCACGTTCATGAAGGTGGCCGCCGAGAGCGCAATCGTGCCCCACAAGCGGGCCGAACCTTGCAGCGGCGGGTGGGCAATATGGGCGGGTGCAGACATGGCTAGGCTGTGGCTGGGCAGATTGGCGGCGTCTTAGCGCTTGCCTGCATTGGCGGCGATGATTTTTTGCACCGCGTCGCTGGCGCCCTTGTCCATGGCAGCGTAGACCTCGGTTTGCACGGACGATGTCGGGTGGGCCGCTTCGGACAGCGACTTGCCGCTCTGGTCACTGATATCCACCGTGGCTTCCATCGACAGGCCTACACGCAGCGGGCTTTGCAGCAGTTGCTGCGGGTCCAGCGCAATGCGCACCGGCACGCGCTGCACTACCTTGATCCAGTTGCCGGTGGCGTTTTGCGCCGGCAGCAGGGCGAATGCTGCGCCCGTGCCCGCACCCAAACCGGCCACCACTCCCTTGTATTCCATCTTCCTGCCGTAGACGTCGGCGGTCATCGACACCGGCTGACCAATGCGGATATTGCGCAGCTGTACTTCCTTGAAATTGGCATCGACCCAGAGCTGGTTGAGCGGGATCAGCGACATCAGCGGGCTACCTGCGGCGACGCGCTGGCCGAGTTGCACGGTGCGCTTGGCCACATAGCCATCCACCGGCGCGGGCAGGGCGGCACGGTGCAGCGCCAGATAGGCTTCGCGCAGCTTGGCGGCAGCGGCCATCACGCTGGGGTAGGACGCGATGTTCGTGCCTTCGGTCAGGGTCTGGTTGCTGCTGAGTTGCTCACGCGCCGCCGTCACACCGGCCTGTGCCGCGCTCAGCGCGTTTTGTGCGGCTGCCACTTGCGACTGGGCATGATTGAGTTCTTCCTTGGAAACGGCTCCATTGCCGACCAGCGACTGGCGGCGATTCAGGTCATCGGTGGCGCGGGCCAGCTCGGTCTTGGCGCGGGCGATGTCGGACTCACGCACCGTTATTTGAGCACCCAGGGTGCTGTTATTGGCATACAGGCTGCGCACCTGGCGCACGGCTTGCGCGAGATTGGCCTCGGCCTGGTCCATCGCCACCTTGGCATCGGCCGGGTCGAGTTGCACCAGGGCCTGACCGGCCTTCACAAAGTCGGTGTCGTCGGCAAAGATGGCGGTGACAGTGCCGCCGACCTGGGGCGTGATCTGCACCACGTTGCCTTGCACATAGGCGTTGTCGGTGGCCTCCTCGTGGCGGCCCAGGTACCACTCGTAGCCGCCATAGGCCAGGCCCAGCAGGACAACCAGGGCGACGCCCTTGAGCGCCTTGGCGCGTTTGGTGTTGGGGGCGGCGGGAGTTTGCGGAGTTACGGGGGTAGCGGTTGTGTTCATGGTGTCGGTGCTTTTTGGGTATTCGGTGAGGATGGTTGTGCGCGAGTTCTACGCGTATCAGTTCGGGGTGGTGGGGGCAACGAGCGCCGCCGGGCCGCCCCAAGGCGCGAGGGTCCCCTTGGGGCTGAGGACTGCGGCTCCCGATCTGCCTGCGCTTACCGGGACAGTCCGAAGAGCCATTGCTTCTGGCATTGGCACGTCCAGCGCAGCACGCGAAGCGGCAAGCGTGGGGGCAATATCTCCACCTAGGGCGTGCAGGATTTGCACCTGCGTGTCGAGTGCACGGGCGGCCAAATCGACGCCTTGGCGGCGCTGTGCCAGCACCGGAGCTTCTGCGCTCAGCACATTCAGGTAATTGCCCAGCCCGGCCTGGTAGCGCTGCAGGGCGATGGCGTAGGCGGTTTCCGTCGCGGCTTGGGCAGCACCTTGCTGCACCTGTTGGCGGCGCACGGCCTGGCTGGAACTGATGCGGTCGGCCACCTCATGCACGGCCTCCAGCACCTGGCTGTTGTAGCTCTCAATCGCCGAGTCCAGCTCGGCGGTTTTGCCACGCAGCTTGGCACGCAGGCGCCCACCATCAAACAAAGGCAGGCGAATGGCCGGGCCCACGCCCCATTGCTCGCTGTCGCTCTTGAGGAGTTTGTCAAAGCCGATGCTGTTGAGCCCGGCAAAGGCCACCACATTGATGTTGGGGTAGAACTCTGCCTTGGCGGAATCCACATCTTTCAGCGCGGCTTCCACACGCCAGCGTGCGGCAGCGATGTCGGAGCGGCGGCCCAGCAGATCCAGCGGCATGGACTGGGCCACGCGCACACCGGTTATGTTGTCCAGCACCGGCAAGTCCAGCTTCAGAGCAAACACCGGTTGGGCCGTCAGCGCCGCCATGGCGTTGAGCGTGAGGGCTTGCTGCTCTTTCAATATCTCAATCTGCAGCCGGGCATCGGGCAGGGCGCTGGCCGCCTGTTGCAGCTCGAGCGCGGTGTCTAGCCCGGCGTCCACGCGGTTCTTTACCAGCTGCTGAATGGAAGTGCGTTGCTCAAGCATGCGTTGCGCCAGGACGAGCTGCGCTTGCAGCCGCACCAGTTGGAAATAATTGCGAGTCACATTGGCTGCCAGCAGACCTCGGGCGGCTTGCACATCCGCCTCGGTGGCCTTGGTCTGGCCCAGGGCTGCGTCCAGCGCCGCCTGGTTTTTGCCAAAGAAGTCCAGTTCCCAGCTCGCAGTGGCTTGTAAGTTTCCGCTTTCCAGTACCGAGCCGCCATAGGGCGGCGGGTAGATGTTGTTGGCCGAAAACAGCTGCCGGGTTAGATCGGCCTCTGCGTTCATCTGCACGCCGTCCGCTGCCTTCACAAAAGCGCTGGCAGCCTGGGCGCGCAGCAGCCGCGCCTGCGTGGTCTTTAGGCCGGGATTGTCCTGCAAAGCCTTTTGCACCAGCGCATTGAGCTGGCTGTCGCCAAAGCCCAACCACCAGTCACTGTCGGTGGCGACGTGCTCCGCGTCTTTGCTGGCGTCCAGATTTTTAAGACCCAGAGTGCCGGCATCCAGCGGTTTGGCTGTCGGTTCAATACCGGAGAAGTTGGCACAGGCGGCCAGTGTGGCCAGTGCCAAGCCACTGAGTGCCAGGCGGGCGGTGCGGGCGGCAAAAAACCGGGTGTCAGATGGCTGCATGGGGGGCTGCGCTGGAAGGGGTGGTGTCATGGCTATGGTCTGCAATGGTTTGGGCGTTGTTCAATATGCGGCGCAGGTAGTCGCGCAGGGTCTGGAATTCTTCGGAGCTGAAGCCGCTCAGGTGGGCGTTTTGCACGCCGCTCAGGATCTCGGGAATGTCGCTGGCAGCGCGGGTGCCCGCCGCTGTGATTTCGATGTTTACCACGCGCCGGTCGGTCTCGGAGCGCACCCGTTTGCACAGACCCTTGGCTTCCAGTCGGTCCAGTGTGCGCGTCATGGCGCCGCCATCCAGATGGCATTGGCGCGCTAACTCAGCTACGGTGGATGCTTGGCCGCTAAACAGTTTGAAGAGGGGAATCCACTGGGCATTGGTGAGCTCGGTGTGGGCCAGTTGGCGCTCGATCTCATGACTGACCATGTTCAGAATCTGGCGCATCAGATAGCCCACGCTGTCTTCCGGGTTGTAGCTTTCGGCCCGGTAGAAGATGCATTTTTGGCTTTTCTTGGTCATGCCCAAATTATTGCATGCCTAGACAAATATTGTCTGGGCTGCAAATGGCATGACATTCAATTTGAAAGGGTTATTTGGCAAGCGTCGGCTTGCAGGGCACCGCTAGGGTGTCGCGGGAACAGACGGAAGAACCTTGAATGAATCAGCTTGCGTGCTGGTAGCTTGCGCCACCCGCGCGCTTGGCCGCATACATGGCGGTGTCGGCAACGATTAGCAATTGGTCTGCCGTGCGCGCATGGTCCGGATACAGTGCGATGCCCACGCTGGCACCCAAAACCGCTTGTGCGTCGGAAACCTGAAACGGCCTGCCGATGGCTGAAATCACCTTGTCGGCAACCTGGGCCGCTTGCTGTGCGTTGGGCTTGTCGGTCAGCAGCAGCACAAATTCGTCGCCACCCAGACGCCCCACCATGTCGGAGGCGCGCACACAGGCGCGCAGGCGCGCCGCCACCTGCACTAGGAGCTGGTCTCCGATGGCGTGGCCAAAGTTGTCGTTGATGCTTTTGAAACCGTCCAGGTCTATAAACAGCAGGGCCAGGCTGGCCTGCTGGCGGTCCGCCAGTGCCACGCTTTGCGCCAGGTTTTGCTGAAACGCCATGCGATTGGGCAGGCTGGTCAACGCATCGTGATGGGCCAGATAGCGCATGCGGGATTCAGAGGCCAGCAGTTTGTCGACCAGTTCATTGAAGCTGCTCACCATGGCGCCCACCTCGTCCTGGCGCACCACCGACAAATGCGCCAGGGCGGTGTCGCCATCCGCCATGGCGCGCATCTGCTGCGCTGCTTGCTTCAAGGGACGGAACACATAGCTCAGCATCAGCACCAACACCATGACCAGCGCCGCACTGACCTTCAGACTGCCATGCACTATGGCTTCCTGCAGCGCGTTCATCGCTTGAAAGGCCTCGGCGCTGGGTGTGCGCGCAACCACAAACCAGTGGGCGCTGGGCACGCTGACCACCGCAGAAAGCTCTTCTTCGCCAAGGGCGTTGTGCGTCAAACCGGCGCCGCGCCAGCCGGCCATGGCCTGGTCATGCAGAGGGTTGACACCCGCTGGCGGCAAGGGCTTGAGGCGCATGTCGGCGTCGCTGGCGGTGACGAAAATTTGGTCCTTAGGCGAGATCAGCAGCAGTCCGCCAGTCTTGCCCACTCTACCTGTCTCCACCAGGTCCAGAAAGCCCGGCGCTGCCAGCGGCGTCACGCCCATCAGCACCGCCACCACGTGTTGCTGGCCGTCGTGCACGGGCACGGCCATGTTGACCACAGCCTCTTGAACGGCCCGTCCGATCGTGGGTTTTCCAACCCCAAATGCGGCGCCGTCGCGCGCTGCGACAAACCAGTCCCGGTCATTGAAGTCAAGCTGTCTGCGGCCCACCACGACCGGATAGTCCGCCACGGCGGACTTGCCTTGCGCGTTTATCAACACCAGCCCTGCGGGAAACAGGTTGAGGGCGGTGGTCTGTGCCCGCAGCCAAAGCTCCATGCGCGCCGGGTTGTGCAGCAGGGATAGCGGCATATCTCCAGCCAACTTGGTCAAGACCTGGCGCCTGGTCAGTACCTTGTGTTCAATGTCCTGTGCCACATAGCTTGCGAGCGAGAGTTGCTGTGAGTTGACCACGTCCTTGATGCCATCTTTCATGGTCTTTTCGATCAGCAGGTAGCGCGCGGTGCTACCCGCAACCACCAGAATCACTCCAATGGCAATCAGCTTGAATTTGAAGCTGTGGATGTACTTCACCGCGAGGAAACCCTGGTAATTGAAAGTATAAAAGGCGCGCCGTCACCCTGGTCACAGCAGGCATTTTCCTTGCTAATTATGACAGCGGCCAAGCGCTGTCAGTTCCGATCGGCATTGTGCCCGCGCCGCCGCAGGCCATTCGGCAAGGCTTACTTCAGGATGTCGCCAATGCACAGATACTTGATTTCGACATAGTCGTCCATGCCGAAGTGTGAACCCTCACGGCCCAGGCCCGACTGCTTGACGCCACCAAAGGGCACGTGCTCGGTCGCCAGAATGCCCACATTGATGCCGACCATGCCGTATTCCAGTGCCTCACCCACGCGGTGGATACGGCCTATGTCGCGGCTGTAGAAGTAGCTGGCCAGGCCGAACTCGGTGTTGTTGGCAGCATCAACAGCTTCCTGCTCGGTCTTGAATTGGAACACCGGCGCGAAGGGGCCAAAGGTTTCTTCCTTGGCGCATAGCATGTCGGCAGTGGCGCCGGAGATGACGGTGGGCTCGAAGAACTGGCCGGTCAGGGCATTGCCGCCGGTTTCCACCTTGCCGCCCTTGGCGATGGCGTCCGCCACATGGCGCTTGACCTTGGCGATGGCCGCGTCCTCGATCAGCGGGCCCTGCATCACGCCTTCTTCAAAGCCGTTGCCGACCTTCATGGCCCGGACCTTGGCGGTGAACTTGGCGACAAAAGCGTCGTAGACGCCTTCCTGCACATAGAAGCGATTGGCGCAGACGCAGGTCTGGCCGGCGTTGCGGTACTTGCTTGCCAAGGCGCCTTCCACGGCCGAGTCGATGTCGGCATCGTCAAACACGATGAAGGGCGCGTTGCCGCCCAGCTCCAGCGACAGCTTCTTGACGGTGTCGGCGCACTGGCGGATCAAAATGCGGCCGACTTCGGTGGAGCCGGTAAAGCTCAGGTGGCGCACCACGTCGCTGGCGCAGATGACCTTGCCAATGGCAATCGAGTTGTCGGCGTCGGCGCTGAGCATGTTGAGCACACCGGCGGGGATGCCGGCGCGCATGGCCAGCTCGGCGGCGGCCAGGGCCGTCAGTGGCGTGAGTTCGGCGGGCTTGATGATCACGGTGCAACCGGCGGCCAATGCAGGCGCCACCTTGCGGGTGATCATGGCGAGCGGAAAGTTCCAGGGGGTGATGGCGGCGCAAACGCCTATGGGCTGCTTGATCACCATCAGGCGGCGGTTGTTGTCGAACTGGGGCAGGGTCTCGCCGTTGACGCGCTTGGCTTCTTCCGCAAACCACTCCACAAAGCTGGCGCCATAGGCCACTTCGCCCTTGGCTTCACCAAAGGGCTTGCCTTGCTCGGCGGTCATGATGCGCCCCAGGTCTTCCTGGTTGGCCATCAGCAAATCAAACCACTTGCGCAGGATGATGCTGCGCTCCTTGGCGGTCTTGGCCTTCCAGGCCGGCCAGGCGGCGTTGGCGGCGGCTATTGCCTCGTCGGCGTCGGCTGCGCCGAGGTTGGCCACATCGACCAGCTTGTGGCCGTTGGACGGGTCCAGCACGTCAAAGCGTGAGCTGCCGCTCACCCATTGGCCGTTGATCAGGGCGTCGGTCTTGAGCAGGCTGGGGTCTTTGAGCAAAGAGAGGGGAGATGTCTTCATGTCCATGGGGTGTCTTCCTGGTGTTGAGCGAGTGCCCCTTGGCGGGGCGTTGAAGGGTGAAGAGTAACGGCTTTTTGTGGATTGCAGCGCATCAGCGGTAGGCCACGCCGGGCAGCACGCACAGCATCTCGTAGAGCAGGTTGGCTCCCAGCAGCGCGGTGTTGCCGGAGGTATCGTAAGGCGGAGAGACCTCCACCAGATCGCCACCCACCAGATTCAGGCCTCGGCAGCCGCGGATGATTTCCAGCGCCTGCGGCACCGTCAGGCCGCCGACTTCGGGAGTGCCCGTGCCACCGGCAAAGGAGGGGTCAATGCCGTCGATGTCAAAGCTCAGGTAGCAGGGCGCGGTGCCTATTGCTTCGCGCACACGCTGCATCAGCGGGGCCAGCGATTGGTACCAGACCTCATGCGCCTGCACCACGGTAAAGCCCTGCTGTCGCGGCCAGTCGAAGTCTTCGGCCGAATAGCCGCTGCCGCGTAGCCCGATCTGCCAGACCTTGTCGCATTGCAGCAGACCTTCTTCCACGGCGCGGCGGAACGGCGTGCCGTGGGCAATGCGCTCACCAAACATGTCGTCGTTGACGTCGGCATGGGCGTCTACATGCACCAGCGCCACCGGCCCATGCTTAGCCGCCATGGCCCGCAGAATCGGCAGCACGATGGTGTGGTCGCCACCTAAGGTGAGCGGTTTGCAGCCGGCATCGACGATGGGCTGGTAGTGGCGCTCGATGATCTCCACCGACTTTTGCAGGTTGTAGGTATTGATGGCCACGTCGCCCAGGTCGGCCACCTGCAGCGTGTCAAAGGGAGCGGCCCCGGTGGCCATGTTGTAGGGGCGAATTAGCGTGGACTCGGCGCGTATCTGGCGCGGACCAAAACGCGTGCCGGGCCGGTGGCTGGTGCCAATGTCCAGCGGCACGCCAATGAAGCCCACGTCCAGCCCCACG
Organism: uncultured beta proteobacterium; assembly: GCA_903845935.1. GTDB lineage: Bacteria > Pseudomonadota > Gammaproteobacteria > Burkholderiales > Burkholderiaceae_C > Allorhodoferax. The sequence continues at coordinate 28,629 of CAIMZI010000055.1, read as the reverse complement.
GCTGAGTCCACGACCGGCAGGCGCATCATGCTGGCCAGGCCGCCAAAGCGCGGCATGGCGTTGCCGCCCAGCGGTTGGTTGAAGCTCATTTGACGCGGCCCCTGAGCCATTCCAGCGCACCCATCAGGGAGGCGGTGAACAAAATCAGCAGCGTGGCTACGGCGGCAATGGTGGGCGAGATGTTTTCGCGGATGCCGGTGAACATCTGGCGCGGCAAGGTGGTCTGCTCAGGCCCGGCCAGGAACAGGGTCACCACCACCTCGTCAAAGGACGTGGCAAAGGCAAACAGCGCGCCCGAGATGACGCCCGGCGCAATCACCGGCAGCGTGACGCGGAAAAAGGTTTGCAGCGGACCCGCACCCAGACTCAGGCTGGCCTTGACCAGGTTCTGGTTGAAGCTCTGCAGCGTGGCCAGCACCGTGGTCAGCACAAACGGCGCGCCCAGCGCGGCGTGCACCAGCACCAGACCGGTGTAAGAGTCCGAGAGGCCGATCTTGGCAAAGAACAGATAGGTGCTCACGCCCACCACCACGATGGGCACCACCATGGGCGCAATCAGCAGGCCGGTGATCAGGCCCTTGCCGAAGAACTGCACGCGCGCCAGACCCACTGCGGCCAGCGTGCCCAGGGCCGTGGCAATCAGCGTGGCAAGCGGGGCGACGATAAAGCTATTCTTGGTGGCACGCGCCCAGTCGCTGGAGGCAAACAGCTCCTGGTACCAGCGCAGCGACCAGCCCGGAATCGGGTAGGCCAGAAAGGACGAGTTGCTGAACGACAGCGGGATGATTACCAGAATGGGGGTGAGCAGGAACAGCAGCACCGCGCCACAGAGCACGCGCAGGCCGTACCAGCCGAGCTTGTCGGCGAGCTTGAAGTAGGCGGGGAATTGAGAAGGGCGCATAAGGTTTGGCGGGTCCGCTTGTTTAGCCGAGGCTGAGTTCGGCTTTGCCAAAACGGCGGTACACGGTGTACAGGGCCAACGTGGTGATCAGCAGCACCGAACCCAGCGCGCAGGCCATGCCCCAGTTGATTTCCACATTGGTGTATTGCGCCACGTAATAGCTCAGCATCTGGTCACCCGCACCGCCCAGCAGGGCCGGTGTCACGTAGTAGCCAATGGAGGTGATGAACACCAAGAGGCCGCCAGCGGCAATGCCGGGATAGGTCTGCGGCACATAAATGCGAAAGAACGCGGCAAGTGGTGAGCTGCCCAGCGAGACGGCGGCGCGCACAAAGTTGGGTGGCACCGACTTCATCACGCTGAACAAGGGCAGGATCATGAAGGGCAGGAGGATGTGGACCATGGCAATGATGACGCCCAGGCGGTTGAACAGCAGCGGCACCGGGCTGTCGGTGAGGCCGGTGAACATCAAAAAACGGTTGACCAGGCCATTGGTCTGCAGCAGCACGATCCAGGCGGCAATGCGCACCAGCACCGAGGTCCAGAACGGCAAGAGCACCAAAATCATCATCAGGTTGGCGCGGCGTGCACTCAGGGTGGACAGCCAAAAGGCCAGCGGATAGCCGATCAGTATGCAGACCAGGGTCACCACCGCGCTGATGCTAAAGGTGCGCAAGAGGATGGCGCTGAAGGCGGCCTCCTCGGGCCCTACTTTGACGATGTCGCCCTGGGCATCGCGTTTCAAATCCAGCGAGGTCAGCAGGTAATCGGGCGTCCAGCGCGAGCTGTTCTTGGCTATCGCCAGCCAATAGGGCAGCTCGGCCCAGCGGGCGTCCTGCTCCAGCAGTTTGTCTTTGACCTGGGCCGCGCTCAGGGACGCAATGTCCAGCTTGGCACGGTAGGTATTCATGATCAGCGAGCGGGCGCCGCTGACCTCGGTATTCAAACGCCGCGCCAGCACACCGGCCTGCGCGGTCTCAGGCATCGCATTCAGGTCGGTGACCAATGCCTGAAAGACCTCGTCCGGTGGAAGCGCTTTGCGATCCCAGCCGGAGAGGGCTTTGCCGGTGTGCACCAGGGTGTCAGCCACCTCGGGGTTTTCCACAGCGCGCACCAGCAGGGCGCCCAGCGGCACCAGAAAGGTGAGCGCCAGGAACACCAGCAGCGGCAGGGTCAGGGCCATGGCGCGCACACGTTTGCGCCGCTCCACCCGCCCCAAGCGGGCGGCCAGTGAAGTCATATCAAGCGTTGCGCTCATGGTCAGTCCCTGCTCTACTGCGCGATTACTGTGCTGCCCAGGCGGCAAACCGCTTTTCCAGCGCCTCACCCTGGTCGGCCCAGAACGTGATGTTGAACTGCAAGGCGGTCTTGCTGTTGGCAGCCGAGGTGGGCAGCAGGGCCAGAATCTTGGGGTCGATCTTGGCCAGAGCCTTGTTGTTGGTCGGTCCGTAGGAGATGTGCTTGGTGTACTCGGCCTGCTCGGTGGGGTTGGTGGCCATGGCGATGAACTTCATGGCCAGGTCCTTGTTGGGCGTGCCCTTGGGCATGACCCAGTAGTCCAGGTCGTAAATGCCACCGGTCCAGGTAATCGCCAGGTTCTTGCCCTCGCGCTGGGCGGCGTCGATGCGGCCGTTGTAGGCGGTGGTCATGACGACGTCACCGGCCACCAGGAACTGGGGCGGCTGGGCACCGGCTTCCCAGAACTGGATGTTGGGCTTGAGTTCGGTCATCTTCTTGAAGGCACGGTCCGCACCGTCCTTGGTGGCCAGCACCTTGTAGACGTCAGCCGGTGCCACGCCGTCGGCCATCAGCGCGAATTCGAGGTTGTAACGCGGGCCCTTGCGCATGCCGCGCTTGCCGGGGAACTTCTTGGTGTCCCAGAAGTCGCCCCAGGTCACGGGAGCGGTCTTGAGCTTGTCGGCGTTGTAGGCCATGACGGTGGACCAGACAAAGGCGCCCACGCCGCATTCGTTCACGGCAGCGGCTTGAAAGTCGCTCTTGGGAGCCAGCTTGGACCAGTCCATTTTTTCAAACAGACCTTCGTCGCAGCCGCGATTCACATCCGGGCTTTCCACTTCGACGACGTCCCAGGAAACCTTCTTGGCTTCGACCATGGCCTTGATCTTGGCCTGCTCACCGTTGTATTCCACGCCGACGATTTTGGTGCCGGTCTTCTCAAACGGTTCGAAATAGGCAATCTTTTGCGCGCCACCATTGGCACCACCAAAGTTCACCACGGTCAGCGTGCTTTGAGCTAGCACGGGCAGGGCCAGAACGCCAGCAAGGGCAATCAGCAAGGGCTTGAGTTTCATCGACAGTTCCTTTAGGGGCAGAGAGTTGAAATGCTGAGGTTCAGCGGTACACACGCAGGTGTTCGGGTGGGGCATAGACCTGGAAGGTCTGGCCGGGTTGGGGCAGGGCGGCATGGGCCAGCGCCATCTTGATGGTGGCGGGCTCCTGGCCTGCCACCTCGCAGCGCACGCGCAGGTGGTCGCCAAAATAAATCAGGTCCAGCATGCGGGCTTCCAAGGTGTTGGGACCAGCGCTTTGCGCCACCTGCAGCCGCTCGGGCCGCACGCCGCATTGCACGCTGTCGCCGACCTCGGCCTGGTTGACGTTGACGCCTTGCAGCTGCACGCCATTGGGCAGGCGCAGCGTGCAGGCCTTGCCGTTCACGGCTTCAATCTGGCCATTCAGCACCGTGCTGTCGCCGACAAAGCCGGCGACAAAGCGGTTCACCGGCGTCTCGTACAGGCGCTCCACGCCGTCGATCTGCTGGATCAGGCCGTCGTGAAATACCGCCACGCGGTCGGACATGGTCAGCGCCTCGGATTGGTCGTGCGTCACATAGACAAAGGTCACGCCCAAACGACGGTGCAGTTCCTTCAATTCGATCTGCATGTGCTCGCGCAGCTGCTTGTCCAGCGCGCCCAGTGGCTCGTCCATCAGCACCAGCTGCGGGTCAAACACCAGGGCGCGGGCCAGTGCCACGCGTTGACGTTGGCCGCCGGAGAGCTGGCCGGGAAAGCGGTCGCCCATGGCACCGAGTTGCACCATGTCGAGTGCGCGCTTGACCTTGGTGGCTTGGTCGGAAGCAGACACCTTGCGCACCGTCAGCGGGTAGGCAATGTTGTCGGCCACCGTCATGTGCGGGAACAGCGCGTAATCTTGAAACACCATGCCGAAGTTGCGCTTGTGCGGCGGTGTGCGCGTGATGGGCACGCCCTTGAGGCTGATCTCGCCGGCGGTGGGCGACTCAAACCCGGCCAGCATCATCAGCGTGGTGGTCTTGCCCGACCCCGACGGCCCCAGCAGCGAGAGAAACTCGCCCTGCCGGATGTTCAGGTTTAGATCACGAACCACCAGGTTTTTGCCATCGTAGGTTTTTTCAACGCCGGTGAAGCTGATGAGGGTTTGGGGCGCGCTCATGGGTCCGGTCTATCAGGCGACTGCGTCAAAGCTGGCCGCGATCATGCCCAGACCTTCGTCCAGAATCGCGTCGCTGGCGGTCAGCGGAACCAGCACCCGGATCACGTTGCCGTAGGTGCCGCAGGTCAGCAGGATCAGGCCGCGCTGGGTGGCTTCTGCCGTGATGCGCTTGGCCAAGTCTGCGTCGGGTTGCTTGATGTCACCGTTCTTGAACAGCTCGATGGCGACCATGGCGCCCAGGCCGCGCACATCGCCAATCGCCTTGTGTTTGGCGGCAATCGCCTTCAGGCCAGCCGTCAGGCGCACGCCCACCTCCACACTGCGCTGCAGCAGGTTTTCTTTCTCAAAAATGTCCAGCACGGCGAGGGCTGCGGCGCAGGCAAGCGGGCTGCCGGCATAGGTGCCGCCCAGGCCACCGGGGCCCGCAGCATCCATCACCTCGGCGCGGCCTACCACGGCAGAAATCGGAAAGCCACCGGCCATGGACTTGGCCATGGTGATCAGATCCGGCGCCACACCGCTTTGCTCCACGGCAAACCAGGTGCCGGTGCGTCCGGCGCCGGTTTGCACCTCGTCGCAGATCAGCAAAATGCCGTGGGTGTCGCACAGAACGCGCAGGCGCTGCAGCAGCTCCTTGGGCGCCACATGGAAGCCGCCTTCGCCTTGCACCGGCTCCAGGATGATGGCGGCCACGCGACGGGCCTCGATGTCATTCTTGAAGATGGCCTCCACAGAGGCGATCGAGTCGTCCACCGTCACGCCATGCAAGGCATTGGGGAAGGTGGCATGGAAGATTTCGGCCGGGAAGGGGCCAAAGCCGGTTTTGTAGGGCGCCACCTTGCCAGTCATGGCCAGGGTCAGCAGGGTGCGGCCGTGGTAGCCGCCACCAAAGCAGATCACGCCGCTGCGGCCAGTGTGGGCGCGGGCAATCTTGATGGCGTTTTCCACCGCCTCGGAGCCGGTGGTCAAGAACAGGGTCTTTTTGGCAAAGTCGCCAGGGGCCTTTTCATTGATGCGCTCGGCCAGTTCCACGTAGGGCTCATAGGGCAGCACCTGGAAGCAGGTGTGGGTGTATTGGTCGAGTTGGGCCTTGACGGCAGCAATGATGGCGGGGTTGCAGTGGCCGGTGTTGAGCACGGCAATGCCACCGGCAAAGTCGATGTAGCGGCGGCCTTCCACGTCCCAGATTTCGGCGTTCAGGCCCTTGGCAATAAACACCTGGTGGCTGTGTCCGACGCCGCGCGGAATGGCGGCCTCACGACGGGCGAACAGGGCTGCGTTGGTGAAATGTGCGTCGCGTTGCATTCGGAAAACTCCTGGTGTTTATTCGGTGCTGCAGTCCGGGTCCGGTCTGCGGTGAAGGCGCGACTTTAGGGCCGGCTTCTTGGGGCTAACATATACAGATGACAGCCTGATTCGGATGCACTGTGCAGGCCTCGCAACCAGTACAGATTAACCCTCGCTTTTCGGCACCGTTCTTGCTAGCCTTAACCCTCCATGTTTGTTGTTGATCCCCAATCCTCCACCCCTTTAGTGACCCAAATTGTGGGCGGTTTTCGCCTGATGGTGGAGGATGGTTCGTTGCGCGCCGGGGCCAAGGCGCCGTCGATTCGGCAGTTCGCCCATGCTCATGGCGTCAGTGTCTATACGGTGGTGGACGCCTATGACCGCCTCGTGGCGCTGGGCTACTTGCAGTCGCAGGCGCATTCTGGTTTTTTTGTGCGCAGTCGTGGTGCGGCAGGCACCACCTTGGTGGGCGCGGGAACCCAGTACAGCTTTGACTCCATGTGGTACCTGTCGCGCATCTTTGAGAACCGCAAGCTGCACAACAAGCCCGGCTGCGGCTGGTTGCCTGGCGATTGGTTGTTTGGCGATGGCCTCAAGCGCAGCCAGCGCGCGCTCTTGGCGGCCGACGTGGAGATGGGCGGCTATGGTGAGCCCCGCGGTTTTTTGCCGCTGCGCCAGTTGGTGCGCGACAACCTGGCCGCGCGCGAGATCGTGCTCAGCGCCGACCAGGTGCTGCTGACCCAAGGCTCCAGCCAGGCCATGGATCTTTCGGCCCGCAACCTAGTGCGTGCGGGCGACACCGTTCTGGTGGACGAGCCGGGCTATGCCAATTTGTTGTTCTCGCTGCGCTTTTTGGGTGCGAAGTTGATTGGTGCACCACGAACGCCCAGCGGCTATGACCTGGAGCTGCTGGAGCAACGCATCGCCCAGCACCGGCCCAAGGTGTTCTTTACCCAGCCGCGCCTGCATAGCCCCACCGGCTCCACGGCCTCGCTCTCGCAACTGCATCGGGTGCTGCAACTGGCCGAGAAGTACGACTTTGTGGTGGTGGAAAACGACATCTATGCCGACCTGGACCCGCAGGCCCATCCTTCGCTTGCCAGTCTGGATCAGCTCAAGCGGGTGATCTACATTGGCAGTTTTTCGAAGACCATTTCGCCCAATATTCGCGTCGGCTACATGGCTGCGGGGCCGGTGCTGCTGGATGAGCTGGCGCGTCTGAAGATGCTGTCCGGCCTGACCAGTTCCGAGTTCACCGAGCGCCTGGCCTATGGCGCGCTGATCGACGGGCGCTGGCGCAAGCACATCAAGACCTTGAAGGACCGCTTGGCGCGGGCCCAACAGTTGCTGGCCAGTCAATTGTTGGCAGCCGGCTTCGAGCTGTTTACCGAGCCCAAGGCCGGCATGTTTTTGTGGGCCCGCCATCCCGCCGTGCAGAATGCCGCTGAGCTGGCCTACAAGGCGGCCGAGCAGGACATTTTGCTGGGGCCCGGCCATTTGTTTTCGGTGGACCTGGAGCCCAGCCCCTGGCTGCGCTTCAACGTGGCCTGGTCGCAGGACGAGGCAGTGCAGCGGTTTTTGGTGGAGTTGAAGGACGCAGGATAAGTTGGCGCTCAGGCACTTTTGTACCAGGTCACTGCAAATCCCAGCCCGTTGTGGCACTCACCTATTCAGACACGTCTGGCCTCGGCAACTTTGAGACACAGGCCGCCATGGCACTCCGCTTCGTCCGTGTCCCCCGCCCACTGCGTGGGCTCCTCTTTTACCTACCGAAGCGAAGCGCCACGCCGTCCTGCGTCTGCCTGCATAGTGAGCGCGCGGCGGTAGAAATGCATTGGATGTTGGTTATCGGGTCATCGCATGCCAACCGAGCAGGCTGCCGATGACAGTGGGGTGGATGATTCCGGTAGGTAAAGGAGGAGCCCGCTTAAGCGGGCGGGGGACACGGACGGAAGCATCTACCCCGCTGGCAGCGGCGTACACAAGCCAACATAGAACCATCTACCGCCAATGGCAGCGGCGTACACAAAGCTGCGCTAGCCAATTTGCGTCTAAACGATAATCAGAGATTAGCCGCCTCTGGCGCCCGTTGAACCTGCACAAAAAAGCCAAGACATGACCCAGCCTGTAATGAGCGTTGCCGACATCCGCAAGACCTTCTTAGACTTCTTTGCCTCCAAGGGCCACACCGTGGTGGCGAGCAGCCCGCTCGTTCCCGGCAATGACCCGACGCTGATGTTCACCAACTCCGGCATGGTTCAGTTCAAGGACGTGTTCCTGGGCACTGACAAACGTTCCTATGTGCGCGCTACTTCGGTGCAGGCCTGCCTGCGCGCCGGCGGCAAGCACAACGATCTGGAAAATGTGGGCTACACCGCGCGCCACCACACCTTCTTCGAAATGTTGGGCAACTGGAGCTTTGGCGACTACTTCAAGCAAGAGAGCCTGCTCTGGGCCTGGGAACTGCTGACCGAGGTTTACAAGCTGCCCAAGGAGCGCCTGCTGGCCACCGTTTACGAGGAAGACGACGAGGCCTACGACATCTGGACCAAGGTCATTGGTCTGCCGCCCGAGCGCGTGATCCGCATCGGCGACAACAAGGGCGGACGCTACAAGAGCGACAACTTCTGGATGATGGCCGATACAGGGCCTTGCGGCCCCTGCTCGGAAATCTTCTACGACCACGGCGACCACATTCCCGGCGGCCCTCCCGGCAGCCCTGAAGAAGACGGCGACCGCTTCATCGAGATCTGGAACAACGTGTTCATGCAGTTCAACATGGACGAGGCCGGCGCTGTGACCCCGTTGCCCGCCCCCTGCGTGGACACCGGCATGGGCCTGGAGCGCCTGGCCGCCATCCTGCAGCACGTGCACAGCAACTACGAGATCGACCTGTTTGACGCGCTGATCAAGGCCGCATCGCGCGAGACCGGTGAGGCCGACCTGGGCAACAAATCCTTGCGCGTGATTGCCGACCACATCCGCGCCACCGCCTTCCTGGTGAGCGACGGCGTGATTCCATCCAATGAAGGCCGCGGCTATGTGCAGCGCCGCATCGTGCGCCGCGCCATCCGCCACGGCTACAAGCTGGGCAAGAAGACGCCTTTCTTCCACAAGCTGGTGGCGGACCTGGTGGTTCTGATGGGCGAGGCCTACCCCAAGCTGCGCGCCGACGAGAAGCGCATCACCGAGGTGCTGCGCGTCGAAGAAGAGCGCTTCTTCGAGACTTTGGCCACCGGCATGGAAATTCTGGAAGAGGCCCTGAAGGACGGCGCCAAGCTGCTGCCCGGTGATGTGGCCTTCAAGCTGCACGATACCTATGGTTTTCCGCTGGACCTGTCGGCCGACGTCTGCCGCGAAGCCGGTGTCGAAGTGGATGCGACAGGTTTCCATGCCGCCATGGAAGCGCAAAAGGCCAAGGGCCGCGCCGCTGGCAAGTTCAAGATGGACAAGGCGCTGGAGTACACGGGGAATAGCAACACCTTCGTCGGCTACGAGCAGTTGACGCAAACCGCCAAGGTGCTGGCGCTGTATTCTGAGGGCACACCGGTGGCCGAGCTGAAGGCGGGCCAGAGCGGCATCGTGGTGCTGGACAGCACGCCCTTTTACGCCGAGAGCGGCGGCCAGGTCGGTGACGTGGGTTCCATCTTCAGCGACGTGTCTCTGTTTGAGGTGCTTGATACGCAAAAGATCAAGTCCGACGTGTTCGGCCACCATGGTGCAGTCAAGTCTGGCACCCTGGCCGTGGGCGACACCGTCACCGCCCATGTGGACGCCGCCGTGCGCGCGGCCTCCATGCGCAACCACTCCGTCACCCACTTGATGCACAAGGCCCTGCGCCTGGTGCTGGGCGAGCATGTGCAGCAAAAGGGCAGTCTGGTGGATGCCGAGAAGACCCGCTTCGACTTCACCCACAACGCTCCCGTCACCGACGCGCAGATCCGCGAAATCGAGGCTTTGGTGAACACCGAAATCCTGGCCAACGCGCCCACCCAGTCGCGCCTGATGGGCATCGAAGACGCCAAGCAAACCGGCGCCATGATGCTGTTCGGCGAGAAATACGGCGAGATCGTGCGCGTGCTGGACATCGGCACCACCACCGAACTGTGCGGCGGCACTCACGTCAAGGCCACCGGCGATATCGGCTTCTTCAGCATCACGTCCGAGGGCGGCGTGGCTGCGGGTGTGCGCCGCGTGGAGGCCGTCACCGGCTTGGTGGCACTCGATTACGTGCAGGGTATGGAAGCCACGCTGGGTGGCGTGGCCGGCACGCTGCGCGTGACCAATAGCGAAGTGCCGAGCCGTGTGGTCAGCCTGATGGCGTTGGTGCGCGATCTGGAAAAAGAACTGACTGCCGCCAAGGGCAAGCTGGCCTCGGTCAAGGGCGATGAGTTGGTCAACAGCGCGGTGGCTGTCAACGGCGTCAAGGTGCTGGTGGCGCGCTTGGCCGGTGCCGACACCAAGACCTTGCGCGACACCATGGACAAGCTCAAAGACAAGCTCAAGACCGCCGTGATTCTGTTGGCCTGCGTCGATGGTGACAAGGTGCAGATCGCCGCTGGTGTCACGGCCGACACCACGGCCAAGGTCAAGGCCGGTGAACTCGCCAACTTTGTCGCAGCGCAGGTGGGCGGCAAGGGCGGCGGCAAGCCCGACATGGCCATGGCCGGTGGCACCGAGCCCGCCAAGCTGGGCGATGCGCTGGACACCGTGCTGGCCTGGGTGACGGCCAAGCTCTGATTGGCATTTTGTCTAAAAAAGCGGCCTTTTGAGCTCCTATTCATGCATTTGTTACGCTGTCAACAGATAGTCAGTTACGTGGTAAAGCATGCCCCAGGGGACTAGTGAACTGCTGAAAAAGCGGTCGAATTGGGAAAAATTAAATGCAAGCAACAGGCGTGATGAGTTCGGGCGTGGCCGTGATGCGCAGGCTTTCTTTTTCGAACAAGATCACGCTGATTGGCTTGCTCTCAGCCATGCCGATCTTGGTGGTGCTGTGGGCATTTTTTGTCGGCACCGAGCCTAAGGCAGCGTTTGAAGTGGTGGTGGGCCTGTGCGGCCTGGACGCGGCCGTGCTGCTGTATCTGTTGGCGGCCTTCTATTGGAGCGTGACGCAGGATATCGGGCAAATGGTGCAGGTGGTGGACCGCATGGTTGCCGGCGATTTGCGCCACACCGCCTTGGCGCGCAGCCGGGATGAACTCGGCCAAGTGCTGACCGCCGTGGGGCGGCTGGGCAGCACCGTGTCGGCCATGGTGGCCAATGTGCGCAGCAACGCGGCCTTTGTGGCCTATGCCAGCCAGAGCCTGGCGCGCGACAGCCAGGACTTATCCGACCGCACCGAGCAGCAGGCCGCCAATCTGGAGCAGACCGCCGCCAGCGTGCAAGAACTTTCGTCGGCGGTGCAAGTCAATGCCGGAACGGCCGGTGGTGCCAATGGGCGAGCCGGTGAGGTGCGCGATGTGGCGGTGCGCGGTGCCGCCACCATGGCGCAGGCGGTGGCATCGGTGGAGGCCATTCAGGCCAGCGCCAAGCGCATGGATGAAATCGTCGGCGTCATCGACGGCCTGGCCTTCCAAACCAATATTCTGGCCTTGAATGCGGCGGTGGAAGCGGCCCGCGCAGGCGAGACCGGGCGTGGCTTTGCGGTAGTGGCCACCGAGGTGCGTTCTCTGGCCCAGCGTTCGGCGGCATCCAGCAAGGAAATCCGGCAACTGATCAGCGCTTCATCTACCCAGATCGCCGCCAGCGTGCATGGCATCCACGCAGCGGGTGCCACCATCACCGAAATTGTGACCGGCATCCGCGATGTGGCTTCAAGCATGTCGCAAATCTCGGCCTCCAGTGCCGAGCAAAGCGCGGGCCTGAGCGAGATCACATCCGCGGTGCGCCAATTGGACGAGATTACCCAGCGCAATGCGCAAATGGTGGGCCACGCCGTGGGCAAGGCCGATGACATGGAAATGCGCGCCACCACCCTGGTTGATTCGGTAGCCATGTTCCAGCTGCTGCAGGGCTCACCCGAGGAGGCGAGGTCCTTGGTGGAGCGCGCCTTGGCGCATAGAAGCCGGGGCTCCAGGGACAGTTTTTTGCGTGATCTGACCGACCCGGCCCAGGGTTTTCATGACCGGGACATGTATGTCTTCGCGCTCGATAAAAGCGGTGCCTATCTGGCCTTTGGCGGCAACCCGGCCAAGGTCGGCAGCAGGGTGCAGGATATTGCCGGTATCGATGGCGCGGGCCTGCTGCAAACCATCATCGCCCAGGTGAACTACGAGCCGGGCTGGGTGGAGTACGACATCACCAACCCAGCGACCGGCGGGGTGCAGTCCAAGATGTCTTACGTGCTCCTGGTCGATGACCTGTTTGTGGGTTGTGGCGTGTACAAGAATCTGCTGGCGGCACACAGCTAGACCGCGGCTTGGCTGCCCTGCATCGCTAACCTCTGCGTGAGCGCCTGCACCTCCGCTGACAGCCGGCTCGGGCCGGTGTTGCCTTGGTGCGATTGGATCAAGCGCTTCAAGGTTTCGATATGCGGCGTGATCGTTCCGAAGAATCGGGCCTGGTCACCGCTGGCAATCAGCAGCGTAGGGAAGTTCTCCACCTCGATCGGGTCCACCAGATCGGATTCGTCCTCAATGTCTATCCAGCGGAAGGTCGCGCCCGGAAAATCGGCCTGTAGCCCTTGAAACAGGGATGCGTAGTCCTTGCAGGTGCCACACCACTGGGCGCAAAGGCAGGCCACCAACAAGGGTTCGGGGGGGGTGTTCAAGGTTGACATGTCGCAATGCAGGTACAAATTTGTTTGGTGTCTAAGCTTATGCCAGATCTTGGCAGGCCAACCTTTTACACTATACGGTTTGCTGCAGCGCAGCTTTGAACCATAGCAAGGCCCCCATGAGTGCATTTCTGGATGAAACCGTATTAAGCGTACATCACTGGACAGATCGCCTGTTCAGTTTCACGACCACCCGCGACCCCGCGCTGCGGTTTTCAAATGGACACTTCACCATGATCGGTTTGCGCCAGCCCAATGGCAAACCGTTGCTGCGCGCCTATAGCATCGCCAGCGCCAATTACGAGGAGCATCTGGAGTTCCTCAGCATCAAGGTGCAGGATGGCCCGCTGACCTCGCAACTGCAGCACATCCAGGTCGGCGACAAAATTGTGGTCGGCAAGAAGCCCACCGGCACGCTCTTGATCGACTACCTGCTGCCCGGCAAAAACCTGTACCTGCTGGGCAGCGGCACCGGTCTGGCGCCTTTTCTGAGCGTGGCGCGTGATCCGGCCACCTATGAGCGTTTCGAAAAAGTCATCGTGGTGCACGGCGTGCGCGAGGTCAAGGAACTGGCCTACCACGACTACTTCATGCACGAACTGCCCGACCACGAATTCCTGGGTGAGATGGTGAGCGAGCAAATGCTTTACTACCCCACGGTCACGCGCGAACCCTTTCGCAACCAGGGCCGTATTACCGACCTGATCGAGTCCGGCAAGATGCAGGCCGATCTGGGCCTGCCCAAGCTCGACCCCTTGACCGACCGCGTCATGATCTGTGGCTCCCCCGGCCTGCTCAAGGACCTGAAGGTGATTCTGGAGAAGCGCGGCTACTCCGAAGGCAGCACCACCAGCCCCGGCGACTTTGTCGTCGAGCGCGCCTTCGTCGAGCAGTAATCCGATCCCTTTTAGGAAATCCATGTCCCATTACGACCTCTACGCCATTGGCAACGCCTTGGTGGACTCCGAATACGAAGTGTCTGAGGCGCAACTGCAGGCCCTGGGCGTGGAAAAGCGCCACATGACGTTGATTGACGCCGAGCGCCGTGCCCACTTGCTGGCCGGTGTGCAGGGCCTGCACAGCCGCCGCACCGGTGGTGGCTCGGCCGCAAACACGGCGGTGGCGCTGGCGCAGCTGGGTGGAAAAGCCTTTTATTCCTGCCGCGTGGCCGACGATGAACTGGGTGCCTTTTTTCACCAGGATCTGCTGGCCAATGGCGTGGCCACCAACCTGTCGCACAGCCCCTTTCCCGTAGGCCAGACCGGCATCTGCATGGTGATGGTGACGCCCGACGCCGAGCGCAGCATGAGCACCTTTTTGGGCGCCACCGCCGACATCGACCACACAGCGCTGCACGCCAAGGACATTGCCAAGTCCAAGGTCTATTACATGGAAGGCTATTTGTCGGCCTCGCCAACAGGATTGGACGCCGCGCTGAAGGGCCGCGCATTAGCCAAGGAGGCGGGTGTTGCGCTGGCCACCACGCTCAGCGACATGAGCATGATTAACTTCTGCCGCGCAGGGCTGGAGGCCATGGTCGGCAACGACCTGGACTACCTGTTCTGCAACGAGGAAGAGGCGCAGGTCTGGTGCGCCAGCACCGACTTCGAGACCATCGTCGCCGCCGTGTCCAAGCTGGCACGGGTCGTGTGCCTGACGCGCGGCCCCAAGGGTTGTCTGGTGATTGAAGGTGAGCAGCAGACGGCGGTGCCAGCGGCCGAGGTCAGGGCAATTGACACCAATGGCGCGGGCGACATGTTTGCCGGCGCCTTCCTGTTCGCCGTGACCCACGGCTACAGCCATGCACAGGCCGCACGCTTGGCCAATGGCGCGGCCGCAACAGTGGTGGCCCAGTACGGCAACCGCCTGAAGCCTGAGCAGTTGCAGGAAATACGGCGCGAATTTGAGGCGTCTGTTTAAGCGACCCGCATCTTCACCGCATACGGCGGCAGGCCGTTGAGCATGCGCTTGCCGTAGCTCTGCAACTGCAGGCGCTTGTCGTAGCAGATCACATGGGCCTGGTCTTCCTCGGTGCGGATGGCCCGGCCGGTCCATTGCAAGAGCTTGATGGCGGTGGCGGGGATGACCAGTTCGCTGAACGGGTCGCGGCCCATCTTGCGCAGCCATTCGGCGCGCGCCTCGTCCACCGGTTCGCTCGGTGGCGCAAAGGGTAGCTTGCAGATAAACACGGTTTCGCACAGCAGGCCCGGCAGATCCAGGCCCTCGCCAAAAGACTGCAGACCAAACAAGATACTGGGCAGGCCGGCCTCTACCCGGGCGCTGTGCGATGCCAGCAGGCGGGTGCGCGACAGCGTGCCCTGCACCAACACCGCGTCCAGTAGTTCGCCCGACAGCGCTTGGGTTGCGCTGCGCATCTGAGCGCGTGAGGTGAACAGGGCCAGCGCGCCGTGCTGCACGTCTTTCAGGTCGGTCATCAGCAAAGCCACCATCTCGGCGGTGTATGCATCGGCCTGCTTGGGTTCGGCGCGGGTGTGCACCACCGTCAGCGTGCCTTGGGTCGTGTAGTTGAAGGGGCTGGAGACTTCCAGCGTCGTCACATTGCGGTTGCCACTGAGGCCCGCTTCCTGCAAAAAGTAATCGAAGCTGCCGCAGCTGGTGAGTGACGCCGAGGTGATGATGGCGCCGCGCACCTGGCTCCACAAAAACTGGCGCAGCAGATCGCCCGGCACCATGGGGCTGGCGTGCGCCGTCAGGTTCAGGAACCCGCCCTCGGTCTCGGCCTTGAGCCATTTGGCCAAGGGCTGATCACCATGCTCCAGCAGCAGCTGGGCGGTCTCGGCCACGCTGTTCAGGCGCGGGGCGATGGCGCCGAGCTTGGCGTAGAGCTGGGCGCACAGCACGGCCTGCGATGGGTCGTCCTTGGCAATGGCCTTCACATCCACCCCCAGCGCTTCCAGGCTCTTGGCCAGGCCGGTGGCCTGGGCCGCGATTTGCGTCATCGGGTCGACCAATGTGTCTGGCAGCTCGCCGTTCGGAAAGCGCAGCGTGCCGTCCGATCCGGCGGTGCTGTCGTGCACCATGTCCATCACCAGTTTTTGAGCTTGCGTGAGCACGGTGCGCAGCTGTGAGCAGACCGTGGTCACGTCTTCGCCCAGGTGCAGATGCAGCTTGCCCGCCACGTCCTGCATGGCTTTGGGCAGTTTGTCCAGCCAGCGCATATTGCTCAGGTCCATGCTGCTTGCGAACTGGTCCAGGGCCACGGCTGGTAGGTGGTGACCCTCGTCAAACACCACCAGGCAGCTGTCCAGATCGGGCAGGGTTTTGAGGCCCAGCGTGGCCAGCACCAGGTCGTGGTTGGCCACGATGACATTCGCTTCTGCGAGGCGGGTGCGGGCGTTGTAGTAGCTGCATTCCTTGTACTTGGGGCAGTGGCGCGCGGTGCAGGTGTGGCGCTCGGCTGCCACCCCAGCCCAGTCGCTGCCGTCCGGGGCCTGCGCCAAGGTGTCGCGGTCGCCGTTCCAGCTGCCGCTGGAGAGCACGTTGGCCATGTGCTCGTAGAGATGGATGCGGCGCTCTTCTATGGCCTGCTGCGATGCGGTGGACAGGGCCGCCACTGGGAAGTCTTCCTCGAACATGTCTTCCTCACCGCTGCCGGTCCCGGCAAGCCGGTCCAGCTTGACCTTGCAGACATAGCGGCCGCGGCCCTTGGCCAGGGCGTAGACGAAGGGCTTGTCCATGGCGGCGGCAAGGGCCGGCAGGTCTTTGCTCATCAGCTGCTCTTGCAGGGCCACGGTGGCAGTCGAAATCAGCACGCGGGTCTTGCGCTCCAGTGCCATGCTGACGGCCGTGCTGAGGTAGGCGGCACTCTTGCCCACGCCGGTGCCGGCCTGGATCACGGCAATCGCCTTGGCGGGTGCTGCGCACTCGCCCAGATCGGCCTTTGACAGGGTGTCGGCCACGCACTCGGCCATGGCGTGCTGGCCTTCGCGGATCTTGAAGGCGGGAGTGGTCTGCAGCATCTTCTCGAAAGTGTGCAGCGCATGTGCCGACAGATCGGCGGGGGTGGGGATGGAGAAGGTCAAGGCGAATCTTTTTGTAATGTCGACAGTGCGCTCAAACGCAGGGTGCTTTCAAAGCAGCGGGCTTCGCCACTCAAGGGGTCGGTAAAGGCAATGGCCTTGGCCAGCAGTTGCAGCGGGTTTTCAAATTGGGCGCTGCCCTCGGGCGTGAGAACGGGGTAGATGCCGTCGTTCAAAATCGGCAGGCCCAGGGCGTTCATGTGTACGCGCAGCTGGTGGCGCTGGCCGTTCACGGGCTTGAGTTCATACAGTGCGAGTTCGTCGTCGTGCAGCAGTGGGCGGATGGTGGTGAGTGCATTGGGCACACCTTCGACCTCGGCCTGTTGCATGAAATGTTCCCCTATGGCAATGCGGGTGTGGCGCTGCATCGGCCAGCTCAATTCCGGGTTCCAGCGCGCGATGGCGTGGTAGGTCTTGCTCACCACATGCTCGCGAAAAAGTGCCGCATAGGCGTTGCGCGTGGCGGGCTGGAGCGAGAACAGCACGATGCCGGCAGTGTCGCGGTCTAAGCGGTGAATTGGCGCCAGCGTGCTGCTGTTCAGGGTCTTTCCCAGGCGCACCAGCAGGGTCTCACGCACGTATTTTCCGCTGGGGATGATCGGCAAAAAGTGCGGCTTGTCCACCACCAGCAGGTGATCGTCCTGGTGCAGGATGCGCTCCTGGAACGGGATGTGCGGTTCGTCTGGCACGTTGCGAAAGTAGTAGAGGCGCTGGCCCTTGTTCAACAGCGAATCGGCGCGCACCAATGCGCCATCCTCAGCCACCACATCACCGGCGGCAAAGCGGTCATTCCAGTCGCTGCTTGCCACCTTGTCAAAGCGCTGGCAAAAAAACTCCAGCGCTGTGGCCCAGTCCCCTGCAGCCACCGTCACACAACTGGGATTGAGCCCATCGCGTGCCGGCGGCGGGTTGGGGCGGTAGCGTGCCAATTGCTAAACGCGCTCGAACACCACATCCCAGACGCCATGCCCCAGGCGGATGCCGCGGTTCTCGAACTTGGTGAGCGGCCGGTATAGCGGCTTGGGCGCATAGCCCTCCAACTGCGGGTGGCTGATCAGGGCGCGGTTGCGCAGTTGGGGCTCGGCGCTCAATACGGCCAGGATTTGTTCCGCATAGGGCTGCCAGTCGGTGGCGCAATGCAGATAGCCGCCGGGCTTCAGACGCGCGGCCAGCTTGGCGACCAGACCCGCTTGGATCAATCGGCGCTTGTTGTGCTTGGTCTTGTGCCAGGGGTCAGGAAAGAAGATGTGCACGCCGTCCAGGCTGGAGAGCGGCAGCATCTGGTCTATCACCTCCACCGCGTCATGGGCGCAGATGCGGATGTTGGCTATTTCGCGTTCGCCTATGCGCTTGAGCAGGGCGCCCACGCCGGGCTCGTGCACCTCGCAGCACAAGAAATTGGTGTCCGGCAGCACGGTGGCAATATGGGCCGTGGCCTCGCCCATGCCAAAGCCGATTTCCAGCACAGTGGGTCTCGCGGCCTGCGCTGCTGCCTCTTCGGGCGTGGCCGTGGCGTTGGCAAAGGGCGCCTGCAGGTCCAGCAGGCTGGCCTGGTAGGGCACCAGGTATTGCGGCCCCAGCACTTCAAAGGCTTTGGCCTGGCCTGCCGTGGTGCGCCCGGCACGTCGGATAAAGCTCTTGATGGTGCGCATGAAGATCTTGGGCGCTGCTGTTCCCTCGTCCGGTGTCGCGGTGCTGGCTGCGGTTTGTGCTACGGCAACGGTTTCGGTTTCAGAGCCGGGGATGGTTTCAGTGTTCTCGGTGTTCATGCGTGGTTTCCATGGGCGCTGTGGATGCTGCCTGCTGGTTTCAGCGGGCAGCACAAAGCATAGTTCTTCAGGTGGTAGCGGATTGCAGCGTGGCGCGCCATTGTTCAACCCAGGCGGCCAGTGCGTTGCCCCTATTGTCGCGTGTTCCATGGTTGCACAGTCCCAGACACTGTGCCGCCTGGTTCAGGGCCGCCAGCGCCGCATCAGCTGTGGAGGTATCCAGGGCTTGTGCGCCGTTTTGTTTGCTGAGTTTTTGGCCGTCAGCGGCCAGCACCAGCGGCGTGTGTAGATACTGCGGTGTCGCGTAGCCCAGGGCTTGCTGCAGCAGGATTTGCCGGGCCGTGTTGTCGGCCAGGTCTTCGCCGCGCACGATATGGGTGATGTCCTGGGCCGCATCGTCGACCACTACGACCAGCTGGTAGGCGAACAGGCCATCTGCACGCTTCAGCACAAAGTCGCCGACCTCGGCGGCCACGTCCTGTTGCTGCGCGCCCCGGCGGCGGTCGCTCCAGTGGGTAATGCGGCCGGGTTCGGTGCCAGGGGCGGCGGCCCTTTCTGTACGGTAACGCCAGGCCCGTCCCGCCTTGCCGTGCAGGCTGTCGCGGCAGGTGCCGGGGTAGACCAGCTCGCCATGACGTGGCTTCTCTTGGCCCATGGTCTGCAAGGCTAGTTCAATGTCCTTGCGCGAACAGGCACAGGCGTAGGCCTTTTGGGTTTGAATAAGTTGTTCCAGCGTCTGCTGGTAGATGCTGCTACGTCGGCTTTGCCAGACCGGCTCCACGTCGGACACCAGGCCACAGGCTGCGAGCTGCTGCAACATGGCCCGATCGGCACCTGGAATGCAGCGCGGTAGGTCCACGTCTTCGATGCGCACCAGCCACTGGCCGCTATGGGCACGCGCATCCAGCCAACTGGCCAGCGCCGCCACCAGCGAGCCCGCGTGCAGTGGGCCGGTGGGCGAGGGCGCGAACCGACCTCTGTATGTGGCCCCCACACCAGCCCTCATTAGCTAATCAGGCGATGGCGAGCGCCAGCTCCAGACCCGACACAAACGCGTTCTCGACCCGGTGTCCCAAGCACCAGTCGCCGCAGACGCCGATGCCGGTCTTGCCATCCCACAGGTGGGAAATACCCAAAGGCTTCTCGGTCTTGGCGTACATCCAACGGTGTACCTCGGCGTGGGCTGGTTCGGCCCGGATGCCGGTGACCTCGGCAAAGGCTTTGGTCAGCTTGGCGGTGACGCGGGCGTCATCATCCTGCAAATGTTCCTGCGACCAGGCGGCGCTGGCCTGCACCGTCCAGCGCTCGATGGCGCCGCGTCCGGGTTTGCTGGATTCGCGTGCCAGCCAGGCAATGCGGTGGTGGTTGCTGCGCGCCGCATTCCACTGCGGCCCCAGCGTGGTCAGGCCGGGTTGCACCGCCTGTGGGAAGGCCAGCATCAACGTCCAGCAGGGCGCGACGCTCGACTTGGTGACCTTCTTGGCCAGGGCTGCGGCCTTGGGCTGGGTGGTCAGCAGGGCTGCGGCTTGCGGTCCGGGAATGGCCAGCAGCACGGCATCAAAGCCGCTGAATACATGGCTGCTGTCGTCGGCGCCACTGGTGCGCAATTGCCATTGCTTTGGCGTGAGCGCATCTTTTTCGATGGCGACGACCTGGGTTTGAAGTTCGACCGACTGTGTGTCAAAAAGCGGCTGGGCCCAGGCCTTCACCAGGGCGTTCATGCCCGGCTTGCCGACCCAATGCGCTTCGCGTGCGGGCAGACCGGCCTCGGCCACCAGGCCGTGCGAGTCCAGCACCTGCACGGTGTTGGCGCTCCAGGGGCGGCACACGCCGGGTATGGTGGAGAGGGCCAGCTCGAAACGGGCGTCGCGCACCGTGAAATACTGGGCGCCATGGTCAAAGCTGCCAAAGTCGCTGCTGCGGGTGGACATGCGTCCGCCCACACCGCGGCTCTTCTCGAACACGGTGACGTTGTGTCCGGCTTGCACCAGGGTGCGAGCACAGGTGATGGCTGCCATGCCAGCTCCCACAATGGCGATGCGTTTGGGTTGGGTCATGCGCTAGTTCTCCGGTGGTTGGTTGTCGTCAAAGAGTTTGCATGCTTTATACACGCACGGACCACGTCCCCTGGGTCTGGCGCTGACCAAGGTCAATAACTGGCATGGTTTTCCAGCAGGGCGGTGCGGGTGGTGGCACTTTCCAACTGGGCTAGCCACCACTGCATGGCGCGGCCCTGGGTTTGGCCCTGGCCGCCGCGCCAGGCGTAATGCACGGTGACCAGACGCTTGGCGCGTTCGGTCTTTTTGACCACCAGACGCCCGGCCTCCACATAGCGACTGGCCATGCCACTGGGCAGGTTGCCGCCGCCCAGACCGCGCAACTGCGCCTCCAGCTTGTCCTTCATGCTGGCCACGGTAAACACCTCCTGGCCACTGAACAGGCCAAAGGTGAGGCCGCCGCCACGCTGCACCGAGTCGGCCACGGCCACGGCGCGGTGTTTCTGGATCAGTTCGTCGCTCAGGGGCTCGGGTGCACTGGCCAAGGGATGGTGGGGCGCCACGACATAAATGAAATGCACCGTGCCCAGGGGCTTGCTGTGTATTCCGCCCATGGTGCTGGAGTCGGGGCCGACGCCAATCGCCAGGTCGGCCTGGCCCGAGGTCAGCGCGCCCATCACACCCGACAGCGTCTCGTCGCGCAGGCGAATCTGTGTCGGCGGCGAGAGGGCGTAGAAGGCCTCGCACAGTTCCATCATGGTGGTCTTGGAGATGATGGTGTCTACCGCGATGGTGAATTGCGACTCCCAACCGGTGGCCACGCGCTTGACCCGGTTGGCCACGGCGTCGATTTCATTGAGCAGGCGGCCACCCTCGCGCAGCAGCTCGGCGCCGGCCTCGGTCATCCTGGCCTGGCGCGAGCTGCGGTCAAACAGGAGCACATCCAGCGCGTCCTCAATCTGCCGCACCCGGTAGGTCAGGGCGCTGGGCACCATGCCCATGGCGCGCGCCGCCGCCGCAAAGCTCCCGGTCTTGGCAATGATTTGCAGCATGGACAGCGCATCGGGCGTCAGTACATCGCGTGGTGTTTGCATGGAAGTCCTATTTTGCTTGAAAGCGTTTGAATGATGCCATCAATCGCAGTGCATTGCTGCGGAGGCTGGCAGGCATACAGTTGATCCATGTTGACCCTACGCAAATCTTCTGAACGCGGCTACGCCGACCATGGCTGGCTCAAGTCCTTCCACAGCTTTTCTTTCGCCGGGTATTACGACCCGAATCATATGGGCTGGGGCAATCTGCGCGTCATCAACGAAGACCGCATTGCGCCGGGCACTGGCTTTGGCACGCACGGGCACCGCGACATGGAAATCATCAGCTACGTGGTGTCTGGCAATCTGGCGCACAAGGACAGCATGGGCAATGTCAAAGGCATACCGCCCGGCGATGTGCAGCGCATGAGCGCAGGCAGCGGCGTGCAGCACAGCGAGTTCAATCACGCAGAGGGTGAGACCACGCACTTCTTCCAGATATGGATCGAGCCCAGCAAAAAAGGCATCCCGCCGGGCTATGAGCAAAAGACATTTAGCACGGCAGAAAAGCAGGGCGTGCTGCGTCTGCTGGCTTCAAGCGATGCGGCCCATGGCTCGGTGTTGATTCATGCCGATGCCTGCCTCTACAGCGGCCTGTTTGATGGTGACCAAGCTGCCACACTGGAATTGGTGCCGACTCGCCTGGCCTATGTGCACCTGATGCGTGGAAAACTGCTGGTCAATGGTCAGGCCCTAGCGGGCGGCGATGCGGCGCTGATCGAAGGCGAGAGCCGCATTGAGTTGACGCAGGGCGAGGATGCCGAGGTACTGGTGTTTGACCTGGCGCCCTGAGACCGTTAAAAATACGATTTCTTCCCACCGCCCTAAGGGGTGTTTTCTCACTTCAGTCCAACAGGAACTCAGCAAATGGCATCAGTAGCAGTGGTATTTCATTCCGGTTATGGTCACACCCAGCGCCTTGCGCAATCGGTGGCGGCTGGCGCAGCGGCGGACCTCATCGCCATCGATGCCGATGGCAATCTGCCCGAAGGTGGCTGGGAAACCCTGGCTGCGGCCGACGCCATCATCTTCGGCTCGCCGACCTATATGGGCTCGGTCAGCTGGCAGTTCAAGAAGTTTGCCGATGCCTCTTCCAAGCCCTGGTACACCCAGGCCTGGAAGGACAAGATCTTTGGCGGCTTCACCGCCAGCGCCAATATGAACGGCGACAAGCACAGCACCATCCATTACCTTATGACCCTGGCCATGCAGCATGGCGGCGTCTGGGCCGGTACCGGAATCAACTACAACAATACCAAGGCCTCGCAGCGCAGCGACCTGAACTACCTGGCCTCCAGTGCTGGCCCCATGGCCCAAACCCCGGGCGATTCCGGTGCCGACGAAATGAACGCCGGTGACCTGGAAACCGGCCGCTTGTTTGGCGAGCGCATTGCCGCTTTGGCGGCCAAGTTCAAGGGCTGATTTTTTCGCGAAAACGCGCAATTCACCGCCGTGGTGGTGGATGACGACGCGTTCAGCCGGGCGATTGCCGAACGGGGTTTGGGCAAGCTGGGTTTCACCGAATGCCATGTAGCGGCAGACGGGCAACAGGGTGTACGCATTCTTGCGCGGCTGGAGCGTGCGCCGGACTTGATCCTTTGCGACATATTCATGCCCAACAAAGACGGCATAGAGTTTTTGGACGAACTGGCAACGCGCCGCTACCCCGGTCAGGTCGTACTGATCACCGGCGGCGATGGATTGATGCTGGACGTTGCACACCAGTTGGCCACGGCTGGCGGACTGCAGGTGGTGGCCAAATTGACCAAACCGTTGGACCTGGACCTCTTGGCCAATGCCCTTGGGCTGAGCTACGCCATCTAAGCCACCTTCGCTGCATACGCGGAACACAGCAGCGGCTGCTGAGCGCTGATTCAACGCGCGCCTCACGGGCATACAGCGCGCTTGCAGCAGCGCGCCACTCCACTTCTTCCCCTCGCCTGCAAGGGCAAAAAATCCACAACAAAGTCAAGGAATAGGTGCGTCCGGACTATTGCCAGTTGAAGAAAGCTATGCTTAAATCGGCTTAATTTATTGAAAAGTGATAATAAATGCTTTTAATTGCAAATTAAACACAATTTTCCTGATTGCTTGAGAACGGGTTGTTGCTTGAAGTTTGCGATGAATGGGGGCCGCGGATCGATCCGCCAGTCTGGTTTCTTCACCAAATGTCGGGAGATTTTTATGAAAATATTGAATGTGGCAATGTCGCTTTTGGCGCTAACTGTTTGTGCGCCTGGTCAGGCGAGCGCGGCTTCGTTGCTGGGCTCGGACCTGCTGAACTTATCGATTTTTTCCAACACCTATACGTCCACTGGCGACGCTGCCAAGGTGTATGGCAATGTGCTGTCTGGAACCTACGCAACAACTGGTGCCAATTCGTCGGTCTTCGGCAATTTACAGTCCGGTGATGTGGGAACCACGGGCGCCAACGCCACCGTCCAAGGCAATTTTCAATCGGTATTGGCTGGAACGATTGGCGCGAATGCCATCGTCGCGGGCAATTTCCAAGTGGGTGGAGTAGGCACCACGGGCGCTTACTCCACGGTGCAGGGCAACTTTGAGTCCGGCTTGGCTGGCACGACCGGGGCCTATTCCAACATCGTTGGCAACTTCGATGTGGGCGGCGTTCGCGCATTGGGCGGGGGGTCTAGCGTCGGAGGAACCTCTGGTGCGACCAATCAGACTGCCATGAGTGCGATGACAGGTGCGCTGCAAAGCAGCTTGACCACCGCCAAGAGCCAACTCGACGCGGCGAAAGTCAATTTGAATGCCATGGGTTCGGGCACCAGTCTGGCCGCGACGATGACGGTCAACACCACATTTGACGCGGGTGTCTATAGTGCCGCGAGTTTCTCCACCACGGCCGGCACCACCCTGTATCTGGATGGCCAGAACAAGGCCAACCAGACCTGGGTCTTCAACATCACCGACATTCTTGCCACCGGTGCCAGCTCCCATGTTGAATTGATCAATGCCGGAGCCAATTCCCAGGTGTTGTGGAATACCGGTGGTTACGCCAGCCTGGGGGCAGACTCCAGCTTTATTGGCAGCGTGCTGGCGACGACCTACATCAGCGTGGGCGCTAATGCGGTGCTCAGTAACCTGGGCGGCTCTGCCTGTGGCGGCCTGTTTTCGTCGACCTCGTATGTCTCTATCGGTGCCGGTGCCCAAGTGGGATCGGGTGGTTGTTCTGCCTTTGGTGGTGGTCCAATAGCCGCTGTGCCTGAACCCGAGTCCTACGCCCTGTTGTTGGCTGGCTTGGGATTGATGGGCGCAATCATTGGCCGCCGTCGTTCGAAGGACGGCGCCTGATAGACCGCTGGCAAGAGACCGGTCCGTGATCTCCATGCGCATTCGATCGCGGGGCTTTACGCTATTGGAGTTGATGGTGGTGCTGGCGATCACCGGCATTTTGACCGCAATGGCCGTTCCGTCTTTTTCACGCTTGATTCAATCCAACACCGTGTCCAACACGACCAGCACCCTGCTGGCCGACTTGCGCTACGCACGCAGTGAAGCCATCCGAAGAGGGGGTACCGTGGTCATGTGTCGCAGCGATGTGCCCGAAGCGGTCAAGCCGGTTTGCAGCGCCTCCAGTGGCGGTGCTAATGGCCGTGGTTGGGCGGAAGGTTGGATCCTGTTCCAGGATTGGAACGGCAATTCTGTGTTGGATGCAGATGAGCCACTCCTGCGCGTGCAATCCAGGATTGCAGCTATAGATGCCATTGTGGAAGCGGGCGAAAGTGCCACCGCATTTCGCTTTGCGGCAACTGGGCGCCTGCCCGCGACCACTGCCGAACTGCGCGTGGGCGGCAACGCTTTTGCCAGCGGTGTGCAACGCCTGGTATGCGTGGACCTTGGCGGGCGCGCTCGCGTGGCCAGCGCCACTGCCCTTGACTGCGCTGAGCCGTAGCCCATGCTTGCGCTGCCACAGAGCCGGACCTTGCAGGGAGGCTTTTCGCTGGTCGAGGTACTGGTTGCGGTGTTGCTGCTATCGCTGGGAATTCTGACCTTGAGCTCTACTTTGTCTTTTTCAGTGCAAGCACCCAAGCTGTCCGGCTACCGCGCGTCGGCGGTCAACTTGGCGTCGAGTTATGTAGAGCGCATGCGGGCCAATGCCGAAGGTTTTGCCAATGGCGCCTACGACCAGCCCAGCAGCTACGATGGCTCGCGCAGCCCACAGGAAACTGCTCAGTCGGACCGTTGTGCCTATCCAGATTGCAACCTGGTTTCCATGGCGACCATGGACTTTGTCGATTTGAAAGTGGCGGTGCGCATGGAACTGCCGTTTGGTGGCGCCTTCATGCAGCGCGACGTCCAGAATGGTGTCGCCAGCAGAACCGATGGCAACCTGTGGATTTTGTGGCAGGAGCCCGGTGGCGTTGCGATGCTCAACGCCGCCACTTCGGATAACTGTCCGACGGAGATCACAAGCCATGATGCGGTGCCAGCGCCGCATTGCCTCTACGTGCGGTTTAAGCTGTGACGGGCCAGCGTCGGTTCTCGGGTGCGCAGCATTGCCAGGGGGCTTCCCTGGTCGAACTGATGGTCGCCATGACCATGGGGCTGCTGATTACCGTGGCCCTTCTTTCTGCCTACCAGGGCGCTGTCGGCGCCAACCAGATGGCCGATGCAGAGGGGCGCATGAACGAAGATGCCCAAGCCGCTCTGGCCGTATTGACCCAGCAGCTGCGCATGGCGGGCAGCAACCCCGATCAGGCGAACCGGATTGCCAATTCCGACCCCACGCTGTCGAGTCGGCGCAATCCGCTGTATCTGCCTGCGCCTGCCTACGCGGGTTACGCATTACAGCCAAAAGGCTTTGCGCTTTCGTCCTTTGCCTTGCGTGGCTGCAGTGGCAGCTTTAGCAACATCACCTCGGCGAGCGACATGGATCACCTGACCTGCCTGCCAGGCAGTGCCGCCTTACCGAACTCGATCGCGGTGAGTTATGAGGCCGACCGATTCAATACCGTCCCCAGTCCGGCGCCGGCGAGTCTTGCCACCGATTGCCTGGGAAAAAAGCTGGCAATCATCACGGCCACAGTCCCCAGTGCTTCCGATGCCGGTGTCGTGTTGACCGATGTGAGCTATGCGCTGGCAGACAATCGGTTTTACATAGCGACGAGATCGGGCGTGCCCAGCCTGTATTGCAAAGGAAACGGCATCGACAGCAGCCCCCAGGCCATGGTGGACAACGTGGAGGACCTGCAGTTCCGGTATGGTGCGACTGCGAGCAGCGCAGCAATGGCCGGCTATTTGAGTGCCGACCAGATGCTTTCCAACGCGGCACTGGCGTTGTTGGCCAATGACGCGACGCGCTGGCAAAAGGTCGTTGCCGTTCGCATCTGCATTGTGGTGCGTAGCCAAAGTGCGGTCGTGGCCAGCGCTCTGTCCGCGCGCTATGTCACATGTGACGGAAGTCTGGCTACGGCGCCACCGGATCTTCGTTTGCGCCACGCTTACTCCGCCACCGTGCTCCTGCGTAACCGGCGACTGTAGCGATGCGAACAAGCCGCGTGATCAGCTCCACTGGCTGCGCTTGCCATTCGCAAGCGCAGCGCGGAGCTGTGTTGGTGATCGCCATGATTTTTTTGCTGTTGGTTTCGCTCATGACCATCACCAGCCTGCACAACATCGCCTCCTCAGAGAGTGTGTTGGGAAATGTGCGCACGACGGAACTGGCAGAACAGGCCGCGGAGGTAGCCCTGCGCCATTGTGAAGCCGCTGTCATGGATTTGTTGACGGTGGCGTCTGGTGGCGCGTCGGCCTATGCAAGCCAGTTCAAACAGGCGAATATTCTGCCGGTAAGCAGTCCACCGCAGTGGCAAAACATCGCAACCTGGGATAGCACTTCCGCATCGGTCTTTGTAGCGCCGCTCACTTTGGTCAATCAGGTCGGGCTGGACAAAGCCACCTACAAGCGAGCACCGGAATGCATGGTGGAGCCGGTACCGGTGCTGTTGTCCGGTACGACGGTTCCCAGCACCACGTCGTCCTTTGTAGTGACGGCGCGCGGCTTTGGCCCTGAGGTGGCTGCGGCAGATGCCAGCCATAGCCATCCAGTGGGCAGCGAAGTCTGGCTGCAGTCTCACATTCAATTTCAATAAAGTAGGTACAACCCATGTCCCCACTGTTCCGCAATCGCCTGGCCCACGGCCGCCTGCCCAGGGCATGGCGCTGGGGCTTTGCTGCGCTGCTGCTGTGTGACGGGCCGCCGACCTGGGCCGATCAAAACGTGATTGCCGAAAATTGTGCCAGAAGCGTTGGCAGTAGCAGCTCCAAAATGATCAGCTATAGCTGCAACGCTTTATCGATCACAGCGGGCCAAACCATCAGCCTACAGTCATTAACGCAGGGCTCGGCAATGGTCACCGTACAAGGTGACTTGCGCGTTGGTTCCGGCGCAAAAATCAATGCAGGCGGACCACCCACCAACCTGTCCCTGGTTGTGACCGGCCTGGTGGACCTGGGCGCAGACAGCGCGCTGAACGCCAACCTGGTCAGCAGCGCCGTGGTTACCACCGGAGCACGCAGCATATTCGTTGGCAACATACAGACCGGTTCCGCAGCCATCAATATCGGCGACCACAATACCGTCACCGGCAATCTCAGCACCGTGATGGCCGGTGTCATCAATATCGGTGCCGACACCATCGTGACGGGTGAACTGAGCACCGCGTCCGGGGCCATCAATGTGGGAGACCGCAGCACCATCAACGGCTCAATCCTGAGCAGCGTGGCTGGTGCTATCACGCTGGGCAAAGGAGTCACCGTGACCGGTACCGTCGCAACAACCTACCATGGGAGCGACATCGGTGCCGGTGCCATCACGGTGGGATCGGACAGCGAGGTTAAAAAAGGCCTGACCACCAACACCGGCGCCATCACCATTGCGTCGAGTTCGAAGGTGTGTGGCAATGTTGTTAGCAACGATGGCGCCATCACCGTGGGCGCCGACGCCAGCGTTTGCAACAGCGTGTGTACCGGCAATTCCGGTGCCATCACGGTCGGTGCTGGTGCCATCGTCGGTGGCAACGTCGAGTCCGCCATGGCCGGTGCCATCACAGTGGGTGCCTATGCAAGGGTTGCAGGCGCGGTCACCGTCAGGCAGGCCGGTGCAAAAACCATTGTGGCCGGTGCCATCGTCGGCTTGGCCATGCTGGGCAATACCTGCGTGACACAGGCTCCTGTTACGGCTACGCCGATCAAGATCATCTCGCGGCAGTGGCGCCAGGTCTATATGCGCTAGGCGACAAGTTGTTGCTGCCATTTCATTGAAAGGTTTTCTACATGTCTTATGTACGTCCCAGTGCCAGAGCC
The DNA here is from genome assembly GCA_903845935.1 of uncultured beta proteobacterium. GTDB lineage: Bacteria > Pseudomonadota > Gammaproteobacteria > Burkholderiales > Burkholderiaceae_C > Allorhodoferax. The sequence goes on along the minus strand of CAIMZI010000055.1, from coordinate 11 downwards.
TCGGCTGGTTT
>CAIMZI010000054.1 GCA_903845935.1 uncultured beta proteobacterium | reverse complement strand
GCGTGGTGATTGCCAAGGTGTGGAGCCAGGAGGGTGTGGGCCGCTGGCTGCAGGTGGCAACACTCGATGCGCGCGGTGGTGGCTCGGTGGCCGACCCGCTGCGCATCGAATTTCAGTCCCTGCCCCTGCGGGAAGACGAGAGGGGCCGCCTGCGCAGCATGCAGACCGGGGAGCGGGTGGAGGTGGCGCTGTCCGGTGACGCCGGTCCGCGCATCAGTTATGTGCCCATGTTTGAGCCTTCACGCAGCGACGAAGAGGGCGTGCTCGAAATTCATTCATCCAAGTCGCTGAACCCGGCGGAGCTGGAAACCATTGAGCTGCTGCTGCATGTGTTTCGCAATATGTACAGCCTGCTGGCCTATAGCGACCGCGATGGTCTGACCGGACTGCTTAACCGCAAGGCGCTGGACGCCAGCTTTTACAGCGCCGTGCTGGACGAACTCGATGCCGGCATGGGCACGGCGTCCGGCCTGACGGTCGCCATACCGGGGCAAGAGCGGCGCCACCGCGTGCCGCCCAACTACTGGTTGGGCGCGGTGCGCGTAGACCACTTCAAGGCCCTTGCCGAGCAAGAGGGGCAGCTGATCGCCGAAGAGGTGCTGCTGTTGGTGGCACGCATTCTGAACAACAGCTTTCGCACCTATGACCGCATCTACCGCCTGGGCGGCGAGCAGTTTGCCGTGCTCATGCATTGTCCCGACGAGGCGCTGGTGTTGGCAGCCTTTGAGCGCTTTCGCGCCAACATGGACAAGTTTCAGTTTCCCCAGATCGGCCATGCCACGGCCTGTGGTGGCTTTACTCGCCTCAGCCCCGACGACTCTCCCGACAGCGCACTGGAGCGTGCCGAGCGTGCCGTCGATTACGGCCGTCAGCAAGGCGGCAACCAGGTGTTCAGTGATGGCGAGCTTGCCCAGCAAGCACCTGCTTCGCTAACGGATAAATAACGCGGCGCCCGCCTAGCGGGCAGGCCTTTAGTTCAGCACAAAGTTCGCATCGGGAAGCGGCGCCGGTGGTGGAGTTTCGCCCAGCATTTCGCGCAGGCTGGCATCGATGCCGGCCACCATGGCATCGAGCGCCAGGTCATTGGGCTGCATACCAAAGGGGTTTTCAATCTCGTCGCTCAGCGCTTCCAGGGCGAAGAAGGTGTAGGACACAAAGGTGACCACCAGGGGCGTCATCAGGCCTATGCTGTCCACCAAGCCAAACGGCAGCAGGGCGCAATACAGATAGACGCTGCGGTGCAGAATCACCGAATAGGCAAAGGGCAAGGGCGTGTTGGCAATGCGTTCGCAACTGCCCAGGGCAAATGACAGGCTGTCCAGCGCACTTTCCATCTTGTGTGCGATGACCGGTTCCAGCTGTTGCGCCTGGCGGCAATCGCGCAGCCAGTGCCCCAGCCAGACCAGCACCAGGGTGGGTGCGGAGCGTGCCTCCAGCAGGCGAGCCCGCAGTTCATCCGGCAGCAATCCCTCGGTCTGTGCGTCTGCGGGTCGGCCGCGCAGTTGGTTGCGCATGCTGCTGGCAAAGCCCACCAGGCCCAGCACGAACGGGCGTATGTCGCGCGCCGGTGCAATCTCTGTCAGCGCCTGACGCGTCAGATTGCGCGCATCCACCAGCACGCTGCCCCAGTGCTTGCGCGCCTCCCAGAAGCGGTCGTAACTGGCATTGATGCGAAAACCCAGAAAAATGGCAAAGGAGACGCCCATCAGCGAAAACGGACTGGCGTTGAGCGGGACCTTCCACAAAAACAACTGGCCGTGCGCCAATACCACGGCGCAGGACAGGGCAAATACAAACAACTGCTGGCCGTAAATACGGTGCACCAAGGAGCCCCGCCTGACAAGCAGCAGTCGAATCCAATGGGGCCGGGGGCGAATGATCAAGATGAATCTGGCAATGGGTGGAGGTAGGGCATTTTATAAGGGTTTTCCCTTGGGGCAAAAAAAAAGGGCAACCGAAGTTGCCCTTTTAGCGCCTTGCCTCTTAGCTCGGATTCGCTTCCTCAAACGGCAGCGTCATGTTGCGCAGGTCGCGCTTGGTTTCCACCAAGACTAGCGGGCCGGCATCGATCGACACCGCTGCCGGACGCTCACGCGGCACATGCACGGTCAGGGCTTCGGCTGCAATCGCCGCCTGCACCTTGGCCACGCTATCGGCATTGGTGTTGACCCACTGCAGGCCAGAACCCTGGGCCACCTGAACCAGGTCGTCCTGGGGCAGGGCATAGCTGCCTACCTTAGGCATGGAGCTTGCGGCAACTGCTGGAGGGGCAGGCATTGCCTTGGGCGCTGTCATCGGGGTGGCCGCCACGGCTACCTCAGGTGCTGCGGCAACCGGTGCCACTGCAACAGGCAGTACAACCGGCACTGCGGCTTCGCTGACCGGCGCTGCGGGCGTGAACGCCTGCTCTGGAGCCAGCTGAACCATGACCGGCGCTTGCACAGCCACGGATTCGCCCGCAGCGATTTCCGTTACACCCTGTTCGGTGAACTCGTGGCGCTGTGGACGCTCGGTGCGTGGGCCACGGTCGCGGCCATAGCGGTCACGGGAACGCTTTTCACGCGGCTCACCGTTGTTGCCATTGCGTGGCTCATTGCCTTCGGCGTTTTGCTCGGCAGGGGCCTGGCCTTCCTCAGAGGTGAACATCGGCTGCTGTGCCTGGCCTTCGCCTTGGGGCTGCATGCCTTCGGGACGCGGACCACGCTCGCCGCCACGACCACGGCCGCCTCGGTTGCCTCTACCTCGACCTTCGCGGCCTTCGGCGCCTTCGGCACCGGCTTCGCCACGGTTCATGTCCCGGTTGCCTTCGCGATTTGCGTCGCGGTTGGCTTCAAGGCTTTCTTCGCGTTCGGCCGGGCGGCCTTCCATGCCTTCAGCACCTTCTACGCGCTCAGTGCGGGGAGGACGGTTGCCGCGCTCCGCACCACGGTCACCGCGCTCCTGGCGTTCACCACGTTCAGCGCCACGTTCTTGGCGGGGTGCGCGCTCGGGGCGTTGCTCGCGGTTGTCCTGGTTGGGGGCTTCCACGCTTGGCGCGTCGGCTGCAAACGGTTTGCCTTCCGCATCAAAACGTTCGCGCTGTTGGCCAGGGGCACGCTCACCGCGCTCGCCGCCACGGCCAGCACGGCCACCACGTCCGCCGCGACCTTCACCGCCTTCAGGGCGTTGGCCCTCGGCACGTTGGCCTTCAGGGCGCTGAGTTTCGGGACGCTCGGCGCGTTCAGCTCCACGGCCATCACCACGACCTTCGCCACGCGGTCCACGACCACCTTCAGCACGACCACCTTCGTTGCGGTCTCCTCGGCCTTCACCGCGAGGTCCACGACCACCGCGGGCGCCGTCACGGCCACCTTCGCGGGGTGGACGGGCATCGCGCTTTTCTTCCGTCTTGGCGGCAGGGGCTGCTACCACAGGCTTGACCGGTACCGGTGCTGGCGCTTCGCCACCCAACAGGTTCTTGATCCAGCCAAAGAAGCCGGTGCTGACCGGTGCCGGTGCCACGGGCTTGGGAGCGACCGCAACCACTGGCGCCACCTTGGCCACTTCGGGTTTGGGTGCCACGATGGGCGCCGGCAGGTCCGGCAGCACACCCTTGATGATGGGGGTCTGCTTGTTGGTGGGCTCTTGCGAGCGACGCGTCACGCTGGTGGCGTCTTCCATCTCGTCGGCCATCTTGTAGCTGGCTTCGATGTTGTCCAGGCGCGGATCGTCGTGCTTCAGGCGCTCCAACTTGTAGTTGGGCGTTTCCAGGTTCTTGTTGGGAACCATCAGCACATTGATGCGCTGCTTGAGCTCGATCTTGGCGATCTCGGTGCGCTTTTCGTTGAGCAGGAAGGAAGCCACATCGACCGGGACTTGGCACAGCACGGAGGCGGTGTTGTCCTTGAGCGACTCTTCCTGGATGATGCGCAAAATTTGCAGGGCCGAGCTTTCCGTGTCGCGGATGTGGCCGGAGCCACCGCAACGCGGGCAGGGAATCGATGCACCTTCGCTCAGAGCCGGGCGCAGGCGTTGGCGGCTCATTTCCATCAGACCGAATTTGCTGATGGTGCCGAACTGCACGCGGGCACGGTCCTGGCGCAGGGCGTCGCGCAAACGGTTTTCCACTTCGCGGCGGTTGCGGGACTCTTCCATGTCGATAAAGTCGATCACGATCAGGCCGCCCAAGTCGCGCAGACGCATCTGGCGCGCCACTTCGTCGGCGGCTTCCAGGTTGGTGCGGGTGGCGGTTTCCTCGATGTCGCCGCCCTTGATGGCGCGGGCCGAGTTCACGTCCACCGAAACCAAGGCTTCGGTGTGGTCAATCACGATGGCTCCGCCGGAGGGCAGTTGCACGGTGCGGGCATAGGCCGATTCGATCTGGTGTTCGATCTGGAAGCGGCTGAACAAGGGGGCGTCATCGCGGTAGCGCTTCACGCGGGCGGCATGCTCGGGCATGACGTGGGCCATGAACTGCTGGGCCTGTTCGTACACGTCGTCGGTGTCGATCAGGATGTCGCCGATGTCATGGTTGAAGTAGTCGCGGATGGCGCGGATCACCAAGCTGGATTCTTGATAGATCAGGAAAGCGCCCTTGCCACCCTTGGAAGCGCCGTCAATCGCGGTCCACAATTTCAGCAGGTAGTTCAAGTCCCACTGCAGTTCGGGCGCGCTGCGTCCGATGCCGGCGGTGCGGGCAATGATGCTCATGCCGTTGGGGTATTCGAGCTGGTCCAGGGCTTCCTTCAGGTCGGCACGGTCTTCACCCTCGATGCGGCGGCTGACACCACCGCCACGCGGGTTGTTGGGCATCAGCACGACGTAGCGGCCGGCCAGCGAGACGAAGGTGGTCAGGGCTGCACCCTTGTTGCCACGTTCTTCTTTTTCCACTTGCACCAGCAGTTCCTGGCCTTCGCGGATGGCGTCCTGGATGCGGGCATTGCCGGCGGAAACGCCTTGTTGGAAGAACTGCTTGGAGATTTCCTTGAAGGGCAGAAAGCCGTGGCGATCTTCACCGTAGTCCACAAAGCAGGCTTCCAGGGAAGGTTCTACGCGTGTCACCACGGCCTTGTAAATATTGCCTTTGCGCTGTTCGCGCCCTTCGATTTCGATTTCGTAGTCTAGGAGTTTTTGTCCGTCGACAATGGCCAGGCGGCGTTCTTCAGCCTGCGTAGCGTTGATAAGCATCCGTTTCATGGGGTGCGTCCTTCTTCAGTAAGTACATGCCCAGGTGGGCTAACGTTGCCTGACTGACGAACTGAAGTGAGGAGGAATTGCCGGAGAACTTCGACTACACGAGGCGTCGAAGCGTGGGCACGTGGATGGGAACGAGGGGGAAAGTTTGTACATTTGCGCTCTGTTCAGAGGCAGATGTCACCGAAACTGTTGCGGGCAGACGCACGGCCTTGGGCGGGACGAAAACGTCCGCCAAGCACATGCTCCATAGTCTCCACAACACAAACATCTCGTTTTTATCCGCTTGCAAACCGTGGGCTTGCAAGTTTGGGGTATTCCGTATCAGGGTTTCAATTCGTCGGCTTGACCGCTTGGCAGACTGTCATTACACGCAGGTGGCGGGTGATTTACAGGCTGTTGCAGGCGGCGGCATCGACCTTCCAGCGGGGCTGTCAATGGGGTGTGGACTAAACTCCAGCTAAATCAACCACTTACAGCGCGTCGCTAGTGAAACACATTATAGGGGCCAATCTGACTTCCACCGTACCCCAATCACAAACATTGACCGTCGACGAAGATTCGGCGGGCCAGCGTCTGGACAACTTCCTGATGCGCCAACTCAAGGGCGTGCCCAAGACCCATGTCTACCGCATCATCCGAAGCGGCGAGGTGCGTATCAACAAGGGCCGGGTGTCGGCCGACACCCGGATTGCCGTCGGTGATCTGGTGCGCCTGCCGCCGGTGCGGATATCCGATCGGGTCGAAGAAAAGGCCCAGGCCATGGCGGCTCTGGTGGCCCGGGCCGGCAGCAGCGGGCAGGGCGGCAGTGCTGCCTTGTCGGTAGGCGGCTTTGTGCCAGCCAAGGACTTTCCGATCCTGTTTGAGGACGACTACTTTCTGGCCATCAACAAACCCGCCGGTGTCGCCGTGCATGGCGGCTCGGGTGTCAGCTTTGGCGTCATCGAGCAGTTGCGCATGGCCAGACCGCGTGCCCCCTATCTGGAGTTGGTGCACCGCCTGGACCGCGAAACCTCCGGCATATTGCTGGTGGCCAAGAAGCGCAGCGCGTTAAAGAAACTGCAGGACCAGTTCCGCGAACGCGAAACCGGCAAGACCTATTTGGCGATGGTGCTGGGCAACTGGCCGGAAAAGCTCAAGGTGCTGAGCAAGCCGCTGCACAAATACGTGCTGCCCGGCAAGGACGGCCAAGCTGAGGCCGGTGAGCGGCGTGTCAAGGTGGTGGCCAAGGATGATCCAGATGGCATGCCGTCACTGACCCTGGTGAATCTGCGCGGCACTACGGAGGCGGGTGCTGCCCAAGCCTATTCCCTTTTGGAGGTCACGCTCAAGACCGGGCGCACGCACCAGATCCGGGTGCATCTGGCATCCGAGGGCATGCCCATCGTGGGCGACGACAAGTACGGCAACTTTGATGTCAACAAGGAACTGGCCAAGCTTGCGGGCCCGGGTGGCCTCAAACGCATGTTTTTGCATGCCTGGCGCTTCCAGTGCAATCACCCCGGTACCGGCAAGCGCGTGGAATTGCAGGCAGAATTGCCAGCCGACCTTGCCGCATTCCTGCGCCATGCCCTGCCTCCCAGCGCTGAATAGCGAATTTCCATGTCCAATAAACCAGCTTCGCCCAAGCGCCAATTCGACCTGATTGCCTTTGATTGGGACGGCACCCTGTTTGATTCCACTGCCATCATTACCCGTTGCATCCAGGAGGCGGTGCGCGACGTGGGCGGCACCGTGCCCAGCGATACCGATGCTTCATACGTGATCGGAATGGGCCTGATGGCCGCGCTGGCCCATGCCGCGCCGGATGTGCCACGCGAAAAATACCCGCTGCTGGGCGAGCGCTACAAGCACCATTACACCGTCTACCAGAACGACATCAGTCTGTTCAAGGGCGTGCTGCCGATGTTGCACCAGCTCAAAGGGCGCCAGCACTTGCTGGCCGTGGCCACGGGGAAAAGTCGGCGCGGGCTGGACGAAACCCTGGCGCGCGACGAGTTGCAGGGTCTGTTTCACGCTTCCCGCACCGCCGACGAGACGGCAGGAAAGCCGCATCCGCTGATGTTGCAGGAGCTGATGGCCGAATTGGGTGTGAACCCTGAGCGCCTCTTGATGATTGGCGACACCACGCACGATTTACTGATGGCGCGCAATGCCGGTTGTCCCAGCGTGGGTGTCAGCTATGGCGCACATGATCCTGCAGATTTTGTCGCGCTGTCGCCGCTGTTTGTGGCGCACTCGGTGGCTGAATTGCAGCAGTGGCTGCTGGCCCATGGCTGAGGTGGGCGCGAAGTGGACAGACGGATTTGAGTCGCAGCGAATCGCCCTGTGCAAGTCGGACGCGCTGGTCAATAGCGGCGAGGCCCAGCCCTTTGATGTGCTGTATTGTGGGCAGAGCTGCCTGGCCTTTGCGATTCGCTATGCGGACCAGGTCCATGCCTATCTGAACCGCTGCTCCCATGTGCCCATGGAAATGGACTACCAGCCCAATCGCTTCTTCGATCTGACCGGGCATTGGCTGATCTGCGCCACCCATGGCGCCACCTACAGTCCCAAAACCGGTGCCTGCCAGGGCGGGCCTTGCCGGGGCGGGCTGGTGAAAATTGAGACTTCCGAGATTGATGGCGTGGTCCACTGGCATACTGACCCGCAACTGCACACTGTGAACTTCTGACATGACCGAACCCCAAACTCCCGCTGGCGCCGAAAAAGACAGCGGTACCAGCCCCGCTGCGATCCCTTCCCCTGGTGAGGGTGCCATACCCACCAGCGCTGCCGGATGGGAACGCGCCACCCTGGAAAAGCTGGCCCTGGCGACGCTGATTGAGCAACGCCAGGCCCGCCGCTGGCGCAACGGCATTCGCATCGCCTGGCTGGTGTTTTTGGTGCTCTTGGCCTGGTTTGGCTGGGAGCGCGGGGGCGCGCCTGCAGATGTGTCCAAGCCGCACACCGCCGTGATTGAAATCAAGGGTGAAATTGCCTCCGGTGGCGAGGCCAGCGCCGAACTCATCATTTCCTCCATGCGCAGTGCCTTTGAAGACGCCGGCACGCAGGGCGTGGTGCTCTTGATCAATTCGCCCGGTGGCAGCCCGGTGCAGGCCGGCATCATCAACGATGAAATCATTCGCCTGAAGGCCAAATACAAAAAGCCGGTGTATGCCGTGGTGGAAGAGACCTGCGCCTCGGCCGCCTATTACATCGCCGTGTCCGCCGACAAGATTTATGTGGACAAGGCCAGCATTGTCGGCAGCATCGGCGTGCTGATGGACGGCTTTGGCTTTACCGGCCTGATGGACAAACTGGGGGTGGAGCGGCGGCTGATGACGGCCGGTGAAAACAAGGGATTCCTGGACCCGTTCAGTCCGCAAACCGAGAAGCAGCGCGCCTTTGCCCAGACCATGCTGGACCAGATTCACCAGCAGTTCATCGCTGCCGTGAAGGCCGGACGCGGCGCCCGTTTGAAGGAGACGCCGGAAACCTTTAGCGGCCTGTTCTGGACCGGCCAGCAAGCGGTCGAGATGGGCCTGGCCGATCAACTGGCCAGCCTGGACTATGTGGCGCGCGAGGTGATCAAGGCCGAGGAGCTGGTGGACTACACCCGCCGCGACAACGTGGCCGAGCGCCTGGTCAAGCGCTTTGGTGCCTCCATCGGCGAGGGCTCGGTGCACGCTTTAAAGACGGCACCGTCGCTGCGCTAGCGGCCGATTGAAAATACCGTGGGCGTGCTGTTGTCCAGCGCCCAGGGTTTACTCTTCCAGTTTTTCACCACATCGCTATGGCACTTTGCGCGGCTTAGCGTCAAGCCACTGGCTGTCGCCAGGCGGGTGTTGTGCTGCAGACTTTGCAGCAGGGTCTGCAACAGAGCGGTGTTGCGATAAGGCGTTTCGATAAAGATCTGGGTCTGGCCGGTCTTGAGCGCCAGCGACTCCAGTTCCCGGATTTTTTGCGCTCGTTCGGCCGGTGCTGCCGGTACATAGCCGACAAAGGCAAAGCTTTGCCCGTTCAAGCCGCTGGCCGCCAAGGCCAGCAAGAGCGAGACCGGCCCCACCAGTGGCACCACCGCAATGCCCAGATCGTGTGCAGCGCGCACCACCGACGAGCCGGGGTCGGCCACGGCTGGCATGCCGGCTTCGCTGACCAGACCCATATTCTGGCCATCGACGGCGGGCTGCAGCAGGTAGCGGGCATCAAAGCCGCCGCTGTGGTCGCCCTTTTTGTGCACCTCGCGCGGCAACTCCTGCAGCTGCATGGCCTGTATCGGCTGGCACAGTGGATAGCTTTCGCCCACGCGCTTGAGATAGGCGCGGGCGGACTTGGCGTTTTCACAAATCCAGTGGGCTATACCGGCGGCAACTTCCAGGGTGGCGCGGGGCATGGAGGCGTCCAGCGCCATGACCTCGTCGCAGCCAAAGTCGAGCGGAGCGGGCACCAGATACAGGGTGCCGGTTGGTGTTTTAGATGCGGATGCAGGAGCGTTCATGGGAGTGTCTGGGCTCATGCCAGCAAATCGAGTCCGGCCGCGCGCAACAGGGCGGCGGTGCGTATCAGGGGCAGGCCGACCAGGGCGGTCGGGTCGTCGTTGTCTATGCGCTCCAGCAGGGCAATGCCCAGACCTTCGCTTTTGGCGCTGCCGGCGCAGTCGTAAGGCTGTTCGGCCCGCAGGTAGTTTTCAATTTCGGAGTCGCTGAGTTCGCGAAATTTCACCCTAACCTGCGCCAGCGCCTGTTGGCAAAAGCCGCTGGCCAGGCAGACCACCGCAATAGCGGTTTGGAAAATCACCAGCTGGCCCGACATCTGGCGCAGCTGCAGCACGGCGCGCGCATGTTCACCGGGCTTGCCCAGGGCCACGCCCTCCAGATCCGCCACCTGGTCGGAGCCGATCACCACCGCGTCCGGAAAGCGCGTCGCCACGGCCTGCGCCTTGGCCAATGCCAGGCGTTGTGCCAGCGCGGCAGGGCTTTCGCCGGGCAGGGTGGTTTCATCTACGTGGGGTGACTCGACGGAGAAGGGGAGGCGCAGGCGGCCCAGCAATTCGCGCCGGTAAACCGAGGTGGAGCCGAGTATGAGTTTTCTATTCATGTGCATGGCCCGATTCTCTTACACTGCCCGCATGAAACATGAATTCGAAGCCACCCACCTGCCTATCGCGGCCTTTGCCCAAAGTCAGGGTACCCATGCGGGCGAAGAGCGCCTGTCCCGTTTCGAGCGCCTGATGGAGCAAAGCCAGGGCTTGGGCGGCGAGACCTTCGTCAGCTACCGCGTGCAGGGTGAAATGCGTTTGGACGCAAGCGGCGCCGAAGAACCCTGGTTGCATTTGTCGGCCCAGGCCACGCTATCGCTGATTTGCCAGCGCTGCATGGCGCCCGTGGATGAAGTCATCCACTTTGAGCGCGATTTCCGTTTTGTCGCCTCCGAGGCGCTGGCCGAGGTCGAGGATGAAGAGAGCGAAGAAGATGTGCTGGTGCTCAGCAAATCCTTTAATTTGCTGGAGCTGATTGAAGACGAGCTCTTGATGTCCACGCCCCTGGTGCCCAAGCATGAGGTTTGCCCAGCTCCGGTGAAGCTGCAGGCCGCAGACCCGGCGTTTGTTGAGCTGGAGCAGGAAAAGCCCAACCCCTTTGCCATGCTGCAACAGCTGAAGAAGAAGGATCTCGGCTAGAGGCCAAGGAATAGGCTATAATTTGAGGCTTCGCGTACTTAACTGAACGTGTTTTTACCAACCTAAAAGTGTTGCAGCCTGTGCAACACCTATTGCCCAGGAGCCAAAAATGGCCGTTCAACAGAACAAGAAATCCCCCTCCAAGCGCGGTATGCACCGTTCGCACAATGCCTTGGTCGTGCCAGGCATTGCAGTGGAACCCACCACCGGCGAAATCCATCTGCGTCACCACATCAGCCCCACCGGTTTCTACCGGGGTCGCAAGGTGCTGAAGACCAAAGCCGAAGCCTAAGCCCTGCGCTTAACGCAAAGCCCGAAGCTACTTTTTTGTAGCGACGGGCTTTTTTATTTTCTGGCCGCCAATGGCCTTTTGAATAGAATAATGTGAGCGATTCCCCAGTGATCACAGTAGCGGTTGACTGCATGGGTGGTGACCATGGCCCCAAGGTCACCTTGCCGGCCTGCACCCAGTTTTTGCAAGCCCACCCCGAGGCGAGGCTGATTCTGGTCGGCCTGCCCGATGCGCTGAAGGATTTCTCCCATCCGCGCGCCCGCATCGTGACCGCCAGCGAAGTGGTGACCATGGACGACCCGCTGGAAGTGGCACTGCGACGCAAAAAAGATTCCTCCATGCGGGTAGCGGTACAGCAGGTCAAGGAAGGCGCCGCCCAGGCCGCCGTGTCCGCTGGCAATACCGGCGCGCTGATGGCCATTTCACGCTATGTGCTGAAAACCATTGAGGGCATCGAGCGTCCGGCCATCGCGGGGCAAATTCCCAACTCCACGGGTGGAGCCACCACCGTGCTGGACCTGGGCGCCAATGTGGATTGCACGGCCGAGCATTTGCTGCAGTTCGCCATGATGGGCTCGGCCCTGGTGTCGGTGCTTAAAAACGATGACGCTCCCTCGGTCGGCCTGCTCAATATCGGCGAAGAAGCCATCAAGGGCAATGAGGTGATCAAGCAGGCCGGGGAACTGCTGCGCGCAGCCAATAAGGCCGGCGACCTGAACTTTTACGGCAATGTCGAAGGAAACGACATTTTCAAGGGCGTGGTCGATATCGTGGTCTGCGACGGCTTTGTCGGCAATGTGGCGCTCAAGACCAGCGAAGGCCTGGCACACATGATCTCGTCCTTTTTAAAGGCCGAGTTCTCGCGCAACATCTTCACCAAAATCTCGGCCATCGTTGCCTATTCAGTGCTGAGTGCCATCAAAAAGCGCTTTGATCACCGCCGTTACAACGGCGCGGCGCTGCTCGGCCTGCGCGGGTTGGTCTTTAAAAGCCATGGTTCGGCCGACGTGCTGGCCTTCGGCAACGCCCTGAACCGCGCGTATGATGCAGCCCGAAACAAGTTGTTGGACCGCGTTCAGGTTCGCATTGCCAAGGCGAGGCCACTTTTGGTTGAACCTGCAGCGGTGATTTGAGCGCAAGCCCCCCTACGTTTCCCTAATTACTACCTATGAGCCCATATTCCCGCATCACAGGCACTGGCAGCTACCTGCCTCCCCGCAGGCTGACCAATGCCGATCTGGTGGCTGAGTTGGCCGCCACCGGCGTCGAGTCTTCCGATGACTGGATTGTGGAGCGCACCGGTATCCGGGCCCGCCACTTTGCGGCCGACGGTGTCTTCAGCAGCGACCTCGCCCTTGAAGCCGCCAAAAATGCACTGCAGGCTGCCGGTATCACGGCACAGGACATCGACCTGATCATCGTGGCCACCAGCACGCCCGACATGGTGTTCCCATCGACCGCCTGTATTCTGCAAAACAAGCTCGGTGCGGCAGGCGGCGCTGCCTTTGACCTGCAGGCCGTGTGCTGCGGCTTTGTTTATGCGCTGAGCGTGGCCGATTCCCTGATCAAGACCGGTGCTGCGACCAAGGCGCTGGTGATTGGCGCCGAAGTGTTTTCGCGCATTCTGGACTTTACCGACCGCACCACCTGTGTGCTGTTTGGCGACGGCGCCGGTGCCGTGGTGCTGGAAGCGTCTGAAACGCCCGGCATTCTGGCCAGCGATCTGCATGCCGATGGCAAGCATGTCGGCATCCTCTGCGTGCCCGGCCATGTGTCTGGCGGCAAGGTGCTGGGCGATCCGCTGCTAAAAATGGATGGACAGGCGGTCTTCAAGCTGGCCGTCGGTGTGCTGGAAGACGCGGCCCGCGCTGCGCTGGCCAAGGCCGATTTGACCGCTGCCGATATCGACTGGTTGATTCCGCACCAGGCCAATATCCGCATCATGCAAAGCACGGCGCGCAAGCTTAAATTACCCATGGACAAGGTGGTGGTCACCGTTGATCAGCACGGCAACACCTCGGCCGCTTCCATCCCGTTGGCGCTGGACCATGCGGTGCGCGCAGGTCAGGTTAAACCTGGCCAGACCCTGATGCTCGAAGGTGTGGGCGGCGGCTTCACCTGGGGTGCCGTGGTTTTGAAGTTCTAGTCCCTCTGGTCAATACCCGGCCCAGGCGGATTTGTCCCGGGCCTCACTTTTGATTTGCCATGAAAAAATTTGCATTTGTATTCCCCGGCCAAGGCTCGCAATCGGTTGGCATGCTGGGCGGTTGGGGCGCTCACCCGGTGGTTGCCGAAACGCTGAAGGAAGCCTCCGACGCCCTGGGCGAAGACCTGGGTAAGCTAATCGCCGAAGGCCCCAAGGAGGCACTGGCGCTGACCACCAATACCCAACCGGTGATGCTGGTGGCCGCAGTCGCTGCCTACCGCGTCTGGTTGGCCGAGGTCGGCGTCCCACCCGATGCGGTGGCCGGTCATTCCTTGGGTGAGTATTCGGCCCTGGTCGCTTCTGGCGTGCTGACGCTGGCGCAGGCCACACCGCTGGTGCGTCTGCGCGCCCAGGCCATGCAGGAGGCCGTGCCGGTGGGTACCGGCGCCATGGCCGCCATTCTGGGCATGGATGCTGCAAGGGTGGCAGCGGGCTGCCTGGAGGTGACCCAATCGTTTGGTGCGGGCTCGCTGGAATCCGTGCAGGCGGCCAATTTCAACGACCCGGCGCAAACCGTGATTTCCGGCAGCAAGGCCGCCGTCGAAAAGGCCTGCGAGCTGCTCAAGGCCAATGGCGCCAAGCGCGCGCTGCCGCTGCCGGTGTCGGCACCGTTTCACTCCAGCCTGATGAAGCCCGCGGCCGAAAAGCTGCGCCAGCGTCTGGCCGACATCGAATTTGCCGCGCCGCAGATCGCACTGATCAACAACATCGATGTCGCCGTGCAAACCAGTGCCGACGCCATCCGCGACGCACTGTATCGCCAGGCCTTTGGCCCGGTGCGCTGGGTGGAGTGCGTGCAGGCCATCAAGGCCCTGGGGATTTTGAATCTGGTGGAATGCGGCCCCGGCAAGGTGCTGGCCGGCATGGTCAAACGCATTGATGCGGAAATGACTGGTTCGGCCCTGTTCGATCCGGCGAGCTTGGAAGAAGTCAAGGGAGTGTTGGCATGAGCGAAGTTCAATTTGCAGGCCAGGTGGCCCTGGTCACCGGCGCATCGCGCGGTATCGGAGCCGCCATCGCGCTGGAGTTGGCCCGTAAAGGATTGAAGGTGGTTGGCACGGCCACTACGGATGTCGGCGCCGCCACGATTCGTGAAGCCTTGTCGGCCTTTCCCGGTTGCGATGGTCGCGTGCTCAATGTCACCGACGGACCCGCAGCTGAAGCGCTGGTAGACGCAGTCGCCCGGGAATACGGTGGTCTGCAGGTGTTGGTGAACAACGCCGGTATCACCCGCGACACCCTGGCCATGCGCATGAAGGACGAAGACTGGGATGCCGTGCTCGACACCAACCTCAAGGGCGTGTTCCGCATGAGCCGCGCCGTGATGCGCACCATGATGAAGCAGCGCTATGGCCGCATCATCAGCATCACCTCGGTGGTGGGTGCTTCGGGCAACGCGGGCCAGGCCAATTACGCGGCAGCCAAGGCCGGTGTGGCCGGTATGACGCGCGCCCTGGCGCGTGAACTGGGTTCGCGCAACATCACCGTCAACTGCGTGGCGCCCGGCTTTATTGCCACTGACATGACGGCCGGCCTGGGTGAAGACCAGCACAAGGCCTTGCTGACGCAGATACCGCTGGGAAAATTGGGCCAGCCCGAAGACATCGCCCATGCGGTTATCTATCTCGCTTCTCCTCAAGCCGCTTACGTCACCGGGCAAGAATTGCACGTCAACGGTGGCATGTACATGTAGACTGTAAAAGCCGATTGGTCCGTTCGGCAGCTCTGTTGGGGGAACTTCCTTCAGCAAGGGTAAAATCTCGGATTCTTAACAACCTCAGAGTAAACACATGAGCGATATCGAAGTACGCGTCAAAAAAATCATTGCCGAGCAGCTCGGTGTTGAAGAGTCGCAAGTCACCAATGAAAAAGCCTTCGTGGCCGATCTGGGTGCTGACTCGCTGGACACCGTGGAGTTGGTGATGGCTTTGGAAGATGAGTTCGGAATTGAAATTCCTGACGAAGACGCCGAAAAAATCACGACTGTGCAAAACGCCATCGACTACGCCAACACGCACAAGAAGGCCTAATAAGGTTTTCTCCGCGGGCGTTTCCGAATGGGCCTGCAGGTCTGCATGATGGGTTTATCCTATCGTCAGACAGTCAGGCCCATTGGCATTGCAAATCCTGCACCTTCCTTATGCCGCTTGGCGGCATTTCTTTGACGAACTGCTGAAACCGAAATCCTATGTCCCGTCGTCGCGTTGTTGTCACTGGTTTGGGATGTGTCAGTCCCGTCGGTAATACGGTCCCCGAGACCTGGGCCAATCTGCTGGCCGGCAAGTCCGGTATCGGCCTGATTACCCATTTCGATCCCTCTGCTTTCTCCTGCAAGATCGCCGGAGAGGTGCGTGGCTTCAATGTGGAGTCGTACATGACGACCAAAGAAGCCCGCACCATGGATACCTTCATCCATTTCGGCATTGCTGCAGCCATGCAGGCAGTGGCCGACGCCGGCTTGCCCACGGGCGACGCCCTGGGTGAAGAAGAAGCCACGCGCATTGGTTGCGTCATCGGCTCTGGTATTGGCGGTTTGCCGCTGATCGAAAACACCCGTACCGAATTGATGGAGCGCGGCCCGCGCCGCATCTCGCCCTTCTTTGTGCCGGCCTCCATCATCAATATGACGGCCGGACATGTGTCGATGAAGTGCGGCTTCAAGGGCCCGAATATCGCCATCGTCACCGCCTGCACCACCGGGCTGCACTGCATCGGTGAAGCCGGTCGCATGATCGAGTATGGCGACGCCGACGTGATGGTGGCTGGCGGGTCGGAAGCCACGATTTCTCCGCTGGGCGTGGGCGGCTTTGCCTCCATGCGCGCTTTAAGCACCCGCAATGACGATCCGGCCACGGCCTCGCGCCCCTGGGACAAAGACCGCGACGGCTTTGTTCTAGGCGAGGGCGGCGGTGTGGTGGTGCTGGAAGAATACGAACATGCCAAGGCGCGCGGCGCCCGCATTTACGCCGAGCTGGCCGGTTTTGGCATGAGTGCCGATGCCGGTCACATGACAGCGCCGAATATGGACGGCCCGCGCCGCGCCATGGTCAACGCCATGCGCAATGCCGGTGTCAACCCCGACCAGATCGATTACTTGAATGCCCACGGCACCTCCACGCCGCTGGGTGACCTCAACGAGACCAATGCCATCAAGGCAGCCCTCGGCGATGCCGCCAAAAAGACCGTGGTCAACTCCACCAAGTCCATGACCGGCCACCTGCTGGGCGGCGCCGGTGGCCTTGAGTCGGTGGTGACGATTCTGTCCATTTATCACCAAAAGAGCCCGCCGACCATCAACATCTTCAACCAGGACCCGGAGTGCGACCTGGACTACTGCGCCAACACGGCCCGCGATATGCGCATTGATGTGGCGCTGAAGAACAACTTTGGCTTCGGCGGCACCAACGGTTCCCTGGTGTTCAAGCGCATTTAGCGCGAGATCGCAAGGCTTCAGGCACATGGACCTGCCGCCGGCCATCACCTGGGATGTGAGGCCGGTGCGCTGGCACGCGCTGGTGCTAGCGGCTCTGGCCTTGTGTGCTTGCCTGTTGTTTATCGGCTTTTGTGTATTTCAGGGCTGGGGCGCATCCAGCCTGGTGTTGCTGCTGGCCTTGCTCGTATCGGTGCTGATGGCCGTCACTGGCCTCCTGAGGGCGGCAAGTGGGCAATTAAGTTGGGATGGTGCACGTTGGCATTGGTGGGGTGCTCAGAAAGCTGCAGTTTTGGATCTGGCCTGCGTTCTCGATTTGCAAAATCAGATGCTGCTGCAGATCCGTTTAGAGCAGGGCACCAGGCTCTGTCTATGGCTGGAGCGCCAGGGCGATGGTGTCGCCTGGTCGGCCCTGCGCCGTGCAATCGTCGCCAGTGCCGACGTACCCGAGGAGCAGTCTGCTCTGCCCGAGGTTTGACCTGGCATCTTGAGTGTGCAAAATTCGCCCCCAATTCAAAACACTGTTTTTTGGCTTCATCGTACTTTTTGAAATGATTGGAACTTCACCATGAAGGCTGGCTTGTTGGGCGCCTTGCGCGCCGTTCTGACCGTGGCGACCCTGTCCGCCGCGGTTTCGTTTGTGGCTGTGCCATCGGCACAGGCTCAGTTGCGTACGCTGCCCGATTTCACCGATCTGGTGGAGCAGGTGGGCCCCTCAGTGGTCAATATTCGGACCACGGAAAAGCTGGCCATACAGTCTACACAAGGAGGACCGGGCGAGGAGGAAATGCTGGACCTGTTCCGGCGCTTTGGCTTGCCCGTTCCCAATCTGCCCAAGCAGGCGCCGCGCAAGGCCCAGCCCCAGCAGCCACCGCAGGAAGAGGAGCAAACCAAGGGCATAGGCTCGGGTTTTATCCTGAGCTCTGAGGGCCTGATCATGACCAACGCCCATGTGGTGGACGGCGCCGATGAGGTCTTGGTCACCCTGACCGACAAGCGCGAGTTCAAAGCCAAGATCATTGGCGAAGACAAACGCTCGGATGTGGCGCTGCTGAAAATTGATGCGGTCGGACTGCCTGCAGTGAAGGTGGGCGATGTCAGCAAGTTGCGCGTCGGTGAATGGGTGATGGCGATTGGCTCGCCGTTTGGCCTGGACAACTCGGTGACGGCCGGCATCGTCAGCGCCAAGCTACGCGACACCGGCGACTATCTGCCCTTTATCCAGACCGATGTGGTCATCAATCCGGGCAACTCGGGTGGGCCACTGATCAATATGCGCGGCGAGGTGGTCGGCATCAACAGCCAGATCTATTCGCGTTCGGGCGGTTACATGGGCATTTCCTTCGCCATTCCCATGGACGAGGCGGTCCGTGTCAGCGACCAGCTGCGCGCCAGCGGACGCGTGTCACGCGGGCGCATCGGCGTGCAGATTGACCAGGTCAGCAAGGAAGTGGCCGATTCCATAGGCATGGGCCGGGCGCAGGGTGCGCTGGTGCGCAATGTGGAGGCCGGCTCGCCGGCAGAAAAGGGCGGTGTGGAGGCCGGCGACATCATTACCAAATTCGATGGCAAGCCGATTGAAAAATCCAGCGATCTGCCGCGCATGGTGGGTGGCACCAAACCGGGGACCAAGAGCACCATCACCGTGTTCCGGCGCGGCGCCAGCCGGGAGCTGACGGTGCTGATTGCCGAGATAGAAGCAGACAAGCCGATTGCCCACGCTGTCGGAAAAGAAGCCAAGCCCAAGGCATCGGCTGCATCCCAGGCGTTTGGGCTTAACGTTGCCGATCTGAGCGAGGCGCAAAAGAAAGAACTGGGCATCAAGGGCGGCGTGCGTGTGGAAGCTGCCACGGATGCCGCCGCGCGTGCTGGTTTGCGCGAGGGCGATGTGATTCTGCAAGTCGGCAATGTGGAGGTGTCAGGAGTCAAGGATTTCGAAGCCCTCCTCACCAAGGCCGACAAATCCAAGGCCTTGAGCGTCTTGTTCCGACGTGGCGAGTGGACCCAGTACGCCATCCTGAAGGTGGCGAAATAGTCCCTTTGCAGCGACTGCCCCATACCCTAGCGGCGTGTGGGGCCTATCAAACCCGGGTGGCAATTCTCGGCGGCTGGCCGGCTGGCGATGTGGTTAGTCCAATTTAGTTAGAATGGCGCCCTGTACCAGCATGATGTGAGCATAAAGCGTGGCCAACAGTTCATCCTATGGGAAGTTTCAGCCGACGCCCTGGGCGATCCACAGTTTGCCCGCAGCTTGCGCTTGAAGATTGCCCTTTTTGTGAATAAGTTGTGTACAAGTTTTCTGTTGTGGACTCGCAACTCTCCCCTGTTCAAATTTTTTGGCTGTGAACCCCGTACTTTTTGCCTACAATGAAGTTCCAACTTTCGCAGTTGCCAAAAAGATGGTTGGTTCAGGGTGCGTCCTAATCAGACGCGCCCTTTTTTCTGCCTGAACGTTTTAATTCAATCACTTGAAGCTCTCCCTTGATGAATCACATCAGAAATTTTTCGATCATTGCCCATATTGACCATGGCAAATCCACGCTCGCGGACCGTTTGATACAGCGCTGTGGTGGACTGGAAGCGCGTGAAATGGAAGCGCAGGTTCTGGACTCGATGGACATCGAAAAAGAGCGTGGAATCACCATCAAGGCGCAGACCGCATCGCTTAAATACAAGGCACAGGACGGTCAGGTCTACAACCTCAACCTGATTGACACGCCCGGCCATGTGGACTTTTCCTATGAGGTCAGCCGTTCCCTGTCGGCCTGCGAAGGTGCCTTGCTGGTGGTCGATGCCAGCCAAGGAGTGGAGGCACAAACGGTGGCCAATTGCTACACCGCCCTGGAGCTGGGTGTGGAGGTGGTGCCGGTATTGAACAAGATCGACTTGCCCAATGCGGACCTGGACAACGCGCGCAGCGAAATTGAAGACGTGATCGGCATCGATGCCACCGAGGCCATCCCCTGTTCGGCCAAGACCGGTATCGGCATTGACGACATTCTGGAAGCCATCGTGGCCCGCATTCCCGCGCCCAGGGGCAATCCGGAGGGACCGTTGCGCGCCATGATCATCGACAGCTGGTTTGACAGCTATGTCGGCGTGGTGATGCTGGTGCGCGTGGTGGATGGCCGCCTGGCCAAGGGCGAGCGTATCAAGATGATGGCCTCTGGTGCGATGTACAACGCCGACAACCTGGGCGTATTCACGCCCGCCAACGAGCCGCGCCAGTCGCTCGAAGCGGGCGAGGTGGGCTACATCATTGCCGGCATCAAGGAGTTGCAGGCGGCCAAGGTGGGCGACACCGTCACCCTGATCAAGCTCGGTACCGGTGGTGCGGCCTTTACCGCCACCGAGGCCTTGCCGGGCTTCAAGGAAATCCAGCCCCAGGTGTTTGCCGGCCTCTATCCGACCGAAGCCAGCGAATACGATTCGCTGCGCGACGCGCTGGAAAAACTCAAGCTCAACGATGCCTCGCTGCATTACGAGCCCGAGGTGTCGCAGGCGCTGGGCTTTGGCTTTCGCTGCGGTTTTCTGGGCCTGTTGCACATGGAAATTGTGCAGGAACGGCTGGAGCGAGAGTTCGACCAGGACCTGATCACCACCGCCCCCAGCGTGGTCTACCAGGTGATGAAGAACGATGGCGAGGTCATCATGGTCGAGAATCCCTCCAAGATGCCAGAGGTGGGGCGCACCGCTGAAATTCGCGAACCTATCGTCACCGTGCATCTTTACATGCCGCAGGAATATGTGGGCGTGGTGATGACGCTGGCCAATCAGAAGCGCGGCGTGCAAATGAACATGGCCTACAAGGGCCGCCAAGTGGTGCTGACCTACGAAATGCCGCTGGCCGAAATCGTGCTGGACTTTTTCGACAAGCTCAAGAGCGTGAGTCGCGGTTACGCCTCCATGGACTACGAGTTCAAGGAATATCGAGCGGCCGATGTGGTCAAGGTCGACATTCTGCTCAATGCTGAAAAGGTGGACGCCCTGTCCATCATGCTGCACCGCTCGCAGTCGCAGTACCGGGGCCGCGCGGTGGTGGCCAAGATGCGCGAAATCATTTCGCGCCAGATGTATGACGTGGCGATCCAGGCCGCCATTGGCGCCAACATCATTGCCCGTGAGACAATCAAGGCCTTGCGCAAGAACGTGCTCGCCAAGTGCTATGGCGGCGATATTTCGCGCAAGAAGAAGCTCCTTGAAAAACAAAAAGCAGGCAAGAAACGCATGAAGCAAATCGGTTCGGTTGAAGTTCCCCAGGAAGCCTTCCTGGCTATTCTGCAGGTGGAAGATTGATGCAAGCCCTGACCTCTGTCATTCTTGGCGCCTTTGTGGCGTATGCCGCCTCGTGGTACTTCGGTCTGGTAGAGGGCAACTTTGCCCTGCTGCTGTTTTTGGCCTCCGTGGTCACGGGTGCCTATTGGCTGGCCGAGCGCTTTTACTTTTTGCCACGCCGCGCGGCCGCCGTGGCTGCGCTGGAAGCCAACGACATACAGCGCCGTGCCGAGCTCGCCAACATGGGCATTGCCCAGGTGGATGGCGATATCACCGAGGCCAAGGTCAAGCTCTACATGCAGCCCTGGTGGCTGGATTGGACAGCGGGGCTGTTCCCGGTGATTATCACGGTGTTTTTGTTGCGTTCCTTTTTGTTCGAGCCCTTCAAGATTCCTTCCGGCTCCATGATTCCAACTTTGCTGGTGGGGGATCTCATCCTGGTGAACAAGTTCACCTATGGTCTGCGTCTGCCGGTGATCAACCTCAAGATCACCGAGGGCAACAAGCCCCAGCGCGGCGATGTCATGGTGTTTCGCTACCCCCCCAAGCCTAGCCTGGACTACATCAAGCGCGTGGTGGGCCTGCCCGGGGATACCGTGGCCTATTTGAACAAGCGTCTGACGATCAACGGCCAGGTGCAGCCGACCACCGCCGTGCCGGAGTTTTTTGATGAAGACGCCATGCGCTACTTCAAGCAGTATGAAGAGGTGTTGGGTGACAAAAAGCACCGCCTCTTGAACGATGATGACAGGCCCGCCTTTGTGCCCGGTGCCGACAAGTTCGCGGGCCATGAAGGCTGCAACTACACCATTGAAGGTGTGACCTGTAAGGTGCCCGAGGGGCAGTATTTCATGATGGGTGACAACCGCGATAATTCCATGGACTCTCGCTACTGGGGCTTTGTGCCGGATGCCAATATCGTGGGCAAGGCCATCTTTGTCTGGATGAATTTCAGTAATATCAAGCGCATTGGTTTCTTCAATTGACAGGGATCGGGAGCAACACCATGTCGTTTCAAAGCAAGTCTAGGCAACGCGGGATCTCCTTTGTCGGACTGGTGTTTGTGGCTTCCCTGATTGCCATGGCAGCGGTGGTGTTGGCCCAGATATTCCCCACGGCCATCGAGTTCATGGCGGTGCAGAAGGCGGTACAAAAGGCCGCTCTGGATGGACAAACGCCTGCTGAAATTCGGGCGGTATTTGACAAGGCGTCCACCATTGACGATATCAAATCGATTGCCAGCAAGGATCTGGACATCAGCAAGCAGGGCGACAAGGTGGTGGTGGCCTTTGCTTACGAGCGCGAAATTCATCTGGTAGGCCCGGCCTACCTCACATTGAAGTACGAAGGTCGATCCAAATAAGTGGCGAACAGTCTCAAGGAGTTGCAGCGCCGCTTGCAACATGAATTCTCCAATCCCTCGTTGCTGACCCGCGCACTGACCCATCGCAGCTTCTCGGCGGACCATTACGAGCGGCTGGAATTTTTGGGCGACTCGGTGCTGGGCCTGGCCATATCCGGCCTGCTTTATGCCCGCCTGGACAGCCTGCCCGAGGGTGATCTGTCCCGCGTACGGGCCAATTTGGTCAAGCAGGAAACCTTGCATCAACTCGCCGTGACCCTGGGCCTGCCCGAGCTGCTGCGCCTGGGTGAGGGCGAAATGCGTTCCGGCGGCCAGAAACGCCCCTCGATCCTGGCCGATGCCCTGGAGGCGCTGATTGGCGCCGTTTACCTGGACGCTGGCTTTTCCAAGGCACAGGACTTGGTTCATCGCTTGTTTGACGATGTGGCCATTAATCCGCAAATGGACGCCATTGGCAAGGACCCCAAAACCGAGTTGCAGGAATGGCTGCAGGGGCGCAAGATGAAGCTGCCGGCCTACAAGGTGGTGGCCACCCTGGGTGCGGCGCATAAGCAAAGCTTTGACGTGGAGTGTGAAATCCCGGAATTCCGTTTGGCTGAACGTGGCATTGGCGGTTCGCGCCGTGCCGGCGAGCAGGCTGCGGCGACAGCCATGTTGCAAACCCTTAAATCAAAATACCCAACATGACAACTGCCTCTAAAAAGACTCCCCCCCAAGCCGTATTCAAGACTCCCACCAAGGCCGAGAAGCTGGCTGCCAAGCCGCAAAAGCAAAAGCCTGCGGTGCAGGCGCAAGCGGTTCGCAAGCCGGTGCCTGCCGCCAAGGCTGTGAAGAAGCCGGTGGAACGTCCGGCCGACGCTGTCGATGACAAAGACGAGCAACCCGACCTGGACGCCATGCTGCAAGGTCTGCTCAAAAGCACGCCGCGCCTGACTGAACCCGGCACGGTGGCAGAAGGTCAGCGCTGCGGTCTGGTGGCGATTGTCGGCAAGCCCAATGTCGGCAAGTCCACGCTCTTGAACGCACTGGTCGGCCAAAAGATCAGCATCACCTCGCGCAAGGCGCAGACCACGCGCCACCGCATCACCGGCATGCACACCCAGGGCGCGACGCAGTTTGTGTTCGTCGACACGCCCGGTTTTCAGACCCTGCATGGCAATGCGCTGAACAAGTCGCTCAACAAAACCGTGCAGGGCGCAGTCAACGATGTGGACCTGATTCTGCTGGTGGTCGAAGCCGGTAGCTTCACCCCGGCCGACGCCCGCGTGTTGGCGCTTTTAGGCAAGGACATTCCGACCATCCTGGTTGCCAACAAGCTCGATAACGTGCACCGCCGCGGCGACATTGCACCCTGGCTGCAGGAGATGCAGCAAAAGCATAGCTTTGCCGAATTTGTGCCGATGTCGGCCAAGTCGCCCAAGGATGTGGAGCGATTGTTGGGCGTGTGCGAGCGGTTTTTGCCCGAGCAGGCCTGGTGGTATGGCGAGGACGAGCTGACCGACCGCAGCGAGAAATTCCTGGCCAGCGAGTTGGTGCGCGAAAAGTTGTTCCGCCTGACCGGAGACGAGCTGCCCTACACCTCGACGGTTGTCATCGACAAGTTTGAAGAAGAACCACCGGCGCGCAAGGGCCAGAAGCGCTTGCTGCGCATTGCCGCCACCATCGTGGTCGAGCGCGACGGCCACAAGGCCATGGTGATCGGCGACAAGGGCGAGCGTATCAAGCGCATCGGCATGGAAACCCGCGTGGAGCTGGAAAAGCTGGCCGATGCCAAGGTGTTTCTTGAGCTCTGGGTCAAGGTGCGCTCCGGCTGGGCAGACGACGCGGCGCGGGTGCGTTCCTTTGGTTATGAATGAGTAAGTGGCTACCCGCAAATTCACAGACGAGCCGGCCTATGTGCTGCATCGCTACGACTGGAGCGAGGCTAGCCTGATTCTGGAGGTGTTTACTCGCAACCATGGGCGCATTGCGCTGGTGGCCAAGGGCGCCAAGCGGCCCACGTCCAGCTTCAGGCCCATCCTCCTGCCCATGCAGCCATTGCATCTGGCCTTTGGCGGCGAGGCCGAAATCCGCAGCCTCAAGAGCGCCGAATGGCAGGGCGGCCATGTGATGCCCACCGGTGACGCGCTGTTGTCGGGCTATTACCTCAACGAGCTGCTGCTGACCCTGTTGGCGCGCGACGACCCGCATCCGCATTTGTTCGACATTTATTCCCGCGTCGTGCAAATCATCGCCAGCGAGCATGGCGAGGTGCTGCAGGCCGCCTTGCGCACCTGGGAGCTGCTGCTGCTGCGCGAGATCGGCTTTCTGCCGCAACTCGACCAGCAGACGCTGACCTTGGGTGCCTTGGCAGACGACACACGCTACACCCTGGTGCCCGAGGGCGGGCTGCGCCAGGCGCAGGACGACGAGCGCGGTGCCTTGAGTGGCGCGCATTGGACGCGGCTGCAGGCTGCGGTGCAGGTTGATGCACCGTTTACCACCACGCTCAGAGCCTGCGCCGAGATGATGTCCGAGCTCAAGCCGCAGTTGCGCCAGCTGCTGCACTACCATTGCGGGGTCAAGACGCTGCGCTCACGGCAAATGATGATGGACATACAGGCACTATGAAATCCGGCACCACCAATCTATCCGTCAACCTCAACAAGGTAGCCCTGGTGCGCAACACGCGCCACCTGGGCATTCCCAGCGTCACGCGCGCCGCCACCTTGTGCCTAGAGGCCGGTGCTGCGGGAATTACCGTACATCCGCGCCCGGATGCACGCCATATCCGGGCCGACGACGTGATCGAGCTGGCCGAGCTGCTGAAGGCCTGGCCAGAGCGCGAATTCAATGTCGAAGGAAACCCGTTTCACAACCTGATGGACTGCGTGGCCGATTTGCGTGCGCGCAAGCTGCCGGTGCATCAGGTAACCTTTGTGCCCGATGGCGAAGGCCAGTTCACCAGCGACCATGGCTGGAGTTTTCCGGAGGATGCCGAACGCCTGCGCGCCTTGATAGCCCAGGCCCATGCCTTGGGTCTGCGTGTCAGCCTGTTTATGGACGCAGACCCTGGTGCGATGCAGGCGGCCAAAGACGTGGGTGCCGACCGCGTCGAGCTCTATACCGAGCCCTATGCAGCGGCTTGGGGTACTTCCGATCAGGGTGCGCAGTTGCTGCGCTTTGCCAAGGCCGCGCAGGCCGCGCTGGATGCCGGTCTTGGCGTCAACGCCGGCCATGACCTGAACCGCGATAATTTGCCAGCCTTTGTGCAACAGGTGCCCGGTATCAGCGAAGTATCCATCGGTCACGCACTGATTGCCGACGCCCTAGAGCTGGGCTATGCAGCCACGGTCGAGGCTTATCTGCGCTGCCTGCAAGCATGATGTACGGCATTGGCACCGACATCTGCGATGTGCGTCGCATCAGGGAGAGCCTTGCGCGCCACGGCGAGCGCTTTGCCGCCAAGGTGCTCAGTGATGCCGAATTCAAGACCTGGCAGGTGCGCAGTGCGCGTTGGCCCGAGCGCGGCATCCGTTACCTGGCCACCCGCTTCAGCGCCAAGGAGGCGTTCAGCAAGGCGATTGGTCTGGGCATGCGCATGCCCATGACATGGAAGCTGTGCGAGATTGCCAACGAGCGCAGCGGCAAGCCCATCATCGTGCTGCATGGCGTGCTCAAGGACTGGTTCGAGGCGCGCGGCCTGCAGGCCCATGTCAGCGTGACCGATGAGACCGACTACGCCGCCAGCTTTTGCGTGGTGGAGAGCCCGGGCGATAGCGCGAAATAAACCTCCATCCATTCCAGCCTTCCACGCCATGAACTTGCACGCACCGCTCATCATCGATATCGCCGGTCTGTCTCTCACCAAGCTAGACTGTGAACGCCTCAAGCACCCTCTGGTGGGCGGCTTGATTCTGTTTGCCCGCAACTGGCAGGACCGCCAGCAGCTCACCGCCCTGTGTCGCAGCATCAAGAAGCTCAGGCCGGATCTGCTGATCAGCGTGGACCACGAGGGGGGCCGGGTACAGCGCTTCAAGACCGATGGCTTCACCCATCTGCCGCCCATGCGCGCCCTGGGCGAAATGTGGTTGGCCGAGCCCAAGGCAAAGACCCATGCCGGTCCGATGGATGCCACCAACGCGGCCACGGCCTGCGGCTATGTGCTCGGCGCCGAGCTGCGCGCCTGCGGCGTGGATCTGAGCTTTACCCCGGTGCTGGATCTGGATTACGGCGCCAGCGGCGTGATTGGCGACCGCGCCTTTGCGCGTGATCCGCGCGTGGTGAGTCTCTTGGCCAAGAGCGTGATGCAAGGTCTGCTGCAAAGCGGCATGGCGAATTGCGGCAAACACTTTCCCGGCCACGGCTTTGTCAAGGCCGATTCCCATACCGATATTCCCGTGGATAGGCGCAGCCTCAAGGCGATTTTGGCTGACGATGCCGCGCCCTATCGCTGGCTCAGCACCAGTCTGAGTAGCGTCATGCCCGCGCATGTGATCTATCCCAAGGTGGACAGCCGCCCGGCCGGGTTTTCTGCCAAGTGGTTGAACGAGATTTTGCGGGGACAGTTGGGCTATACCGGCGCCATCTTTAGCGACGATCTGTCCATGGCCGGCGCCCGCGTGCTCGATGGCCAGAAGCTCAGTTACAGCCAGGCCGCAGTCGAAGCGCTGCAGGCGGGTTGCGACATGGTGCTGTTGTGCAACCAGTCGCTGGCCAGCAGCGAAGGCGGCGGTCTGGCAATTGACGAACTGATTGCCGGGCTGACCGAGGCCCAGCTGAAGGGCCAATGGCAGGCCTCGGAGGCCAGCGAGCTGCGTCGCCGCTCCCTGTTGCCGCGCCAGGGCGCCATAGCCTGGGATGCGCTGATGGTGCAGCAAGAGTACATGCACGCGCTGGACTGGCTGCCCTGATGCTTTGCCACCACAGGCCCGTGCTACGATCCCTGCCGGGAAGTTTTTCTATTTAAAAATTTGGAGTGAATGATGAAGTTGAAGTCTTTGATGGTTGCCGTGATGATGTTTGCCTTTGCCGGTGCCACCATGGCGCAAACCGCACCCGCCAAGAAGCACGGCCATAAAAAGGCCCATGTGGTGAAGCACCACCACAAGGCCAAGCACAAGAAGGCAGCAGCACAGTAGTTGGGTCATAGCACCAAGTAAAAAGGCCTCGATTCGAGGCCTTTTTCACGTCTGAGCCGGACCCGGGTCCGGCGCGATCACGCTTAGTTGATGGAGGAGAAGTTGGCGCCCGCTAGGCCAACACCCAAGTATTTGCTGGCCGAGCCAAAAATGCTGTACAAGGTGGTGCTGGTGGGCAGTTTTGAACCTGCTGTTACAGGTACAGGAACCGTCCAGGTCAGGCCGTCCAGGCTGGTATAGCTCGCGCCGTTTTGCCCCACCGCCAGAAATTGC
>CAIMZI010000053.1 GCA_903845935.1 uncultured beta proteobacterium | reverse complement strand
GGGGTTGGGGGATGGGGGAGTAAAAAACCACTTCAAAACGAATCCAAACCGATCTGGGTTAAATTCAAGCCATGTTGACTACCAACCGGCCACTCAAGGCCCACCCACCGGCCTTTTCCAAAACCGAGTTTCGTACCGCCCTTGGCATGTTCGCCACCGGCGTCACCATCGTCACCGCGCGCACTGCCAATGGCGATCTGGTAGGTCTGACGGCCAACTCCTTCAACTCGGTTTCCATGTCGCCACCGCTGGTGCTCTGGAGCCTGGCCCAATCGGCCGCGTCCATGGAAGCCTTTAGCACCGGCTCGCACTACGCCATCAACATTCTGAGCGCCGACCAGCAGGACCTGGCGATGCAATTTGCCACCAAGGGCGTGGACAAGTTTGCCGGTGTGGCTTACCACTTGGGCGTGGCAGGTGCCCCGCTGCTGGACGGCGCTGCTGCCACCTTCGAGTGCTTTAACCGCAGCCGCTACGAAGAAGGCGACCACGTGATTTTTGTCGGTGAGGTGGAGCGCTGCGTCCACAGAGAAGGCGCCTCACCCCTGCTCTACCACGGCGGCAAGTTCTACGCGGAACATCCTCTGTAAGGGCCACGCCGCGCCCGGCCGACCCTACCCGATCAGCCCCCGAGTTTGGTATCGACGTCGGACAGGGCGCTGCGGTAGGCACCGCAGCCAATCAGCAGGTCGTCGGTGAGCGGCAGCACATAGGATGATTTGCCGCGCACATCGCCTGTGACCAGGTTGATGATGTTGTATTCGACCCAGCCGCCGCCCTGCTCCACCCGGTACCAGGCATCGTCCAGCAGCTGCTGGGCGTCCAGACCCTGCGCATCGAACAGACTGCTGCCGACCCGATTGATGTCCGCACCCATGACGCGGTAAACGCCCCGGCGGTCAAACACAAAAACGTAGAGGTCGCGGTCGACAAAACCGCCATGCTTGTCGTGGAATATCTTGAATGCCGCATCAAAGCCGATCGCCTCGACCATCTCATGGCCCTTGGTGGCCAGGGTCAGGGCCTCGTCGGCCGTACCTTGGCGCAGCTGGATAAAGGTCACCGCGCTTTCAAGCTGGCGTGAGCGCTGCATCAAGCGACTGGAGCGGTGCGAGGTGCGGTCCACCAGACCCGAGTTTTCAATCGTCACGCGATCTAGGTCGCCCACCGCCTGCACCACCTCGGACAGCGCAATGCTCTGCTTGGTGCTGCCATCGGCCATGGACTCCACGTTGAAGGCAATCTCTGAAATGCCGGTGACCAGGCTGGTCATGAGTTTGCTGACCGCCTCGATCTCCTGCACCGTATCGGTCACCCGCGAAGCCGACTCGGCAATCAGGCTGCGCACCTCACCCGCAGCGCCCTGGCTGCGGCGCGCCAGGTTGCGCACCTCGGACGCCACCACCGCAAAGCCCTTACCCTGCTCACCGGCACGCGCTGCCTCCACCGCCGCATTGAGCGCCAGCAAATTGGTCTGAAAGGCGATGCCATCGATGGTGCCAATAATTTCGCGCATGCGCTCGGAGGTGGTGCGCAAGGCGGCCATGCCATTCACGGTCTTGCTCATCATGCTGCTGGCATTGCCGGCCTCGGCATGCAGGCTCTTGGTCATCAGGCTGACCTCCTGCGCCGCCTCTGAGTTGCGGGCCACGGTGTCGCTTACCTGACCGACATTGGAGGCTGCCTCCTCCAGGCTCACCGCCTGGGCCTGGGTGCGCTCGGACAGCGAATGCCCGTCTTCCACCAGTTGCGCGCCCACATGCGTGACCATGCTGGAGGCGCTGCGCACATCGGCCACCAGAGTCGAGAGCACATTGAGCATGTTCTCGAACTCCTTGCTGATCATCGCCAACTCGTCGCTGCCCGGCACCTGCACATGCACCGCTAGATTGCCGCGCGTTCCCTCGGAGATGGCCATATTGAGGGCGCGAATGCTGCGCACCGTGGCCACCGAGAAGCACAGGATCAGGTAGATCACCAGCAGCAGCAGGAGCACCGACAGGCCACCCAGGGCCGTGGCCTGCATAAAGGCCTTATCCTGGCGCAGCTGCAACAAGTTGCCAAGCGTATCCGACGCATCCTTGCGGAACATACGCCCGCTTTGCAGCAGTTGGTCGCCGGCCGCCATCAGTCCGGCCAGCGCCTGCGGCGTGCTGTCCTTGCCCACCAAAGCGCGCACCTGGGCGGAAAAGGCCGCACTGGTGACCAGCGCCTCGCGTGCTCCGGCAGGCAGTTCGTGCACGCCCGCACGCTCCATGGCATCCAGGTTATAGGCAATGGCCTCGGCATGGGTGTCCAACAGATTGGCCATGCCAATCAGCGCATCGGCATGGGCTTGCCTGTCGGCTGCCTGCACCAACCAGACCTCGGCCATGGTGCGCAGCCTGCTGACCGATTCGATCCAGACGATGGCGCGCTGGGTCAAAATATCTTGCAGGAAATAGCTGGGTGCCAGCGGATCCAGCACCAGGGCGGACTCCTCGCCAATCAGGCCCACGAGTTTGCGCAGGCCGGTGATGGCAGCCGTATTGGCGTCATAGGCGCCGGCACGCTGCCCGTCTGACAGCGGCGCTTGGAAACCCTGCAATGCGGACTGCAGCTGCGCCCAGTTGTCGGCCCAGCGCATGCCCGGATGTTGCTGGATCCAGGCGTCCACCGCGGCCTGATCGATCTTCAGCTTTTCTGCTGCGGCGGCCGTGGTAGCGCCACGACTTCCCACCAGCGTGGCTGCACTGCGCAATTGCTGCACATCGGTCAGCACATCGCTTACCCGCTCCAGCGCCTGCGCGCCAAACAGCTCGTTGCGCGCTGTCACATACTCGTCAAACAGCGTGGACAGCAGCAAATAGCTCACCACCACCAGCGGCAGACCGAGCATGCAAGCCATGGTCGTCAGCTTGACCGGCATGCGCAGACGCTGCATCAGCGCCACCCCGGGGCCTAAGAATGTGCTGACGTTGCGGGGGGGGGATTCAAGACGCATGGCGATGTGAGGAACTCCAGGGGTGGGGGGGCGCTACAGGCCTTAGCGTAGCGCTAAAACACGCCCCATCTCGGACTTTAATCGATCCAAATCCAGCGGCTTGGCCAAATAGCCATCCGCGCCCACCCGCTTGTAACGCGCAGCCTCCCCCGGCTCATCGTGCGAGGTGGCCATGATGACCGGCAGATGTCCACCCTCCACGGCCTCCTGGGCCCGGATTGCAGTCAGCGCCTGTATGCCGTCCATATTGGGCATCATCACATCCATCAGGACCAGATCCACCTTCATCTTGGCCAGGCACTTCAGCGCCTTTTCGCCGTCGCTGACCACCATGCCGGTATGTCCCAGACTGGTCAGCAGACCGACGATCAGGCGCTGGTTGATGATGTTGTCCTCAGCCACCAGAACCTTAAGGCGGGCGGGGCTACCGCCGGTTTGCATCGCGTTGCTCGTCATGTATTGGATAGGCCAGGTGTTGTTTCAAACTGCCGCACCAGACTTTCGCAGGCCAGCGCGGCTTCTTCGAATTCCAGATCCGACATGGCCGTATCCAGAGGCTCCATGGTAGCGGCTAGCGACTCGTCCTGTCCCTGGCGCAGACTGGCGTGCATTTCCATGGCCGCCATGTCGGACGCCTGCAGCGCCAGCAGCAAGTCCTTGAGCTGCTGCATGTCGGACGCACCCAGCGTCTGGCGCTGTGCCGACAGCGTAGCGTCCTGAACCGGCGTCAAGGCGGCAGCGGCGCTTTCCAGCTCCGGCAGAAAAAACGCCAGGCGTTCCCAGAGCTGCAGCACCAGCACCTGGTACTCGGGCAGGCGTTCGGGAAGCTGCACCAGTTTTTCCGCCCGGGCCGCAAGTTCGGACAGGGAGCGTACGCCCATGGTGGCCGACAGGCCCTTGAACGCATGCAGCTCACGCTGTGCCTGCTCCAGATCGCCGATTTGCAGCGCCTGTTCAAGCCGCTGTTGCAGACGCTCGGCGTCGCCGACAAAGGCCACCATGGAGCGCTGCAACAGGGCGGCATTGCCGCCCATACGTGCCAGCGCCGTCTCGCCATCGATGCCCGCCGGCCAACGGATGGCAGCCGGCATGGCCAAAGCTTCCGACAGCGGCCCAGGGCGGGCCAAAGTGGTTGCGGGCTGTGCTTCCCAGCGGGTGTGCTGAATCAGCGTTTGCACCAGGCGGTTGATGTCAAAGGGCTTGCCCACATGGTCGTTCATGCCGGCGGCCAGACATTCGTCCCGGTCCGAGCTCATGGCATTGGCAGTCATCGCGATCACCGGCAACTGGGCCCAGCGCGGGTTAGCGCGCAACAGCCGGGTGGCGCGCAAACCATCCATCACCGGCATTTGCAGGTCCATCAGCACGGCATCAAAGGCCGGGGAAGCGCTGTGAACGGCATCCACACCGAGCCGACCGTTGTCGGCCAGGGTGACCAGAGCACCCTCGGCAGCCAGCAGCTCCTGCGCCACTTGCTGGTTGATGGGGTTGTCTTCCACCAACAGCACGCGCATGCCGGCCAGGCGCGGCGCCAGGATCCGCAACGGACTCTCCTGCGTGGACGATCCATCCCGCGCCTGCTCCAAGCTGCGCTCAAACATGGAAGCCGTGAACGGCTTGACCATGAAGCCGTTGAGCAATTCTTGTTCGCGGTCGGTGCGCTGGGCCAAGGCGTCGCGGCTTTGTCGGCTCAGCAGGATCAGCAGCGGGGGCTTGGTCGTGGCGCACAGGCGGCGCACATTGCGCAAGGTCTCCCAACCGTCCATGCCGGGCATTTGCCAGTCCACAAACAGGGCATCGGGCAGCGCTTGGTGCGCATCCAGCAGCGCCTTGATACGCGCCAGCGCCTGCTCGCCCGAGGCCGCCGCCGTGACCTCCCAGCCCAGCGATTGCATCAAGGCCGTGCTGGTGGCCAGGGCCTGCGGGTTGTCGTCCACCAGCATGGCGCGCACCGGCGCCGGCCCCTGCCCTGGCAGGACTGGCAGCGGCGAAAACTGGGTGACGCCGAGTTCGATGGTGAAGCTAAAGCAGCTGCCCTGGTCCACCACGCTGCTGAGCTGCAACTCGCCGCCCATCAGACGGATCAGACGCGTAGAAATCACCAGCCCCAGGCCGGTGCCGCCAAAGCGGCGCGTGGTGTTGGCCTCGGCCTGGGTAAAGGCGGTAAAAATGCGTTCCTGGTTTTCTGGCGCAATGCCAATGCCCGAGTCCACCACCGCCACTGTCAGCATGACCCGCTCAGGGGTGCGCGCCACCAGCGTCCAGCGAATCACGACCTGCCCGGTCTCGGTGAACTTGACGGCATTGCCGCCCAGATTGATCAGGACTTGCTTGAGCCGCATGGCGTCGCCAACCAACTCGGGCGGAATGGCCGGGTCCACGTCAAACACCAGATCCACATTCTTGGAGCCCAGATTCGATGACAGGATGACCGACAGATCCGCCAGCAGTCGCTCGACCAGGAAGGGCTCGGGATCGAGCTGCATCTTGCCGGCTTCGACCTTGGAAAAATCCAGGATGTCGTTGAGCAGCCCCAGCAGGGAGCGCGCCGCGCCGGCCGCCTTTTCGGCATAGTCGCGCTGGTTGCTGTGCAGCGCGGTGTTGCGCAGCAGTTGCAACATGCCCAGGATGGCATTCATGGGGGTGCGGATTTCGTGGCTCATATTGGCCAGAAACTGGCTCTTGGACACACTAGACTGCTCGGCCAGGCGCATGGCTTCGCGCAACGAAGCTTCATACTCCTTCTGGCGCGAGACGTCGTAAATCATGCACAAATTGCCCACCAAGGCACCGCCCTCGTCGACCATGGGCGAAAAGATCAGGCTGGCCTTGAAGCGCGAACCGTTCTTGCGCAGCAGCGTCCATTCCTGTGCTTCGCGAATGTGCAGCACATGCTCAAAGACCTCCTGCGGATTCGGTGCATGGCCCCAGACCAGTTCCAGGGTTTCACTCAAGGCAGCGAGTTCGGAGGGCTCGAAAAAGAGCTCGGCACTGTGCCGGCCAATCAGCTCATCGGCGTCGAATCCAAGCAGATTTTCCGCACCCTTGTTAAAAACCTGAATGCGCTGATCCAGCCCCAGACTCACCACCCCCACCGCAGTGGCGGAGTCGAGCACGTTTTGCAGGGTGGACGTGGTTTGCGCCAGCTGCTGCTCCGCCTGCTTGCGTTCGGTAATATCCATGTGCGTGCCATACACCCACAGCGCATCGCCATCGTCCTGGCTCTTGGTCAGCTTGCCCCTGCCCAGCACCCAGAGCCAGTGCCCTAATTTGTGCCGCATGCGCACTTCCATTTCATACACGGGTCGCTCGCCGCGCAAATGCTCCTGCATGCAGATGGCGCTAGCCACCAAATCTTCCGGATGCACCAGTCGCGCCCAGGTGTTGTAACCCAACGGCTCCAGCTCTTCGAGCGTGTAGCCCAGCATGGCCACATACTGGTCGTTGTAAATGCTCTCGCCGGTATGCACATTCCATTCCCAGGTGCCCACGTGGGTGCCTTCCAGAATGGCCTGCAAGCGCCTTTGCTGCCCGCCCAGTTCGGCACCGCTTCGCTCCACTTCGAGCTGGGCCAGATGCACCTTGGTGACATCCTGGAATGCGCCCACCAGACGCTCTGGCCCGTTGTCGTCAAAGCTCACCTCACCAAAGATGCGCACCCAACTTTGCTGGCCCTGCGCGTTGATGAACTCCACCACCATGTCCCAGGGCGTGCCGTCCTGCTCCGCTTTGCGCACCGCATCGCGCAGGCGCCGACGGTCGGCTCGGGGATAAAAACTCAGGGCCACCTTCTCGGTGGGGCGGAAGTCAGGCGCCATGCCGTGTATGGCGCAGGTCTGCGCGCTGAACAGAACCTCGCGTGTACGCAGATCAATCTGCCAGGCTCCGACACTGGCAATGCGCCCGGCGCGGTCCAGAAAAGCCTCCATCTCGCGCAAACTAAGCTCCACCTGCTTGCTCTCGGTGATATCGGTATGAATGCCCCCTATCCACTCCGCCCTGCCGTCCCGGGTGCGCGTCATGACCTTGGCGCGGGCCAGTATCCACATCCAGCTGCCATCCTTGCGCAGCGCCCGCAACTCGCAGGAATAGTGGTCGGTAGCGCCAATAATGCAATTTGCCGTGGCCGTATTGAAACGCGCCAGGTCGGCGTGATGCAGCCTTTGGTGCCAAAACTCGTCGGCGGTAGGTAGGACTTCGTCGCGGGAAAATCCCAGCATGGTAGACCAACGCTCGTTCCAAAGCTGCTCTCCGGTCTGCAGATTGCTTTCCCAGGTGCCCACCAGCGTGCCCGACAGGATGTTCTCTGTCCGCTCCTTCTCGACCTGCAGCGCCGCCTTGGCCCGTACCACTTCGGTGATGTCGCTTTGCACCGACAGGTAGCCACTGATGCGGCCATTGGCGGCGAGTATCGGCAGCACCTCCAGGTCGGCCCAGTAGTCCTGCCCCTGCTTGCTGCGCTGCAGAACCTGGATTTCGACGCGTTCACCGGCCTCGGCTTGCAGATCAATAATGGCGCCCGTATCGGGATCGCCCAGCGGGCTGTGCAGCAGTTGGCTCGGGCGCAGACCCAGGGCGTCTTCGGGCGTGAAGCCGCACATGCGGGTAAAACCTTCGTTGACCCAGGTAATGCGCCACTCGGTGTCGGTAAAGTAAACCGCATTGGAGGTGCGCCGCGCCACCATGGCCAAGCGCTCCAGTTCACTGGTCATTGCGCTGGCCAGCTCCAGGGCACGCTTGCGCCCAGCCATCAGCAGCCACAGCACCATGGCCAACAGCACGCTCAGGCTCGAGCCCAGCAGCGCGCCACTCAGGTGGTCGCGCGAATGAAAGGCCGCGTCGAAAGCCGCGGTGGAGTTGCTGCGCACATAGAACACCTGATCGGCCAGCAACACCGGCCGGACCACCGAATAGCTGCCAGAGACCGCGCGCAGTCGGTCGGTCGGGGCCGTGTTCGCGTCGCCAGGCAAGACGCTGTCGTAAACCAGAGATGCTGCATCCAGCTCCGGTCTGTCGAACAGTTGGAAGTTGATCTGTCCGGGGTCCAGCAGCTTGTCATCTGCCGCCAATTCAGCCAGCCGCAGCGGCGCAAAGGCCCAGCCACGCAGCGCCTGCACACGCTCCTCTTCGGTGACTGGCACGCTGCCCTCGCGGTACACCGGCACCAGGTACAAAAAGTCTGCCGAACCGGCCTGCAGGGGGTTGGAGCGCACCAACGCGGCCTGGCCCGAGCGCATAGCCGCTTCGGCGGCCGCGCGCTGCATCGGATTGGCGCCTATATTTCGGCCCAGCACATCTGCATTGACGCCTGCGGGCTCCAAATAAGCGACCACCAACAGGTCAGGATGAGCGCCTGAGTCTTGCAACTTGCGTGCGACGTAGCCCACGCCCCGCACACCGTCAAAGGCAGAACCCAGCTCAGCGGCACGGGCATAGCTTCTGAAGTCCGCCGCAGTGATATCGGGGCGGCTCAGGACCATGGCGCTGACGCCATGGAGCAAACGGTCCAGATCGGTAAATCTGGCAGTCAGGGTGGCGTCCACATGATCGGCACGTTCCAGAAAATGGGTCTGTCCCTCTTCGTGCAAGGCCAGTCGCCCAGCGTCCGCGTGGTACACCGTAAAGGCCAAACCCGTGCCCATCACCAGCAGCGCAATGCTCAGCGGCCCGCGGTATAGAAAAATGCGACGGGACTGGTCCGACCATTGCCTACGCTGCACCCACTGCAGGCCCAAAACCACCAGCACAAAGACCGTGGCGAAGACCAAGGGAATGCTGGCGTATAAAAGGATCTCAGCTAGGCCTTCGCGCAAATCAAATTCCCCCACATGCATGTATTGAATTCCAAGGAACCGGGCCTTTGGATGATGCCAAAATTCATTCCCAAAGAACAGCCATTATTGCCGGTCGCGGCTAGGGCAGGCGGTCCAGGCTGTTGCGCATGGCGGCCTGGGCCACGGCGTCCAACGCGCCCTCATCCAGTGGCCGACCCGAGATCAGGCGCAGCTTGCCCTGGGCCAGCATCTTGTCACGCATGCGCCGTGAAATGGATTGCGTCGTGCCGAAGGCACCGGTAAACAGGTACAGCGTGCCATGCGGGCTGGCCCAGGTTAGCTGGGTACGCACCCATTGGTCCTTGAGCCACAGCTCGACCCACGTACCCAAAGGCAATTCCACGTCACTCGCTGCGACCTCCCAGGACAGCAGATCCGGTGCCAGTTGCGGGTGCAGCGGCAGCACGCTTTCCGGCAACTCCATAAAGTTGGACGCCAGGGCTTCTTGCGGACCTAGCCACGGATTGCCATCCGCCACCGGACGCGGTCGTGCTGCGGCCTGGGGCAAGCGCGTCTGCACCTCGGGCGCTGGCGTTGCCTGGGCCGCGTGGAAGGCCTTCTGGTGGATGGCCATCAAGGCCTCCAGAAACACGCTGGTGCCGGTGCCTGGATAGTGAATGGTGTCAAGCCCTTCGCGCAGGGTCGCCAGCAAGCGGGGCAGCAATCGGGTCAGCTGGGCCGGATTGCCACGGGCCAGCTCCGGATGCGCGCTCCACAACAGCGCGGGAATCAGCGCCCCGAACTTTTCGTCCGCAGCCGAGCCCACTCCCTGGGTGATGCGCACCTGTGCCAGCACCTGGGCCCAGGGGCCGCACAGGAAGTCAATGACCACGGTCGGCACGCTGGCCGCGTCGGGATGGTTTTCTATGCCCTTGGCAATTCCTTCTGCGAGCAGATTGCGTGCTTCGGCATGCTGCAGCGCTTGGACTGCGGCATCGCGCCCCTTCTCCGTCGGGCGCGCGTCGTCGCTCCAATGCTGCTGCAAGCGGCCGAGCTGCTGCTCAAACACCTCGGCACTCTCAATCGGCGCACTGAACAGAGGTGACAGCGTGCGTTGCAGGCCTTGCACAAAGTCGTCAAAGCCCCGGGCCGAGAGCGACTCGAAGGCCATGCTGCGATGGGTCAGCTCCTGCAGCAGGCGACGTGCCGGGTGCTGCTTATCGGTAAAAAAACGCTGGTCCACCAGTGCCAGACGCAGCAAGGCGGGCTCCAGCCGGCGGATGAGCTGACGCACCGGCTCCAACAGACGCACATCCTGCGCCATGTTTTCCACCATCAGCGTCACCACTTCCAGGCTCAGTGCCTGGGCAATGTCACGTGCGCCGCGGCGCAGCAGCAGGCGCTGACCCTCCACACTGTCCTGCGACAGGCCCGGCTGAGCGGCGCCTGCCTGGCGACGCTGCTCCAGACTTTGCACCACCCGCTCCACTTGCTGCATCTCGTGCAGCGCTTCGAGTGCCGCCGGTACGGTGTTGGCAAAATCCGATGCCGGACCTTCTGCAGGGCTGCGAGAGTCATCAAACTGCTGCGAAAACTGCGCTGCGAACTGATCCACTCGCTTGCCGTCCTGCTGCGCCACCAGGGCGCCAGAGAGCAAGCCGTGCAGCCGGTCCAGGGTCAGCAGTGCCTGCTTCTCGCCCGGCGGCCGACCTGATAGCGCACCCAACGGGCCCTTGCTCGCCAGCGCGTAGCTGACAGCGACCACACCGGCCAGTCGCAAACGGGCAGACACCTGAACATACAGGGCGCTCAGTTCCTGGCCGAGTGTGGCCGACATGGCGTTAAGCCATTGCCACTGAAGGCGCGGCGCGGCCTGGGTTTGCGCCAGCACCGCCTGCAGTGCATTCACAAAGGCCTCTGGGCGTAAGGGATTGAGTTCGGCGCGCACGCTATGCATTCCCAGCAGGCTGCCCATCAAGGTATTGAGTTCGGCCAGTTCGATTTCTGTTGCCAGCGTAGCCACCTGCTGGACCCGGGCCCGGTTGACCGTGGCCTGCACCTGCGCATCGTCCATCAGTTCGAGTTGGTCAAAATGCAGATCCGCCCGAGGCCGCGTATTGGTAGCTTGTGGGCCCGGCGGGTTGGCAAAGGCCTGCAACAGCGCCTGCGCAAAGCCCTGGCACAGAATGGCTTCGCAACTGCGCAGCAGACTGGCCGACTCAATCAGCGCATCGCGCTCCTGCAGGTCGCGAACTTCCGCCTCCTGGCTCTGCAAGGCCAAGCGCGCGGCGGCCACCAACTTGCCCATCAGGACCGCGCCGCCCGCCGCTGCTTCCTGCAGGGTGGACCGGTACAGTTCCTGTCGGGACACGGAGGGCCGGGCGGACATGGCTGAAACGGCCGCGCCTACTTGAGCGCTTTGTAGCGCATGCGCTTGGGCTTGGCACCCTCTTCGCCCAGACGGCGCTTCTTATCGGCCTCGTATTCCTGGTAGTTGCCGTCGTAAAAGGTCCACTGGCTGTCGCCTTCACAGGCCAAAATGTGGGTGGCAATGCGGTCCAAAAACCAGCGATCGTGGCTGATGACCATGATGGTGCCGGCAAACTCCAACAGCGCGTCTTCCAGTGCGCGCAGGGTTTCCACGTCCAAGTCGTTGGAGGGTTCATCGAGCATCAGCACATTGCCGCCGGCAATCAGGGTCTTGGCCAGGTGCAAGCGTCCGCGTTCACCACCGGACAGCATGCCGACCTTCTTCTGCTGGTCGCCGCCGTTGAAATTGAAGCGACCGCAATAGGCGCGGCTGGCCATCTGGAACTTGCCCACGTTCAGAATGTCCAGGCCGCCGGAGACGTCTTCCCACACCGTCTTCTCGTTGGCCAGGTCATCGCGGTGCTGGTCGACAAAGGCCATCTTGACGGTCTGACCGATCTTTACCGTGCCGGAATCGGGCAGTTCCTTGCCGGCAATCATCTTGAACAGCGTCGATTTGCCGGCGCCGTTGGGGCCGATGATGCCGACGATGGCACCAGCTGGAATCTTGAACGAGAGGTTGTCGATCAACACGCGGTCGCCAAAGGACTTGGTGACGCCGACAAACTCGATCACCTCATGGCCCAGGCGATCCGCCACGGGGATGAAGATTTCGTTGGTTTCGTTGCGCTTCTGGTATTCGAAGTCCGAGAGTTCTTCAAAGCGGGCCAGACGGGCCTTGCTCTTGGCCTGGCGTGCCTTGGGGTTCTGGCGCGACCATTCCAATTCCTTCTTCAAGGCCTTGGCACGCGACTCTTCGCCCTTTTGTTCGGATTCCAGACGTGCCTGCTTTTGTTGCAGCCAGTCGGAGTAATTGCCCTTGTAGGGAATGCCCGAGCCGCGGTCCATTTCCAGAATCCACTCGGCGGCGTTGTCCAGAAAGTAGCGGTCGTGGGTGATGGCCACCACGGTGCCGGGGTAGCGCTGCAGGAACTGCTCCAACCAGTCCACCGATTCGGCGTCCAAGTGATTGGTGGGCTCATCGAGCAGCAGCATGTCGGGCTTGGAAAGCAACAGACGGCACAGCGCCACGCGGCGTTTTTCACCGCCGGAGAGCACGCCGATATTGGCGTCCCAAGCGGGCAGGCGCAGGGCGTCGGCGGCAATTTCCAACTGGTGCTCGGAGTCGGTGCCGGCGGTGGCGATGATGGCCTCCAACTCGGCCTGCTCGGCGGCCAGGGCGTCAAAGTCGGCGTCTTCTTCGCCGTAGGCGGTGTAGACCTCCTCCAAGCGGGCCTTGGCGGTGAAGACCTTGCCCATACCGGCTTCCACGCTTTCGCGCACGGTCTGCGTCGGGTCGAGCTGCGGTTCTTGGGGCAGGTAGCCGATGTTCAGGCCGGGCATGGCGATGGCTTCGCCTTCGATGTCCTTGTCCAATCCGGCCATGATCTTGAGCAGGGTCGACTTGCCGGAGCCGTTGGTACCCAGCACACCGATCTTGGCGCCGGGGAAGAAGGACAGCGAGATGTCTTTAAGAATGTGGCGCTTGGGCGGCACGATCTTGCCGAGCCGATTCATGGAAAAAACGTATTGAGCCATTGCTTGCGATGTATGTGGGTGACGTAAAGAGCGCATTATCGACTGCCCGGGCCGAACAGGCGAAGCAGAGTCTGCGATTCCCGTGCTTTTGTCGGCTGTGCGGCGCACCAGCCTTGCTGCAAGCATGCCAATGGTGTCCAGAATCGCTGCCTCTTTGCCACCTCTGCTGCACAACGTGCGACAATACCAATATTGCGGCGAATCAGTTGCCCGCAATGCCAGCACCTTGCTGGGGAGCCCAACGACACATTGCGCTCCATCCTTGTGAATCCATCTGCCTTTGACTGACCGCTGGCCACCAGGCTTGCGGAACGGCCGGTACCCCAGCGCCTGGAAGGGCGCAATACCCATGAACTTTGAAGAACTGAATCTGGCTCCGGCCATCCTGAAGGCTGTGCGCGAAGAGGGCTACGAAACCCCCACCGCCATCCAGTCCCAAGCCATCCCCCTGGTGATGCTGGGCCACGACCTGCTGGGCGGCGCCCAGACCGGCACCGGCAAGACGGCGGCATTTACCCTGCCCATGCTGCACCGCCTCTCCATGAGCCGCAGCGCGCAAAACAAATTCGGCGGCACCGGCATCCGTGCCCTGGTGCTGACCCCCACGCGCGAACTCGCAGCCCAGGTGGAAGAGTCGATCCGAACCTATGGCAAATACCTGCAACTGAGCAGCACCGTGATCTTTGGCGGCGTTGGAATGAACCCGCAAATCTCCAAGCTCAAAAAGGGCGTGGACATTTTGGTGGCCACACCAGGGCGTCTCTTGGACCTGCAACAGCAAGGCATGCTGGACCTGGGCCAGGTGCAAATGCTGGTGCTCGACGAAGCCGACCGCATGCTCGACATGGGCTTTATCCATGACGTGAAGAAGGTGCTGGCCCTGGTGCCCAAGGACAAGCAAAGCCTGCTGTTCTCAGCCACCTTCAGCGACGAAATCCGCGAACTGGCCAACAACCTCTTGAAGAACCCGCAAAGCGTGCAGGTGACTCCGCGCAACACCACCGTGCAGCGCATCACCCAGGTGATCCACCCCGTGGGCCGCGGCAAGAAAAAGGCCCTGTTGGCCCACATCATCAACGAGAATAACTGGAGCCAGGTGCTGGTGTTTACGCGCACCAAGTTCGGCGCCAACAACGTGGCCGAATTCCTGGAAAAGAACGGCATCAGCGCCATGGCGCTGCACGGCAACAAGAGCCAGGCCGCCCGCACCCAGGCGCTGGCCGGCTTCAAGAGCGGCGATGTGCGCGCCCTGGTGGCCACAGATATTGCTGCCCGCGGCATTGACATCGACGACCTGCCGCATGTGGTGAACTACGAAATCCCGAACGTGAGCGAAGACTATGTGCACCGCATCGGCCGCACCGGTCGTGCTGGCGCCGATGGCGCTGCCGTCAACCTGGTGTGCCTGGACGAAGAAGGCTTCATGCAGGACATCGAACGCTTCACCAAGCAGAACATCGAAGTCAAAATAGTTGAAGGTTTTGGCCCCGAGCCCGGTGAAAAGGGTGAGCCCATTGCCATGGGCCGCCAGACCATCTG
The DNA here is from genome assembly GCA_903845935.1 of uncultured beta proteobacterium. Taxonomy (GTDB): domain Bacteria; phylum Pseudomonadota; class Gammaproteobacteria; order Burkholderiales; family Burkholderiaceae_C; genus Allorhodoferax. The sequence continues at coordinate 1,439 of CAIMZI010000053.1, read as the reverse complement.
GGGCGGTGCCGGTAAACCGCCGAGCCGCGACGTGATGCAGGCTGCCGCCAAGGCCGCCCGCACCGAGATGCTGACCCGCGTGCGTGACAACAAAGCCGGCGCCGGTGGCGGCGGTGGTGGTGGCGGACGCGGTGGTCAGGGCGCAGGCCGTGGCCGCAACGGTGGCAACGGTGGCAATGGTGGCGGCCAGGGCGCCGGTGCGCCGCGTGGCGATCGCAATGACCGTGGCAACGACCGCAGTGGCGAATTCCAGCCCCCGCGTCCGCAATCGGCCCGCCCGCCGCAAGGCCAGGGCCGTGGACGCCCGATGGGAAATGGCATGCCGCAGCAACCCGCTGGTTATGCCAATGAGCCGCGTGAACCGCGTCCTCCGGCCGGTCAGCCAGACCCGATGCGCACCAGCGTGGACATGATGGCTGAGCGCGGCGCCCGTCGCAACTACGGCGGCGGCAACCGCAATGCAGGTGGTGGTGGTGGTGGATATGGCGGCGGCGGTGGCGGTGGTGGCCGTAGCGGCGGCGGCGGCGGTTACGGCGGCGGCCCGAGCAACGGACCCCGTGGTCCGCGCGGCCCCGGTGGCGGCAACAACCGCTAAGAGGCCCCTTCAGCTCCTGACAAACAGCGTCTGCAGGGGCTCTGGGCCCACCTGGCGGCTCCAGTGGCCGTGCACCAAGGGATCAAACTTCGCGTCCTCGGGCAACAGGTCGGCCGAGTAGAAATGCTCGCCCGGCTTGAAGATGCGCGAGGCGCCGTCCTGCAGGCCAATCTCCATCTGCCCGCCCAGGATGAACACCCATTGCGGCGCACCGGTGCAGTGAGGGCTGCTGCGAAAACCCACCGGGCTATAGCGTAGCTGGAAACCGCCCGAGGCAAAAACTTCCGACAACATGGACTGCGGATTGCCCTGCCCCATCGGCAGCTGCTCCTCGCGGAAACGGGCGCGTCCGTCGGTATCGGTAAACAAAATGACTTGGGTGAAATGGTGCATCGCTGGCTCGCAATAAATGGGGGACTGGAAGGGCTGCCATTCTGCAACAGCGCCAACCTGCTGCGGCGATTTCCGCCACAATGCGGCGCATGAGAATACTTCACACCATGCTTCGCGTCGGCAATCTCCAACGCTCCATCGACTTCTACACCACCGTGCTGGGCATGCATTTGCTGCGCAGCTCGGAAAATCCCGAATACCAGTACACGCTGGCCTTTCTGGGCTATGAGGCCAACCCGGCGCAGTGCGAGCTGGAGCTCACCTTTAACTGGGGCGTGGACCACTACGAGATGGGCACGGCGTATGGTCACATCGCCCTGGGCGTGGAAGATGTGTACGCCGCCTGCGCCAAGATCAAGGCCGCTGGCGGCAATGTGACGCGCGAGGCCGGTCCGGTCAAAGGGGGCGACACCCTGATTGCCTTTGTGACCGATCCAGACGGTTACAAAAT
>CAIMZI010000052.1 GCA_903845935.1 uncultured beta proteobacterium | reverse complement strand
CAGCAATCTGTTCTACTTTAATTTTTTCGCCGGCTGCAACTCGATATTGCTTGCCGCCGGTTTTTATGACCGCGTACATGTTGACCTCTTTATCTAACTCCGCAAACGAATTTTCACAGAGCCTTGGATTATAACCAGAATACGGAAAAAGTCCAAATGAGCCGCAAAGCCCCGGATTGGGCAGGCTTAAGTTTCTATAATCGCAGGTACAACCAACCGGTCAAAAGCCTTGCAAGACACAACCACCGGCTCTTCCACAGGGCTCCCCCTCATAGCTGCCGACATGCTTCAGGTGGACGCAGTCATCGCGCAACGCCTGGACTCCGGTGTGCCCCTGGTAGGCAACGTTTCCCACTACATCATCACGGCCGGTGGCAAACGCTTGCGACCCGCGCTGCTGTTGCTGTGCTGCGGCGCCCTGGGCTACGACAACAGCCAGCGCTTCAATATGGCAGCGGTGGTGGAGTTCATTCATACCGCTACGCTGTTGCACGACGACGTGGTCGACGACTCTGCCCTGCGCCGAGGCCGCGCCACGGCCAATGCCACCTTCGGCAATCCGGCCAGCGTGCTGGTAGGGGATTTTCTCTATTCGCGCGCCTTCCAGATGATGGTGGACGCGCAAAGCATGCGCATCATGCAGGTGCTGGCCGACGCCACCAATGTCATCGCCGAGGGCGAGGTCATGCAACTGATGAACATGCACAACGCCGAGCTCGACGAAGCCGGCTACCTGCAAGTGATTCGCTCCAAAACCGCCAAACTGTTCGAAGCCAGCGCCCGTGTCGGTGCCATTCTGGCGCAGGCCTCACCCGAGCTGGAACAGGCTTGTGCCGAATACGGCCAGGCCCTGGGAACTGCCTTTCAGGTCATAGACGATGTGCTGGACTATGCAGGAGACGCCGCCGTGATGGGCAAGAGTCTGGGTGACGACCTGCGCGAAGGCAAGGCCACCCTGCCCCTGATCGCCGCCATGCAGCGCGGAAGCGCAGAGCAAGCGGCCACCATTCGCAAAGCGATTGAAACCGGCGACCTGAGCATGTTGGAAGAAATCGTGGCGATTGTGAAAAGCACCGGCGCCCTGGACACGGCGCGTGACGCGGCGCGCCAGGAGGCGTTGCGCGCCATAGCCGCTGCCAAGCGCCTTCCTGCAGGAAACCATACCGACTGTTTGATACAATTAGCCTCCCAATTGTTGGAGCGCAATCACTGATTGCGTCGCTAACATGTCAAGCACCGCGGGGTGTGGCCTAGTCCGGTAAGGCGCTTCGTTCGGGACGAAGAGATCGGAGGTTCGAATCCTCTCACCCCGACCACACCATCAATGCCTGTGTCCTGGTGGCAAGGCACCATGGCCAGAGTGGGCGCCATGCACATGACCCGCACTTCCATGGGTGATGGCCGGCTTTTTGGAAATCACGGTCAGCTCGTTCAGGATTCCACAGTGTTGGGCCTCCTGGGCGCAAAAGCAGGCTTCACGCAGGCTTTTAAGCTGCTTTTCAAGCTGCCGCAATTCCCGCACGCGGGCGGCAACGTGGCCGATGTGCTGGTCCAGCAGCTCATTGACGACGCTGCAGTTCTCGGTAGGAGCGTCCTTGAAACGAAGCAGCACCCGTATTTCATCAAGTGTCATGTCCAAGCCACGGCAATGCCGAATGAACAACAGCCGCTCGCCATGTTCCTCGCCGTAGATGCGGTAGTTGCCGCCGCTGCGCCCAGGCTCAGGCAGCAGGCCCTCGCGCTCGTAAAAACGGATGGTTTCAACCTGGGTATTGGTCTGGTGCGCCAGTTCTCCGATTTTCATAGGTGTCTCCAGAATGCTGCACAGCCTGCGCCCGATTACGCTTGACTCTGTAGTGGGTATAGGGTTTCCAATATTACATCTGATCGTCATTGACGCGATCTCGTAGCCCACTTTTCAAGCCTCACCCATGCCCCCTATCGCAGAACTCATTCAACAGGGAGCCACGAACCTGTGGATCTTTATTCCCACCGCCATCCTGCTGGGTGCACTACACGGACTCGAGCCTGGCCACTCCAAGACGATGATGGCGTCGTTCATCATCGCCGTGCGGGGCACCATGGCACAGGCAGCGCTGCTGGGCCTGTGCGCCGCGCTGTCGCATTCGCTGATAGTGTGGGCGCTGGCCGCCGCCGCGCTGCAATTCGGCAATGAGCTGATTGCAGAAAAGGCCGAGCCCTACTTCATGCTTTTGTCTGCCGTGGTGGTCATCGGCGTGTCGATCTGGATGTTCCTGCGCACCCGCTCCGACGTTTCCGCTGCCCATGCGCATGGACACGATCACGAGCATGACCACGGGCCACATGACCATGACCATGATCACGAGCACGAGCACGAGCACGAGCACGATGATGGCGATGAAAGCTATCAGGATGCACACGAGAGGGCGCACGCCGAAGACATCAAGCGCCGCTTCGCCGGGCGCAACGTCAGCACCGGGCAAATTGCCATGTTCGGACTCACCGGGGGCTTGGTGCCCTGCCCTGCCTCGGTCACTATCCTGATGATTTGCCTGCACCTGAAGCGCTTTTCGCTGGGCTTCGCGCTGGTGGCGAGCTTCAGCTTGGGCTTGGCCATTTCCCTGGTGAGCGTAGGCGTCATTGCCGCATGGGGCGCGCGCCATGTGGGCAAGCGCTTGGGCAAGGGCAAGTTCGGCGACATCGCCCGCAAGATGCCCTACTTCTCCAGCGCATTGATGGGGCTGGTGGGTGCGCTGATGGGCATCCAGGCCTTGCTGCAGATTGCCTCACACTAACTGCGCCAGACCGCCCATGAGTGCCTTAAAACAGACCGGACGCGATGT
>CAIMZI010000051.1 GCA_903845935.1 uncultured beta proteobacterium | reverse complement strand
GGCTTGTGCCAGCAGGGCGCGGGCCAGTGCGTCGGCTTGTGTGTGGTGCACCGAGATCTCAAAACCGTCTTCGCCGGTGTAGCCGCTGCGGGTCAGAAACACGGGGATGGTTTGCGTGCCGGTATTCACCTCAAAGTGGCCGCCGGTCATGAACACCAGCTTTTCCACGCCGGGTGCCAGACGCGACAGGGCTGTCACGGCTTGTGGGCCTTGCAATGCGAGCAGCGCCATCTCCGGCATGGGGATGACTTCGCAGCGCGTGCCGATAGACGCTTGGATGTGCGCAATATCGGCCACCTTGCAGGCACCATTCACCACTACAAAAATGTCGGTTTCGCGCTTCACAAACATCAGGTCGTCCATGATGCCGCCATCCGCATTAAGCAGCAGGCCGTAGCGTTGTTTGCCCACCGCCAGGTCAATCACATCCACCGGCATCAGGCTCTCGAAGGCGGCTGCTGCGTCGGACCCTACTAGGCGCAGTTGCCCCATGTGGGAGACATCAAACAGTCCGGCGGCGGTGCGGGTGTGGTGGTGTTCGGCCATCAGGCCGCCAGGGTATTGCACCGGCATGGAGTAGCCGGCAAACGGCACCATGCGTGCGCCAAGCTCCAAGTGCAGGGCGTTCAGGGGCGTGGTTTGCAGAGTAGCAGCAGGGGAAGTGGGGGCGTCGGACAAGAGCAGTCTCCATCAGGTCAGGGGCAAATAGGCTGTCCATGGCGTGTTGAAAAACATTCCATGGTCTTTGCCCCCGCTGTCCTCTTTACCTGAGAGATTGGCCGCTGCGTGGCTCGTGCCGGCAACGATTTGCTCCTTCGGTGGACTGCATCGCATGCAGCCTCTCTCCAGTGGGGTGTCATCGATTGGCTTGAACCAAACGACGCTTGTCAGTCCTTTTGCCTGAGCGTTCAGACTGCTGCAATCAGCGGCCCTGCGCCTTCGGCGGCCTCCTCAAAGAAAGGCTCTCTCCTGAACAAATTGCATTCTACATGTGACCCATGCGACTTCTTTGGATTCGCTTGCGTACGGTGCGCAACAGTGAAAAAAAAGCCCATAGGGTGATGGGCTTGATTTGCAGACGCGTTTACATATCCGCGTAGTTGGGACCGCCGCCACCTTCAGGTGTGACCCAGACAATATTTTGCGTCGGGTCCTTGATGTCGCAGGTCTTGCAGTGCACGCAGTTCTGCGCGTTGATCTGCAGGCGATCTTTGCCGTCATCCGCTTTCACGTACTCGTAAACACCGGCCGGGCAGTAACGCGCTTCTAGCCCGGCATATTGGGCCAAGTTGATGTTCACCGGAACGGACGCGTCTTTGAGCGTCAGGTGCGCTGGCTGGTTTTCCTCGTGGTTGACGTTGGCCAGGAACACGCTGGAGTTGCGGTCAAAGGTCAGCTTGCCATCGGGCTTGGGATAGACGATGGGCTGGCATTCCGAGGCCGGCTTGAGGTAGGCATGGTCGGGCTTGTCGCGACGAATCGTCCAGGGGAAATAACCGCGCAGGGCAAACTGTTCAATGCCGTTCATGAGCGAGGCCACACCCAGGCCCTTCTTAAACCAGCTCTTGAAATTGCGTGCCTTGTTGAGTTCGGTAAACAACCAGCTCTTCTCAAACGCTTCCGGGTAGGCGCTGAGTTCATCGTGTTGGCGTCCGGCCTGGATCGCATTGAAGGCGGCTTCTGCGGCCAGCGCGCCGGTCTTGATGGCCGCGTGGCTGCCCTTGATGCGGCTGGTGTTCAAAAAGCCGGCATCGCAGCCGACCAGGGCACCGCCCGGGAATACGGTCTTGGGCAGCGACATCAGACCACCGGCGGTGATGGCGCGTGCGCCGTAGGCCAGGCGTTTGCCGGTCACTTCGCCCTTGCTGTTTTCCAGGTAGTAGCGCACGTTGGGATGGGTTTTCCAGCGCTGGAATTCCTCAAACGGGCTTAAATACGGATTGCTGTAGTTCAGTCCGGTGACAAAGCCCATGGCGATCTTGTTGTCGGCCATGTGGTACATGAAGGCGCCGCCGTAGGTGGCGTCGTCCATGGGCCAGCCGGCGGTGTGCAGGGCCAAGCCGGGCTGGTGCCGCTCGGGTTCAATCTCCCACACTTCCTTGATGCCTATGCCATAGGTTTGCGGGTCGGTGTCGGCGTCGAGCTGGTATTTGGCAATCAGCTGCTTGCCCAGATGGCCGCGCGCACCTTCGGCAAAGATGGTGTATTTGCCCAGCAGCTCCATGCCGATCTGGAAGCTGTCGGTCGGCTTGCCGTCCTTGCCCACGCCCATATTGCCGGTGGCCACGCCCTTGACCGATCCGTCATCGTTAAATAGCACCTCGGCGGCGGCAAAGCCTGGGAAGATTTCCACGCCCAAGCCTTCCGCTTGCGTTGCCAGCCAGCGCGTCACTTCGGCCAGACTGATGATGTAGCAGCCGTGGTTCTGCACGCAGGGCGGCAGCAGGAAGTTGGGCGTGCGAAACGCCGATTTTTCGCCCAGGAAGATGACGGCGTCATCGGTTACCAGCTGGTTCAGGGGAGCGCCCAAGGCCTTCCAGTCGGGAATCAGTTCGTCCAGCGCAATCGGGTCCATGATGGCGCCCGACAGAATGTGGGCGCCGGGCTCGGAGCCTTTTTCCAGCACCACCACAGAAATCTCTTTGCCGGTTTCGGCCGCGCGTTGTTTGAGGCGGATGGCGGCAGCCAGACCGGCTGGCCCACCGCCTACTACGACCACGTCGTATTCCATTGCTTCACGGGGGCCGAACTGGGCCAGAATTTCCTGAGGGGTCATGGAGTGTCTCGTTTGATGGTGGAAACAGGGTTGCGAGCCATTTTAAGTCGGCGGCGCAGGCGCGCCTTCGCCGCCGATGTCTGACGCAGGTCCTGCTGTTTAGCGCGGTGCCAGGCGGATGGCGCCGTCGATGCGAATGACTTCGCCGTTGAGCATGTCGTTCTCAAAGATGTGGCGTGCCAGGCGTGAGTAATCTTGCGGCGTACCCAGGCGCGAAGGGAAGGGCACGGCTGCGGCCAGCGATTCCTGGATTTCCTTGGGCATGCCAAACATCATGGGCGTGCCGAAAATGCCGGGGGCGATCGTCATGTTGCGGATGCCGTTGCGTGCCAGGTCACGGGCTATCGGCAAGGTCATGCCGACAACGCCGCCCTTGGATGCGCTGTAGGCTGCCTGGCCCATTTGGCCGTCATAGGCTGCCACCGATGCGGTAGAAATAATCACGCCCCGCTCACCGGTTGCTTCGGGTTCGTTCTTGGACATGGCCTCAGCGGCTAAGCGGATCATGTTGAAGCTGCCCACCAAATTGACGGTGATGCACTTGGTAAAGGTGGACAGCGCGTGTGCGCCATTTTTACCAATGGTTTTTTCGCCAGGCGCGATGCCGGCGCAATTCACCAGGCCCATGAGCTTGCCCATGGAAACGGCCTTGTCGACCACGGCCTGGCCGTCGGCTTCGTTGGACACATCGCACTTTACAAAGGCGCCGCCAATTTCCTTGGCAATGGCCTCACCCTTTTCCACCTGCATGTCGGCGATGACGACCCTGCCGCCGGCCTCGGTCAGCATGCGTGCCGTGCCTTCGCCCAAGCCCGATGCGCCACCGGTCACAATGAAAATCTTGCCTGCTATATCCATGACGAACTCCTGAAGTTTGTAGTTGACGTTTACGTAAACGTCAAATTATGGCGCATCGCACGCACTCTTTTGATGAGCATTGGACTTTTCGCTAAAACATTGCTGCTATAATTCGAGGCTTAGATAAAGGCGCATAGCTCAGCTGGTTAGAGCACCACCTTGACATGGTGGGGGTCGTTGGTTCGAGTCCAATTGCGCCTACCAAATTCAACCCTTGTAGGTCTCAGGCCTACAAGGGTTTTTTGTTGGCGCTTTGTGGCGCATTGCGTCACGCACTGATGGAGAGCTGTATTTTGAAAGATCCCGTGTGCGGCATGACCGTCACCGACAAGTCGTTTTATTATCTGGAACATGGGGGGCAAACCCATTTCTTTTGTGGTCCCAAATGCAAGGCGCGCTTTGCCGCCGATGTGCCGCGCTACACCGGCGTGACGGAGGCGCAGGCTGAGCCAGCCGAAGTCACCGCGCCTCAGCGCAAGTTCAAATGGAGCCGGGGATGGACGCTGGCATTTATTGCACTGGTGGCGCTGCTGCTGGTGCTGCTCTCGCGCCTGTAGCCGCGCCGACTGCTTGGCAGTCAGCGGCCATTCCTATTGCGCAGAATCGCCGGCTTTTCCAAAGCCGAACAGGCGACAGGGGTTGTCCCACAGAATGGTCTGGCGTTCGGCCTGCGAAAGCTGGCCTTCCCAACGCTTGAGCATGGGGCCGTAATCTAGCCGGAACGGCGCCTTCAGATACGGCCAGTCAGAAGCCCAAAGGCAATGCTCCAGGCCAAAGTCACGCAGCAAGGCTTCCCAATAAGGCCTGGCATCCGCAAACGGAAAGCGCTGATCTGAGAATTTGACCTCTCCCGACAGCTTGACCACCGCGCGACCTTCGCGTCCCAGCGCCAGCAAGGCCTGAAAACCGGGCTGCTCAACCCCTTTTGCCGCAATTGGGCGACCGCAATGGTCAAACAACAGTTTGGCCCGCGTATCTCTCAGATAGGGCCGTAGCTCCAGCAACTGGTCGGCTTCCACCTGAAATTGCGCCCACAGGTCCAGCTCTTCGAGTTGCAACAGCAGGGCGGGCAGGCCAGCGGCGTAATAGTCCAGTCCGTTGAGCGCCACATTCATGGCAATGCCCACAATACCCTGCGACTTCAAGGCCAGCAGCGTATCGGTATCCACGCCGCTTGGTACGACGGCGATGCCCTTGAAACGCCCGGCCCCCGTCGCAATCGCATGCAACATGCAGCGGTTGTCCAGGTTGTAGCCGGAATTGGGCCCCACCAGCAGGGCGTGGCGCACGCCATGGCTGGCCATGACCGCCGCCAGAGACTCCTGATCGCCAATCTCCTGCCCCTGCGGCCGGTAGGCCACGTCGGCCGCATACGCAAAGCGCGCCGGATCGAGAATATGGCAGTGCGTGTCGACCTTGGCTTCGGAAAAAATGTCCGGCATCAAAAAGTGGCCATGATCGCCTGGTGCAACTCCGGCGTGATTTCGGGATTGACCCCAAACCAGGCACGGAAGGCAGGGCGCGCCTGGTTGAGCAGCATGCCCAGACCGTTGACGGTAGCATTGCCGCGCAGGCGGGCGGCCTGCAGCAGCGGCGTTTCCAGCGGGATGTAAATGGCATCCGACACCAGCGCCGTGGTCGGCAGTTGGTCGAGCTGGAGGTCGAGTTCGGGCTGGCCGTGCATGCCCTGGTTGGTGGTGTTGACAAGCAACGCGATACCAGCCAGAGACTCGTTGCGTTCGCTCCAGTCAAAGACCTGAATGCCTGCGCCAAATTCGTCGGCCAGGGCCTGCGCCTTGGCGCGGGTGCGGTTGATCAGGCGGATCTCGGTGGCACCCTGGTCCAGCAGGCTGAGCACGACGGCACGCGCCGCACCGCCGGCGCCTAGCACCGTGACCGGGCCGGCATTGGCCTGCCAGTCGGGCTTGGCGTCGCGCAGGCACTGGATATAGCCATAGCCATCGTTGTTAAAGCCGTGCAGCGCGCCTTCGGGCGTCACCACGATGGTGTTGATGGCACCCATGCGCAGTGCCAGCGGATCCACCACATCCATCAGTTTCATGGCGTTGACCTTGTGCGGGATGGTGACATTGCAGCCGGCCAGGCCAAGGGCCGGCAGGCCGCGAATCGCGTCTTCCAGTTTGTCGGGCTGCACCGGGAAAAGACCGTATGCGCCCTGCAGGCCATATTGGCGTATCCAGTGGTTGTGGATCACGGGGGAACGCGAATGCGCCACGGGCCAACCCATCACACCAGCCATCACAAATTTGTTTGCCATCTCAAAGACTCCTTGTTATTCAAACTGGCGCCATTATCCGAACAACTGGCGTCCGGCGCGCGTCGGTGCCGCCATACTAGCTATAACAAATTTACATTCCAACCCGGCATGAACACCCGTCTTTCTTCTCGTGACGCGCCCATAGAACCCGTAGCGCCCAGCTTCTGGCAGGCCCTTGCCTATTGGCTCAAGCTCGGCTTCATCAGCTTTGGTGGTCCGGCCGGGCAAATCGCCATCATGCATGAGGAACTGGTGGAAAAGCGCCGCTGGATTTCAGAGCAACGCTTTCTCCATGCCCTGAATTACTGCATGCTGTTGCCGGGGCCGGAGGCGCAGCAACTGGCAACCTACATCGGCTGGCTGATGCATCGCACCTGGGGTGGCATCGTCGCAGGCGCCTTGTTTGTGTTGCCCTCGCTGCTGATCCTGATCGGTCTGAGCTGGGTCTATATGGCGTTTGGTCAGCTGCCTGCGGTGGCCGGCGTGTTGTTTGGCATCAAGCCGGCGGTGACGGCCATGGTGCTGTCGGCGGCCTGGCGTATCGGTTCGCGCGCACTCAAGAACAAGGCGCTGCGCTCGATTGCGCTGCTGGCCTTTGTGGCGATTTTTGCCTTGGATGTACCTTTTCCTGTCATTGTGCTGGTCGCAGGCCTCATCGGCTACCTGGGTGGGCGCTTTGCACCGCAGTGGTTTTCTGCGGGTGCTGCGCATGCTGCAAGCGTCAAGTCGGCAGGCCCCGCCGTCATCGACGACGCTACGCCCACGCCGGCCCATGCCCGCTTTTCATGGCCCCGCTTTGCCCGGGTGCTGGCCGCTGGCCTGGGGCTCTGGCTGTTGGCCATCTTGGGGCTGTCCTTGCGCTTCGGTTGGGACGCCACCTTGACGCAGATGGCCTGGTTTTTTACCAAGGCGGCGCTGCTGACCTTCGGTGGCGCCTATGCCGTCCTGCCCTATGTGTTTCAGGGAGCGGTGGAACACTATGGCTGGCTGTCGGCGGCACACATGATGGACGGCCTGGCCCTGGGCGAAAGCACGCCCGGCCCACTGATCATGGTGGTGTCGTTTGTCGGCTTTGTAGGCGGCTGGACTCAAGCGCTTTTTGGTGGCGAATCGCGGCTGCTGGCCGGTGCAGTGGCGGCCACGGAGGTGACTTTTTTCACTTTTTTGCCGTCCTTTATTTTTATTTTTTTGGGCGGGCCCTTTATCGAGTCCACCCATGGCAATCTGAAATTTACCGCGCCCTTGAGCGGCATCACCGCAGCCGTGGTCGGCGTCATCGTCAATCTGGCGGTGTTCTTTGCCTACCATGTGCTGTGGCCTATGGGCCTGCAGGGTCGCTTTGACTGGCTATCCCTGGCCATTGGACTGGGCGCAGGGCTGGCACTTTTCAGGTTCAAGGTCGGCGTAATCCCGGTGGTGCTGGCCTGCGGTCTGGCCGGGCTGGCCGCGCTAACAATCTGACGTCCATCAGGGTATTCCTGTTGTCGGATGGATTGGCCATCCCTAAAATGTGCTGCGGTGCAGTACATTGCTTGCTACGCACAGGAAGCCCGAACAGACATGCCAAAAACGATTACCAAAGAAGCCGGGTCCACCGAACGGATCATCAAGAAGTATCCCAACCGTCGCTTGTATGACACGGACACATCGAGCTACATCACGCTGACCGAGATCAAGCAGTTGGTGATGGACAGCGAGGCCTTTGTGGTGCGCGATGCCAAGACCGGGGACGACCTGACGCGCAGCATTTTGCTGCAAATCATTTTGGAAGAGGAAGCCCAGGGCACGCCCATGTTTACCGCACCGGTGCTGGCCCACATCATCCGTTTTTACGGTCACACCATGCAGGGCTTTATGGGCGGCTATCTGGAGAAGAACATGCAGTCCCTGATGGACATGCAGTCGCCCATTGTCAAGGGCGTGATTGGCGGCAATATGTTTACCCAGATGCAGGAGCAAATGGCCAAGCAAACCGAGCAGTTTCTGGGCACCCTGGGCATCAAGCGCTGACCTTCGGCAATCCCGGCCATGCAAATGCGGGGACAATCGGGGCATGAGCGACACCCTTTCCCCTATTTCTCCCGCAGTTCCCGCTGCCAAAGCCCCCCAAGTCGGATTCGTATCCCTGGGCTGCCCCAAGGCCCTGACCGACTCTGAGCTGATCCTCACGCGCCTGAGCGCCGAGGGCTACCAGACCTCCAAGACCTTCCAGGGCGCTGACATTGTCATCGTCAACACCTGCGGCTTCATCGACGAAGCGGTGCAGGAAAGCCTGGACACCATCGGCGAGGCGCTGGCCGAAAACGGCCGCGTCATCGTCACCGGCTGCCTGGGCGCCAAGACCGGCAAGGATGGCGGCAATATGGTGCGCGAGATGCACCCGAGGGTGCTGGCCGTGACCGGCCCGCATGCCACGCAGGAGGTGATGGACGCCATCCACCTGCACCTGCCCAAGCCGCACGACCCGTTTACCGACCTGGTGCCCAATCCCTTTGGCGTGGCCGGCATCAAGCTCACCCCCCGCCACTATGCCTACCTGAAGATCAGCGAGGGCTGCAACCACCGCTGCACCTTCTGCATCATCCCCAGCATGCGCGGTGATCTGGTGTCGCGCCCGATTGGCGATGTGCTGACCGAGGCGCGCGCCCTGTTTGAAGGCGGCGTGAAGGAGCTGCTGGTGATCAGTCAGGACACCTCGGCCTATGGCGTGGACGTGAAATACCGCACCGGTTTTTGGGACGGCAAGCCGGTCAAGACCCGCATGCAGGAACTGGTGCAGACCCTGGGCGAAATTGCTCAGGGCTATGGCGCCTGGGTGCGCCTGCACTATGTCTACCCCTATCCCAGCGTGGACGCGGTCCTGCCGCTGATGGCCAGTGGTCTGGTGCTGCCGTACCTGGACGTGCCGCTGCAACACAGCCACCCGGATGTGCTGCGTCGCATGAAGCGCCCGGCCAGCGGTGAAAAGAACCTGGAGCGTATCCAGCAGTGGCGCGAAGTCTGCCCTGAGCTGGTGGTGCGCAGCACCTTTATTGCCGGCTTCCCCGGCGAGACGGAAGAAGAGTTCCAGCATCTGCTCGACTTTCTGGAAGAGGCGCAGATCGACCGCGCCGGTTGTTTTGCCTATAGCCCGGTGGACGGCGCTGCCGCCAATGCGTTGCCGGGCATGCTGGCGCCTGAGTTGCGCGAAGAGCGCCGTGGCCGCTTTATGGAGGTGGCCGAACGGGTGTCGGCGGCGCGCCTGCAGCGCCGTGTCGGTGCCACCATGCAAATCTTGGTGGACTCGGCACCGGGTATGGGCAAGAAGGGCGGCATCGGCCGCAGCTATGCGGATGCGCCCGAGATCGACGGCGTGGTGCGTTTGTTGCCACCTGAGAAGATCAGCAAGACGCTAAAGGTGGGCGAGTTCACCAAGGCGCGCATTGTCCGGGCGGAAGGGCACGATCTGGTGGCGCAACCCTTTTAACGTCGCAGCGCCCGCAAGGGCGTGAGCAAATCCGACAGGCCGTTGTGGTCAATCTCGTGCATGAGGTTGATCAGACGGCCGATTTCATTTTTTGGGACGCCCTCACGCACAAACCAGCGCAGGTAGTCGCCCGGCAGGTCGGCAATGCAGCGGCCCTTGTGCTTTCCAAACGGCATCTCGCGCGTCAGCAGCAGTTCCAAATCCTCTGGATTCATAGATCGGTGTGGAGGAGGGGCAAAAGAAAAAGGCCTGTGACTTGCGTCACAGGCCTGTTCTATTTTGGTGCCCAGAAGAAGACTCGAACTTCCACGATGTTGCCATCGCTAGCACCTGAAGCTAGTGCGTCTACCAATTTCGCCATCTGGGCAGCGAGTGCAAGTATAGCATGCTGTTTTGCGTCTTTCGGACCCCCCCAATCACTTTTTTGAAATGAGAGGAATGCGGCCGGTTCTCACACCGGCCCATGGGGGTTCCCCTTTGTGCTACACGATACCACCACGATTCTGGCGCATACTTGCATGCAGTCGGGATCGGCTAGTTGAATTCGCATGCAGCAAGTGCGCGGTTGGTGCCGCGCGACACAGGCATCTCAGGAAAGCGAGAAGTTGTATTAAAAATATCAGCCAAACCAGCGGCTTGCTGGACGAAGTAGAAGGCATTGTTCAAGGGCACCGCGATGGACACGGTTTTGTGTCGCGCGACGACGGTGCTGCGGACATTTATTTACCCCCTAATGAGATGCGCGCCGTGCTGCACAAGGACCGCGTCAAGGTCCGCATCGTGCGCAGTGACCGCAAGGGCCGGCCCGAGGGCCGGGTGGTGGAGATTGTGGAGCGCTCCAAGCAGCCCATCATCGGCCGCCTGCTACAGGAAAGCGGTGTCTGGTTGGTGGCGCCCGAAGACAAGCGCTACGGCCAGGACGTACTGATTCCCAAAGGCGCTATCAGTATGGCCAAGGCCGGACAGGTGGTGGTGGTGGAACTGGTGGAGCCGCCAGCGCTGTTTGGTCAGCCCGTGGGACGCATCAAAGAGGTGCTGGGCGAGGTCGACGACCCCGGCATGGAAATTGAAATTGCCGTGCGCAAGTACAGCGTGCCGCATGAGTTTTCCGAGGCCTGTGTGGCCCTGGCCCGCACCCTGCCGGATGCTGTGCGAGCGCCGGACAAGCTCAACCGCATCGATCTGACCGACATACCCCTGGTGACGATTGACGGCGAAGATGCCCGTGACTTTGACGATGCCGTGTATTGCGAGCCCTATTCCAAGGGCCGCGGACGCAGCGCCATCAAGGGCTGGCGCTTGCTGGTGGCGATTGCCGATGTCAGCCACTATGTGCAGACCGGCAGCGCCATTGATGTGGACGCCTACGACCGCGCCACCAGCGTGTACTTTCCGCGCCGCGTGATTCCCATGCTGCCGGAAAAACTCTCCAACGGCCTGTGCTCGCTGAACCCGGAAGTCGAGCGCCTGTGCATGGTCTGCGACATGCTGGTCACCGAGGACGGTGAGGTCGACGCCTATCAGTTTTACCCGGCCGTGATGTGGAGCCATGCGCGCTTCACCTACACCGAGGTGGCTGCGATTCTGAGCAACACCAAGGGCCCGGAGGCGATCAAACGCAAGGACCGCGTCGATGACTTGCTCAACCTGCATGGTGTGTTTCAGGCGCTCCTGAAGTCGCGGCAAAAGCGCGGCGCGGTGGACTTTGAAACCACCGAGACGCAAATCGTCTGCGACGAAAACGGTCGCATCGAAAAAATCATTCCGCGCACCCGCAATGTGGCGCATCGCGTGATTGAAGAGGCCATGTTGGCGGCCAATGTCTGCAGCGCCGATTTCATCGCGCAAAGCAAGCATCCGGGGCTGTTCCGGGTGCATGAGGGCCCGACGCCCGAGAAGATGGAGACGCTGCGCAACTATCTCAAGGCCACTGGTCTGGGCATGACCATTGGCGACGACCCCAAGCCGGGCGAGTTCCAGGCGATTGCCCAGGCCACTAAAGACCGGCCGGATGCGCAGCAAATCCATTCCATGCTCTTGCGCTCCATGCAGCAGGCGATTTACACGCCCGCCAATAGCGGCCACTTCGGTCTGGCCTTTGACGCCTACACCCACTTCACCAGCCCGATCCGGCGCTATCCGGATCTGCTGGTGCACCGGGTAATCAAGGCGATTCTCGAGAAGGCACGTTACCAGTTGCCGACTCTCCCGGTACCCGGTGAGGCCCATGCCAAGCTGGCGCGGCGCTTGGAAAAAGGCCTGGCCTCCAAGGTGAAAGATCCGGGCGAAAAGCCACGCAAGGCCAGCGCTGAAGGCTTGGCCTGGGAGGCTGCCGGTCTGCATTGCAGCGCCAACGAGCGCCGGGCCGACGAGGCCAGCCGCGATGTGGAAGCCTGGCTCAAATGCAAATACATGCGCGAGCATTTGGGCGAGGAATATGGCGGCGTCGTCAGCTCGGCCACCAGCTTTGGACTGTTTGTGACGCTGGACTCCATGTATGTGGAAGGTCTGGTGCATATCACCGAACTCGGCGGAGAGTATTTCCGCTTTGATGAAATGCGCCAGGAACTGCGCGGTGAACGCACCGGTACCCGTTACGCCATAGGCACAAGGGTGCGGATTCAGGTCAGTCGCGTGGACCTTGATGGCCGCAAGATCGACTTTCGCTTGGTCAACGAGAACGATGGCTTGGTCAGCCGCACGGCCGGCGACAAGCCCGGTGGCAAGGATGGCAAGCTGCGTGCGCCGCTGCAAGATCGCTCGGAGGCCGAGTTGGGCGGGCGAACTTTTCTGAGCGAACCGCGTCGAGCTGCGTCCAAGTCAGGGCGTACCGCTAAGTCCGCTGCAGCGAAACCGGTCGAGCGTCCGTCGGCCACGTCGAAAAAAGCGGCGCGTAAAAAGCGCTAAGGGTTTTTATTTCCACTGGCACAGCGCCGATGCGTTCAGCACCGGGCCGGGCCAATGGTCAGCCGCCAGCCCATGCTGGTAGACGGAGTCACAGGCCGCATGCAGCGCGGTCTGTCCGCTCGCCAGACGGGCACCAATCAGGCCGGCCAGCACGTCTCCGGTGGCGGCACTTGCCAGCCTGGCATTGCCGGTGGGGTTAAGGTGTGGAATGTGCCCGGGTGTGGCGATGATACTGCCCGATCCCTTGAGCACCACCACGCATTGAAAGCGTTGTGCCAAGGCTTGGGCTGCGGCCAGCCGATCGGCTTGAATGTGTGCGGAGCCACAGCCCAGCAGTCTGGCCGCTTCCAGCGGATGCGGCGTCATCACCGTGCTGCCAGAGGGGCGTTGCGCGACCAGCTGCTGCAAGACCGGGTCTTCTGCCGTGCGGTTCAGGGCATCGGCGTCGAGCACCAGCTGCCTGGCTTCGCGCAGCATCTGCGGCAGAAATTCGCGGATGGCCTGGCCGCCGCCGCAACCGGCGACCAGGGTCATGTACTTGCAGTCCAGCTCGGCGAAGCTTCGAAACATCAGCTCGGGTTGCGCGGCATCCAGACTTGGCGCGCTGGCCCCTAGCGGACAGATAAACACACGTCCGGCGCCACCGTGCAGCGCCGAGCGCCCCGCCAGCAGGGCGGCACCGGTCATGCCCGTAGTTCCCCCGACGATGCACACGTCGCCATAGCTGCCCTTGTGGCTGGCGTGCTGCCTGCTTGTTGGTGCGCCAGGGCCCTGCAGCAGCGCGTAGGCCGGACCTTGCTCGACTACGCCCAGGTTGTTGAACCAGATTTCACCACAGGCGTCGCGCCCGCTGCCGGTAAACAGGCCCGGCTTGAGCGTCAGCAGACTCAAGGTATACGCTGCCACCACATGCAGCTCGGTGACGCTGCCAGTGTCGGCATGCAGACCGCTGGGGATATCGACGGCAATGGTCGGTGCTGCGGAGTCATTCATGCGCTGGGCCCAGTCGGCATAAGCGCCGCTGAGCGGCCGCGCTGTGCCAATGCCAAACATCGCGTCCAGGCAGGCGTCATATTCCAGTGGGGCGCTGTCGGTGCACGCGACACCTGCTGCTTGCGCTGCCGTCCAGGCCTGGCGTGCGTCGGACGGTGCTTGCTTTGGGTCGTGCGCCAGGCTCACCCGCACCTGTTTGCCCCAGCGCTGAAGGTGGGCGGCGGCCTCCAGTCCATCGCCGCCATTGTTGCCCGGGCCGCAAGCGACCCAGAGGGTCTTGGCGTGCGGCACCAGTGCCAGTGTGAGTTTGGCCAGAGCCAGCCCGGCGCTTTGCATCAAGGTCTGGCCGCCGACTACGGGCAAGGCTTCCAGCGCTCGGGTTTGCGCGATGCTGTGCAGCGGCCAAGGCCTGTCGCAGGCCGGCCCGGAGCCGGTGCGGATACGCTCAGAACTCATAAACATCGCCTTCGCGCGCCAACCGCACATCCAGTCCGGCCGCCAGTTCGGCATGCTCCGCCAGGGCCGCTGCAAAAACGGTTTCCAATGCATCGTCGCTGCGCGTGGGCTCGTGGTGGGTGCAGAACAGCAGCTTGGCACCGGCCGCCCGGGCGATGGCGATGCTGCTGCCGTAGCTGCCGTGGCCCCAGCCTTTTTTGCTGGCGTATTCAGCGTCGGTGTAGGAACTGTCGGCGATGAAGACATCCACATCACGGATGGCATCCACAATGCTTTGCTGCTTTTCGTCGACAAACACCTGGTACTCGGCAAAGCCTTCTTCGCCAGCTTCATAGATGTTGTAGGGGGACTCGTGGTCACCGGTGAAAAAGACCGACTTGCCGTCGCATTCCACACGGTAGCCAAAGTCAATCACCGGGTGGTTGAGCAGACAGGGCGTGACCCTGGCAGACCCCACTTGCACGGTTTCATTGGGCCGCAGGTTGACGTATTCGATGCGCGCCTTCATCTCGGCTTCGCGCACCGGGAAAAAGCTGTATTGGAGTTGCACCGCCATCACCTGCTCTATGCCCCTGCCAGAAACCGGATCAAAACCGCCATGCAGGCGCAGGGTGTTGCCGGGAATGAAGTTGGGAATGAACATCGGCAGACCCTGGATGTGGTCCCAGTGCGAGTGCGTGATCAGCACATGGGCGGTGATCGGTAGCTCCGCCAGCAGCTTTTGTGAAAGCGGGAAGATACCGGTGCCTGCGTCCAGAATGATCAGCTCGTTGCTGTCGGTGCGAATTTCAATGCAGGTGGTGTTGCCGCCATAGCGCACGGTGTGGGGACCGGGACACGCAATCGACCCTCGCACGCCCCAGAATGTGACTTTCATACTACGCCTCTCATAGTTTGGCGAATAATTTGGCCTCTTCGAATAGCGCGTTGAGGTCGCCCAGGGATGCAATCACCTGATCGATGTTGCCGCCCAGGCGCTTGTGCACCGTGGCCGGTAACGCGTCAAACATGGGATTACCGCCAAAACCGAACTGCAACTTTTTGGCGATCTGGTTGGCGCCAAAGACGCAGGCCAGCATGTCGGTGTCCTTGAGGCTTTGCGGATCCTGGTGGCGTATGGTTTCTATCAGCGCCGGTGCGAAGCGCCATTTCTCCAGCAGCATGGCGCCGACCACAAAATGGTCCGCACCCAGGTGCTTGTGCAGCGCCTGCTGCAGCGAGAGGCCGCCGTTCTGGCATTCCTGCAGGGCGGCGCCGAATTCATGGGGCATGAATTCGGCCAGCACTACCTTGCCAAAGTCGTGCAACAGGCCCGCGATAAAACAGTCCATGGGGTCGGCGTTATCGACCCTGTGGGCGAGCTGCTTGGCCAGGCCGGCTGTGGCCAGCGAATGCAAGAGGTATTGCTGCCCATCGAAGCCCGAAGCGCTGTCCTTGGGCAGCATGCCGATGGCGGCAATGCTCAGCGCCAGATTCTTGATGGTGTTAAAGCCCAGGTAGACCACGGCGTGGGCAATCGAAGTGATCTGCTTGGGCAGGCTGTAATAGGCCGAGTTGACCACCTTGAGGATCTTGACCGTCACCACCGGATCCTTGTCTATCACCTCCACCAGTTCCTTGGGCGTGCTGTTGACGTCGCGCGTCAGTTCCAAAATGCGTTGCACGCTTTTTGGAAAGGCCGGCATGGCGTCTACCGCGGCGCTCAGTCGTTGTGAAAGTTCGGGGCTCATCGGGTGGTGTGTGCTGGAGTCGATTGTGTCAGCTAGAGATCCCGCTGCACAGCATTATTCAGGACTTGAAACGCCCGGGTTGCAGCAATGTGCTGTCGACCTCGGGCGCTCTACCGGCGATCTGATCGGCGATCACGCGGGCCGCGCCACAGGCCAAGCTCCAGCCGTTGTGGCCATGCGCCAGATTGAGCCAGACACCGCTGGCATCGGCGGGGCCGACCAAGGGCAAGGCGTCGGCAGAAAAAATGCTGCTGCCCTGCCAGATTTGCACGCCGCGGCTGTAGTCCGCAGCCCCCGGGAAGTGGCTTTGCAAGATCTGAAAAAGCCTTTGGCTGGCTTGTTCAATACCCTTGGGGCTGGCCTGGCCCAAGGCGGCACCGCCCGATGCCCGCACCCGCGTTCCCATGCGTCCAATGGCCAACTGGCTCTGGTAATCCATCACCGCGCTGTGCGGTGCATTCAACGGCTCACGGATCGGGGCGCTGACCGAGCTGCTCCAGACCTTGGCAAGCGCGCCGCGCCGCAGTTGTTTGCCCAGTAGGGCGGTGGCCCCGGTACCGGCGCACACCACCACCTGCTCAAAGTCCAGGCTGGGCATGCCCTGCAGTTCAAGCGCAACACGGGCGCCCGCAGCCAGACCGGTGACGGTCGTTCCGAAATGGAATTGGGCGCCACTGCTCAGCAGTTTGTCCTTGAGCAGATGCGCAAATTGGCGGCAGTTGCCGATTTCATCGTGGGGGAATACCAGGGCACCGTGCAGTGGCAGATCGGCGCTCAGTGCCGGCTCCAGCACGCGTGCCTGTTCCGGCGTTAGCGCCCGGCTGAGCACGCCCAACGCGCTTAAAGCCTTTTGCTGCGGCTGGTAGGCGGCCTGCTGGGCCTCGGAGGCGAACAGCAGCAGCTGACCCTGGGATTGTTCGTACACCAGGTGCGCCTGCGCGGCCAGGGCATGCAGGCGCTGCAGGCTGTAACTCGCCAGCGCCTGGGCAGAGGCGAAGCGCTGCTCGAAATCCCGGCTGTCTGATTTCCAGGCCAGCAGCCAACGCAGATCGCGCAGGCTGGTGCCCAGCGGCGCCGAAATAGACGAGGCCGCAAGCAGTCGGCGCAGGCCTGACTCCTTGGGCCTGGCGGGAAACGACTGGGGATGGGCCAAGCTGGTCGAGAGATGGCCGCCGCAGGCAAAGCTGGCCTCTTCGGCCACCGAGGCGTTGCGCTCAAAAATCGAAACGGCATGTCCGTCCAATGCCAATTCGTAGGCCGTGCACATGCCGACGATACCGGCGCCAATGACTGCAATTTTCATGAATACCTGTTATTTGCCAAGCTGGAGGTTTGCACCAAGGCAGGGAAGGGGCCAAGTCAACGGGCGCTTCCATGCTAAAATCGAACGGTTGTGCAGGTGGTGCAAGGTGTGCCACCCACAATCATTCGCAAACCGGTTCTTCAAGGTGTTGTGTTTCGAAGAATTCTATTCTTCCTGAAGCCCAATAAACGAACCGAGTTTAAGACCAAACCTTTGGAGTAATTTATGGCAGTAACCATGCGCGAAATGTTGGAAGCCGGCGTCCACTTTGGACACCAAACCCGCTTCTGGAACCCCAAGATGGCACCGTTCATCTTCGGTCATCGCAACAAGATCCACATCATCAACCTGGAAAAATCCCTGCCGATGTTCCAGGAGGCCGCCAAGTTTGTGCGCCAACTGACCGCCAAGCGCGGCACCATCCTGATGGTGGGCACCAAGCGCCAAGCCCGCGAAATTGTGTCAGCCGAAGCGCAGCGCGCAGGCGTTCACTATGTGGACCAGCGCTGGTTGGGCGGCATGCTGACCAACTTCAAGACGGTCAAGACCTCGATCAAGCGACTTAAGGACATGAAGGTTCAGCAAGAAGCGGGTCTGGACGCCATGAGCAAGAAAGAACAGCTGATGTTCGCCCGCGAACTGGCCAAGCTGGAAAAAGACATTGGCGGCATTCAGGATATGACGGTGCTGCCGGACGCGATTTTTGTGATCGACGTGGGTTACCACAAGATTGCCATCGCCGAAGCCAAGAAGCTGGGCATTCCCTTGATCGGTGTGGTGGACTCCAACCACTCGCCCGAAGGTATCGACTACGTGATCCCCGGCAACGATGACTCCTCCAAGGCCGTCACCCTGTACGCCCAAGGCATCGCCGATGCGGTGATCGAAGGCCGTGCCAGCGCCTCTGACGATATCGTCAAGGCCGTGGTTGCTGCTGAAGCGCAAGACGAATTCGTTGAGGTCAACGAAGCCGCTTAAGCTTTTGCCGCCTCAAAAAGGGGGCTCATGTGCCCCTTTTTTTTAGCTGATATTAAATACTGAACTGTTTACGGAGATATGAATATGGCTACGATTACTGCAAGCATGGTTGCTGAACTGCGTGGAAAAACCGACGCGCCAATGATGGAATGCAAGAGGGCTTTGACCGAAGCCGAAGGCAATATGGAAAAGGCCGAAGAGTTGCTGCGCGTCAAGCTCGGTAGCAAGGCCGGCAAGGCTGCCGCACGCATCACCGCCGAAGGCGTGGTGGTGAGCAGCTCCGAGGGCAATGTGGGCGCACTGCTCGAAGTCAATTGCGAAACCGACTTCGTCACCAAGAACGACAGCTTCCTGGCCCTGGCCAATGCCGCCGCCGCACTGATCGCCAAGCATAATCCTGCCGATGTGGCTGCTCTGGGTGAGCTGGCCTACGAGCAAGACGGCTTTGGCCCGACACTGGAAGACGTGCGCAAGGGTCTGATCGGCAAGATCGGCGAGAACATGACCTTCCGTCGTTTCAAGCGTTTTGACACCGGCGCCCAAATTGCCACGTATTTGCACGGCACGCGCATTGGCGTGGTGGTGGAATTTGAAGGTGACGATGTCGCCGCCAAGGATGTCGCCATGCACGTGGCTGCCATGAAACCCGTGGCGCTTTCCAGCGCCGAAGTGCCTGCCGAACTGGTGGCGCGCGAGCGTTCCGTGGCAGCGGCCAAGGCCGCCGAAGATGCAGCTGTGGCGACTGCCGCTGGCAAGCCGGTGCAATCCGCTGAAATCGTGACCAAGCGCATCGAAGGTGGCGTGCAGAAGTACCTGAAGGAAGTCTCGCTGTTTAACCAGACCTTCGTCAAGAACGACAAGCAAACCGTCGAGCAAATGCTCAAGGCCGTCAACACCACCGTCAAGGGCTTCACCCTGTACGTGGTTGGTGAAGGCATTGAGAAAAAGGTGGACGACTTTGCTGCCGAAGTGGCCGCTCAAGTAGCGGCGGCCAAGACGGCCGCTTAAGTCGCCAAATCCACACTCTTCGTTTCAACCATCCCTAGGAAGTTACCCATGCAGAAAGCTAAACCCGCCTTCAAGAGAATTTTGTTGAAGTTGTCTGGCGAGGCGCTCATGGGGGACGACCAGTTTGGCATCAACCACAAAACCATAGTCCGTATGGTTGATGAGGTGGCTGAGGTAACCCGTCTGGGTGTGGAGGTGGCGGTGGTCATTGGCGGTGGCAATATCTTCCGCGGTGTCGCGGGAGGTTCGGTTGGAATGGATCGCGCCACGGCCGATTACATGGGTATGCTGGCCACGGTGATGAACGCCCTGGCCCTGGGTGACACCATGAACAAGGCCGGTCTGACGGCGCGCGTGATGTCGGCCATCGGTATCGAGCAGGTGGTGGAGCCTTATGTGCGCCCCAAGGCCCTGCAGTATCTCGAAGAAGGCAAGGTGGTGATTTTTGCCGCCGGTACCGGTAATCCGTTTTTCACCACTGATACCGCGGCTGCCTTGCGCGGTGCCGAAATTGGTGCTCAAATTGTGCTAAAGGCTACCAAAGTAGATGGTGTTTACAATGCCGATCCCAAGAAGGATCCGAACGCCGTGCGCTACACCAGCCTGAGCTTTGACGAGGCCATGAACCAGAATCTGGGCATCATGGATGCGACCGCATTCGCTCTGTGCCGGGACCAAAAACTGCCGGTCAAGGTATTTTCCATCTTCAAACTTGGCGCCCTGAAACGCGTGGTCATGGGCGAAGACGAAGGCACCCTGGTTCATGTATAAGCGGCGGCTTTCATGGCGGATATTTGCTTGACTGGAGGATAAAAATATGACTGTTGCAGACGTTAAAAAAACACTCGAAGACAAGATGGACCACTCTATCGATGCCTTCAAGAACAATCTCACCAAGGTGCGCACCGGTCGCGCCAATCCGGCCCTGCTCGACACCGTGCATGTGGACTATTACGGTGCCATGTTGCCGCTGAGTCAGGTGGCCAATTTGTCGCTGATCGATTCGCGCACCATTGGTATCCAGCCCTGGGAAAAAGGCATGGGCGCCAAGATCGAAAAAGCCATTCGCGAAAGCGATCTGGGCCTGAACCCGTCCAGCATGGGCGACCTGATTCGCGTCCCCATGCCTGCCATGACAGAAGAGCGCCGCAAGGAACTGACCAAGGTGGTGCGCAACGAAGGCGAGGGCGCCAAGGTGGCGATCCGCAATATCCGCCGCGATGCAAATGACGCGGTCAAAAAACTGGTCAAGGACAAACTGGCATCGGAAGATGACCAGAAGCGTTCGGAAGCCGACATTCAAAAAATCACCGATAAGCACATTACCGACGTCGATCGCCTGGTGGTATCCAAAGAGCAGGACATCATGGCCGTTTAAGGCCATAGTCCGCATTCTTTACTTCACTATGGCTGTTGCATCGGAGTCTGTCCCCCGGCATATCGCCATCGTTATGGATGGCAATGGCCGCTGGGCGTCCAAGCGTTTTCTGCCACGCATTGCCGGCCACAAGCAGGGCGTGGAAGTGCTCAAGCGCACGGTGCGCTCCTGTGTGCAACGCGGCGTAGCAGTGCTGACGGTATTTGCCTTCTCTTCCGAAAATTGGAAGCGCCCGGCCGACGAGGTGTCGGGCCTGATGGACATCATGGTCGCGGCGCTGTCGCGCGAACTCAACGCGCTCAAAAAAGACGGTGTGCATCTGCAGTTTATTGGTGAGCGCGAGGCCTTGTCGCAGCGGGTGCAGCAATGCCTGGTAGAGGCCGAGCGCGAGACGTCGAGCAATCGCACGTTAACGCTCAATGTGTGTTTCAACTACGGTGGACGCTGGGATATCGTGCAGGCGGCGCAGGCCCTGGCGGCTGCAGGCGAGTCGATTACCGAAGCCAGTTTGAGTCGCAGGCTGTCCACGTTTGCCACGGGCGACCCCGACCTGGTGGTGCGCACTGGCGGCGAAATGCGTATGAGCAATTTTTTGCTGTGGCAGGCGGCCTACAGCGAACTTTATTTCAGCGATGTGCTGTGGCCCGATTTTGACGAAACAGCACTAGACCATGCCATTCAGGCCTATGTGTCGCGCGAGCGGCGTTTTGGCATGACCTCGGCACAGTTGCCCGGCTCCAGCAACCCACGCGTCTGAGGGCGAATCCCTATGCTTAGGCAAAGAATCATCACCGCTTTGGTGCTGCTGGCCATCCTGCTGCCCGCCACCTTTTATCCCTCCGCGCTCCCCTTTGGCCTGGTCACGCTGGTGCTGCTGGCCTGCGGTGCCTGGGAGTGGGCCCGCTTGAATGGGTTTTCATTTCGTGCGGCATTGCGCTCCGGCGCAGTCTGTGCGCTGCTGTGCTCTGCTGCCTGGTACCTGGGTCTACCCACCGCTCGCTTGAGCCTGTTCTGGACCGTGATGGGGGGCTTTTGGGTGCTGGCCGGTGCCTGGACCCTGCGTTCCGGTGCCCAGGCCTGGCAGGCGCTGCCCAAGACGCTGCGTTTGGCCGCTGGCGTTGTGTTGCTGTGGGCCGCGTGGCTGGCGGTGATACAGGCGAGGTTCATAGGCATCAACTTCATGTTGTCGATTTTGGTGCTGGTCTGGGCGGCCGATATCGGCGCTTATTTTTCGGGCCGCGCCTTGGGCGGCAAGCTGTTCGCCAACAAGCTGGCACCCAGCATCAGCCCGGGGAAAACCTGGGAAGGCGTGCTGGGCGGCATGGGCGCGGTGTTGCTGGTGGCCCTGCTCTGGATTGTTGCCGACCGGCAGCTGGCTGTGGCGCCTTCCAGTATTTACAGCCGTCTGCTGGCCATGGGTGTACCGGTGTTTGTGCTGGGCCTGGCCTTCCTGAGCGCCATGAGCGTGGTTGGTGATTTGGTGGAGTCTCTGTTCAAGCGTGCTGCGGGCGTCAAAGACAGCAGCAATTTGTTGCCCGGTCACGGCGGCGTGTTGGACCGTGTGGATGCCTTGCTGCCCACGCTGCCCTTGGCCATGATGCTGATCAGCGGAGGATCGCTATGAAGCAGCAGGTTGTCATTTTGGGTTCGACTGGCTCCATAGGCGTCAATACGCTGGATGTGATGGCCATGCATCCGGAGCTTTTTCAGGTGTTTGCACTCACGGCATCCACCAGCGTCGATGCCCTGTTTGCGCAGTGCCAACAGTTTCATCCGGTGTTTGCCGTGATGGCCGACGCCGACAGCGGGCGCGCTCTGCAGCAGCGCTGCGCCTCGGCGGACTTGACGGTGCAGGTGCTGTGGGGCGCCCAGGCGATTGCCGACATGGCAGCCCATCCGGATGTCAGCACGGTGATGGCGGCGATTGTCGGCGCCGCCGGTCTGGCGCCCTGCATGGAAGCGGCCCGCACCGGCAAGCGATTGTTGCTGGCCAACAAGGAAGCTTTGGTGGTGGGTGGTCAGCTGTTTATGGATGCGGTGAAGGCCGGTGGCGCCACCTTGTTGCCGATCGACAGCGAGCATTCCGCCATCTTTCAGTCCTTACCCGATGACTCCGAAACCTGGCTGGAGCGGGTCGACAAGATCATCCTGACGGCCTCGGGGGGACCGTTTCGGACCCGTGCGCCAGAAACGCTGCACGCGGTGACGCCACAAGAGGCCTGTGCCCATCCCAACTGGGTCATGGGGCGCAAGATTTCGGTCGATTCGGCCACCATGATGAACAAGGCGCTCGAGGTGATCGAGGCCAAATTCCTGTTTGGTCTGGAGCCGCGCCAAATCGAGGTGGTGATTCATCCACAAAGCGTGATCCACTCCATGGTCCAGTATGTGGACCATTCGGTGGTGGCGCAGCTGGGTACACCGGACATGCGCGGCCCGATTGCCTATGGACTTTCCTGGCCTGCTCGCATCCGCAGCGGCGCACAGGCGCTGGATTTCACCCAGATGGCCGGCCTGACCTTTGAGCCCTTCAGCTCACAGGCTCACCTGCAGCGCTATCCGGGCCTGAGTCTGGCCTGGCGCGTGCTGGAAGCCCAGGCGGGTTCGCCGGCCGTGCTGAATGCAGCCAACGAGGTGGCCGTGGATGCCTTTCTCAATGGCAAGATCCGCTTTGACCAGATCCACCGGCTCAACCTGGAAACACTGGAGTGCGTCACCTTCGCCACGCCCACCTCACTGAATGCCTTGCTTGAACTGGATCTTGAATCGCGCTCGGTGGCGCAGGGCATTGCCGGCAGGCTAGGTCGCTAGCGGCACCGCCATGCTGCTGACCCTGAGCGCCTTTCTGGTATCCATCGCCCTGCTGGTTGCGGTCCATGAGTGGGGCCACTTTGCCATGGCGCGTGCCTGCGGCGTCAAGGTGCTGAAGTTTTCCATCGGTTTTGGTCCGCGCATTACAGGCTGGACCTCCAGGCGCTCCGGCACCGAGTACCAAATTGGACTGCTGCCCTTGGGTGGCTTTGTGAAGATGCTCGATGAGCGCGAGGAAGCGGTGGCCGATGCAGAGCTGCCGTTTGCCTTTAACCGCAAGCCCTTGAGGAGCCGTGCTGCCGTGGTAGCAGCCGGACCGTTGGCCAATCTGTGTCTGGCGCTGATGCTGTATTCCTGCGTCAACTGGATGGGCGTGAGCGAGCCCGAGGCAAGGTTCTCGCAACCGGCTGCAGCATCACTGGCGGAAAAGGCCGGCCTGCAAGGTGGTGAGCGCATTCTGCGGGCTGGTTTTGAGGGGGATGCGTTGGAGCCAGTGCTGTCGTTTGAGGATTTTCGCTGGTGGCTGACGCGCGCGGCCCTGGAGTCCAGAAATCTGACGATTGATTATCAGCGGGGTGAGGGCACGCAGCAAAGTTCGGTGCGGTTGCCAATTGCCGGTATCGATGCCACGCATCCGGATGAATCCATGTTTCGCAGCATGGGCTTTACCAGCCCCTATTCGCCAGCCCGACTTGGCGATCTGAGCCCGGCTGGAGCCGCGCTGGAGGCGGGTCTTCAGTCAGGCGACCTGGTGTTGGAAGTGGATGGTGTGGCGATGCAGGATGCCGGTCAGCTGCGTGAACGGATCCGCCAGGCCGGTGCATTGGGTCCACCCGCTCAGCAGCAGTGGCGGGTGCTGCGCGCTGGCAGACAGCTAAGCATTGGCGTGACGCCGAAGCAAAAACACGAGGGCCAGCAGAGCCTGGGCTTCGTCGGTGCCATGATAGGCGGCGTGCCGACCATGGTGCAGGTGCGCTACGGGTTTTTTGCCGGCATCCAGAAGGCTGGCAACAAGACCTGGGAGGTGTCGCTGCTGACGTTGCGCATGATGGGCCAGATCGCAAGCGGCCAGGCCTCGGTGCGCAACCTGAGCGGCCCGATCACGATTGCTGATTACGCCGGCCGTTCAGCGGCCATGGGGCTTGAGCCCTTCATGATGTTTCTAGCCCTGATCAGCATCAGTCTGGGGGTGCTGAACCTGCTGCCCCTGCCCGTGCTCGATGGCGGGCACCTGATGTATTATGGTTGGGAGGGGATTACAGGGCGTGCCGTGTCCGAGGCCTGGTTATCCCGACTGCAACGCCTGGGGTTTGCCCTGTTGCTGGTGATGATGTCGATTGCTCTGTTCAACGACCTGACCCGCCTGTTTTTTTGATTCGTTTTAGTGTTTATTCAACCCCCAAATTTATAACATGCGTTTGAATCCAATCTTTGTAAGGCGTGCAGTGGCTGCTGTGGTTGCGGGCCTGTTCGCCCAGGCAGCGATGGCACTGGAGCCGTTTGCGGTGAGCGATATCCGGGTGGAAGGTCTGCAGCGCGTGGAAGCGGGCACCGTGTTTGCATCCATTCCGGTGCGGGTGGGAGACACCTATAGCGATGAAAAGGCGGCGGCGTCGATTCGCGCCCTGTTTGCCCTGGGCTTGTTCAAGGACGTGCACATTGACGCCAGGGGCGGCGTGCTGGTGGTGGTGGTGGAAGAGCGACCGACCATTGCCGACGTGGATTTTTCCGGCACCAAGGAATTCGACAAGGATGTGCTGAAAAAGGCCTTGCGCGACATTGGCCTGGCCGATGGTCGCCCCTACGACAAGGCATTGGTGGATCGGGCCGAGCAGGAGCTCAAGCGCCAGTACATCAGCCGCAGCATGTACGCCACCGAGGTGGTGAGCACCGTGACACCGTTGGACCGCAACCGCGTGAATCTGAGCTTTGCGGTGTCTGAGGGAGATACCGCCAAGATCAAGGAAATTCACATCGTGGGATCTCAGGCGTTTGCGGAGTCCAAGTTGCTGGATCTGTTCGACCAGGACACCGGCGGCTGGCTGAGCTGGTACACCAAAAGCAACCGCTACTCGCGCACCAAGCTCAATGCCGATATCGAGACCCTGCGTTCCTACTACCTGACGCAAGGTTATCTGGAGTTCAAGGTCGAGTCCACGCAGGTTGCCATGGCGCCCGATAAACAGGGCATGAGCATCACCGTCAACGTCACCGAGGGTGAGCGCTTTGTGGTCTCCAAGATCAAGTTGGCCGGCAACTTCTTGGGCAAGGATGAAGAGTTCCAGTCGCTGATCACGATCAAGGCCGGCGAGGCCTACAACTCGGATCAAGTGGCACAAACCACCAAGGCCTTCAGCGATTACTACGGCAATTTTGGCTTTGCGTTTGGCCGTGCCGAGGCCAAGACCGAGATAGACCGCGCCACCAACCGCGTGGAAATTACCCTGGTGGGCGACCCATCGCGCCGTGCCTATGTACGCCGCGTCAACGTAGCGGGCAACGACAGAACCCGCGACGAAGTGATTCGCCGCGAATTCCGCCAACTCGAAGCGTCTTGGTACGACGGCGAGAAGATTCGCCAGTCGCGCAACCGGGTCGACCGCTTGGGGTATTTCAAGGAAGTCACGCTGGATACACAGGAAGTACCCGGCACCCCGGATCAGGTCGACCTGACCGTCAACGTGGTGGAGAAGCCCACCGGCAGCATCAGTCTGGGGGCCGGTATTTCCAGTGCCGACGGACTGGGCCTGACCTTTGGTTTCAAGCAGGACAATGCCTTTGGCTCCGGAAACTCCCTGGGCATCGAGGTCAACACCAGCAAATACAACCGCACCCTGGTGTTCAGCACCACCAACCCGTATTTCACCGAAGACGGCGTGTCGCGCTCCATCAGTCTGTCCCAGCGCACCTCCAAACCCTATGCCAATCTGGATAGCTACTCGATTCAGACCACGGGTGGCAATATCGCCTTTGGCATTCCCTTCACGGAAACCGACACCGTGTTTGTGGGCGTCGGTATTGACCGCACGGAAATCATTCCGGGCACGCTCTTGCCCACCGTCTACCAAGACTTTGGAAATGAATTCGGTCTGGTAACCTATTCGCTGCCGCTCACTGCCGGTTGGGGCCGCGACACGCGCGACTCTGCCCTGGTGCCCAGCACAGGAAGGACCTTGAAGTTCAACAGTGAATGGAGCGTGGCCGGCGATTTGCGCTACGTACGCGGCACCGGCCAGATTCAGCAGTTCTTCCCCTTGTCCAAGAAGACCACCTTGGCCTTGAACGGCGAGCTGGATTTGGGCTACGGCACGGACGGATTGAGCTATCCCGTGTTGAAAAATTACAGCTCTGGCGGCCTGGGATCGGTGCGCGGCTTTGAGCAGGGCAGCCTGACCACCGCCTCGCAACGGGCGGCTGTGCTTGCAGCGGGCGGCGTGACCACCAGCATTGCGCCGGGCGGACCCAAGCGTGTGACCCTGAACGCCGAGGTCCTGTCGCCGCTGCCAGGCGGGGGCAACGACCGCACCCTGCGCTGGTTCGGATTCATGGACATGGGCGGTATTTACGGCCCCAACGACCCTATACAGGTCGAAGACATGCGCGCATCCGTCGGTATCGGCATCAGCTGGATTTCTCCGGTGGGGCCATTGCGCCTGGCCTTCGCCAAGCCCATCAAGCAATTTGATGGCGATAAAATACAGTCATTGGCATTTCAAATTGGAACCACCTTCTAATGAAGACACTCAACACAATTTTTGCTTCTAGCCTGCTGCTCCTCGCCATGGCTAGCGCAGCGCAAGCACAGGAAGCCCGTTTGGCATTCATCAATTCGCAGCGCATTACCAGCGAATCCGGGCCGGCCAAGGCGGCCACCGCCAAGCTCGAGGCCGAGTTCTCCAAGCGCCAAAAAGACCTGACCGACCTGCAGGCTTCGCTGAAATCCTTTAGCGAAAAGTTTGAGCGCGATGCGCCCACCATGACCGAAAGCCAGCGTACCTCCAAGCAAAAGGAGTTTGTGGAACAAAACCGCGACTTCCAGCGCAAAAAGCGCGAGTTTGATGAAGACCTGAATGGCCGCCGCAACGAAGAGTTGCAATCGGTGTACGAGAAGGCCACCAAGGCCATCAAGCAGCTGGCCGAGACGGAAAAATACGACCTGGTGGTGCAAGAGGCCGTGTACTTCAATCCGAAGATCGATATCACCGACAAGGTCATCAAGATCCTGAATGCGGGTGGCAAGTAAAGGCGGCGCGCGTTAAGCCATGCATCTGACGCTGGCTTTTATTGTTGAAGCTTTGGGCGGGACGCTGATCGGTCATCCAAGCATCGAAATCCAGGGGCTCGCGCCACTGGAATCGGCCCAGATCGAACACATCAGTTTTTTAAGCAATCCCCGTTACCAGGCGCAGTTGCGCTCAACGAGGGCTGCTTGCGTGATTGTGTCTGCCGCCATGCAGGACGCTGCACCGCAAGGTGTTGCGCTGATCGTTGCCGACAACCCCTATCTCTATTTCGCACGGCTCACGCAACTCTGGCGTCGGCACAGCGGCAATGCGCACGCGGCTGGAGTACATCCGAGTTCAGTCGTCGATCCCACAGCGGTGGTGGATGCCACGGCCAGTATCGGCCCACTCTGCGTGGTCGAGCGAGGCGCCCGCATCGGGCCCGGCACGGTGCTCAAATCGCGCGTCACGGTGGGCGAAGATTGTGTCATCGGTGCGCGCTGTATTCTGCATTCCGGCGTGGTGATTGGCGCCGATGGTTTTGGTTTTGCTCCAGACGGTGAGCGCTGGGAAAAAATTGAACAGCTGGGTGCGGTGCGCATTGGAGACGATGTGGAAATTGGCGCCAACAGCTGCATAGATCGCGGCGCCCTGCAGGACACGGTGATTGAAGACGGTGTCAAGCTTGACAACCTGATTCAAATTGGTCACAACGTGCGCGTCGGTCGCAACACGGCGATGGCCGGTTGTGCCGGTGTAGCGGGCAGCGCCAGCATTGGCCCGAATTGCACCATTGGCGGTGGCGCCGTGGTGTTGGGTCATTTGACCATTGGCCCCGGTGTAAATATTTCGGCCGCCACCGTGGTCACCAAATCGATCAGCAAGCCCGGCCATTACACCGGCGTTTTTCCGCTGGACGACAACGCTTCCTGGGAGCGCAATGCCGCAACGCTCAAGCAGTTGCACAGCCTGCGCGACCGAATCAAAGAGCTAGAGAAAAAGACCTAAAGAAAGAAAATACAGCATGATGGATATCCACAAAATTCTCAAACAACTGCCGCACCGCTACCCGTTTTTGCTGGTGGACCGGGTGCTGGAGTTGGAAAAGGGCAAGCGCATCAAGGCGGTGAAAAACGTCACTATCAACGAGCCGTTTTTCCAAGGCCATTTTCCGAGCCGACCGGTGATGCCGGGTGTGCTGATGATCGAAGCCCTGGCCCAGGCCGCCGGTCTGTTGGCCTTTGACGCCCTGGGCACCACCCCCAGCGAAGACATGGTGTATTACTTCGCCGGTATTGACGGGGCCCGTTTCAAGCGCCCGGTGGAGCCTGGCGACCAGTTGATTCTCGAAGCTGAATTGCTGCGCATGAAGGCCGGCATTTTCAAGTTCAAGGCCCGCGCCACGGTGGACGGCGAGCTGGCAGTGGAAGCCGAGCTGACCTGCGCCATGCGCTCCGTGGCCTGAGGCGGCAGCTGTGAGCGCCATTCACGCCACTGCGGTGGTGGACCCCAAGGCCGAGTTGGACAGCAGCGTCAGCGTCGGCCCCTATACCGTGATCGGTCCGCATGTGCGCATTGGGGCTGGCACCACGATCGGCCCCCATGTGGTGATCGAAGGCCACACCACGATTGGCTGCGAGAACCGCATTTTTCAGTTCAGTTCGCTGGGTGCCATTCCGCAGGACAAGAAGTACGCGGGTGAGCCCTGCGAACTGATCATCGGCGACCGCAACACGGTGCGCGAGTTTTGCACCTTCAACATCGGGTCGCCCGGTGATGTGGGCGTGACGCGGGTGGGCGATGACAACTGGATCATGGCCTATGTGCATCTGGCGCATGACTGCCAGGTGGGGAACCACACCATTTTTGCCAACAATTCGCAGCTGGCCGGCCATGTGCAGGTGGGCGATTGGGTGATCCTGGGTGGCTTTACCGTGGTGCACCAGTTTGTGCGCATAGGCGCTCACAGCATGACCGCCATGTGCGCCCTGCTGTTTGCCGACCTGCCGCCCTTTGTGATGTGCCAGGGCCAACCTGCTGCGGCCCGCTCCATGAACTACGAGGGCTTGCGCCGCCGTGGCTTTTCGCCCGAGCGCATTGCCGCGGTCAAGTCCATGCACAAGGCGCTGTACCGCGACGAGCTGACTTTGGACAACGCCCGTACCCGCATTGCAGCACTGGTCGACGACACGCCTGAAGCGGCACCCGATGTGGAGATGATGCTGTCCTTTCTGGAGCAGACCTCGCCGCAACGCGGCATCGTGCGCTAGGCGATGGCCGCAGAACCGTCCGATCGCAGTGCTGCGCCCGCCGTGGCCATGGTGGCGGGTGAGGTGTCCGGTGACCTGCTGGCCGGTCTGCTGCTGGGGGGCTTGAAAAAGCGCTGGCCGGAACTCAGCAGCTTTGGCATTGGCGGCCCGCACATGGAGCGCCTGGGCTTTAAGCCCTGGTGGTCATTCCAAAAGCTGGCGGTCCATGGTTTCAACTGGGAGCTGCTCCGGCGTTACCGCGAGATCGTAGGCATCCGCGAGCAGTTGCGCCAACGCCTGCTACAAAGTCGTCCCGACATTTTCATTGGCACGGACGCGCCCGACTTCAACTTCAAACTGGAGCAAGACCTGCGCGCAGCCGGCATCAAGACGGTGCATTTTGTCTGCCCCTCGGTCTGGGCTTGGCGGCCCGAGCGCATGGAAAAGATACGCCTCAGTGCCGACCATGTGCTGTGCATTTTTCCCTTTGAGCCGGAACTGCTGGCCCGCCACGGCATTGCCGCCACCTATGTCGGCCATCCGTTGGCCAGTGTTATTCCGATGGAGTCGGACCGGGCTGCGGCTCGCCTGGCCCTGGGCCTGGATGCGAGCGCACCCCTGGTGGCCCTCTTGCCCGGAAGCCGCCGCTCCGAAATTGCCCATCTTGCTGAACGCTTTATCCAGGCCGCAGCGCTAATGAAAATCGCGCACCCAGAACTGCGCTTTGTCATGCCGGTTGTGAGTGGCTTTAGACTGGTCCTTGAGGCCTTGATTCAAAGCCATGGTCTGGCGGACTGCGTCACCTTGCTCAATGGACAGTCCCACGCCGCGCTGGCCGCCTGCGACGTAACGCTGATTGCCAGTGGTACGGCCACGCTGGAGGCCGCGCTGTTTAAGCGTCCGATGGTGATTGCCTACCACCAGAACTGGCTGTCGTGGCAGATCATGAAGCGCAAACGCCTGCAGCCCTGGGTGGGCTTGCCCAATATTTTGTGCGCCGAATTTGTGGTGCCGGAATTGCTTCAGGATGCCGCCACACCGCGCGCCCTGGCCGATGCGACGCTGGCCTGGCTGGACGCGCCAACCAAAGATCCACTCCGCCTGCAATCGCTGCAGACAAAATTTGCCGCACTGCACGGCGAATTGCAGCGCGACACCGCGACAATAGCCACCGATGCCATCCAAAAACTCCTCCAAAGCTGATTCGCTGAAAGTCCAGCAGGCGGCATTCGCCTGGGACATTCAGGGCCTGATTGCCGGAGTCGATGAGGCCGGACGCGGCCCCCTGGCCGGGCCGGTGGTGGCGGCCGCCGTGATTCTGGACGACATGCATCCGATCAAGGGGCTCAGCGACTCCAAGAAGCTCAGTCCCAAGCGACGCGAACAACTGTATGACGAGATCCGTGCCAAGGCCTTGTGCTGTTCTGTGGCCCAGGCCAGCGTGGAAGAAATTGAACGCCTCAACATCCTGCAGGCCACGCTTCTTGCCATGCGCCGCGCCGTGGAAGGCTTGAGACTGAAGCCGCACAAGGTGCTGGTGGATGGCAACCGCCTGCCGGTGCTGGATGTGCGGGCCGAAGCAATTGTGGGCGGCGACGCCACCGTGCCCGCGATATCGGCGGCATCGATTCTGGCCAAGGTGACACGCGACCGCTGGTGCCGCGAACTCGATTTGCAATTCCCGCAATACGGCTTTGCCGGTCACAAGGGCTATGGCACGGCCCAGCATCTGGCCGCGCTAAAGGCCCATGGCGCATGCCCCGAGCACCGCAAAACCTTTGCGCCGGTGGCGCAGGTGCTTGCGAACCCCTGATATATGAGTGATCCGGTTTTCATCAGCTCGCGCGACAACCCCTTGCTCAAGGAATTGCGCAAGCTCACCCAGGACAACAGCGCCTACCGCAAGGCCGGACGTTTCTGGATCGAGGGCGACCATCTGTGCAGCGCGGCCATGCAGCGTAGGCTGCAACCGACTGTCGCCGTCTATTCAGAAACCTTCTGGTCGCAGGCACGCGGTCCCCTCGCCGAGGTGGCAGGCAAAAAGGTCATCGTGTCCGATGCCCTTTTTAAGGACATCAGCGCCCTGGAGTCACCCGCCAGCATCGGCTTTGTGCTGAATTTGCCCTTGGATGCCGCCATCCAGCCCCAGGCTGCCAGCGTGATTCTGGACCGGGTGCAGGACGCCGGCAATGTGGGCTCCATTCTGCGCAGTGCCGGAGCCTTTGGTTTCAAGCAGGTGTTGGCGCTCAAGGGCACGGCAGCCCTCTGGAGCCCCAAGGTCTTGCGCGCCGGCATGGGCGCTCATTTTGGTCTGCATCTGGTCGAGGGCCTGAGTCTGGAAGAGGTGCAGGCGCTGACTGTTCCTCTGGTGGTGACCAGTTCGCACCAGGGTGAGCTGATTCAAAACTTGAAGCTGCCGCGTCCCTGCGCCTGGGTGATGGGCCACGAAGGGCAGGGCGTAGGACCTGCGCTGATGGCGCGCGCCTCCTTCTTTGCGCGCATCGGACAGCCCGGCGGCGAGGAATCGCTCAATGTCGCTGCTGCGGCCGCGATCTGTTTGCACGCCAGTTCACTGTAAATCCCGGTGGCAAAATTAGCCCACAGTGCCCGCCGGGTAAGTACCTACCCTCCGCTATAATCGGTGGCTTTCCAGAAAACAGCTGTCCCAAGCGCAACTCTGAACCCCCCCTCTCATAAGCATCAGCTCAAGAGCATTTCTTTAGCGCGTTTGGGCCCAACCGTAACCCATTCGGAGTAACCAGTGCTTTTGTCTCTCAAGGGAACCTTCCCATCCGCCATTCTGGCGCTCGCAGACGGCACGGTCTATGTTGGCAATTCCATTGGAGCCGCTGGCTCCACCGTCGGCGAAGTCGTGTTCAACACCTCCATGACCGGCTACCAGGAAATCCTGACCGACCCCAGCTATTGCCAGCAGATCGTCACGCTCACCTATCCCCACATCGGCAACTACGGCGTCAATCTCGAAGACGTTGAGTCCGACAAGGTGCAGGCCGCCGGTCTCATTATCAAGGACCTGCCGCAGGTCGCCTCCAACTTTCGTCTCAGCCAGACGCTGAGTGAATACTTGGTGGACCAGGGCACGGTGGCGATTGCCAATATCGACACTCGCCAACTCACCCGCCAACTGCGCACCCAGGGTGCGCAAAATGGCTGCATTCTGGCGCTTCGCCCCGGTGAAAAGGTCACCAGCGCCGCCATCGAGCGCGCGGTCGCCGCGGCCAAGGCTGCGCCCAGCATGTCCGGTCTGGACCTGGCCCGGGTCGTGTCCAGCAGCAAGACCTACGGCTGGCTTGAGACCGAGTGGGTGTTGGGACAGGGCTATGGCCAGCAGCTTGACGCCAAGTTCCACGTCGTCGCCTTTGACTTTGGCGTGAAGAAAAACATTCTGCGCATGTTGGCCCAGCGTGGCTGCAAGGTCACCGTGGTTCCGGCCCAGACAACAGCCGCCGAGGCGCTCGCCCACAAGCCCGACGGCATTTTCCTGAGCAATGGCCCCGGCGACCCGCAGCCTTGCGATTACGCCATTGCCGCAGCTTCGACCCTGATCGAGTCCGGCATCCCGACCTTCGGCATTTGCCTGGGGCATCAGATCATGGCGTTGGCAAGCGGTGCCAAGACCTTCAAGATGAAGTTCGGCCACCACGGCGCCAACCATCCGGTCAAAGATCTGGACAGCGGCCGTGTGTCCATTACCAGCCAGAACCACGGTTTTGCGGTCGATGAGACAACATTGCCTGTTACCCTGCGACCCACCCACATCAGCCTGTTTGACAACACGCTGCAGGGCCTGGAGCGTACCGACAAGCCGGCCTTTTGTTTTCAGGGTCACCCGGAAGCCTCACCCGGTCCGCAGGATATCGCTTACCTGTTTGACCGCTTCGTGGGCCTGATGGAGACGCGCACCAAGGGCGCCAGCCAGTCTGAATAACCAAATAATAAAATGCCAAAACGTACCGACATCAAAAGCATCCTCATCATCGGCGCCGGCCCCATCATCATTGGCCAGGCCTGTGAGTTCGACTATTCCGGCGTGCAGGCCTGCAAGGCGCTGCGCGAAGAGGGCTATAGGGTCATTCTGATCAACAGCAATCCGGCCACCATCATGACCGACCCGGCCACGGCCGACGTCACCTACATCGAGCCGATCACCTGGCAGACGGTGGAAAAGATCATCGCCAAGGAGCGTCCCGACGCCATCCTGCCGACCATGGGTGGCCAGACCGCGCTGAACTGCGCGCTCGACCTATGGCACAAGGGCGTGCTGGAAAAATACCAAGGTGCGGCTACGGGACGGTCGGTAGAACTCATTGGCGCTTCGCCCGAGGCCATCGACAAGGCCGAAGACCGCCTCAAGTTCAAGGACGCCATGACCAAGATTGGTCTGGGTTCGGCCCGCTCCGGCATTGCCCACAGCATGCAAGAGGCTTGGGACGTGCAAAAGACTTTGGGCTTTCCCACGGTCATCCGCCCCAGCTTCACCCTCGGCGGTACCGGCGGCGGCATTGCCTACAACTCGGAAGAGTTCGAGACCATTTGCAAGCGCGGCTTGGAAGCCTCGCCCACCAACGAACTGCTGATCGAAGAGTCGCTACTGGGCTGGAAAGAGTACGAGATGGAAGTGGTGCGCGACAAGGCGGACAACTGCATCATCGTCTGCTCCATCGAAAACCTGGACCCCATGGGCGTGCACACCGGTGACTCCATCACCGTGGCACCGGCCCAGACCCTGACCGACAAGGAATACCAGATTCTGCGTAACGCCTCGCTGGCCGTGCTGCGCGAAATCGGCGTGGACACCGGCGGCTCGAATGTGCAGTTCTCCATCAATCCCGAAGATGGCCGCATGGTGGTGATCGAGATGAATCCGCGTGTGTCGCGCTCCTCCGCCCTGGCCTCCAAGGCCACCGGTTTTCCGATTGCCAAGGTGGCGGCCAAACTGGCCGTGGGCTTTACCCTGGACGAGTTGCGCAACGACATCACCGGAGGCCTGACCCCAGCCAGCTTCGAGCCCAGC
>CAIMZI010000050.1 GCA_903845935.1 uncultured beta proteobacterium | reverse complement strand
TGGCCGGTGAGGAGTTGCTGCATGGTGGCCTGTTTGAGGTCGCGCTTCTTGGCGATCAGGGCCTCCAGTTTGGATAGCAGTGCATCCACATCCGATAGGGCTGTGGCGATGGCGCGCTGCTCCGCAATATTTGGGATGGGTAGTTTGTAGGGTCTTAGCTTTTCAAGATTGATGTTGAGTTGGGCATTTTGTGTTGCCAAGCCCTCAAACGATTTCTTCCTGTTCGTGAGCTCGTGGTATAGCCACCGTTTGTCAACATGCGGAGTGGGCGTTATTGCTACCAAGCTGTCAGGACAAGCAGTATCGAAAGCCACGAATCCGACATCACCGATATTCGCTGCGATAGTGAAAAAGAGTGTGTCACGTGGGAACAGTTTGCTGACCTTCAACCCAGCTTCATTCAATGTTTGCGAAAAACTGGAAATATCACCTTTCGAGTTTGTTACGTCTCCCGTCTGGATAAACGGGATGTGGCCTCCGTAATACTTTGGATCATTGCGTGGCCGTGCCGAAAATTTGCCACGCTCAAGCACCGCAATGTCTTCAAACGGCTGGACCTCCCAGTCCTCCGGAATCACCCCCACCTCGGTCTGCTTGTAGCCCGCCCTCAGTTCCATACAAACCCCATCTTCTTCAAATGCCCCTCCACCCGCGCCGCCAGCGTCTCCACCTCGGCGGCGAGCTGCGGAATCGGGGTGGCGTAGCGCTCGGCCAGTTGCTTGATGCGCCCGGTCAGGGCCTGGCTGACGCGGTCGAGTTCGCCTTGCACGCGGGCCTGCAACACGGCCAGCCACTTGTCATGCACCACCAGGGTCTGGATTTCTGCCGCGCTTAGCTTGCCGTATTGCGCAGCCACCTGGGCGTCCAGCGCTTTGCTGGCGTCTTTCACCGACTTGCTGGCGCTCATCTCCTGCTCGCTAAAGGCCAGATAGTCTTCGAGCAGCTTGCGTTCTTCGGCTGCGTCCTTGTCGCGCCTGATCTCTGCCAGCCGGGCCTTGGCGCTCACCTTGGTCAGCTTGCCCTTGTCGTTCTTGGCCTCC
Source organism: uncultured beta proteobacterium (assembly GCA_903845935.1). Classification (GTDB taxonomy): domain Bacteria; phylum Pseudomonadota; class Gammaproteobacteria; order Burkholderiales; family Burkholderiaceae_C; genus Allorhodoferax. Next base: position 47,233 of record CAIMZI010000050.1, on the reverse strand, counting down.
GCCAACAGGCCGTCTTCGCCACCGTGTTCTTCGTCCATCTCTTCCATCTGGCGGCCAAAGGCATCGCGCACGGCTTCGAGTTGCTCGATGGCGCTTTGCATGGGGGCGAAATAGCGGGCCACGACGAGCGCGGGCGGTATCAAATCGGTGTTGGGCTTGCCAGCCTGCACCGCACCGGCAGTGGCGCCCTGCACTGCCTGCCAGCCGTCGCTTGCGATCATCCACACATCGTCCTGCAGCGTCTCGGCCCAGTAGTCCATCAGGTGCTGGTAGACGCCATAGGGGTCGATCAGCGACGCGATTGCGCCGTGGCTGCGGAAGGTTTCCAGCAGGCTCTCGGACAGGGTTTCAATCAGCGCGTTGGGGCGCTGGCCTTCTCTGATGCCGGTCAGCAGCGGGGTGCTAGTTGCCATCCATTCGCCCAACAAGTTGCTGACCTGGGTATTGAAGGCGGTGAACTCGGGGTGGGCAAAGATGGCCGCCTTGACCTGCGCGGCGTCTACCCGGGGCAGGCAGTAGCCGGGGCGGCTGCTTGGCGCAAACAGGTCTTGCCGCACATGGGGGAACACCTGCCAGTAGGCGGCCAGGCCGTCGATGTCGGCCAGCGGGATGCCGCCCATCAAGTGGGCGGCGATGTCCTGCAGGTCTTCGGGGGAGGTAGAGTCGATGTAGCGCGGCAGGTTCAGGTTGAAATCGTTGGCCTGCACCTCGGCCAGCGGCACCATGCGGGCGTATTTGGGGGTTTCGATCTGGCGCGTGAAGCTGTCCACTATTCTGTGGATGTCCTGGGCGCGCAGGCGGTTCTTGTTGCCGTCCTTGATGAAGCCCTTGCTGGCGTCCACCATGAAAATTCCCTTGCGGCCGGCCGCGCCCTCCTTGTCCAGCACGATGATGCAGGCCGGAATGCCGGTGCCATAAAACAAATTGGCAGGCAGGCCGATGATGCCTTTGACAAAGCCCTGCTGCAGGATGCGTTTGCGGATGCCGCCCTCGGCACCACCGCGAAACAGCACGCCGTGCGGCAGGATGACGGCGGCCTTGCCGGTGCTCTTGAGGCTTTTGAGCATGTGCAGCAGGAAGGCGTAGTCGCCATTCTTCTCGGGCGGTATGCCGTATTCAAAGCGGCCGTACAGGTCGTTGGCCGGGTCCAGCCCGCTGGTCCAGGCCTTGGTGGAAAAAGGCGGGTTGGCGACGATGAAGTCAAAGGTCTTGAGGCCCACGGTGCTTTTGAAGTGCGGTGCTGACAGCGTGTTGTCTTGCCAGATTTCTGCCGTGGGGCAGTCGTGCAGCACCATGTTCATGCGCGCCAGGGCGCTGGTGGCGTTGTCCATTTCCTGGCCGTAGAGCGCCAGGTCCATGCCGGTGCGGTGTTTGGCCTCGTCGTGGGCCTTGAGCAGCAGCGAGCCGGAGCCGCAGGTGGGGTCGTAAATGCTCTGATCGGGGTGGCTGGCACGGCCCAGGTCGATCACCAGGGCCATGGTGCGCGACACCTCGGACGGCGTGTAGAACTGGCCCTTGCTCTTGCCCGATTCGGTGGCGAAGTGGCGCATCAGGTATTCGTAGGCGTCGCCCAGCAAGTCGTCGCCCTCGGCGCGGTTACTGCCAAAGTCCAGCCCTTCAAAGATGGACACCAGCTTGCTCAAGCGGTCCACCATCTCCTTGCCCTTGCCGAGCTTTTCTTCGTCGTTGAAGTCGGCCACGTTGATGGCGCCCTTGAGCGAATCGTTGGCGTCGGCCAGGCGACCGATGATCTTGTTGACCTTGTCGCCAATTTCCTTGTCGCCCTTGGCCGCCACCATGTCGGCAAAGCTGCCCCCGGCAGGAATGTCAATCAGCGCATTGGGGTTGCCGGCGTACTTGTCGGACACGTATTTGACGAACAGCAGGATCAGCACATAGTCCTTGTACTGGCTGGCGTCCATGCCGCCGCGCAGCTCGTCGCAGGATTTCCAGAGGGAGGAATAGAGTTCGGATTTTTTGATGGCCATGGAGGTAGTGCGCTGGGAGTGGGGGCCATCTTAGCTGGCGCCTTGCCAGCGGGGGGCATCGCAGTTGCGAATAGAATTGGTCCTCTTCGCGCGCCCTGCCCTGATGCAGGCCCTGCGCATCTCGCCGTAGCACAATGGATAGTGCGCATGCCTCCTAAGCGTGAAATACAGGTTCGATTCCTGTCGGCGGGACCAATGCCCCGGATTAGACCCCTGCGTGACCAGCCGAAGTACCAGCTTGCTGTCGAATGCGTGGCAATATCGTCCACAATGGAGGTAAGCGGTCAGCAGCGCAACCAACATTAGGACTAAGGGACCACGCCCATGGCTTCATCTTTCGCATCCGAAAAGGAAAAACGCGGTACCGCGGCCAGCAGCAGCATGTTCGAACTCCTGCTGTTCCGTCTGGGCCAACCCGGCGACAACAGCAAACACGAGCTGTTTGGCATCAATGTGTTCAAGGTGCGCGAAATCATGGTCATGCCCGAGATCACCTCCGTGGTCAACGCATCGCCCAATGTAATGGGCATTGCCAACGTGCGCGGACAGCTGATTCCGGTGATCAACCTGCCGCAAATCGTCGGTTGCACGCCTGCCAAGGGACTGGGCATTTTGCTGGTCACGGAGTTTTCCCGCACCACCCAGGCCTTTGCCGTGGAAGAAGTCGTGGAGATCGTGCGCCTGGACTGGAAGCAGGCGCTGTCTGCCGAAGGCACGGGCGGCGGTCTGGTCACCAGCCTGGCGCGGCTGGACGGCGACGGCAGCCGCCTGGCCCAGGTGCTGGATGTGGAGCAAATCCTGCGCGACGTATTCCCCGACCAGCACCGCAGCTTTAGCGAGGACCAGGTCATGCCCAAGGGCTCGATACCGCCGGGCTCGGTGATTCTGGCCGCCGACGACTCGGCCGTGGCGCGCATGATGATCGAGCAGGCCCTCAAGGCCATGAACCTTCCCGTGATCATGACCAAGAGCGGCAAGGAAGCCTGGGAGCGCCTGGCCAGCATGCATGCCCAAGCGACTTCGCAAGGCATACCGATCCGCGACCGTGTGGCCCTGGTGCTGACCGACCTGGAAATGCCGGAAATGGACGGCTTTACGCTGACGCGCAATATCAAGGACGACCCGCGCTTTGCCGGCATCCCGGTGATGATCCACTCCTCGCTGTCGGGCACCGCCACCGAGAATCACGCCAGAACCGCCGGTGCCGATGCCTATGTTGGCAAGTTTGTCGCCGAGGAGCTGGGCAGCAAGATTCTGGAAGTAGTTGCCCGGTCGCGCTAAGCGCTCTGGCCGCTGGCAGCAATGTCACGGGCCAGCGCCGCAATGCCTGCATCCGACAAGTCGTCGGTGGCAAAACTGGCGTGGGTAGAGCCTTCGGCGTGCTTGCTCATGGAGCGCAGGTAGAAGCGGTCGTAGTGCTGAGATAGCAACTCAGCCACCAGAGTAGCAAAATCCTTGGCTTGCGCCAGCCCCTTCCAGCGTGTCACGGTCTCGCCGCCACAGGATTCCTTCAGCCGCTCCAGCTGCTGCTCAAGCTCCGGGCCGCTTAAAAAATAGTCGTAGTCGCGCAGCAAAAACTGCACGCGCTGCTCCATGCTGGCCTGCACGCGCAACCAGTTGCCATCCTGTATGCCCTGAAACACGGCATCGGGCACGCGCAGCTGGCCTATGCGCTTGCTTTCAGACTCCACATAGACGGGCAGCGCCGGATCAAACTTCGCAAGCGCATCCAGCACCAGGGTCTCAAAACCCTTTTGCGAGGGCTGGGGCTGACCCGGCAGATCACCCAGAACCGAACCCTTGTGGGCGGCAAGCGCCTCCAGGTTCAGCACCTGCTGGCCCTGGGCCTGCATGGCCTCCAGGATGCGCGTCTTGGCGCTGCCGGTGGGCCCGGCCACTACGGTAAAGCGCAGCGCCTTGGGAGCTATATCGAGCTGCTCGATGACATGGCCGCGCCAGCTCTTGTAGCCGCCCTGCAGGCGCTTGGCCTGCCAGCCGACCTCGCGCAGGATGTGGGTGAAGGCGCCGCTGCGCTGGCCGCCACGCCAGCAGTACACCAGCGGTGTCCAGCCCTTGGGCTTGTCGGCAAACAGGGTCTCGATGTGCATGGCGATATTGCGTGCCACCAGCACGGAGCCGAGCTTGCGGGCGTCAAAGGCCGACACCTGCTTGTACAGCGTGCCCACAGTGATGCGCTGCTGGTCGTCCAGCACCGGGCAGTTGATGGCGCCGGGAATATGGTCTTCGGCAAATTCGGAAGGGCTGCGTGCATCGAGAATTGCGTCGAACGCACCGAGCTGATCCACAGTCGCACGGGTATGATCAATTGAAGTCAATGGGTGTCCCGTTGCAGGTTGAATCAGAACAGCAATTTTATGTCGAACATCACGCCCCCCTCCCCCGCATCCAATCCCGCCGACGCGGCCCCCATTCGCCTCACCGAGTTCAGCCATGGCGGCGGCTGCGGCTGCAAGATTGCACCGGCCGTTCTGTCGCGCCTGCTGGCCAACGTGAACATGCCGTTGCTGCCGCCCGACTTGTTGGTGGGCACCGAGAGCAGCGACGACGCCGCCGTCTATCGGCTGAACGACCAGCAGGCCATCATCGCCACCACCGACTTCTTCACGCCCATAGTCGACGACCCTTACGACTTTGGCCGCATTGCAGCCACCAACGCGCTCTCCGACGTCTACGCCATGGGCGGCACGCCGCTGTTTGCGCTGGCCCTGGTCGGCATGCCGCTGGGCAAGATTCCGGAAGAGTCCATCCGCCTGATCCTGGCCGGTGGTCAGGACGTGTGCAAGGCAGCGGGCATTCCGATTGCCGGCGGCCACAGCATCGACACGCTGGAGCCCATTTACGGGCTGGTCGGCATCGGCCTGGTGCACCCCGACAAGGTGAAGCGCAACAACCAGGCACAGGCCGGGGATCTGCTGATCCTGAGCAAGCCGCTGGGCGTGGGCATGCTGTCGGCGGCTTTGAAAAAAGGCACTCTGTCCAAGGAAGGTTATGCCGACATGGTGCGCTGGACCACCAAGCTCAACACCCCCGGCATCGCGCTGTCTTCCATGGACACGGTGCACGCCATGACCGACGTCACCGGCTTTGGTCTGGCCGGGCATTTGCTGGAAATTTGCCGTGGCTCTTCGCTGGCGGCGCAGGTGAACTTTGATACGGTGCCGTTAATCCCTCTGGCCGCCGAGATTGCGCAAGCCGGAGTCGCCACCGGTGCCTCGGCGCGCAACTGGGATGGCTATGGCAGCAGCATGGTGCTGCCCGAAGGCTTTGAAAAATGGAAGCAGAACCTACTGTCCGACCCGCAAACCAGCGGCGGCCTGTTGATTGCCTGCGCGCCGGAAGTGGCACAGCAGGTGCTGGAGCTGCTGCGTTCACAAGACTTTGGCGATGCGGCGGTGATTGGCAGCTTGGCTGCCGGTGCGGCGCAGGTCGTGGTCCGAACCCCGCTTTAGAAACTGGAGTTGCCCCGCACCTCACCTGATGGTCAGAAGCGCGTTGTCAATTGGGTAAGCCAGGCGGGCGATTGGTCGACCAGCCATGCCTCAATGAATTTGTCCGTGCCCGAGAGAATAAGGACCGCCAGTGAAACCATGCTGGCTCCCAGCAGGACCTTTCCCATCTTGCCCACCTGCATGAGCTTGCCACGCATCTTTAACATCGCTCCGCGGGAAACGTAAGCCAGCGCCACCACCGGCAGCGCCGCACCGGCCCCGAATATCCCCATCAGCAAGGCAAGCTGCGGCAGGTGCGCGCCTTGGCTGGCCAGCACCACCGCCGCACCCAAAGTGGGCCCAACGCAGGGGCTCCACACAACACCCAAGACCAGGCCAATGAAGAACTGTCCCCATAGTCCGTCGATTCGCATGCGTGCGATCCACTTGTCACCGGCGTTGGCAAATCCGGATGTGCCGGTTGCAAAGCGCTGCTGCAATTTGCCGGACATCAGCACCAGCCCCAGCAGCCCCAGCAGGACAGCCCCCAGTGTTCTAAAGACGGATGTGTCAATGTCCAGCGCTGAACCGGCCCATGCCAATGCGGTTCCAATCACGGCATAGGAGATGGCCAATCCTGCAGCCAAGGCCAAGGGCGCGCGTGGATGGGCGTTGACCGCCGAACCCAACAGAATCGGAATGATGGGAAGCACGCAGGGCGACAGTGTCGAAAGCAGCCCCGCCAGGAATCCGAAGCCGTAGGAGCCGAGCCCGAAGTCCATCAGTTGAGCGTTTTCTTGATCAAGCCTTCCAGGCCTTCCGGGCTGGTGTCGCCGACCGAGCGGCCGACTTCTTGCACTCCCTTAAAAGCGACGAGCGTGCTTTGCATGCTCACCTTGAACTTCTTGAGGATGGGCTTGTCTGTGTCGAAATCGAGGGTCATGAGCGTGACATCCTTGTAGGCAGGCTGCTGCATGAGGCTGCCAATGATGGGCCTTTGGGCCTTGCAAGTTGGACACCAGGTGGCACTGATGTCCAGCACGACGGGCTTGCCAGATGCGGTGAGCGCATCAAATCCAACTTGGCTGAAAGGTTTGATCTCGCCGGCCATGGCCAGAGACATGAAGGAGGCGAGTGTGATGACGACAGCGCTTTTTACGAAGTGCATGATGGGTTTCCTTGGTTGAGCTTGCTTGCGCAGTGTCGGTTAGTCCCACAGCGGGTGTAGTTCTTACAGCGGAACGAAAATTTCTTTGCCTTTGCACTGACGCCCCCGCGTCACAATACCCGTCGATGCCGAACAAAAAGGGATGCGCAATGATTAAGGTAGTGGTTTTTGATGCCTACGGCACGCTGTTCGACGTTTATTCAATCGGAGCGCTGGCTGAGTCCCTGTACCCAGGGAATGGTCCGACGATTGCGACTCTGTGGCGGGACAAGCAGATCGAATAAACCCGGCTGATCACCATGTCCGATCCTCAAGGGCCGCAAGGAAGTCGCTACTACCAGTCGTTTTGGGATCTCACGCGTGCATCCCTTCGTTACACACTGGATGGGTGAATCGGCAGGATTTACCGTTTGAAGCCATTGGACCGCGACCAAGCTACGTCGGATCCGATTTGACCAAAGTCTTGGAAGTCATAGGCTTCACGGCAGGCGCCTGAGCTGCAGCATCGCAAAACGGAACTGGCGTGTTCACGCCGAGCAGAGGACCGGTCCACCATATGTCATGCCGCGGGGGTGTAATGTGCGCAGGGCAACCCCGACAAACGGCATAGACGAACAACTTTGGAATGGAGAATTCACTTGAGCCTGCTAAGCGACATCAAAGGCCTTTTAGGGTCGACCCAGCAACACGCCCGGCATCAGGAGGATCTGCTGACTTCCTTGCTGGTGATGGCCTGGATGGTCGAGGCCAGGGATCCGTACACAGGCGGCCACCTGTGGCGTGTTTCTCAATTCTCACAATTGCTCGCCACGCGTGCAGGCCTGGCCGACGGCGATGTGTCGCGCATTACAGTGGGTGCCTTTTTGCACGACCTCGGAAAAATCAGCGTCCCCGACCACATTCTTGGCAAAAAGGACCGGCTGACCGACGAGGAATACGCCGTCATCAAGACGCATCCCGATGTGGGATGGCGCATGTTGTCCAGTCATCCGTTGGCCAAACTGGCCGAGCAAGCCATTCGCGCGCACCACGAAACACCGGATGGGCGGGGCTATCCACTAGGTCTTGCAGGCAAGGACATCGCAATAGACGCGAGGATTGTTGGCATCTGCGATGCATTTGATGCCATGACCAGCACGCGCCCCTATCGCAAGGGGATGCCCGTGCCCCAGGCGCTGGACATCATCGAGAAGAACCTGGGCTCCCAGTTTGATCGCGCAATGGGCGAGCGATTTGTGGCCTTGGGTCGACAAGGCGAATGCGACCACATCGTGGGGCACAGCGATTCAGGGATCCCCTTGCAGGTCTGCCTGATGTGCGGACCGACCATTGCCGTTGCGCGTTCACACGCGCCGGGAATGAATCTGTACTGCCCGACTTGCACCGGTGAGTATGAAACGCACGCTGTCGGCACCAAGTTGGAGTTGGTGGCCACGGGCAAAAAAGGTTCGCCAGCTGATCTGGAACCCAAACTTGACCAGGACGTCATCAACGATGTGGTCAGAACCGCCGCACGTGCGCTGCTGGCATAGTGAAGATGAAGTTTTCCTCGGTATTACTGATGGTGGGGCCACTCTTCACTCCGAAATTTCAAACCGGTACCCGACCCCGTATACCGAGGCGATGTAATCTCTTCCTGGCTCAACAGCCTGAACCTTCTTGCGCGGGTTTTTGATGTGGGTGTCAATGGCCCGGTCACTGATGTCTCGTTGGCTGTCGTGCACGCTGGCCAGCAGTTGGTCGCGCGAGAAGACCCGACCCGGGCGCGCCAGCAAGGTTCTGAACATCATGAATTCAATCCGCGTCAAGGGCAGCCATTGGCCCAGCCAACTGATTCGGAAGCAAGCATCTTCCACCACCCAGGGCCTCGGCGATGTCTTTACCCTGCCGCCGGCACGGCGCAACAGGGCGCGCACACGTGCCACCACCTCGCGCGGTGCAAAGGGCTTGCATACGTAATCATCGGCGCCGGTGTCCAGGCCCAGAAGGCGTTCCAACTCGTCCACGCGCGCCGTCAGCATCAGGATGGGCACATCGCTGAACGCGCGCACCGCTTTGCAAACGCCAATGCCGTCCAGTCCCGGCAACATCCAGTCCAGGATGACGACATCGGGGGCATGTTGCGCAATGTGTTGCACCGCATCGCGTCCATCGTAGACCGGTGTCGCTTCATATCCATCCGCGCGCAAATAGCTGAGCAACAGCTCCGATATTTTGCGGTCGTCTTCGACAACCAATACGCGGCTTATGGTTTGCGTATTCATGCCGCGTTGTCTCCCATCATGGGCAGTTCAATGACAAACTTGACCCCGCCCCTGGGGGATGCCTCGGCCCGAACGGTGCCGTGATGGGCCTTGGCAATCTGTTGGCAAATCGCAAGACCCTGACCACTGCCACCGGCCTCACGCCCCCTGGCGGGGTCGGCGCGGTACAAGGGCTCAAAAATGCGCATCAGATCATCCGTTGGTAGGCCCGGCGCTGTGTCCTCCACGCTGAGAATGACCTGGCTATCGTCAGTACGAATTTCCACCAGCACCTGCCCCGGTGCATCGGTATAGCGCAGGCTGTTGTCCAGCACATTGCCCAGCAATTGCTCCATGCGCTTGGCATCTCAACGCACCATCACCGGACCCTCAGGCTTGCTCTCCACGCAGAGTGCCAAGCCTTGCTGGCTCGCCCGCAGTGCAAAGCGCTGCACGATGCCTTCAACCAGCGTCACCGCATCCATCTCTTCGAAGTAGCAAGGCAAGGCCCGCAAGTCGGCCATAGCCAGCAAGTGCAAGTCGTCTACCAGCGCGCTGAGTTGCAGCACTTCTTCGCGCAAGGAAAAAATAGCCGACGGCGACATCGCGATGATGCCGTCAATCAGCGCTTCAATTTCACCACGCAGCACGGTCAGCGGGGTGCGCAATTCGTGCGACATGTCGGCGATCCACCGGCGACGCGAGGTCTCCAGTTGCTGCAGCCCTTCGGCCATGCGGTTGATGTTGCGCATGGTGTCACCGATCTCGTCCGCACGGCGCGTGCCGAGTCGGGTTTCAAACGCCCCTCGCGCAATCCGTTCAGTGGCGGCCTGTATTTCAATCAGGGGGCGCACCCAGTGGCTGGCAACCCAGCGGGCGCTGAACAGGGCAGCCACCAGCAATACGCCTGCCACCACCAGGATGCTTCGGTACTGCGAACTCAGAAACCGCGCCTCCACATCATCAGGCACCGGTTTGAGCTTTAGCATGTGCACCACCGCTACCGCCTTGCCTTGAAAAAAGATCGGCCGCTCCACGTTGGGGCCCTCATCGGCTGTAAGCGATTTCCCAAAGAGTGCTTGACCGTTGGGGGCATAGAGCGCGACCCGGTCCTTGAAGGCGTCAATGCTGTCGATCGGCGGCGGAGGCGGGTGGTTGGGGCCCAAGAAACCTCCTGGTTCCGGACGCTCGATCGGCGGCAGCAGGGGTCTGCTTGGCAAGGCCCCCTGCCCCTGCCCGAACTCCCGCAGCAGTACGCCTAAATCCACGCCCTGTGCCGCCAGGGCATCCAAACCACCCGCCGCTTCAGCGCGCGATGACACCATGGCGGCGAAACTTTCAAGACGCTCCACATCGCGGCTGGCCATGAGGATTTCCCCATATTTTCACCACATTGATTTTCCACAATCTCACCACGGCAATGCAGCTGCTTGCCGACAACCCCGGAGTCACCTCATGGAATTTCATCGCATTTTTTCCTTGTCCCTTTGGCCGCCTGCAAGTCGCTCATCAGCGGCAAGGACTGCAGCTTCACGTCCCCGCACGGAACCGTGACAGGAAGCTGCTGGGCACCCGAGGGCAAGCCCCTGGCCTGCAAGCCTAAAGGTGCGCCCGGTGGCGGCGCGGCACCACAGATTTAAGCAACTGGAAATCACCCATGTTCCATTTCATTCCTTACCCTCTGGCAATCGCAGCCGCAGCCGCAGCCGTCATGACTTTGAGTGCCTGCGGTGGCGGTGGAAGTTCTACTGCAACGACGACCACGACGACAGAGACCGGCACCAGTTCCAGCACGGCCGGCGTGCTGTGCAGCTACAGCAGCAGCGTGCCCTACAGCGGCGCCACCTTGAGCACCAACGCCACGGCGGCCTGGTCCTGCAGCAGCACCTTGCGCTCAATCACGGCCAATGGTCTGCCGGATCACGCCATCGGCACTTTTCCAAACGCCAACAACCCCAACACGATCACGGCGCAGAACGTATCGGCTTCTGTGACCTTGGCACCGACCAAGACCTCGGTGGCTACATCCCGCACCGGACCCATGGCCAAGCCCGGGATGGCCTTGAATGGCATCGTCTTTGATCCGGGCACTGCCGGTACCTGCGACAACACGGGCGCTGTCTGCGACTTGGGGAAGGGCACGGGTGCCTGGAATATTGAGGCCCTGGGTCAGAGCGCTTTCCGCTTTGGAACGGACAGCAACAACGCGCATGTGCAGCCCCAGGGCACCTACCATTACCACGGCATTCCGGAAGGATTTGTCACCAAGCTCAACAAAGGCAATGCGATGAGCCTCATCGGTTGGGCGGCCGATGGCTTCCCGATCTATGCACGCTACGGCTACTCGGTGGCCACCGATGCCAGCTCCACCCTGAAGGTGATGACCAGCAGCTACCGCACCAAGGCCAGCCCGGATGCCAACCGGCCTGCGACCAGCCTCTATGCCATGGGCACCTTCACGCAGGACTATGAATACGTGGCGGGACTGGGCGATCTGGACGAGTGCAATGGCCGCACCGGTGTCAGGCCCGAATTCCCCAAGGGCATCTACCACTACTTCGCCACCGACACCTTCCCCAACCTGCAGCGCTGCGTGAAGGGCAGTCTGTGACGTTCCTGCGCCAATGGCTGCTCGCCTTCCTGCTGGCATGGGCTTCGGTGCCTGCCGCACAGGCCCACCTGGTGGTGTCGCAGCGCGGAACGCTGAACATCGTGGGGGATGGGGCCTACATGGTGCTGTCGCTCCCCGTGTCCGCATTGACCGGCTTTGATGACAACCGGGACGGCCTGTTGTCGGTCGGTGAATTGCGTGCGCATGCCGCAAGCATCGAGTCGCAGATCCAGCGGGGCGTGACGCTTGGCAGCAGCCAGGGGCCAAGCCGGCTCGAAGGCGTCATGCTCAATACCGAGGCACCGGCGCTGACGAGCAAATAGAGCACATCGCGGTCACGCGGGGCGCGGAGTCGCAGCTCATCACCTTGACGCCAGAGCATCCTCAGGGGTCTGTCTTTCCCTCGGCCTGGGCCACCTTTGCCACCCAGGTTCGGCTCGGTGCCTTCCATGTGCTGTCGGGTGCGGACCACCTGCTGTTTTTGCTGGTGGTGCTGGTGGCCTGCGTTGGGTACGGCCTGTCCGTGCCCTCCAGTCTGGTGGAACCCGCCATTGCCGCCACCATCGTGGGCATGGCGGTATTTGACCGCGCCTTGATTCATGGACTCGGTCTGGCCGGCGCCTTGACCGACCTGGGTCTGGATGGCATGGGCCGGGCCTTGAGCCTGGTTGGGAGTCTCCACCACATGGGCCAAAGCGCAATATATGCAATCCTACTTTGGCTTCACTTCAGCACAGTCCCTGACGAGGGGCCATGCAGTGTATGCACCGGCATCTGGCATACGCGATGTCAGTACCAGCAAGTTCTTCAGTCCTCCATTCTTAATGTGAGACTTTATGAAACCAAACACAGATCCCCCACTGGCACCCGTTCAGCCAATCAGGCAGTAATTTCCTTGGCCGCAATGGTGTAGCGGAAACTGTCGGGCGCCAGTTCGTCAAAGCGGCCGCTGGCATTTTCGCCTTGCGGATACATCAGGAAGGGCAGCGTGCCTGGACGTGAATAATTCGGCAGCTTCAGGTCGTGCGCCGTATTCCAGCCCACCCAGTTGCCTTCCCAACTGCCGAACAAGGCCTTGTTGACAGGTGCTGCCACCGGGTTGGTCTTGTCCTTGATCCAGTCCGGCGTTTCCTGGCGCATCACCTTGAGTACATCGGCCGGATCCATCGCCACCCAGCCGTAAGCTTTGAGGAACACCTCGGCGCGGCAATGCTGGGCACCCTTCAGGCTGGCCGAGTTGCCGCCCAGCTCCTTGTAGCCAAAGGCCGAGGGCGCGACGCGGATGCCGTAGATGTCCCGCGCTGGAACTCCGACCGAACGGCACAGGCCGACAAACAGCGCGTTCAAGTCGGCGCACTTGCCGCCCAGATTACCGCTCTCCAGCAAGGCTTTGATATCGCCCACACCACAACCACGTGTGCTCGGTTCGCGATAGGCACTGTCCACCACCCATTGGTAGATGGCGCGCACTTTTTCCACATCGCTTTGGGCGCCATAGGTTGCCTTCTTGGCTGTGTCGAGCACGATGCCGTCCAGGGGCAGCAGCTCTGAGGCTTGCAGATTGAACTTTAGCAGCGCCGGGTCTTCGTGCACCGGCTGTTTTTTGGACCAGTCGACGGCGCGGTTGCGGGTCTGCACCGTGCTGGTCAGCGCCAGCGTGGGCGCTGCCACCGAATCGGCAAATTCAACGTACAGCATGCGCCCACCCTGGGCCGCGTCAGACACCAGGTGGGCAGCGGTAGCATTGCCGGTCCAGCTGTTGCCCAAGCTGACCTGAAAATCGGTGTTCAGATCTGGCACCGGCAGCCACAGGCGCGTGATGCCCTTCGCTTCGGCCACCTTGACGGTGGTGGTGAGCTCAAACGTGCGCCAGCCCTGCACCTGGGGCTCAAAGTGGCGCTCGGCGGCAAAGGCGTGGTTGGACAATGCGGTGGCGGCAAGGGCAGCGCCCGCGGCTTGCAGAATGTGGCGGCGTGAATAGGTCATGTCGGTTTGTGATGGATAAGGATAAAAATGCACAGGACTACAGAAAGCCTTCCAGCTTTTTCTGCGTGGCTGGGCTGCCCCAGTCCAGCTCGCCCTCGATACGGAGTACGGCGCGGCCCGCGGAGTTGACCACAAATGTAGTCGGAAAACTGTGCACGCCCCAGGCGCGGGCTGCTTCGCCATAGGAATCGCGCAGCATCGCCAGCGAAAGCGCCTGCTCATCGCGAAAGCGCCGCACCGGCTCGCGCCCCTCCTTGAAGTTGATGGCCAGCACCTTGAGCCGCAGCGCACGCAGGTCGCTTTCCAGCAACTCGAAAGACTTCATTTCTGCGCGGCAGGGCTCGCACCAGCTGGCCCAAAAATTCAGCAGCACCGGCCTGCCCCGCTCGTCGGCCAGACTCCAGGGCTGGTCCTCCAGATCGGGCAGTTCCAAACTGGGTGTGACGCGAGCTGCCGGCCAGGGCAGCCAGCGTGCGCCCTTGGCAACCGATGACACCGATGCAACCATTCCCGCGTTCTGCGCCGCCGCACTGGCTACGGGTGCGGCCAGCGCGGCGGCGCCCAGATAGCGAAAAAGCTGGCGGCGGTTCGCAGCGCTGACCAGGGGACGCATCAGCGCGCCAGCGTTTTGCTCAGCGCGGTCTGCTGCAGATACAGCCAGATCAGACCGGCGCCCAGCAGCAGCACCGGTATCAGCGAGCCGATGTTCAGCCAGTTCCAGCCCTGGGTGGTGACCAGGGCACCGGAGGCAAACGAGGTGACGGCCGTGGTGGCAAAGACACAGAAATTGATGATGGCCTGGGCGCGGTCTTTTTCTTCCGGCAAATAGCCCCGCATGGACAGCGTGGTGCTACCGGTGAACAGAAAGTTCCAACCCACGCCCAGCATGCACAGCGCCAACAGAAATTGGTCCGGCGACTGACCGGTGAGGGCCACGGCAATGCAGGCCAGATTCAGCAGTACGCCCACGCCCATCACCGGCAGGGCGCCAAAGCGCTGGATCAGGCTGCCGGTAAAAAAGCCCGGCGCAAACATGCCAATCACATGCCACTCCAGCACCCAGGCCGTGCTGCTGAATGGCAGGCCGCAGGTCTGCATGGCCAGGGGCGTGGCCGCCATCAGCAGGTTCATCACGCCATAGCTCAGCGCGGCCGAGAGCAGTGCAATAAAGAACACCGGCTGGCGCAACAGCGCGCCCAGGGGCCGTCCCTTGGCTGCGGCGGCATTACGCGGCGGCAGCGGCGCAAAGCGGATCAGCGAGATGATGGCCAGCGACACCAAGGCCACCAGCGCCAGCGCCACATAGGCACCGGCAAAGTCGATGTCCAGCAGCTTGCGCGTGCGCAGGGCCAGGTTCGGGCCTATGACGGCACCCATCAAGCCACCGGCCATGACCAGCGACACCGCCTTCTCGCGGAAGCTGGCGGCGCACAGTTCGACCGCGGCAAAGCGGTAGAGCTGGGCATTCGCGTTGTAATAACCAGCCACCACGGTGGCCGTCACCAGCAGCCAGAAGGACTTGTCCAGCACCGCCCAAGCGCCCAGGGCGGCCGCCAGCAGGGCCACCAACAGGCCCAGCTGAAACGAGACCTTGCGCCCAAAGCGCGCCTGCGAGCGCGCCACCAGGCCGGTGCACAGCGCACTGCCCACCACATAACCCACCACCGGCAGAGTAGCCATCCAGGCCACGGGCGCCAGGCTCAGGCCCACCAGCCCGTTGATGGCAATCAAGGTGACATTGTTGGTGAGGTAAAGGCCTTGCGCCAGGGCCAGCAGCCAGAGATTTCGGTTCATGGGTTTATATTTATTGTGGTGGGGCGTAGATTATTGCAGCGCGGCAAAGCCCAGGCAGGCTAAGGTGTCAGTCGCAGACTGCCGGGATCCAACGCAAACACCGGCTGGGTATGGGCCAGCCCGTCGTGCAGGTAGCCGCTGATCCAGGGCACATCGGGATTCATGCCACCCGGCGGCGGCGCCAGGCTGTCGCACACAATCACATCCACCAGTCGGTCCACCAACAGCACCAGCTTGCGGTCCGCACCGTGCACCACGATGGCGACTGCAGCGGCCGGGTCGGACATGGGCGCCTGGCCGCTCAGCCGACAGCCGTCGTACACCGGCAGCACAACCAACTCGCCGTCCAGCATCACCTTGAGCAGGCCTACCGTGTCGGAAGCAGCCACCGGCGCGCCCAGCGTGGCTGCCGACACCGCCTCAATCACATGCTTGCTGGCCAAGGCAAACAGCATCGCGCCGCATTGCACCACGCCGAAGTGCGCACTGCCAGCACCTGGGCTCGCCTGTGGCAGGATCGGGCTGGTGTGGCGCTGCGGGGCCGGATCGACCGCCGCCAGTAACACCGAGCGCACCTCATCCCGGTAGCCGTCCGAGGTCTTGAATTCGCGGTAACCCTGGCTCTGCGCCAGGCCCAACAAATAGCTGCGTCCCTGCCACTGGCAGGCGGCGTCGGCCACCCCGGTCTGCAGCGCGCTGGCAAAGTCAGGCAGCTCGCCCACGGAAACATCGGCATGGGTACTGGCCAGCACCCGGCCCTCGCGGTCGACAAAAAAGCCCCACGCAGCGGCACCCAACGGCAGGGAGTCCTGCAGCATGGCGCGCAATTCATCGCGGCAGTTGAAGGCCAGTGCAATGCCGCCCAGGGGTCGCTCGGTAACGGGTTGGCGAATCGGCGCGCAATACAGGTAGGTGGCCTCGCCATCGGCCAGCGCGTGTGGCTGCATGGCAGACACGGCATAGGCCTGGGTTCCCTTGAGCGCCAGGGTGTTCTGCAGCAGCTCCGCCGGAATCGCGCTGTTGGCGGCCAGACTTTGCGGATCCCTGGACACCGCAAGAATGCGGCCCTGGCGGTCAAACAGGGCGACGCGCCGGTACACGGTGTACAGGCTGTTGAGCTGGGCCAGGATCTCGCTGGCGCGCTGCACCGACGGCTCCGACGACCCCGCCTCCAGCGTCTGCAATAGGGAGGCAAACTCTTCCGACAGCGCCCACCAGCGGCAGTCATTGGCGCGCTCGTAGAGGTTGCGGTCCATGATGTCAACGGCCAGCGCGGCGTGCGCTGCCAGCTCGGCGCGCCGCCCCTGCAACAGCAGATGCTTCAATTCCAGAATGGCGCCGTCAAAGGCCGCTATGGTTTGTTGGCTGGTGCGCCCGATTTCGGCAAACACCGGCCCCAGCGCCGCGCTCGCCGTGTTGCTTGACTCGTTGAGCTTGCCGTTCCAGATTACGCGGTTCAGGTCTTGCTCGATAGCCCTCGCCCGCGCAATGATCTGCTGCAGTTCGGCGTTGTTCAGTTCGATCTCGATTACGCCCGTAGCGTCCGTCACGCTGACATCTGGGTCGGCATCAAAGGCTTGATCCAGCCGGACCAGGGCCAATGCGGTCCAACCCGGCCCGCCATAGCCCTGGTAGCCGCGCGTGTGGCAATGCGCAAACAGATAGTCCGCCCCGCGGTGCCGCAGCAGGCCCTTGGACTGCGCGACAGGCGGCAGCTCCACGCACTCCCGGTCTGAAAACGTGGCATCGCTGCAGACCACCACGCGGGACTTGCCATCGAGCAGAAGCAGACCGGTGTTCGCCGCCTGCAGGGCCTTGAAGATGGACCGCAGTTCTGACTGCAGGTCGAATTTGAGCACCACCGCACCACACACCGAACCCTCGGGCGAGACGATGCGGTGGGCATACAGCAGCACAGGGCCCGCAGCCTTGAATAAGCCGCTTTGGCCATATGCCTCCACGTAGCCACTCTGTGCCAGGGCCTGACCCCACCAGACTGGGGCCTCGGTGGCTTGGTCGTTGCGAGCCTTCAGCGACAACAGAATCTGCGCCGAAGCATCCAGCACCAGAATGTCGTCGTAGACGGTGTACTTGTTGCGGTACTCGGTGAGACGCGCCTGCAAGCGATCGCGCGAGCGCTGTTCCGGTGCCAGAACAAAGCCCACCAACGGCGCATCGGTGGCAATAAAACCGACGTCGGCGGTGCGTTCAAACAGATTGCGCACCAGAATGTCGATCGCCACCTGGGCCCGCGAGGCCAGGTCGTGCTGGCAGTTGGCCCAATGCGTTTGGGCAATCTGCTCCACCATTTCGGCGGCCAATTGACCGAAGGCGGAGCGGGTGTGCTCCAGCGTGGCAATAAAGCCCACCGACTCCGGCGGACTGACCACGCGCGCCGTGGTCTCAATCACTTTCCAGCTGAGGTCCAGCCGCTTGAGCGACTTTTCCAGCTTTTGCAGGGCGTGCATGCGCGGCGCAACGATTTCTGTGGCGGTGTTCATCCTAGACTTTGTTGTAGTTAGATGGCCTACACAAGCAATAAACGCACCAGATTGGCGCAGCATGCACGCGCGTCAGACCGCCATGCGCAGGCGCCGGGCCGCCTCTTCGGACTGCGCGTCGTCAATCTCGCGCATCAGACCGCCCACATCCACCGCTGCCTTGCTGCGGACAAAGCGACCCGTCAGCACCATCTCGTTGGACAGCAGTCCGGCCACATACAGGCCCCAGATTTCCGGGCCAAAGTCGGTGCGCAGCAGGGCCGGGGCAAACTTGCCAAAGAAGTCGGCCAGGTTGGCGACGTCGCGCAGCAGCATGCGCTGGGCGTGGTTGTTGCCGGCGGCGTCCACCGCTTGCGGCAGATCGATGATGACCGGACCGTCTGCCGCCAGCAAGATGTTGAACTCGGACAGATCGCCGTGAATGACACCGGCACAGAGCATGCGCACCACCTCGGCAATCAGCGTGGCGTGGTGCGCCAAGGCCTGGGCCTCGCTAAAGTTCACGTCGTTCAGGCGCGGTGCCGCGTCGCCGTCGGCATCCACCACCAGCTCCATCAGCAGCACGCCGTCATGAAAGTTAAAGGGTTGCGGCACCCGCACACCGGCACCGGCGAGTCGGTACAGCGCATCCACCTCGGCACTTTGCCAGGCCGCCTCCTGCTCCTGGCGGCCGAACTTGCTGCCCTTGGCCATGGCGCGGGCCGAGCGGGAATTCTTGACCTTGCGGTTCTCGGTGTAGTCCACGGCCTGGCGAAAGCTGCGCTGCGTGGCCTCCTTGTAGATCTTGGCGCAGCGCGTCTCATCGCCGCAGCGCACCACATAGACCATGGCTTCCTTGCCGCTCATCAGCTGGCGCACCACGCTGTCGATCAGGCCTTCGTCAACAAGGGATTGCAATCTGGGGGGTGGTCTCATGTACCGATTGTGCGCCTAGGTTTCCCCGCCGGACCGTCCCAAGGGGAAACGCTCCCCCTTGGGGGGCAGCGCACTACACGCAGTGAGAAGCGTGGGGGCCTAATCCCCAATGCGGAAAAAGTCTACCGACTGCTGCAGCTGCTCGGCCTGGGCCGACAGCTCCTCGCTGGTAGCAGCCAACTGTTCGGAAGCGGAGGCGTTCTGCTGGGTGGCCTTGCTGAGCTGGCCCATGGCGCCGCTGATCGACTCCACCGAGCCGCTTTGCTCCTGGCTGGCCGCTGCAATCTCCTGCACCAGCTCACTGGTCTTGCGAATGCTGGGCACAATTTCATCGAGCAATGTGCCGGCGCGCTCGGCAGTGGCCACGCTGCTGCCGGCCAGTTCGCCAATCTCCCGGGCCGCCAACTGGCTGCGTTCGGCCAGCTTGCGCACCTCGGCGGCCACCACGGCAAAGCCCTTGCCGTGCTCACCCGCCCGTGCGGCCTCGATGGCCGCGTTGAGCGCCAGCAAGTTGGTCTGGTACGCAATGTCGTCAACGATGCCGATCTTGGCCGCAATCTGCTTCATGGCCACCACGGTCTGGGCCACGGCCTCGCCGCCCTCGGTGGCCTCGCGGCTGGCCTTGGTGGCCATGCCGTCAGTCACGCGGGCGTTGTCGCTGTTATGGGCGATCGAGGAAGACATGGCATCGACCGATTCCGAGGTCTGGTCGACGCTGGCAGCCTGCTCGCTGGCAGCCTGCGACAGCGAGGTGGCGGTGGCACTGACCTGGTTGGCTGCGCCGGTCAGCGCCTCGGTGGCGGCGCGCACTTCGCCCAGCACCCGCGCCAGGCTGTCGGCGGTGGCATTGGCATTGCCAACGACCTGACCGAACAGACCGGAATATTGGCGCTGGATGCGCTGCGTCAGGTCGCCCTCGGAGAATGCTGCCAGCAGTTTGGCAACGTCCTGCAAGCCCTGCTCGCTGGTGTCCATCAACTGATTCATGCCCGATGACATCGAGGCAAAAAAGCCGGCCTTTCCCTGCAGGGACAAGCGCTTGCTGAAGTCTCCCTGCTCGGCTGCACCGACCATATGCGCCAGCTCCTGTTCCGAGGCCAATTCTTCGGTGCGGTCCAGCCAGTGGGTGACTCGGCCTATGGATTCGCCCGACTCGGAACTGATGGGTTTGGCCAGCAGCCGGATATGGCGTCCATCCAGGTCCAGGTCGACCGCGTCGGTCGAAGCGATGGCTGCGTCAAAACGCGCGGCCTGTTGCTGGCTGCGAAACAGCGCGCTAAGCGGCTTGCCCAACAAGGCTTCCAGCCGGAAGCCTGGCCCACCCAGTTTTTGCATCAGCAAGGTCGCCGCCGGTGTGGCATGAACCAGCAGTCCACCGGCATCGGACACGGTGACGCTTTCCGGCAGACTGTCGAGTGCCCTCTTGATGCGCAGGTTCTGGCTCGCCACGGTTTGCTCACGCTCCTGAGCGACCTGCTTTTCACGGGCCGTCTTTTGCTCCTGCAAGACCTTGTCTTCCATGCTGGTGAGCGAGGCATTGGTCCTGCGCTGCGACTCCAGGAAGCCGCCACGCAACCCGGTGGTCTGGGCCTTGCGCCGGTAATGCCCGTTGGCGGCATGACCCAGTGCGGTGGCCTGTTCGCGAAAGCAGGCTTCAATCTGGTCCAGCATGTCGTTCATGTTCCAGCACAACTCGCCGAGTTCACTGCCCTCGGCAATGCCAGTCAGGCGCTGCTCAAACTTGCCGTGCGCCACCTCGGTGGCAACCCGGCTGATCCGCTCCAGCAGCACATTCTGTTGCTGCAAGCGCCGGGCCCACCACAACAGCAGCAGCAGGCCGGGCAGCAGACACAGCAGGGCCAGTGGCGCCACGCCCAACCACAGTGCCTGTGCCACCAGCCCCAGGCCCAGCAGCACCAGCGCCCCGGCGATAAAGCGCCCGGCTTCAGATTGAAAGAATGAAGGACTCATAGCTCACTCCCTGTTGGGCCAGCGCATTGTTCAAAAGTGCCAGCGATGCGCCACAGGCGTCCTTGCTACCCACCCGGTTTTCTTCTTCCAGCATTTGTCGGTACAGACCCGTGACCGCGGCTATGGCCGAGGCACGCGGCTTGCGGCGCACCGAAAAATATCCATCCACCTTGCCATCGGCAGCATAAGAGGGCGTGACATTGGCAAACACCCAATAAAAGCCGCCGTCCTTGGATCGGTTCTTGACGTAGGCAAAGCACTCCTGCTTGGCTTGCAGCGTGTCCCACAGAAACTTGAAGACGCCACGCGGCATGTCGGGGTGGCGCACGATGTTGTGCTGCGCGCCCAGCAGCTCGGCCTCGCTATAGCCGGAGAATTCGATAAAGATGCGATTGCCGTAGGTGATGCGGCCCTTGAGGTCGGTCTTGGACACCAGGAAGTCGTCTTCCCGCATCACGCGCTCCCTCTGCTTGCCAGCTGTCTGACTGTGGTTCATTCGGTCCTCGCCTCCAGGTTTTGGCCGTCCAGAGATGCGCCGCATTTCTGGCATTTTGGTGTTGGCATCATCACAGCATTTCGGGCATTCAACGCGCTCCAGCCAGAAACTTTTCGTCTAGCTTGATTCACATCAAGTCCGGCCATAAGGCAAAGCCCCGACGCCCTTCCAGACCGACACAGCCAAAGGTTACCATCGGCGCACCACCTATGATCCCGAATACCTATTCATCCGACAAGGCATTGGCCATTCAGCCGGATGGGCAGTTTCGCAACCGCGTGTTGGAAATGCTGGTGGATGGCGCTGCACTGAGCGACATTTTGAAGGTGATGCTGCAAGGCATGGAAGCCTTGCTGCCCGGTGCGCTGTGTACCTTGATGTTGCTGGACGCCGAGGGCAAGTGGTTTGCGCGCGCCTTGGGACCCAGCCTACCCGACTACTACACCGCCGCCATGATCGGTCTAAAAATCGGTCCGACCGCGGGTTCCTGTGGCACGGCCGCCTATACCGCCCAACGCGTGGTGGTGGAAGACATTGCCAGCCATCCCTTTTGGATTCCTTATAAAGACTTGGCCGCGCGGGCCGGTCTGGCCGCCTGCTGGTCCGAACCGATTCTTTCTGCATCCGGCAAGGTGCTGGGCACCTTTGCCGTCTACTACCGCACGCCGCGCAGCCCCGATGACGCCGATCTGGACCTGATCCATCAGTGCGCCGCCCTGGCCTGTATTGCGATTGAAAAAGACGCCGAGGCGCAGAAGCTGCGCGACAGCGAAACGCGTTACCGCACCCTGGTGGAGTGGTCCCCGCACCCGGTGCTGGTACATAGACACGGAGTCATTCTTTACGTCAATCCCTCGGCGGTCAGCATCTTTGGCGCGACCCAGGCCAGCGAACTGATTGGCACACTAACGCGCGATCTGATACATCCCGACTACCGGGAACAGCAGGCGCAGCGCATGCACTCGATTGAAGAGCAGACGCCTATCAATCCCACCGCCGAATCGCGCTTCCTGCGCCTGGATGGCAGCGCCTTTGATGTGGAGGTGCAGGGCACGGCCATCGTGTATCAGGGACAGCAGGCCATTCACGTGGTGTTGCGCGACATTACCGAACGCAAGCTGGCGCGCGAAAAACTGCAACTCGCGGCCAATGTGTTTCGCCATGCGCGCGAAGGCATTGTGATCACCGATGCCGACATGCGCATTGTCGATGTCAACACCAGCTTTTCCAGTATCACCGGCTACGGCCGCGAGGAGGTGCTGGGTAGACAGCCCGACATATTCCTCCCCGGTCCGCACTCGGAAAGCTATGTCGAGGCACTTTGGCAGGGTCTGCGCGACACCGGTCACTGGAACGGAGAGATCTGGAGCCAGCGCAAGAATGGTGAGGCCTATGCGGAAATGGTCACCATCAGTGCGGTACTGGACGAGTCGGGCCGGGCGAAAAACTATGTGGTGCTGTTTATCGACATCACTCCCATGAAGGCCTACCAATTGGAGCTGGAGAACCTGGCGCATTTCGACGCCCTTACCCAGTTACCCAACCGCCTGCTGCTGGCCGATCGGCTGCGCCAGGCCATGAGCCAGAGCCAGCGGCGCCAGCAGGCGTTGGCGGTGGTGTTTCTGGACCTGGACGGCTTCAAGGCCATCAATGACCACTATGGCCACGCGGTAGGCGATGAATTGCTGGTGGTGCTGGCGCAGCGCATGAAGGGCGCGCTGCGCGACGGCGACACCCTGGCGCGCATCGGCGGTGACGAATTCGTTGCGGTACTGGTGGACCTGGACCAACCCGAAGATGCCGAACCGGTGCTGGAGCGTCTGTTGCAGGCCGCTGCCGAGCCGGTACAGATCGCGAATACCTCGTTGCAGGTATCGGCCAGCATGGGCATTGCGGTGTTCCCGCGCGACGGCAGCCATGCCGACCTGCTGTTGCGCCGCGCCGACCAGTCGATGTACCTGGCCAAGCAGGCCGGGCGCAACCGCTACCGCTTTTTTGTCGAAGAGACTGTACCCATCCAGGCAGACCTGCAGCCGCGCAAATAAGACCAGGCGGAGCCCTTTAGACCGCGGCCAGGTCCGTCGGCTCCGGCAGTGACAGCCAGGAGTCAAGGGCGCGGCAGCACCGCAAGGCCTCGACCAGATCCATATCCTGCAGCGCCGCTTCCAAGGGCAGCGCCAGCGTTTGCGGCACCGCTTCAAGGGCTGCGCGCAACTGCGCAAAACATTCCAGCGCCGTCAAATCATCGTCCTGCAGCAGTTGCAGCAGCTCTTGCAGGCCCACTCGCAGCGCAGCGGGATAGCGCTCGGCTTGCGCTGCCAACGCGGGCTTCGGCACGGCCTGCTGCAGCGCCAGCAGGGCGACGGCCGCCACGGCCCGCAGTTGCGCGCATGCCGCCTGACGCTGCGGCGCTGCCTGCTGGCAACAACGCTCCAGCGCGGCAGCAGCCTCGGACAAGGCCATGGCGCCCAGGGTAGCGGACGTGCCCTTGAGGGTGTGGGCCAGCATGGCGCAATGCGCAGGGTCGCTGACCACGGCGCGCTGTATCAGCGCCAACTCGCCCGGCAGGCTGTCGATGAATTTCAGGCTCAATTTTTGATACAGCTGCTGCATGCCGCCCATGCGGGCCAGTGCGCCCTGCATGTCCAGATCTTTGGGCACTGGCAGGGCTGCCAAGGGCGCAGGCAAGACCAGTTCGGCCTCGAGCGGCACCGCAAAGCCGGTGAGCTGCAGCAGGGTCTGCACCAGGGCCTTGAGATCAAAGGGCTTGCCCACATGCCCGTTCATGCCGGCGCTCAAACAGTCCTCGCGGTCCGAATCCGAGGCATTGGCGGTCATGGCCACAATCGGCAAATCCGCCAAATGCAAGTCCTGGCGCACGATGCGGGTGGCGGCAAAGCCGTCCAGCACCGGCATCTGGATGTCCATCAGCACCACGTCAAATTGCTGACCCCGCTGGGCAGCGTCTATGGCCTCCACGCCCAGGCGGCCGTTCGCGGCCAGCGACACCAGGGCGCCTTCCGTGGCCAGTAACTCCTCGGCCACCTGTTGGTTGATCAGGTTGTCTTCCACCACCAGAATGCGCATGCCCTTGAGACGGCGCTGGCTGGCACCGCTGCGAGGCGAGCGCCGCAATCCAGCGCTGCCGGCATTCGATTCCAGCGCAGCATCGCGCAGCATCGCAGCAGTCACCGGCTTGACCAGGAAACCGTTTAATAGCGCCTGCTCTTCTTGCGTACGCTGATCCAGCGCCTCCCGGTTATTGGCAGACAGCATCACCACCACCGGCTGGCTGCAACCGGCCTGCACGCAAAGCTGACGCAGGCGCGCGGTGGCGGCCCAACCATCCATGCCCGGCAGCTGCCAGCCCATGTACACCACATCCAACGGCAGAGCAGCGGCCTGCAGGTTGGACGCCAGCCAGGTCAGGGCCGCCTCGGCGCTGTCGGCCACCTGCACCTGCCAGCCGAAGGTTTGCAACATCTGCGCCAGCAGCCGCCGGGCCACCGGATGCTGATCGACCAGCAGCACCCGACGCGGCGCCACCACCGGCTGCGGCAGCACGTCTAACGCGGGTGGCAACACGGCCAGGCGCAGCGTGAAGGAGAAGGTACTGCCCACGCCCAAGGCGCTGCTGAGCTGCAACGTCCCACCCATCAAATCCACCAAGCGTTGACTGATCGACAGACCCAGCCCGGTGCCGCCGAACTTGCGCGTGGTAGAGGCCTCGGCCTGCGAGAAGCCGGTAAAGATGTGGGCCTGGTTTTCCTCCGCAATGCCAATGCCCGAGTCCTGCACCGAAAACGCAATCTCGGCCACGCCCGCGTCCTGGCTCAGCAGGCGCAAGCCCAGCACCACCTGACCCTGGGCGGTAAACTTCACGGCGTTGCCGCCCAGGTTGATCAGCACCTGCTGCAGCCGCATGGAGTCGCCCAGCAAGACCTGCGGCAGCGCTGGATCTATGTCGTACAAGACCTCCGCCTGCGAGGCCGCCACATTGCTGGACAGGATCACCGAGAGCTCGCGCATCAGCTTCTCCAGCGCAAAGGGCTGCGGATCCAGCCGCATCTTGCCGGCCTCCACCTTGGAGAAGTCGAGGATGTCATTGATCAGGCCCAGCAGCGACCTGGCTGCACTCTCTGTCTTGCTGGCGTAATCATGTTGTCGGCCACTGAGCTCGGTGTTCTGCAGCAGCCTGACCATGCCCAGGATGGCGTTCATGGGGGTGCGGATCTCATGGCTCATATTGGCCAAAAACTGGGCCTTGCCTTGCGTCGCTAGCTCGGCCTTCTCGCGTGCATCCTTGAGTGAGCGCTCGTACTGCTTGCGTTCGGTGATGTCCTGGAAGATGCCGCTCAGACGCACCACCCGCCCGTTTTCCATGGTGGCCGAACCAGTAGTGCGCACGTCGATCTGGCGACCCTTGGTGGTCAAGGACTGAAGTTCCAGGTCGTAGCCTGTACCCTGCTCCATGGCTGCTTGCAGGGCGGCCTCAATGCGTGCACGTGACTCTGGCACAAAGTAGCTCACACCGGCATCTACCGTGGGGTCGAACTCTTCCGGGTTGGTTTCAAGGATCCGGTAGGTTTCTGCTGTCCAGAACAGCTGTTCGGTAGCTAGCACCAGTTCCCAGCCGCCCACCTTGGCAATGGCTTGGGATTCTTCCATCAGCGCATTGCTCACATTCAGGGCCTCTTCGGCACGCTTGCGCGCCGTGATGTCCACAATTTGCGTAATGATGAATTGCGTTGCGCCAGCGCCGTCGCGCACCACCGAGATGCTGGCCAGGCCCCACAGCACACGGCCGTCACGGTGCAAATAGCGTTTGGCACGCTGGTAGACCGCAATCTCGCCAGCCATCAGCCGCCTGATCTGCAGGGCATCGGTGTCCCACTCATCCGGGTGGTTAGTCTCGCGCAAGGTCAGCTCATGCAGCTCCAGCTCCATGTAGCCCAGAAATTCACACAGCGCTGGGTTGGCCCGTAGCCACTGGCCCTTGGGCGACAGAAAGCCGATGCCGCTGGCTGCGAACTCAAACGAAGCCGAGAACGTGGCCTCGCTCTGGCGCAGGCGTTCGGCCGAGGCGTGCTGCTCGGTCACGTCGTTGCGTATAGAGACATATTTCTCGATCTGTCCGCCTTCGCCGACATAGGGTGCAATCATGCTGTCTACCCAATACAGCGAGCCATCCTTGGCCTGGTTGCAGATAACGCCTTGCCAGGGTTTGCCGCTGCCAATAGTGCGCCACAGATGCGCCCAGAAGTCATCGCTTTGCACACCGGAACGCAGCAGTCGGTGGTTTTGGCCCAGCAATTCCTCGCGGCTATAGCCGCTGATGCGGCAAAACGCCTCATTGACATCGGTGATATTTCCGTCGGCATCGGTGACCGAAACAATGGCGTGCGTGTCCACCGTCTCGCGCAGGGCCCGGGCGTCGCGGATGGCCGCTTCAAGCTGGAGCTGGGTCTGCTTTTGCTGGCTGATATCGGTGCCGATTTCCATAAAGCCCACCAACTGGCCCAGAGCGTCAAAGGTCGGCTGGACCTCGGTGTCGACCCAGTATTCATGCCCGTCCTTGGCCCGGTTGATCAGTTCCACGCGGCAAGACACCCCCTTTTGTGCCGCTGTCAGCAGGGTCTGTATGGCCAGCGGGTCGCTCTTGCCCGAGCCCAGCAAGGCGCCCGGCGTCTGGCCCAGGGCTTCCTCCGCGCGGTAACCGGTGATGCGACTAAAGCCCTGGTTTACCCAGACAATATTCAACTCTCGATCGGTGATGGTGACGGCGTTGTTGGTGTGCTGAACCACCTGGGCCATGCGGTCCAGCTCGGCCGTCATGGCGCTTGCCAGTGCCTGTGCGCGCTGCCGCCCCACCGCCAGCAACCAGACCGAAACAGCCATCAAAAAGCTCAACAGCGTGCCGCCAAAGCCGATAATGAGCAGGCTGGAGCGGTCTTGCACGGCATCAAAGCGCGGGGTGCTGGCAATGCGCAGAGTCAGCACCCGGCTACCCACATTGATGACCTTGTCGACCACAAACTTGCGCTGGGAATAGCCACCGCTGCGCCTCACGGCAGCAGCCGACGCCGGCATGCCATCGGCATCAAAAATCAGCGCTTTGGGATTTGCCTCGGTGCCGTCAAACAGCTCAAAATCAATCAGACCGTCGGTGGCAGCAGACACCGAACCGAGCAGCTCCGAGGCCACAATCGGCGCGTACAAGATGCCGAGCAGATCATGCTGGCGCTGCTCAGTGCTAGTCGCCGCACTGGCCTTGCCATAGACCGGCAGCAGGAACAAAAGCCCGGGCGACCGATTGGCATCCTGCAGCAGTTCAATGCCCGTCACCAAGGTAGGCTGCCCGGTCGCCACCGCGTATTCGACAGCCGCTCGGCGATTCGGGTCCACGCCTAAGTCAAAGCCCAGCGCAGCCCGATTGCTGGCAATCGGCTCCACATATTTGACAACGTAGAGGTCGGCGGCATTACCGCTGCTGCGAACCGCAAAGTCCGGCGCGCCGTCTGCGCGTTCGTTGGCAACAAAGCGCTGAAGCTGTGTACGCTGCAGGTGCTGGATCAGACCGAAACCGCGTATGCCCGGAAACTCGGTCTGCAGGTCACGCGACGCCACATAGGCACGAAACGCCTGCCGGTTGAAGCCAGAACTTGCCGCCATGGCACCGCGAGCGCCCTTGAGACCGTACACCGACTGGTTGAGCCGCCCCACCACATCGGTTTCGGTACGCTCGGCACCCTGCTCAAATCGGGATTTGCTAAAGCCTTCCAGATTATTGTCCTGCCACCAGATACCACCGGCGGTGAGAAGCAAACCAGACACCTGAACGATGGCCGTCAGCCACGCCGCCAGACTGGATTTTCCAGCCGCCATGGCCAGCGGGTGAGCGCTGACAGTGCCCTTGAGCGCCGTCGAAAAGCGCCAATAGATCGCAGGCGCCGACAGCAGCATCAGCATGGCCACGTCGAGCAGGCCTGCGGCCACTATGCTCAGGCCGTGCGCAAGCTCAGGCAAAACCATCATCACGAGGGTCTCGGCCAAAGCCACCAGCAGTAGAACTTCCAACAGCAGCCGTGTCGGCTTGAACGTCGTTTTCACCAGTGCGTTATGAATGTTGTGACCCTACCCCCTTGACGCCGACGCTACCGGGTCATTGCACTGACTTCTCGGTGTGGCCGTAGTTTAGCGCTGTTCGCACTTAGGCGCCGAAGGCCATCGCACCGCCCACCAAGGTGGCGCGCACCCGACCCGGCAGCTCGTAGCCGCTAAAGGGGCTGTGCTTGCCCCGACTGCGCAGCACAGAAGGGTCGACCAGCCAATGGGCCTGGGCATCAAACACACAAATGTCGGCCACGGCGCCTATGCTCAGGGTTCCCAACTGGGCGGCCAAGGCACCCAGCGCGGAACCCATGACGGTGGCAGGGCGACGGGTGATTGTGGCCAGTGCGTCCGACAGGTTCACGCCATCCTCGGCCGCCCACTTCAGCGTCAGGCTCAAGAGCAGCTCCAGCCCGGTGGCGCCGGGCGCACTCTCGGCAAAGGGCAAGGCCTTGGCGTCCTCGTCCACTGGCGAATGGTCGGACACCAGAGCGTCGATGGTGCCGTCGGCCAGGCCAGCGCGCAGGGCGTCGCGGTCGCGCTGCTGGCGCAGCACCGGCGTTACGCGCATGCGGCTGTCAAAAAAGCCAATGTCTAGGTCGGTCAGGTGCAGGGAATTGATGCTCACATCACAAGTCACCGGCAGCCCCTCGGCCTTGGCCTGGCGCATCAGCTCGACCCCGGCGGCGCTGCTGATGCGGCACAGGTGGACGCGGGCCTGGGTGGAGCGCACCAGCTCAAAAATCGTGTGCAGGGCAATCGTCTCAGCCGCCACCGGCACGCCGGCCAGCCCTAAGCGCGTGGCCATGGCGCCGCTGGCTGCCACACCTTTGCCGAGATGCAGCTCTTGCGGGCGCAACCAGACGCTGTAGCCAAAGGTGCTGGCGTATTGCAGTGCGCGCTGCAAGGTCTGGGTATTGGCCATAGGCACATCGGCCTGGCCAAAACCGACACATCCTGCATCGGTCAGAGCGGCCATCTCGGTCAGCACCTCGCCCTGGAGTTGGCGCGTCAGTGCGCCCAACGGGAACACCCGCGACTGCTGCAGGCGCTCGGAGCGGTAGCGCAGCATTTCCACCAGACCGGGCACATCCAGCACCGGCTCGGTGTCGGGCGGGCAGACCACGCTGGTAACACCACCGGCCACGGCTGCGGACAGCTCGGAGGCCAGCGAGCCGCCCAAACGTACCGACAGGTCGACCAGCCCGGGCGCCACGATACAACCCTTGGCATCCATGGTTTGTTCGGCAGTAAAAGTGTCGGGCATGTTGCCGATAGACAGAATTTTTCCATCGGCAATGGCCACATCGGCCACGCCGTCCAAGCCGCTGGCGGGGTCGATGACGCGTCCGCCCTGGATCAGAATATTCATGCTGAAACCTTTTGTGTGTGATCGGGTTGCGCCGTCAGAATGCGCTGCAAGGCTTGCACCAGCAGCTCGCACTCGGTCTGGGTGCCGATCGAGATGCGCAGATGATTGGCAATGCGCGGCTGCGCAAAATGCCGAACCAGAATTTTCTGCTCGCGCAAGGCTGCCATCAGTTCGGCGGCAGGACGGCTGGCGTGCCGGGTGAAGATGAAGTTGGCGCTGGACGGCAGGGTCGCAAAACCCAGCTTGCCCAGCTCGGCCACCAGCCAGTCGCGGCTGCGGATGACGGCGGCGGTAATCTGTTGCAAATAGGCCTGGTCCTCGATGGCGGCCTGGGCACCGGCCAACGCCAGACGGTCCAGCGGATAGGAGTTGAAGCTGTCCTTGACCCTTGCCAGGGCCTCGATCAGCGTCGGATGGCCCAGCGCAAAACCCACGCGCAATCCGGCCAGCGCTCGCGATTTGGACAGGGTGTGCACCACCAGCAGGTTATTGAACTCGGGGATCAGGACGGCAGCGCTTTCGGCACCAAAGTCCACATAGGCCTCGTCGATCAGCACCACCGATTGGCGGTTGGCCTGCAGCAGGCTGCGCAGCTGGTCCAGCGTCAAGGCCACTCCGGTGGGCGCATTTGGATTGGGCAACACAATGCCGCCATTGGGCTGGGCGTAGTCGGCGACATCGACGCAGAAGTCGGCATTCAGCGGCAGCTGCTGGAAGCCTATGCCGTAGAGGCCGCAATACACCGGATAAAAGCTGTAGCTCACATCCGGATAGAGGATGGGCAACTCGTGCTTGAGCAGGCCTAGAAAGGCGTGTCCCAGCACCTCGTCCGAGCCATTGCCCAGAAACACATGGTCCACGCCCAGGCCAAATTGCTTGGCAATCGCGCCCTTGAGCGCCGTGCCATTCGGGTCCGGGTACAGGCGCAGCTTGTCGCTGGTGGCCTCACGTATCGCTGCCAGCGCCAAGGGCGACGGCGGATACGGGCATTCGTTGGTATTGAGCTTGACCCAGCCATCGGTTTGCGGTTGCTCGCCCGGCACATAGGCCTTGAGCTTGTCGATGCCGGTGCTCCAAAAAGGCGAAGACGTTGCCCCCACGCTCGTCGCTACGCGTACTTCACTGCCCGTCATATTGTTCATGCTTCATTCCCCGCCACAATGCTCATCACCGCCATGCGCACAGCGATACCAAAGCTGACCTGGGGCAGGATCACGCTCTGCTTGCCATCCACCACCGCCGAGTCGATCTCGACACCGCGGTTGATGGGACCAGGGTGCATGACGATGGCGTCCGGCTTGGCCAGTTGCAGCTTCTCGGGCGTCAGGCCAAAACGCTTGAAAAATTCGTGCGTGCTGGGCAACAGCGCGCCGCTCATGCGCTCGTTTTGCAGGCGTAGCATGATCACCACGTCGCAGCCCTTGATGCCTTCTTCGAGCGTGTGGCAGACCCGCACGCCCATCTGCGCCATGTCGCTGGGCACCAGGGTCTTGGGGCCAACCACGCGCACCTCGGCACAACCGAGCGTGGTCAATGCGTGGATGTCGGAGCGGGCCACCCGCGAATGCAACACGTCGCCGACGATGGCCACCGTGAGGTTGGCAAAGTCCTGCTTGTAATGCCGGATGGTGTACATATCCAGCAGGCCCTGGGTCGGGTGCGCGTGGCGGCCGTCCCCGGCATTGATCACATGCACATGAGGCGCCACATGTTGGGCAATCAAATACGGTGCGCCGGACTCGCTGTGGCGCACCACAAACAGGTCGGCAGCCATGGCGCTTAAATTGGCAATCGTGTCCAAGAGCGACTCGCCCTTGGCGGCGCTGGAGCGCGCGATGTCCAGGTTGATGACGTCCGCCGACAGGCGCTTGGCAGCTATCTCGAAGGTGGTGCGGGTGCGGGTGCTGTTCTCGAAGAACAGGTTGAACACGCTTTTGCCGCGCAGCAGCGGCACCTTTTTGACCTCGCGGTCGTTCACCGAGACAAAGTTGGTGGCGGTGTCGAGCACATGGGTCAGGATGTCCCTGGACAGTCCTTCCACCGACAGCAAGTGAATCAGCTCGCCGTTCTTATTGAGTTGGGGGTTGCGTTTGTACAGCATGTTCAGCATTCCTTGACTTCAAAGCTGAACACGCCGCTCTCGGCGCGCGCCAGCGACAGGCTTTGGCTGGACCCCAGCGCCACGCGGGCGGCGGCAAAATCGGGCTGCACCGGCAGCTCGCGTCCGCCCCGGTCCACCAACACCGCCAGCCGAACCGAGGCCGGCCTACCGTAGTCAAACAGCTCATTGATGACGGCGCGCAGGGTGCGACCGGTGTACAGCACGTCGTCCAGGATCAGGATATCGGCGCCATTCACGTCAAAAGGCAACTTGGTTTGCGCGCTATTGGACAGGCCGCGCTTGGAAAAGTCGTCGCGGTGCATGGCAGAGGAAATCACGCCCGGCTTGCCGGGCAGATTCAAATCCCGCTGCAGCCGCTCCACCAGCCAGGCGCCGCCCGAGGTGATTCCGACCAGCCGGGTGTTGGCATGGCAGAGCATCTGCACGCCGCGCAGCAGCTCCTTGTACAGCGCCTCGGCATCTAAAAATAACGCCCCCACGCTTGTCGTGGCGCCCGTGTTCATATTCAGGTCCATCACAGACTCCTTAAAAACTGTTCGAGAATGATGCAGGCCGATGCCGCATCCGCATCCTTGGCGCCACTGGACAGGGCTTCCGTGGTGCTGTAGCGCTCGTCCACCTCAAACACCGGCAAATGGAATCGGCCGTGCAACTGGCGACCAAACTTTTTGGCGCGCGCGGTGTTTTCGTGCGCCGCACCGTCCGGGTGGTAGGGCACGCCAATGACGATGGCATCGGGCTGCCACTCCTTGATCTGCTTTTCAATCTGCACAAAGCGCGCGTCGCCCTGGGCGTGGACGGAGCCTTGCGGCTGGGCCGTACCCATCAGGCGGTTTCCCACGGCCACACCGGTGCGCTTTTCGCCATAGTCAAAGGCAATAAACGTGGTCAGCGTGGCGGGAACGGGTGCGCTGTTGCCAGCCGCGGCGCTCACGCGTGGCCCACCTGGTTGGAGATCATCCAGGACTGCAGGCCCAGCAGGCTCAGGGCGCGCTCGTAGCGCTCTGCCACCGGGGTATCAAAAATCACCACGCGGTCGGCATCGACCGTGAGCCAGCTGTTTTCGCCCAGCTCGGACTCCAACTGGCCCTCGCCCCAGGCGGCATAACCCAGGGTGATCAACACTTTTTTAGGTCCGTTGCCGCTGGCCAGGGCTTCCAGTACATCCCTGGAGGTGGTCATCTCGAGACCGCCGGGAATGCTCATGGTGGATGCGTAGAGCGCCTCGCTCTGCTGATCGGCGTCTATGTAAATGGGCTCATGCAGCACAAAGCCGCGCTCGGTTTGAACCGGCCCGCCCTGAAACACCGGGTCGTTTGCCAGATCGACGCGCTTGAGCACCAGATCGACCTTTTCAAACAGGGCCGGCAACTGCAGGTCGGCAGGTTTGTTGATGACCAGTCCCAGGGCACCGCGCGGCGTGTGTTCACAGACATAGACCACGCTCTTGCCAAAAAGACTGTCCTCCAGACCGGGCATGGCGATCAGAAAGTGGTTGGTGAGGTTCATGGGTGCAGAATCGCCGGTCATGAAATCATTTTAGCGGCTCGCATGCAAACAACTTACCCCAAGGGCCTGCTTTGGCTGCGCCGTGATCTGCGGCTACAAGATAACGCGGCACTGGCGGCCGCGCTGGCGCAGTGCGCTCAGGTTTTCTGCGTGTTCGTCTTTGACAGCGAAATTCTGCAAGCCCTGCCCCAACGCGACCGCCGGGTGGAATTTATCCGCGAATCGCTGGTGGAACTGGATGCGGGTTTGCGCTCGGTTGCAGGCCATGAGCAGGCCGGGTTGATCGTGCTGCACGGCGTGGCCCGCAGCGAAATTCCGGCGCTGGCCAAGGCGCTGCAGGTGGATGCGGTGTTTTGTGCCAAAGACTACGAGCCGCAGGCGATTGCGCGGGACCATGCCGTGCGCCGCACATTGGACGAAGCGGGCATTGCCTTGGTTCAGATGAAGGACCATGTGATTTTTGAAGAACGCGAAGTGCTGACGCAAACCGGAAAACCCTATGGCGTATTCACGCCTTATCTGCGCGCCTGGTTGGCAAGGCTAGACACCGCCCCGCCGCCTGTGCACAGCCTGAGCACGCCCTGCCAGCCCAACCCTCAATTGGCGGCCCGCCCAAGCGCCTACGACAAATCGGTGCCCACGCTAGAGGACATCGGCTTTGCGCCCACCATGCTGCGAACCCTGGCCATTCCCACCGGCATGTCGGGCGCGGCCCGTCTGTTGGACGATTTTGTCGAACGCATGGACCGCTACGACGACACGCGCAACTTCCCCGCCATCAAGGGCCCCAGCTATCTGGGCGTGCACCTGCGCTTTGGCACGGTGTCGATTCGCCAGTTGGTGAATCTGGCCCGCCAGCGCATGGCCCAAGGCAGCAGCGGCGCGCAGACCTGGCTGGCCGAGCTGGCCTGGCGCGATTTTTACTTCCAGATCCTGGCCAATTTTCCGCAGGTAGCCAAGGGCGCCTTCAAGCCGGAATATGATGCGATTGCCTGGGACGAGGGCCCGGACGCGGATGCCCTTTTTGAAGCCTGGTGCAACGGTGCCACCGGCTACCCGCTGGTGGACGCGGCCATGGCCCAGCTGAATCAGACCGGCTATATGCACAACCGCCTGCGCATGGTGGCCGGCAGCTTTTTGGTCAAACACCTGGGGCTGGACTGGCGCCGCGGCGAGCGCTACTTTGCCTTGCACCTGAATGACTTTGACCTGTCGGCCAACAATGGCGGCTGGCAGTGGGTGAGCTCCAGCGGCTGCGACGCCCAGCCCTATTTCCGCATCTTCAACCCGGTGACACAAAGCGAAAAGTTCGACGCACAGGGCAAGTTCATCAAGCGCTATCTGCCCGCGCTCAAGGGCTTGAGCGACAAGGCGATTCATGCTCCCTGGCTGGCGAAACCGCTGGAGTTGCAGGCCGCCGGCATTACCCTGGGCCTGGACTACCCGCTGCCGGTGGTGGACCATGCCAAGGCCAGGGCGCGCACCCTGTTGCGCTATGGGGTGGTAAAAAAGTGAGCGCCATAGGCCTGGCTATACTGAATTTAAACCCATGCTGCAATCCTTCCTCGTATCCACCAGCCTCGTCGCACTGGCCGAAATCGGCGACAAGACCCAACTGCTTTCGCTGGTGCTTGCCGCGCGCTACCGCAAGCCCCTGCCCATTGCCCTTGGCGTGCTGGTCGCCACCCTGGCCAACCACGCCGGAGCCGGTGGCATAGGCACCCTGCTGGCAGGCTGGCTAAACCCCACCATCCTGAATTGGGCGGTGGTGGCCTCGTTCGCCCTGATGGCCGGCTGGATCCTGATTCCCGACAAACTCGACGCAGGCGAAATCGCCCTGCCCAAGCAGGCCATGGGCGTGTTTGGCACCACGGTGTTCGCCTTCTTTCTGGCGGAGATGGGCGACAAGACCCAGGTCGTCACCATTGCGCTGGCGGCACAGTACCGTGATTTCCTCAGCGTAGTGGCTGGCACCACGCTGGGCATGATGCTGGCCAATGTGCCCGTCATTTACTTGGGGAGCCGATTTGCCGATCGCTTGCATCCCAAGGCGGTGCACATCGTGGCCTGCCTCATCTTTACCGTGTTGGGCGGCCTGGCGCTGCGCAACGCGCTCATGAATACCCCTCTGTTGGGTTGACCGCCTGCGTAGATCGGATCAGCGCCAGCAGCTGGTCTTCCGAATAGGGCTTGCCGAGGTAGTGGTTCACCCCCAGCTCGGCCGCGTGATCTCGGTGCGCCATGCGTGAGGTGATCATGATCACCGGCAGATCGCGCAGCTGGGCGTCGGCGCGGATAGCGCGCACCAGGCCAAAACCGTCCATGCGCGGCATCTCGATGTCGGTCAACAGCACGGCCGGTTTCTCCTGCGCCAGCAGTTCCAGCGCGTGCAGGCCATCGTGGGCCAGGGCCACGCGAAAGCCTTCGCGCTGCAGCAGGCGTTGCGTGACGCGGCGCACGGTGATGGAGCCGTCCACCACCAGCACCAGCGCTCGGCCATCCACCGGGGTCTGTGCTGTGGCATTCGGCAGCACCTGGGCGAGCGCCGCAGTCAAGGGCAGGATCAGCCGGAAGCTGGTGCCCTTGCCGACCACGGTGCTGGTTTCCACCGTACCGCCCAGGGCATGAAGTTCGGTCAGCACCACATCCATGCCGATGCCGCGCCCCGAAAGCTCGGTGATGGCAGTGGCGGTAGAAAATCCGGGCGCAAACAGCAGGCGGGCGGAGTCGACCTCGCTGAGTGCCGCATCCGGCGCAATCAGCTTGGCGGCAACGGCACGGGCGTGGATCTGCTCCAGATGCAGACCGGCCCCGTCGTCCACAAAGCTCACGCTGACGTTATTGCCTTCCTGCCGCACGCTGACCGTGATGCTGCCCTGCTCCGGTTTACCGGCTG
Organism: uncultured beta proteobacterium; assembly: GCA_903845935.1. Classification (GTDB taxonomy): domain Bacteria; phylum Pseudomonadota; class Gammaproteobacteria; order Burkholderiales; family Burkholderiaceae_C; genus Allorhodoferax. The sequence goes on along the minus strand of CAIMZI010000050.1, from coordinate 11,102 downwards.
CAACACGCTGCGCCGCAGGCTCAATGCCGTGCGCCACGGCGTTGCGCAACATGTGTTCAAAGGCCGGTGTCATGCGGTCCAGCACGCCGCGGTCAATTTCGATGCTGCCACCCACGATGTCCAGCCTGACCTGTTTGGCCTCGGCCTTGGCGGCCTGGCGCACCACGCCGTACAGGCGCTCGGCGATAGACTCAAACTCCACCATGCGGGTGCGCAACAGATCGCGCTGCAGTTCAAGCGCCTGGCGGCCCTGGGCCACCAGATCGTCCTGTAAGCCCTCGATGGAGCGCTGCAGGCTGCGCTGCACGGTGGCCACATCGTTGACCGATTCGACCATCATGCGGCTGAGCTCCAGCAGCGAGCCGCGCATCTGGGCGATGTGCCCTTCCATGCGCGAGCGGCTCATCATCACCTCGCCGGCCTGGTTCAGCAAGCGGTCCAGCAATTGCGAACGCACCCGCACCGACTGCCCGGAATGGCGCGGCAGGGTCGGACCAGGCTGCTCCAGCCAGCGTTGTGCCGCCTGGTGCGCCACAGCTTGGGCATCTGGCGTCGATGGCTCCGGCTCCGACGGCAGCGGGCGCATGTCCGGGGCCAGGCTCAATGCCGCCAGCTGCGCATACAGGCCATCGAGTTGTGCCAGCAGTGGCTCCCGTTGGCGGCTGTGCAGGGCCTGGGCGCCCAGCGCCTCGATGTCGGATTCCATGCCATGCGCCAGCTCGCCCAGGCGCATGGCGCCGGCCAGACGGGCACTGCCCTTGAGCGTATGCAACAGGCGCAAGGCCTCGGCCCGCGCCCCCGGATTGTCCGGACGCGCCACCCACTGGCGCAGAGCCACGCCCAGGGCCGGCATCAGATCCGCGGCTTCCTCCTGAAAGATGGGGAACAGGTCGGCATCCAGTGGGTCGGATCGTTCGCTGTTCGGCTCGACCCACTCGGTGGCAATCAGCTGCCGCAGTTGCTGCAGAACCTGCGGGTCGGCGGTCTTGATAAAGCCGGCGGCAAACTGGTGCAACAGACGGCGTATGTCTTCGGCGGCATGATTCAACACCTGTGCCTGTAAGGCCGTGCCCTGGCCGTGCAACTGCACTTGCTGCAGCGCCTGCTCCAGCGTGCGCGCCAATTCGGTCAGCGCCTCAAAGCCCACCGTGGCCGAAGCACCGCCCAAGGAATGCGCCAGACGCAAGGTGGATTCGGCTAGCGGGCGGTGCAGTTCCAGCGCCCACTCGCCGAGTTCGGTCATCAGGTGCCGCGACCACTCATCGGCCTCGTTGAGGTAGACGTTGTAGAGCGCGATGCTCAGGCTCAGCTCGCCAATCACCTTGGTCTGCTCGTCCTGCGCCAGGGTCCCAGAGCTGGGCAGCGGTTCGGGCGGGAAGTCCAGCGCTACGGCGGCCACCGGCATGGCGAGCGGTGCCTGCGGTTCGGGCACGCTGGGGGGCGCCAGCTGCGCCGGGTCCAAGCGGCCGAACTGCTCGGTCTGGTAATCCACGGACGCGCTATCGGTCAGCCCATAGGCGGCGCGCACCGCCGTCAGGGCCGGGGCGCTGACGCCCGCCGGGGGCTGCGCCTGGCCACAGAAAAACACCAGATCCTGCGCCAGCCGCTCGCTCGGGCCGGAATCGCCCTTGGCCAGGGCCGCATACTGCTGCAGCATGCGCGAGGCGGTGCGTTTGGTATACACATCCACCGGCAGCAAGGACAGGCCCATGGCCTGGAAATAGCCTGCAGCAATGGCCCAGAAGCTGCGCGGCTCCAGCTGACTTTGGCCGGCGGACAGACCGGCGCACAGCTGGGCCATGCGCGACGCGGCCTGTGGGTCGGCGGTCTTGACGATCTTCAACACCGCCTGGTCCAGCACCGCGCGTACCTCGCGCACATAGGGCAGTGGCGCGACGCGCACCTGCGTCTCGATCGACAACCAGTGCCACTCGGGCGGCCACAGGTCGGCCGGGTGGATGCGCTCGGCCGCCGACAATTCCAGCAGCGCGCGGTATTGCGGGAACAGGGCCACGCTGGAGCCTGGTGCACCCTTAAGCAGGCCCGCCAGGTAGTCGCTCAGGGCCAAGCTGGCGCGCTCTATGCGCAGGGCCACGTCCTCATTGCACAGCTCGGGCTGCTGTATCAATTTCTGCAGCGACGCCTCCATGGCGTGCAGCAGCTTGGCCGGGGTCGCCATGCCAACCATTTCCAGCACGCCCAAGGCCTGGTGCAGCTGCTGAAGCGCCAGGCGCAAATGGCTGGCGTCGCGTTTGCTCGGTTCGGTATCGCGCACAAAGCGCCGTATCGCCCGGGTGGCGCCGTCCAGCGAATGGCGCAATTCGTCCAGCACCCAGCCCAGGGACTCCAGCGCTTGCAAATCTGATTCAGCTGGGGCGGTGCTTGGCATGGTTTGAATCCCGGTAGCGAACAGGCATTACACCGCGCGACACCGGCTGCTGCAGCACCACGCCCTGCGTCGATCGCGCCACGGCGCCTATGGCGTCTTGGGTGTCGGTCTGAATCGCCTTCACCAAGGCCGCGAATCGTTGGGTGATGAACTTGGTGACAGACATGGTGGGGCTGGACAGCGGTGGGTGGGACAGCGCTTGCAAATTGAGCTCCTGCCAGGCTTGGCCCCCGGCATCGACATGGCAGTGGCCAAACCAGACCGGCGCAGCGCCGACGGCGGGGCGACTGGAGACAAAGGCATCCCTGGCTCGCAAGCCGGCCAGCAGATCGATTTGCAGGGCACAGTTCACATCCAATGCCACATTCAACGTCAGCAGGCTGCCGCGGATATTGAGCACGCCCTTGAACCAGGGTTTGGTATAGGGCACAGGCTGGACCGGGCTCAGGGCCGCTTGCAGACGTTTGGCCAGTCGTAATTGAAGATCACGCAGTGCGTCGCGCTTGGCCATCGGTTGCTCAGCCCAGCGCCTTGATTTTGGCAAACAGTTCGATGGAGTTTACCGGTTTGGTGATGTAGTCGCTGGCACCCTGGCGCATGCCCCAGACGCGGTCGGTCTCCAGTCGCTTGCTGGTACACAGGATGATAGGTATGCCGGTGAAGTCCGGGCTGCGGCTGATGGAGCGGGTCAGCTGGAAACCATTCTGGCCCGGCATCACCACGTCCACCAGGATCAGGTCCGGGCGCTCCTCGGCCAACCGGGCAAAGGCCTCGCTGGCATTTTCGGCCGAGCGCACCGCAAAGCCGTTGCGCTGCAGCAGGTCGGTCAAGAACCATATCTCGGTCTTGGAGTCGTCGACGATCAACACCTTGTGAATGGCCATTAGCGTACTCCTGGCGCCATGGCGCCAAACTGTTGCACCGCGCCTAGCAGTTGCTCCTTGGAAAAGGGTTTGCTCAGGTGGTCCTGGGCGCCCGCCATGCGGCCACGGGCCCGGTCGACACCACCATCCTGGCTGGACAGCAAGACCACAGGAATATCGGAAAACCGGGCATTGCGCTTGATGATGGCACAGGTCTGGTAGCCGTCCAGACGCGGCATCAGGATATCGCAAAAAATCAGATCGGGCCGGTCGTCGTTGACCTTGGACAGGGCCTCAAAACCATCTTCGGCCAGCAACACCTGATGGCCGCCCTGCGTGAGAAATAGCTCCGCACTGCACCGGATGGTGTTGCTGTCGTCCACCACCAGCACTTTCAATACCCTGTCCGGTGTACTCAATGGTGCATCTCCTCCTGATCACATGCGCCAACCGGCCCTCGCCGGCTTAGGTGCCTGCGCTAAATTTGAACCATCTCGAAGTCTTCCTTGCGGGCAGCGCACTCGGGACAGACCCAGTTCATGGGCACATCGGCCCAGGCGGTGCCGGGAGCGATTCCGTGCTCCGGATCACCCAGTGCCTCGTCATAGATCCAACCGCAAATCAGGCACATCCAGGTTTTGGTATCAGTCACAGCGTAAGAAGCCTTCGAATAGAATGCAATGATTGTATAGAGGCGCACAGCGTGCGGCACTCCAACGCCACACCGCAGCCTGATGGCACCAAGAAGGACAGGCTCACCATGACCGCATCACCCATTCCCGAACCAGCAGCTGACGAGCAAGAGGACGGCCCCGCCGCCTGCGTGATGGTGTTCAACGCCAACGACCCCAGCGGTGCCGCCGGGCTCAGCGCCGACCTGATGGCGATTGCCTCGGTGGGCGCCCATGCCCTGCCGATCATGACCGGCGCCTATGTGCGCGACACCTCCGAGGTGTTTGACCACTTTGCCATGGACGACGAGGCCGTGACCGACCAGGCCCGCGCCATCCTGGAAGACATCCCCATCCAGGCCATTAAGGTGGGCTTTGTCGGCAGCCCGGAAAACCTGAGCGCCATCGCCGAACTGGCCTCCGACTATGCCGACGTGCCCTTGTTGACCTATATGCCCGACCTGTCCTGGTGGCGCGAAGACCAGATCGACATGTACCAGGATGCCTGCAGCGAACTGCTGCTGCCCCAGACCACCGTCTTGGTGGGCAACCACAGCACGCTGTCGCGCTGGCTCTTGCCCGAGTGGAACGCGGAGAAGAGCCCCACGGCGCGCGATATTGCCCGCGCCGCCAACGAATTTGGCGTGGCCTTTACCCTGGTGACCGGCATTCCCCTACCCGACCAATTCATTGACAACGCCCTGTGCTCGCCCAGCGCCGTGCTGTGCTCACACAAGTTCGAGCGCTTTGAGGCCATGTTCAGCGGCGCCGGAGAAACCCTGTCGGCCGCGGTGACGGCGCTGATTGCCAGCGACACCGAACTCGCCGAGGCCGTGGCCGAAGCCCTGGGCTACCTGGACCGCTGCTTGGACAGCGGCTTTAGACCCGGCATGGGCAATGTGATTCCAGATCGTCTGTTCTGGGCCCAGCCCGAGGACGACGAGGAGGAGGAGGCACAGGAATCCAGTTTTGAAATTTCCCCCAACGACACCCGCCATTGATTGAGCTCACCGCCATGACCGCTGACCGTAACCAAATCCTGTTCGACCGTGCCGCCCGAGTCATCCCCGGCGGCGTCAATTCCCCCGTGCGCGCCTTCAAGTCCGTGGGTGGCACACCGCGCTTTGTGCAGCGCGCCCAAGGCGCCTACTTCTGGGACGCCAACGACAAGAAGTACATCGACTACATCGGCTCCTGGGGCCCGATGATCCTGGGCCACGGCCATCCGGCAGTGGTGGAAGCGGTACAAAAAGCCTTGCTCGATGGCTTCTCGTTTGGCGCTCCCACCGAGCGCGAGGTGGAACTGGCCGAGGCTATTCTGGCGCGTGTTCCCAGCATGGACATGGTGCGGCTGGTGAGCTCCGGCACCGAGGCCGGTATGAGCGCCATTCGCGTGGCGCGCGGCGCCACCGGCCGCAGCAAGTTCATCAAGTTCGAGGGCTGTTACCACGGACACGCCGACTCGCTCTTGGTCAAGGCCGGTTCAGGCCTGGCTACCTTTGGCAATCCCACCAGCGCTGGCGTGCCGCCCGAAGTGGTGCAGCACACCATCGTGCTGGAATACAACAATATCGAGCAACTGGAAGAGGCCTTTGTCACGCATGGCCGTGAGCTGGCCTGCATCATCATCGAGCCGATTGCCGGCAATATGAACTTTGTGCGCGCCTCCGTGCCCTTCATGAAACGCTGCCGCGAACTCTGCTCAGAATACGGCGCGCTCCTGGTGTTAGACGAGGTAATGACGGGCCTGCGCGTGGCCTTTGGCAGCGCGCAAAGTGTCTATGCCCGCGACATTCCCGGCTTTGAGCCCGACATGACGGTGCTGGGCAAGGTGATTGGCGGCGGCATGCCGCTGGCGGCCTTTGGCGGCAAGCGCCACTTGATGGAGCAGCTCGCGCCCTTGGGGCCTGTGTACCAGGCCGGCACCCTGTCGGGCAACCCGGTGGCCACCGCCTGTGGGCTGGCCACCTTGGCCGAAATCGGCAAACCCGGTTTCCACGAAGAGCTGAGCCGCAAGACCCAAGCGCTGGTGAGCGGCCTGACAGAAGCTGCGACCAAGGCCGGTATTGCGTTTTGTGGCGACAGCGAAGGCGGCATGTTCGGCTTCTTCCTGTTCCCCGAGCTGCCGCAGAACTATGCCAAGGTCATGACCACCGACAACAAGGTCTTCAACACCCTGTTCCACGGTCTGCTGGACCGCGGTGTCTACATTGCGCCTGCGCTCTACGAGGCCGGCTTTATGAGTGCAGCGCATACCGATGCCGATATTGCCGAGACGGTGGCCGCTGCGGCGGAGATTTTCAACCTTCTTTGATGGAACGCGCCCCAGGGCACCGTCTTTCCCTGAAGTAGCGCCCGATCCTACTGCGCCTGAACTGACTGCATTGCGCTGGAGCTGAGCGCAGGCTCGGCCTTCAAGGTCGCGCACATTCGCTGACAAATCGTCTTGTGCGATTTACACACATTCGCTAGTATGTGCTTTGTATCGTACATTCATCAACGCTTTGGGCGTGATGAAGGGAGTGCAAATGAGCTTTGCGCAACTTAAAGAAAGCGAGTTTCTATGACATTCGGAATAAATAAGCTTGTTCGGTGGGCAAGTCTCTTGTCCGTGGCCTGTGCGGGGATGCTGGGCCAGGCATCTGCCGCCGATACAGAAACCAGCACCCGCGTGGTGGCGATCTCGATTCTGGATGATTTGTTTTTTCGCGATGTGGCCGCGGGAATGAAGGCGCAGGCCAAGAAAGAGGGCATCACCCTGGTGCAGATGAACTCCAACCACGATTTGGTGACTGAGAGCAGATTGATTGACAACGCGATTCGCTTGAAGGCCAGCGCCATCGTGATTTCTCCCGCCGATGCAAATTTGTCGGTACCGGCCTTGAAAAAAGCCCATGACAGCGGCATCAAAATTGTGGCTTACAACGATGCGGTGAATGCGGATTTTGTGCTGGCCACCGTGCGCAGCAACCAGCAGGCCTTGGGCGCCTCCACCGGGGAAGCGGCGCGTGCGCATATCAGCAGCAAGCTCGGTGGCAAGGCGCGGGTGGGTGTGCTGTGCTTTGACTCCTTGTTGCCTGCGCAAAGCGACGCCCGCGTGCAGGGCTTTCTAGGCGCTATTCACAAGCTGGGCTCGGGTGTGGTGCTGCTGGCACGCAAGGATGCCTGGGAGGCCAATACGGCGATCAAGGTGGCCAGTGAAATGCTCAAGGCCTATCCCGATCTGGACATTATTTACGCGGCCAACGAGGGCGGCACGGTGGGCGCGCAGCTGGCGGTCAAGAGCATGACCCGAGCCGTCAAAGTGTTCGGCACCGACTCTGCGCGGCAAGAGCTGGATATGTTGGTCGCACCGGATGAGATCTTGCTTGCGGTGACCGGGCAGTCGCCGTATGCGATGGGCGTCAAGGCGATGGAGGCTGCGGCCCTGGCTATTCAGGGCAAAGCGCTGCAAAAAAACATGTATGTGGACGGCACCCTGCTGTCGCGCGCTGACAAGGAAGCGCTTGCCAAGTACCGGGAAAAAAGCACGAGCAACTAAGCGTTAGCGCTGCGCCATGCCGGTTACGATTCGACAAAAATTGCTGCTTGCCGTTGCGGTTTTGATTCTGTTGCTGCAGCTGTCCTCTTCCGCCATTTCGTATTTTCAGGTGAAAGAGCTGCTGTTTCAGAGCTTTCAAAACGAGGCACAAAACCTCACCGCACCGATTTATGCATCGCTGGAAAAAAGTCTGGAATCGGTGGTTGATGCGCAAACGCAACCGGCCATTTTGCAAAGCTATGTCGAGTTGATGAGCTACAAGGAGTTTCCAGACCTCATCAAGAACTACCCCCTGATTCTGCAGCTCGAATTCGTCGATCAACGAGGCGACATTATCGGCAGCACGGACAGCACCCACCTCGGTAAAAAACTAGCCCCACCGTACAGCAGTGCACTGACGCAAGCCAAGTTGCAGCTGTTCCCGGTGAACGCGCAGGTGGTGGTCTTCGTTCCGTTCAACTACCACGGATCTTTTTTTGGCGGCTTGCTGCTGTCCTACTCGGACAAGCCTCTGGCGAAAGAGCGGCAGAGTACCTTGCTGGCAGCCGTGGGTCTGTCCATGGCCTACCTGCTGCTCGGTTGGTGGGGCGCCTGGCTGATTGCACGCAAAATAAGCCAACCTATCGATCTGCTGACCCAACGCTTTCTCGCCATCGCAGCCAAGGAACAGCAGGAAGCAACAAGCGCCTTGCCGGCAAGTGTGTTTAGCACGGCTAAAAATGAAATGGATATTCTTAACCGTGCGGTGGATCACATGCTGGGGCGTCTGGAGCGGTCGCAGGCCGACCTGTTGGAGCTCAATGCTTCACTAGAGTCCGTGGTGGTTGCGCGCACTGCCGACTTGCGCCAAGCCATTGCGCATGCGGACGCAGCCAACCAGGCCAAGAGTGACTTTCTGGCCAACATGAGCCACGAAATCCGCACACCCATGAATGCCATCATCGGCCTGTCCGGCCTGGCGCTCAAGAACGAGATGCCGCCGCGCATCCAGGACTACTTAAGCAAAATCCGGCAAAGCGGCGAGCACCTGCTGCGCATCATCAACGACATACTGGACTACTCCAAGATCGAATCCGGCAAGCTCGAAATTGAGTCCGTACCGTTCGAGCTCGAGGCAGTGATAGCCAACGTGGTCAACCTGGTGAGCGAAAAAGCCGAGGCCAAAAACCTGGAGTTGCTGTGCAGCTTTGACACGGCAGTGCCCAAACACCTGATCGGTGATCCCCCCCGCGCATTGGCCAGATCTTGATCAACTACGCCAATAACGCCGTCAAGTTCACCCACCAGGGTGAGCTGCGGATCAGCATCCGGGTGCAGGAGGCAACAGAATCCGACGTGCTGCTGCACTTTGCATTCAGCGACACCGGCATTGGTCTGACGCAAGAGCAAATGAGTCGGCTCTTCAAAAGCTTTGAGCAGGCCGACAGCTCCACCACGCGCCAGTATGGCGGCTCCGGTCTAGGCCTGGCCATCAGCAAGAGCCTGGCCCAGGGCATGGGTGGCGAGGTCGGTGTGGACAGTGTGTATGGCAAGGGTTCCACCTTCTGGTTCACCGCCCGTTTGGGGCTGGGTTCGGCCGAAAAGCTGGTCACCCGCCCCAGCGTGGACCTGCACGGTCGCCGGGTGCTGGTGGTGGATGACAACGAAGCCGCCGCCCTGGTGCTCAGCGAGCTGCTGCGCGAACTCGGCTTTGTGGTGCACAGCGTCCATTCTGGCGCAACTGCGCTGCAAGCGCTTGCGCAGGCCAAGGGCCAGACCCAGGCCTTCGACTTTGTCATGATGGACTGGCAAATGCCCGGCATGGATGGGCTGGAGACCGTGCGCCGCATCCAGGAAGTGCACACCGACACGGCTCCGTTTGTGCTGATGGTCACGGCCCATCGGCGCCAGGAGCTGCTCAAAGGCGCGCAACTGTTGGGCATTGAGCATGTGCTAGCCAAACCGATCAGCGCCTCCCTGCTGGTCAATACCATGATGCAACTCGCGGGTCACGCGCCCAGCGAAATGGCTGACCTGCACCGTGACCCACACTCCAGCACGGCTGAGGCGGCACTGGCGCCGCTGGCGGGTGCGCGCATCCTGCTGGTGGAAGACAACGAGATCAACCAGATGGTGGCCTGCGAGCTGCTGCAAGGCGTTGGCTTTTTGGTCGATGTGGCGGATAACGGGCAAATCGGCGTGCACCAGGTGCGTGCGCGCCACGCCAACGCGCAGCCCTACGACATCGTGCTAATGGACATGCAAATGCCGGTGATGGACGGGGTCACCGCCGCGCGCCTGATTCGTGAGACCTATAGCGCCGACCGTCTGCCAATTGTGGCCATGACGGCCAATGCCATGCAGGCCGACAAGGACCGCTGCATGGCAGCCGGCATGAACGGCTTTGTCAGCAAACCCATCAATCCGGACGAGCTCTGGCGCAGCCTGCTGGCCTGGATCAAACCCCGTGCCGGGCTGGGCTTGGCGCCACCGAGCAGCTTGGCCGCACCTGCCCCGTCGCAGCAGTTGGAGCCGGTGCTGGCCGCCTTGCGAAGCATAAAAGGGCTGGACGCCAACCGGGGACTGGGCCTGTCCAACCACAATGCCGCACTGTATGTAGCGATGCTGGGCAAGTTTGTGAAGTCACAGGAGCACGCGGTAGAGGCCATACGCCAGGCACTGACTGACGCCGACCCAGGCAGAGCCGAAAGACTGGCGCACACGCTCAAGGGCCTGTCCGCCAGCATGGGAGCGGAGCCGCTGCGCCATTCCCTGTCGGCGATCGAGCAGGCGGTGCATGAGGGCCAGGACACAGCCACCATCACCCGCTTGCTGGAACCTGCAGCTGCCCAATTGCAGGCACTGGTGGCCGACTTGCGCGCCACGCCTGGCGTGATGGGCGAGTCGGCGCCAGTTACCGAAGTGGCCTTGACAGCGGCGCAACAACGCGAGCTGCAGGCCGTGGTGCAGACGCTGCGCCAGTTGCTGGAGCAGGACGACTCCGAAGCGCAAGCGCTGTGGGACAGCCATGCGCGCGAACTGCACGCCGTTCTGCGCCAGGCCCAGCAATTGGAACAAGCGATTCAGGATTTCGATTTTGAACAGGCGCTCAGCCTGATGCCCGCGGAGGCCTGAGGCAAACAAGACCCGATTGCGCAGACAGCTCCCGCTATCATCCCGGCATGCGAATTCTTGGTATCGACCCCGGCCTGCGCACCACCGGGTTTGGCGTGGTGGACGAGGCCGGTGGCCAGCTCAGCTATGTGGCCAGCGGCACCATCAGCACCCAGCATCTGGACACCCATGCCCTGCCAGCTCGCCTGAAGGTGCTATTTGACGGCATTGGCGAGGTGGTGCAGCGCTACCAACCGGACTGCGCGGCGGTGGAAATTGTCTTCGTCAATGTCAACCCGCAGTCCACCCTGCTCTTGGGCCAGGCGCGCGGAGCGCTGATTACGGCCCTGGTGTCACAAAACCTGGCGGTGGCCGAATACACCGCGCTGCAAATGAAGCAGGCGGTGGCCGGACACGGCCGGGCACAGAAGAGCCAGATCCAGGAAATGGTGAAGCGCCTGCTCTCTTTAAGCGGTCTGCCCGGCACCGATGCCGCCGACGCCCTGGGCCTGGCGATTACCCATGCGCACGCGGGCAAGGCCATG
>CAIMZI010000049.1 GCA_903845935.1 uncultured beta proteobacterium | reverse complement strand
GGCGGGAAGCCGTCAAAAAAAGGCTTCCAGTAGGGTTCTTGTTGCGCGCCGCGGTGGATTGCGCCACCGATTGCGGGAATGTGGGAAGTGCCCAGACCGCCAATAATTTTTGCCATATGGATGTACTCCTGTGTGAATGGTGTTTATTGGCCCGAGGCCACCAGCATGGCCTTGAACTCGTCCTTGCTCATGCCGCGCTGCTGCGCACCAATGTCCTGCATGTCGAGCTTGAAGATGCCGGCGAACTTGGCCAGGTAATAGGCGTTGCCGCCCTCTTCCAGCAGCTGCAGCACCTGCTTGGCGCGGATTGCAGCCTTTTGCGAATCGCTCAGCTCGTATTGGGTCATATACGCCTCTTCGTCCTGCAAAAACGCGGCACGGTTCTCGGCCGAGTTAAAAGAAAAGCACATCTTGTTGAGTGCATAGCCTTTTTTTGCGCACTCGCCGTCAAACAGATGGGTGCCTGGAATCTGCGGCAATGCCGGTTTGGAAGCCATGTCTTGTCTCCTGTTGGAAGCGTTGATATGCCCGCAGTGTGTGCCATCCATTGCCAAATATAAACAGATCATTCATGATGAGATACATGAGCAAATTCGATCATTTGGACCTGGACGGCCGCCTGCTGCAGTTGCTGATGGCGGTGGTGGAAACCGGCTCGGTCACCCGCGCCGCAGAACGCCTGGGTGTGACGCAATCGGCGGTGAGCCATTTGCTGGACAAGTTGCGAACCATTACCGGAGACCCGCTGTTTGTGAAATCCGGGCGCGGCATTGTCGCCACCGCGCGGGCCGAAAAGCTGGCCGTTCAGGCGCGCGAGCTGCTATCCAGCCTGCATGGTTTTGCCCAGTCGGACCCGTTCGATGCGGCCCGGTGGCAGGCCCACATCACCATTGCCGCCAACGACTTCCAGCGCGAACTGCTGTTGCCGGCCCTGATGACCCGGCTGCGCCGCAGCGCACCGCTATTGAAGCTCAGGGTGATTCCCTCGGACGTGCCCAGCCTGGAGATGCTGCGCAACGAGCACTGCCAGTTGGTGATCAGTCCGCGCCCGCCGGACGGCACCGACATTGTGCAAAAGCGCTTGTTTGAGGACGATTACCGGGTGTTCTACGACCCGCATGTGCGCCAAGCCCCGGCCAGCCGCGCCGAGTACCTGGCAGCTCGCCATGTGACGGTGGTCTATGAGCCGCGCCGCGCCCTGGATCTGGACCAATGGCTAGAAGCCAAGGGCATTCGGCGACAATTTGAGGTGACTGTGCCGGGCTATGCTGGCGTCGCGCCCTTTGTCTCCGGCACCGACCTGCTGGCCACCGCGCCCAGCCTGCTGGGCCGCCACATGCTGCGCCATCTGGCCAGCAGCAAAGTACCCCTTAGCTGCCCGAAGTTGCCCATGTACCTGGTCTGGCACCTACGCCACCAGCACAACCCTGCGCACGCTTGGTTGCGCCAACGGCTGGAAGAGGTGACCCGCTCAGTCTTGCTTTGGCGAGCGTCGGCGGCTGCGGCTTAAAGCAAATTGCGCATGGCGCGAGCCGTCTCCTGCAACACCGCCAACACCCGTCCGACGGCGTCCTCGGACGACTCATGGCCCATGGGCATGGTGACGCTGAGGGCGCCGACCAGCTCGCCATGGCGGTCCAGCAGCGGCACGCCAATGCCACGGTAATTCAGCTCCAGCTGCTGCTCCGAGACGGACCAGCCCTGCTGGCGTATGCGCGCCAGTTCCAGCCGCAGGCGATCCTTGTTGGCAATGGTGTGCGAGGTATAGGCCTTGAGCTCGTGCTCGGCCAGCCAGCGCTCCAGCCACTCCGGGTCACGCAGGGCCAGCATCAAGAGGCCGGCGGCCGTCACCTGGGCCTGCACCCGCGAGCCCAGCACAAAGCCGGTATTCATGCTGCGGTTGGAGCCGTTGCGCGCCACGTAAACGATGTCGTCGCCATCCATCACGCTCACATAGGCAATCTCCTGGGTGCCGGCGGTGACGCGCTGCAAAAAAGGTTGCACCACCCGCGGCAGCCTAGCCGACTCCAGATACGACTGGCCCAGGCGCAGCACGCGCGGCGTCAGCCAGAACAGCTTGCCGTCCGACGCCACGTAGCCCAGATGTTGCAGCGTCAAGAGGTAGCGACGGGCAGCGGTGCGGGTCATGCCGCAGCGCGCCCCGGCTTGCGCTGCGGTCAAGCGGGAATGGGCGTCGTCAAAGGCCTCGATGATGGACAGGCCTTTTTCCAGGCCGGCGATCCAGTCGCGCTTGTCCAAGCCCGAGGCAGACGGCTCGGGGCTGGGTGGTGTGGTGCTGCAGGACATGGCGCAATTTTGATTTCAAGCCGGACCGACAAGCCTAGGGGCTAACCCTTGAAACGATCGATCATCGATCATTAATGTACGATTATCGATCTTTTTTGCAAGATTTGCCTTGGATATTCGTCGGCGATTCGATAAAGTTCGCTGCGAATTAGCCAAATTGATCGATTAACGAACGAAGAGACCCTCTCATGCAAAAACGCAGAACCCTGAAACTGATCGCAGCCGCCGCTATCCTGATCTGTGCCGGCAGCGCCTTCGCACAAGCCACCGTCAAAATCGCCAACATCGTGGAACTCTCCGGTGCCGGCGCCACCTCGGGCACCAACTTCAAGAACGGCGTGGAACTGGCCGTCAAGGAAATCAATGCGAATGGCGGCATTCTGGGCAAGAAGATCGAGACCAATACCGCCGATACCCAGAGCAACCCCGGCGTCGCCAAGGGCCTGACACAAAAGGCCGTGGACGAGGACGTGTTTGCCATCTTTGGCCCGGTGTTTTCCGGCTCCATCATGGTGTCCATGGCCGAGAGCCGCCGCGCCGAGATCCCCAATTTCACCGGCGGTGAGGCAGCCTCCATCACCATGCAGGGCAACCCCTATGTGTTTCGCACCAGCTTCGGCCAGGCGCAAAGCTTTCCCAAGCTGGGTCGCTACATTGCCGACACCGCCAAGATCAAGACCCTGGCCGTCATTTATGTGAACAATGACTTCGGCAAGGGCGGTCTGGAAAACATCAAGAAGGCGCTGGCCGGCACCAACACCAAGATCGTGGCGGAAATTTCCACCGATTCCGGTCAGGTCGACTTCTCTGCCGCCGTGCTCAAGACCAAGCAAAGCAATGCCGACGGCCTGTTCAGCTACTCGAACGAGGAAGAGTCTGCCCGCATCCTGCGCGAACTCAAAAAACAAGGCTGGACCAAGCCCGTGATTGGCGAGACCACGCTGACCAGTCAGAAGGTGATTGAGCTGGCCGGTGATGCCGCCAACGGCGCCGTGGGCCACGTGGGCCTGACGGTCGACGCCCCTAACCCCGAAATCCTGAAGTTCAAGGCCAAGTTCTACCAGGAATACAAGTACATCTCCGACCACAACGGCATCAAGGGCTACAGCGGCATCTACATGCTCAAGGCCGCGATTGAAAAGGTTGGCAAGTTGGACCGCAAGGCCGTGGCACAGGCCCTGCATGGCATGGTGATCAGCGCCAAGAAATACCCCGGCGTGCTGATGGACGTGGCGATTGACCAGAACGGCGATCTGGACCGTGAAAGCTATCTGGTGGAAGTCAAGAATGGCAAGCAGGAAATCACCACCGTGCTGCCCCCCATCAACCCCGCCCTGTTTGCACCTGCAACAGCCGCTGCTGCCAAGCCGGTGAAGAAGTAAGCCGTCCGCAACTCCACCGAACCGACACCCATGACCGACTTTCTCCAACTGCTGTTCAGTGGCCTGTCCACCGGCGCAATTTACGGCCTGGCTGCGCTGGGCTTTACCTTGCTGTGGCAGGCCAGCGGCACCATCAACTTCGCCCAAGGCGAATTCGTGATGCTGCCGGCCTTCATGATGCTGGCCTTCATGTCATTTGGCGCGCCGTTGGCTCTGAGCTTTGCGCTGTCGGTCGGTCTGTCGGTGTTGGTGCTGGGGTGGCTTTTCAAACGCGGCATTGTGGACCCGCTATTCAAGTACGGCATGATGCCCATCGTGGTGGCGACCATTGGTCTGTCGATTTCGATGCGCAGCCTGATCCGCGCCGGTTACAGCGCCGAGGCCTCGCCCTTCCCCAGCCTGTTTTCCGACCAGATTTACAACATCGCCGGCGTCACCGTGACGCTGGCCGATGTGGGCACCTTTGCGCTGGCCCTGGCCCTGGTGTTTACCACCCAGGCCTTTATGACCAAGACGGTGACGGGACGCGCCATGCAGGCCGTGGCGCAGAACACCGAGAGCGCTTCGGTCTTGGGCATCAACGTGCCGCGCATGATTTTTTACGCCTTTGCCATCAACGCCGTGCTGGCCGTGGCCGCAGCGCTGTTGGTCACCCCCACCTATCTGGCCAAGTTCGACATGGGTGAGTCGCTGGGCAACAAGGCCTTTTTTGCCGCCATCATCGGTGGCTTCAACAACTCACGCGGCGCGCTTCTGGGCGGCCTGATCGTGGGCGTCTGTGAAAACCTGGCCGCCGCCTATATCTCACCCGCCTACAAGGATGCCGTCGCACTGGTGATCTTTATGGTGGTGATTCTGTTCAAGCCGCAAGGACTCTTGGGCAAAAAAGAAGAGCGCAAGGTCTGAGCCCGCGAGCCAAACACACCATGAAAAAATTCCAAATCCTCGCCTGGGGCATAGCCGCTGCCATCCTGCTGATCGCGCCCCCATTCCTGAAGAACTACGGCATTTACCTGCTGAGCTACTGGATGGTGTTCATCATCGCCACCATGGGCCTGAACCTCACCGTGGGCTATGCCGGACAAAAGTCCCTGGGCCACGCCGCCTTCTTCGGCATGGGCGCCTATGTGGTGGCGCTGATGATGAAGGCGGGATTGAGCTTCTGGCTCGGTCTGCCCGCTGCCGCCCTGATCTGCTTTGTGGTCGGCATCATCCTGGGCTTTCCGGCCTTGCGCGTGCAAACCATTTACCTGGCCTTTGCCACCCTGGGCTTTAACACCGCCGTCTGGCTGGTGATGCGCAACGAAGAGTGGCTGACCGGCGGCACCTACGGCATCAACGGCATTGCCCGCCCGAACTTCTTTGGCATGTCGCTCGAAGGCAATCTGGCCTATTACTACCTGGTGCTGGCCGCCACGGTGATCATGGGTCTGTTGCTGCTGGGTCTGCTGAGGAGCCCCTGGGGCAAGGCCTTTACGGCCCTGCGCGACAACCCGATACGCGCCGAAAGCTTGGGTATCAACACCCGCAGCTACACGCTCCTGAGCTTTGCCATTGGCGCGGCCTACGCCGGTATTGCGGGCGGATTGTTTGCCTCGCTGGTGCAGTTCATTGAACCGGCGCCGTTTGCCGTGGGCTCGTCCATCATGATGTACCTGATGGTGGTGGTCGGTGGACCCGGCTACTTCCTGGGCCCGGTGCTGGGCGCCGCTGTCGGTGTGATCCTGCCCGAGTGGCTGCGCTTTGCCCAGGCCTGGTACCTGTTCGTGTTCGGCAGCGCCGTGGTGCTGCTGATGATCTGGTTGCCCGATGGCCTCTTGAGCATTCCAGACCGCATACGCGCCAAAAGATTGGCCCGCGAAGCGTCCGCCGCACGTGCAGCATCCGCCATGGGAGCCAAGGTATGAGTACCACTCGACATCACGAGCGCACTGCCGGTCAACCCGTGCTGAAGGTCACCGGCCTGAAAAAAGCCTATGGCGCCATTCAGGCTGTGGGCGGTGTCAGCTTCCAGGTCCAACCCGGAGAAATCTTCGGTGTCATCGGCCCCAATGGCTCGGGCAAGACCACACTATTCAACTCGATGTTGGGCCAAATCACACCCGACGAAGGCAAGATCGAACTCAATGGCGAAGACGTCACCCAACTGGGCCCGCTGGAACTCAACCGCCGCGGCGTGGGCCGCACCTTCCAGACCTTGCAGGTTTTTGGCAAGATGAGCGTGCGCGACAACCTGATCGTGGCCGCGCAGGAACACCAGGGTTCCATGTTCAGCCGCATGTTTGCGCCCGGTGACTCCGGTCTGGGCAAGCGGGCCGACGCGCTGATCGACCAGTTCCGTATCCGCCATGTGGCCGACAAAAAGGCCGGTGAGCTTTCCTACGGCCAGCAAAAGCTGGTGGACATTGCCATGGCCTTTATGAGCCAGCCCGATCTGGTGCTGCTCGATGAGCCCTGCGCCGGTGTCAACCCGAGTCTGGTGGGCGGCATCTCCACCTTGCTCAAGCAACTCAATCAGAACCCGCAAATTGGCAAACACAGCTCGTTTGTGGTGATCGAACACAACATGGACTTTGTAATGGACCTGTGCCACCGCATCATGGTGATGGTCGAGGGACGGGTGATGGCCATTGGCACACCGGCCGAGATCCGCAGCAACAAGCAGGTGCTGGAAGCCTACCTCGGCAGTTAAGGGAAAAGATATGTCTGAAACCTGCATTGAATTTGACGACGTGGTGGCCGGTTACAAGGATTTCATGATCCTCAACAACCTCAGCTTCAAGGCCAAAAAAGGCACCATCACCCTGCTCTTGGGCCCCAATGGCGCCGGCAAATCGACGGTGCTCAAAACCCTGTTCGGCCTGCTCAAACCGCGCCAGGGCAAGATCCTGCTCGACGGCGTGGAAATTGGCGGCGCCACGCAAAAGCAGCTGCTGGCGCAAGGCATTGCATTTGTGCCGCAAGGCCGCAATCTGTTCGGCCAGCTCACCGTGTTTGAAAATCTGGAGCTCGGCGGCATCACCTTGGGCATGAAGACCACGCACGAGCGCATCCCCGAAGTGCTGGAGTTTTTCCCGCGCGTGAAGGAACGCATGAACTCGGCCGCCTCGGCCCTGTCGGGTGGCGAGCAAAAACAACTGGAAATCGGCCGCGCCCTGCTGCTGCGACCCAAGGTAATCCTGATTGACGAACCGTCTATCGGCCTGTCGCCGCTGGTGGTGCAGGACGTGTTTCGCCTGCTGCGCCGTCTGGCCGACCAGGGCACCACGGTGCTGATGGTGGAGCAGAACGTCAAGAGCGCGCTGAAGATTTCGGACGAGGCGATTGCGCTGGAGTCCGGCCGCCTGGTCTTGCAAAAGCCGGCATCCGATTTGCTTGCTGATCCGAACATCGAGCGTCTGTTCCTGGGCGGTGCGCATGGCGCGGCGACTGCCACGTCGGACCTGACCGCCGTGGTCTGAGACCACGCCACTTCACAAAATACCTACATAGCGAGAAAACACCATGTCACAAAGCCCGACGGCGCGCCACAGCGGCACCGACCGCGAAGAAATTTTTGAGGGCCCCAACCCGCTCGGTCTGGTGGGCGTGGAGTTCATTGAATACATCACCTCCAAGCCGCAGTCGCTGGGCAATGTACTGGAGACCATGGGCTTTAGACCCATCGCCCGCCACCGCTCGCGCGAGGTGCTGCTGTACCGCCAGGGCGACCTCAACATCATCGTCAACGCCCACGGCAATGGCGGTGTGGTGACCGAGCGGCCACAGATTGCAGCCATCGCGCTGCGCGTGCAGGACGCCGCCACCGCCTACAAGCGCGCGCTAGACCGCGGCGCCTGGGCCGTGCCGGTGCGCGTGGAGGTGATGGAGCTCAACATCCCGGCCATCCACGGTGTGGGCACCAGCCGCATCTACTTTGTGGATCGGCATGGCGACTTCTCGATTTACGACGTGGACTTCATCCCGATTCCCACGGTGGACCAGCATCCCCCGGCCATCACCGGCCTGCATTTGTTTGGCGTGGTGCAGTACATAGGCAACGAGCGCACCGAAGACTGGACCGAGTTCTATGGCTCGCTGTTTGGCTTTACTGCGCTGGAGGACACGACCCGCTTTGGCATTCTGCCCAAGGGCCGGATTTTGCAAAGCCCGTGCAACACCTTTTACCTGCAGCTGATCGAGCCAGAGCCCGGTATTTTGGATGTGGAAGACGACGAATGCCTGCAGCGCATTGGCCTGGGCACACCCGATGTGCAGGCCACGGTTGCGGCGCTGCGCAAGCTGGGTATGGACTTTGTGCCGCCAAAAGACGAAGCCCAGGCCCAGCGTGGTGCTTTGACGCGCACGCCGGTAGCCGGCGCCATGTTCGAGCTGGTGCAGGTGACCCCCACGCCTGGCGCGCAGAACCGGGCCTGACGCCATGTCCCATTTCCAAGGCAATATCGACAACTTCGGGATGGACAGCATCTCGCTGGCCGGGCCGCTCAAGGCCAAGCTCAAGGCCATCCAGGCGGCAGGCTTCACCCAGGTGATGCTGCAGGCGCGCGACCTGGTGGGCCACGCAGACGGCTGGCGTGCGGCGGTGCAGGAGGTCAAGGACAGCGGCCTGCGCGTCACCGGCTTTCAGGTGCTGCGCGACTTTGAGGGCCTGTCCGGCCACTTGCACGACTACAAGGTGGACATCGCCAAGAGCATGCTGGAGATGTGCCATGCACTCGACTGCCATGTGATGCTGGCCTGTTCATCCACCTCCACGCACGCAACGGGTGAGAGCCAGAAACTGGTGCAGGACCTGCGCAAGCTGGCCATGCTGGCGATTCCCATGGACATCAAAATCGCCTTCGAGGCGCTGTCCTGGGGCCGCAGCATCAACGAGTTTCCGCAGGCCTGGGACATTATCTCGGAAGCCGACATGCCCAACCTGGGGCTGGGCTTTGATTCCTTTCACATGTTCGCCACCAAGACGCCCATGGAAGACCTGGAGCTGCTCGACCCGGACAAGATTTTTCTGGTGCAGCTGGCCGACTTTATGTGGAACGAAATCAAGACCGTGGAAGAGCGCATCAGCACGGCGCGCACCTTCCGCGTGTTTCCCGGCGAGGGCGTGCACAGCGACGCCTTGGCCACCTTGGTGCGCAAACTGCACCAACTGGGCTACCGGGGCGACTACAGCTTTGAGGTGTTCAACGACGACTACCAGCAAATACCGCTGGACGTGGTGGCAGAGCGTGCCCGCAAGGCCGCGCTCTGGCTGGGCGAGGACGTGCTGCGCCGCTCGGTGCCCATGCCCAACGCGCTGCGCCTGAAACGCCACGCCTAGGCCTGTCCGAACGCCCGCGCGATGAGCAATGTCTTTGAAGGCTTTCTCTCCACACCCGAGGTGATGGAGGCTTTTAGCGACCGCCACTTTGTGGCCGCCATGCTGCGCTTTGAGGCGGCCCTGGCCAGCGCGCAGGCCGCCCATGGCGTGATACCGGAAGCGGCGGCGCAGTCGATCGTGGACACCTGCAAGGTCGAGTTGTTTGACGCCGCAAAAATCGTGCGCGAAAGTGCCCGGGCCGGCAGCCTGTCGGTGCCGCTGGTCAAGAGCCTGAAGGAAACCGTGGGCCTGTTCAACCGCGAGGCCGTGGCCTATGTGCACTTCGGCAGCGTCAGCCAGGACGTCATCGACACCGCCATGGCGCTGATCACGCGCGACGTGCTGGAGATGGTGGAGGCCGATCTGCGCCGCTGCATTGACGCCGTCTTCGCACTGGCACAAAAGCATCTGGAAACTCCGATGCTGGCGCGCACCCTGATGCAGCCGGCCTCGGTTACCAGCTTCGGCCTGAAATGCGTCAATTGGGCAGCACCCTTGGTGCGCAGTCTCCAGCGCCTGCAAACCGTCAAGATCGGCGCCCTCAAGGTGCAACTGGGTGGCGGCATTGGCACACTGGCCCGCATGGGTGACAAGGGTCCGCAGATCACCGCCCACATGGCGCAGGCACTGGGTCTGGGCCAGCCCTGCGCGCCCTGGCACACGCAACGCGACGAATGGATTGCCTTAGGCTGCGAGCTGGGCCTGATGACCGGCAGCCTGGGCAAGATTGCCAAAGACCTGTCGCTCTTGGGCCAGTTTGAAGTAGGTGAAGTGTGGGAGCGCCACGAACCTGGGCGCGGCGCCTCATCCGACATGCCGCACAAGAACAACCCGGTGGCCAGCATGGCGTCCCTGGCCGCCGCGCAACGCGTGCCCCAGCGTTTGGCAGCCCTCTTGGCCAGCATGCCGCACGAACATGAACGCGCCCTGGGCGGCTGGCAGGCGGAACTAGCCGAGTGGTCGCAACTGCTGATGTCGGCCCACGCCAGCTCCAGCGCAATGGCCTCGGCCCTGCCCTATTTGGTGGTGGACAGCGAACGCATGCGCAGCCATATCGACGACGCCACCCGCTCAGTGGACAAGGACAGCGCCCAGACCTGGTTCGACCCGGCACTGGCCGTCGGCGCCGGTCAGTTAGCCCGCAACTATTTGCGGGACCTTCGCGCGGACAGCCGTGACTTAGCGTGAAAAATTAAACATCGACATTGGAGCGCCGGTAACTTCAGCAGTGCAGTGGACATTTTCGATGACCGCTTACGGGCAAGCTCTTGTCGGTCTAGCGATTGGTTTCACCTTCGTGCCTTATGCACGCCATGCCGCATCAGGCCGCCAGGTCCTAGCCCATGCAGGGAATTGCTGTGCTGGCATGGGCTTGGCAATGCCGTACCCTTGTGCCAACAGGCAACCGAGGTGTAACAGCGCAGTACCGTGTGCCACTGTCTCGACGCCCTCGGCAATGACTTGACAGTTGAACGCAGCGGCCATTCCTAAGACGCCCTTCAGGATGGCCATATCGTCCGGGTTTTCAAGCATGTCGAGCACAAAACTCTGGTCAATTTTCAGCAGCGACACGCGCAAGCGTTTAAGGTAGGTCAGTGATGAGTAGCCGGTGCCAAAGTCATCGAGCGCAAATTTCACTCCGATTCGGGCGCAGTCCGCAATCACCTGCGACACCTGCGCAATGTCCGACAGCGCGCTGGTCTCCAGGACTTCAAGCTCCAAGTTGGCTGCATTAACGTGCGCGTGTTTGTCCAAAATGGATTGAAGCCGTTCGACAAAGTTGCCCTGTTGCAACTGGCGCGCCCCAATGTTGACGCTCACGGACAGTTCCAGGCCGGCCGCATGCCAATCCTCTATTTGGGTCAAGACCGTGTCAATCACCCACTCGCCCACGTCCACTGCCAGCGGGTGCTCTTCAATCACCGACAGGAACGCAGCCGGTGCCAACAGCCCACGTTCTGGATGCTGCCAACGAATCAGCGCTTCAGCACCAATGAGCAGCCCACTTTGCATGTTGACCTTGGGTTGGTAATGCAAGACGAATTCATGCCGTTCCATCGCCACGCGGATGCTCTCAAGACTTTCATGGTGGCCACGGATGCTGCTGTCTTGATTGGCATCGAAGACATGGTATCGGTTCTTTCCCGCGAGCTTGGCCTGGTACATGGCTTGGTCGGCCTGACGCAGAAGTTGATCAGCCTCGATGTCGTCTGCCTGCGGATAGAAAGTCACACCAACGCTTGCAGAACCTTGCAGCACAAGGCCATCCAATTTCACGGGTGTTGCTGCGGCCTCCAGCAAGCGACTCAACATCGGCATGCAACTCTCACAGGAATTCAGATCAATGAGCACTGCAACAAACTCATCACCACCGAGCCGGGCCAGTGTGTCACCTTCGCGCAAGCTGTCCTTCATAGCATTCGCCAGGGCAATGAGAAACTGGTCACCTACGTGGTGACCATGGCGATCGTTAATCCTCTTGAAACCATCAAGATCAAGGTAGACCACTGCCACCCATTGGTTGCGCCGCAGCGCCTGCGACATGGCTTGCTGCAGCCGGTCGGACAGTAGCAAACGGTTTGGCAAATTGGTAAGCGCATCAAAGTGGGCGATGTGCTCCAAGCGGCTTTCCTGGGCTTTGACGGTGGTGATGTCAGAAAACAGGCCAACGTACTGTTGGGTTTTTCCGGTGTTGTCTCGCACAGCACTGATTTTGAGCAACTCTGGATATACCTCACCACTTTTACGCTGATTCCAAACCTCCCCATTCCAAAATCCCTGTTCAGTCAAGCATCTCCACATGACGGAGTAAAACTCGGCATCGTGACGACCAGAACGGAGGAAACGCGGATTCTGCCCGAGTGCCTCGGCTTGGCTGTATCCAGTGATACGGCTAAATGCGTCATTGACATCGACAATTTTGGCATTGCCATCAGTGATTACGATAGCCTCGCGGGTATGGTCAAAGACACTGGCGGCTAGTTGAAGTCTGGACTGCGCTTGTTGACGCTCCATCGCAATGCCAATCAGATTGGCGCTTTGTTCGATAAGGTGGATCTCTGACTGCTCTGGCGTGTGCGCCAGCCGGTGGTAGACGGACAAGGTGCCCAGCACCTGGGAATGAGACCCGTAAATGGGTTGCGACCAGCAGGCACCCAATCTGGCATGGGTCGCGAGGTCCTTGTACCGGGTCCAATAAGGATGCGTCTCTATATTGGCCACGATGACCCGTTCACCGGTAAAAGCCGCCGTACCGCAGGAGCCCACTCCCATTCCGATTTCAATCCCGTCGATCGCGGCGTTATAAAAATCGGGCAAGCTCGGGGCAATCCCGATACCAAGGTGGCGGCCATCGCGATCGATGTGCAAGACACTGCACATCATGGACGGATGCATTTGCTCTAAACCGCGCACCATATGATCCAAAAAGTCCGCAAGGGGCTCATTGGACGCCAGGAGCTCCAACGCACGGCTTCTAAAGCGCTCATGTTGCTCGGCCAATTTGCGCAGCCTGATATCGGTGACGAAAACATAGAGTTGCCGCCCATCCACGTCGTCTTCATGCGTCAGTCTGGCGGTTATTTGAACCCAAATGGACGCGTTGACGCCATCACCGAAGACACCCCGGTCACCAGCACCTGGCCGACACAAGCGCAACTCGCAATCCTGAGAGCTGCCAATCTTGAGTTTCTTACGCAGCAAATACCAGCTGTCCTGGTCCTCTTGAAGGACAAAGTCCGAGAATGGCCGCTGCTCCAGCGCCTCCCGTGCCACTCCCAGTAAAGCACTCAACGGCAAGTTGGCCAGCACAATCATCCCCTCGCTATTTACAACGCAATAGCCTGCCGGTGCCAGTTCGTACAACTGAAAATAACGGGCCTGCGAGACGCTAAGCGCACACTGCGCTTCGAGCAGCGCTTCGTTTTGCATCTTCAGTTCGACCTGGTGCACCTCGAGTTCGTGTAGCAACGCCTGTGTGTCAGCAAGGGTCGGATTGCCATAGGTATCCGGGGACTTTCCGCTTGCGATCCGCAACAGTTCTTCACCCCCCCGGCGCAAGGCCTGGCTTTCCGACGTTTTTGATGCAGCGTCGTCTAGCGGCAACTCAGGGCTCATGCAGCACCGCCCTCCCCTTTCCCCGCTGCTTCGACTCGCCCCCCCCGCTCTGTGGTGGCGATGGCGTACATATTGCCGGCAGCATCGAGCAAGGCGGTTGAAATGATGGACACATTTAGCAATGTTCCCGCAGCCGTCAGGCGCTGGGCCGCGTAAGGCTGCAATTCTTTGGCCCTGCAAAGGGCGGACAACTTAGCAATAGCGTCCTCTCGCTGGCTCGCAGGAATGCGCTCACGCACATTCATTTTCAATGCCTGCTCCTCGGTCCAGCCATACAAGCGCACCGCACCTGGATTCCAGGCCAGTGTGCGACCTGCAAGGTCTTGCACGGTGATCGCATCGTGGGCATCCCGAACCACCACCGCCAAGCGCAGCAGGTCGTTGGCTTTTTGCAAGGCCTCGCGCGTCTTCACCATATCGGTGATATCAACAAACGAGATGACGGCCCCCTCTATCACGTTGTCCAAAGTGCGGTAGGGTTGAATGCGCAGGGTGTACCACTGGCCCTCAGGAGTTTGCACTTCGCGCTCAATGGCTATCAGCGTGTTGAGCACCGACTTGATGTCGTCCACGAGGCTGGTATATCCCACCAGATTCGACGCCAAGTGCGCCACCGGGCGACCCATATCCGACAAAATCAAATGAATAATTCTGCTGGCGGCAGGGGTAAAACGCAGGATGCGCAACTGGTGATCCACAAACACGGTGCCTACGCCGGTGCCAGCCAGCAGGTTATTCATGTCGTTATTGGTACGAGACAAATCCGTTACCTTGGCCTGCAACTCGGTGTTCACGGTGGCCAATTCTTCGTTGACCGATTGCAATTCCTCCTTGGAAGTTTCCAATTCCTCATTGGTCGATTGCAACTCTTCGTTGACCGACTGCATCTCCTCGTTACTGGATTTAAGCTCTTCGTTGGAGCCTGCCAGCTCCGAGTGAACGCTTTGCAAATACTCGTCTTTGATGACCAGTTCTTGCGTGAGTGCTGCAATACGGGCCTGTGCTTCTTGGTTCACAGCGCTGCCTGTGGTTTCTGCCGTGGGGATTGCCAATGTGACGGGCACTGTCGCATGCGTCAACATCACCAAATAAAGTGGGGAGTCTGGCGTTTCAGGGGAGGCGGTTGGCACCACATGCACGCTGACATCCACCTGGCTATAGTGTCCATTGGTCTTGACGCGGATGTTCGGTGCGACGCTGCTAGCCTGCGAACCCGCGGCCTGGCGTAACATATTGCTTAAGGAGGGGCGCAGCCCCTCGCGGGCCATTTTGAGGATATTTGGTATACCCGGCTCACCCGCAGTAGGCTCCAAATACAAGCCGGTGCGCCCTTGCAGGTAGACAATGTCGCCGCCCGCATTGACCAACGCACTGGCCATGTCAATGTGGCGCAAGAGGGCCTGAGCCATCAGTTCGCGCAGCGGCATTTTTGGTGCAAAGGCCGTCTTCTGCATCCCCCTGGCGGGTAGCGAAGCGTCGGTTGCCGAAATCGGGGCGATGAACTGGCTCAGCGCGTTGCGCTGCGCTCCCAGCACATCTTCTTTGCGCTGGTAGAGTTTGGCCTTACGGTCCACAACCGAAAACAGGCGGTCGAACTCGCCTATGCCCTCTGAGCTACCCAAGAACAGCATGCCCGCTGGCTTGAGCGCGTAATGAAATAGCGGAATCAACTTCCTTTGCAGAGTTGCATCCAGGTAAATCAGGAGGTTGCGGCAACAAATGAGGTCCAGGTTGGAAAACGGCGGATCTTTGATCAGGTCTTGCTCGGAGAACACCAGCAGGTCGCGAACGCCCTTGTGTATCCGGTAGGCCTGGCCACCGGGCTCCAGAGTGAAGAAGCGCGACAGCCGCTCGGGACTGATATCAGCGGCAATACTGGTCGGAAACAGTCCCACACGCGCAGCAGCAATGGCACGGCTGTCAATGTCAGTGGCGAACACCTGCACGGTATATCGCTGTTTGAGTGCCTCCATGCGCTCTACCAAAAGGATGGCCAGTGAATAGGCCTCCTCTCCCGTTGAGCAACCAGTAGACCAAACCCGCACTGTGCTGTCCGCAGGCTTGCCTTCAAAAAGCTTGGGGATGACTCGACTTTCCAGTACGGCAAACGCTTCGGGGTCGCGAAAGAAGTTGGTCACTCCAATCAACAAGTCACGGAACAGTGCATCCATCTCCGGCGGAGTTTGTTGCAGATATTTGACATAAGCTTCGAAGCTCTCTAACTGGTGCACTACCATGCGCCGCTCAATGCGGCGGTAAATGGTGTTGGGCTTGTAATGCGAAAAGTCGTGCCCGATCTGGGTGCGCAGCATGGCAAAAATCTTGTTCAGCGCACCCTCGGCCATGCGTGGTCCTGACACCTCTGAGCGCGGCAGCCTGCTCAATGCGTTTGCCATATAGGCCATAAGCTGCGGCGCCATTTCAGCTGGAGGCAACTGGTAGTCGACCACTCCGGTGGCGATGGCGCTGTGCGGCATGCCGTCGAACTCGCAGGATGCAAGGTTTTGTGCCATCACCATGCCACCTGCTTCCTTGATGGCGCGCACGCCCAGCGTGCCGTCGCTGCCAGTGCCCGAGAGCACGATTCCAATGGCGTATTCGTGTTGGTCTTCGGCCAGAGACTGGAAAAAATAGTCAATCGGCAGACGCTTGCCCCGCGGGGCTAGTGGCTCCAAGAGGCGCAATACGCCACGCTCATACGCCATGTCGTAATTGGGCGGAATGATGTAGGCACAATTTATCTTCACCACCATGCCGTCTTCGACCTCATACACGTCCATGCGGGTGTAGCGGCGAATCAGTTCAGTGAGAATGCTTTTGTGGTCTGGCGCCAGGTGCTGCACCAGTACAAAGGCCATGCCGGGACTCATGTCTGTGGGCATGCCGGCAAAAAACGCCTCAAATGCGGCCAACCCACCGGCTGATGCGCCGATGCCGACGACGGGGAAAGGCAAAGGATCTATGGAATCAATCTTTAACAGGTCACTAGATGTTCCAGCACTTGCCGTCGGCATTGCCTGCTCGTTGCTTTGGATCGTGCCCATATAGTATTCCCTCAGAGCATCCTACTTGCCTCCATTGGCCCGTAGCCACCGTTGGTGAAGTTTACTCCTAAGGACATCAAAAAACCGAATTTTCGACCCTCCTGTGTGGAGAATGCAGTCCGCCGAGCTTCATGCCGCTTCCCAGCCTGGCGGCTGCGGCTGACCTCAGCGCGCACCGACTCCCCATGTTCAAAATCCGGTAATTACCTCAATCAGCCCAACGCTGGTATTGCTCGAGACTGTTGCAACGCTTTGACGATCTGTACACTATGCTACATAGACACTGAAAAATACATGCGTGAGTACCATGCCAAAGAATACCTATCCCACCTTGGATGTGAAAGTCATAGTTGGAAGAAGCGTAAAGATGTTGCGCAAGGAAGCCGGTATTTCACAGGATGTTTTGGCCGAACGTTGTGGAATCTTTCGCACCTACCTGTCGCGTGTAGAAAGTGGCCAAGCCAATGTGACCATTTCAGTGCTGGCGGCCTTGGCAACGGTCTTGGGTGTGAAGATTAATGCGTTTTTTGAAGAGTGAAACGCTAACGAGTGGGTGCGCAGCCATATCGACGACGCCACCCGCTCGGTGGACAAGGACAGCGCCCAGACCTGGTTCGACCCGGCACTGGCCGTCGGCGCCGGTCAGTTGGCGCGCAACTATTTGTTGGCACTGCGGGCGGACCTGCCGCTGCTTGAAAAGCGGCTGGCGGCTTAACGCGTATAGCCGGGTTTAGCGCAACACCCAGAGCAAGCCGCTGATGCTGAAAAAAGAGACGGCGGTAGCCAGCAAGGTGGCCGCAGCGGCAAAGTCTTCCTGGCCATAGGCCTGGGCCAGCGTGGCATAAATACCCATCATCGGCATGGCAGCCATCAGCACGGCCGCCATGCGCAACTCGGGCGGCAGGGGCGCGACGCCCAGGACCGGCAGGGCCAGAATACACAGGCTTACCAGCAAAGGATGCAGCAGCAACTTGCCCAGAACAATCGGCCAGACACGCTGACCCATACCGGCCAGTGGCAAGCCAACCAGCGCACCGCCAATCACAAACAGCGACAGGGCACCGCTGGCGGCCGAAAACATGGCGATGGTCTGTGCCACAGGTGCAGGCAGTTTGCACCCCGACAGCGACACCACCATGCCGGCCAGCAGCGCGATAAAAAGCGGATTTTTAAACAACTTGGCCAGCGACTGCGCCAGCGCGTGCAAGGGATTGCTGCTGCCGCGTCCGCGCTCGGCCAGCACCAGCAGCAGCGGAATGACCACCAGATTTTCCACCAGCATATTCAGCGCCAGCGCCACGCCGGACACCGGTGCCAGGCTCAGCAACAGTATCGGGTAGCCGACAAAACCGCTGTTGGCGCAGGCCATGCCCATGGCGTAGAACGTGCTGGTGACGGGAGACAGGCCGCGCACCCGGCTGGCCCAAAAATAGCCCAGACCCAACACCGTCAGGCTGCCCACCAGGTAGGCCAGCAGATAGCCGGTGTTGACGATCTCGCCAAACTGGCGTTGCGACAGCGCCTTGAACACCAGCGCAGGCAAGGCCAGATTGATGACAAATTTGCCAAACACCCGCATGTCGGCCTTGGCAAAAAGCCCGGTACGGGTGAGGCCAAAGCCGAGAGCGATGATCAGGTAAATGGGGCTGGTAATGGCGAGAATATCGAGCATGGGGGCAATCGGACCGGTGCCGACTTTGACTAGGCGAAGCGGGTAAGCTTAACGCCGCCACAACCCTGATTTTCAAGGAAAAACACATTGATTCAACGCTTCCATGCGGCCCGACGGGCTGCCGCCTTGGCACTGTGCCTGCTGGCCTGTGGCTGCAGCGTACTCCCAACCCAGCCACAGGCCAGCCCCGCTCTGCTAACCCCACCTGCTTGGAACGCTCCCCTGCCCCATGGCGGTAGTACCGGCGACCTGGCGCACTGGTGGCAAAGCCTGGGTGATCCGCTGCTGGTGGAGCTGATCGCATCGGCCGAGTCTGTTAGCCCGAGCCTGGCCAGCGCCACCTCGCGCCTGCTGCAGTCGCGCGCTGCGCTGGGCAACGCCTATGCGGCCAACCGGCCCGCGCT
Organism: uncultured beta proteobacterium; assembly: GCA_903845935.1. Classification (GTDB taxonomy): domain Bacteria; phylum Pseudomonadota; class Gammaproteobacteria; order Burkholderiales; family Burkholderiaceae_C; genus Allorhodoferax. The sequence goes on along the minus strand of CAIMZI010000049.1, from coordinate 2,215 downwards.
CAATGCCTCGTTGGCCGCACAGCGCGGCATCAACGCCACCAGCCCCACCGTGGGAACCGCCCTGCAATCCAGCCTGGATGCGTCCTGGGAAATCGATCTATTTGGCGCCAACCGCGCTACAGCCAATGCCGCCGAGGCCAGGCTCCAGGGCAGCGGTGCGCAGTGGCATGACGCGCGAGTTTCGGTGGCCGCAGAAACAGCAACCCTGTACTTTTCGTGGCGCTCCTGTGGCAAGCTGCTGGCGGTGCAGCAGCTGGATGTGGCGTCGCGCCGGGAGACCGCACGCCTGAGCGCCTTAAGCGCCCAGGCCGGCTTCACCGCGCCGGCAGTGGCGGCCCTGGCGCAGGCCAGCGCGGCCGAGGGCCATGGCCGCATCACGCAACAGAGCAGCCAATGTGACAGCATGCTCAAGGCCCTGGTCGCGCTGACCGGCGTGACCGAGGCCGAGCTGCGCCAACGCCTGGAAGTCCGCACAGCGGACCAGGCAGAGCTGGCCCTGCCCGCCGTCTCCCTGTTGCCCGCAGACCTGCTATCGCAAAGGCCGGATCTGGTTGCGGCCGAGCGCGAAGTGGCCGCCGCCAGTGCCGACCTGGGCTCGACTGAGGCGCAGCGCTACCCGCGCCTGATGCTGGCTGGTCAGCTTGGCACGCTGAACTACAGCAGCCAGGGCACGAGTACCGACCTAAGCACCTGGTCCATTGGCCCGGTCACCTTGAGTCTGCCGATATTCGACGGTGGCCGCCGCGCGGCCAATGTGCAGGCGGCGCAGGCGCGCTATGCCGAGGCCGCGGCACTCTTGCGAGCCAAGGCGCGCCAGGCGGTGCGCGAAGTGGAGGACGCCCTGCTGTCCCTGGCCAGCACCGGGGCCCAGCAAGAAGACACCAGCGCCGCAGCAAACGGCTACGCCATTTCCTTCAACGCCACCCAGGCCCGCTACCAGGCCGGCTCCGCCAGCCTACCAGAGCTGGAAGAGGCAAGGCGCATCACCCTGGCGGCGCAGACCTCCCTTCTGCAGCTCGAACTAGCGCGCATCCAGGCCTGGATCTCGCTCTACCGCGCCCTCGGCGGTGGCTGGAAGCTTGATGCCGCTGACCCGCTCAAACCCACTTGATCAATGCCCAAAAACATGAAGACACTTCAATCCACTCACTTGGCCAATACGCTTTGTTTGAGTCTGGCTGCCATCGGGGCCGTCACTATCGGCTACGCGCAGGATGCCCCAAAGACCAGCGCCGCGCCCAAGGCGGCCATGACCGTGACCACTACCCAACCCAGCCAAAGCGCCCTGCCCTTGCGGCTGGCGGCCAACGGCAATATTGCCGCTTGGCAGGAGGCCAGCGTAGGTTCCGAATCAGGCGGCCTCAAATTGCAAGAAGTGCGCGTGAATGTGGGCGACGTTGTCCAGCGCGACCAGGTGCTGGCGGTGTTCGCGTCTGAGACCGTGCTGGCCGACCTGGCCCTGGCCCGTGCCAACTTGGCCGAGGCCCAGGCCCAGGCTGCGGACGCCGCAGCCAACGCCGAACGCGCCCGCAACCTGCAGCCCAGCGGCGCCCTGAGCGCCCAGCAAATCAGCCAATACACCACCGCGGACCTGAGCGCGAAGGCGCGCGTGCAAAGCGCTCAGGCCGCGCTCATGCAACAGGAGCTGCGGCTCAAGCACACCCAGGTGCTGGCACCCGACAGCGGCGTGATCTCGGCGCGCAGCGCCACCGTGGGCGCGGTGCTGAGCCCAGGCGCGGAACTGTTTCGCCTGATCCGCCAGAACCGTCTGGAATGGCGCGCCGAGGTCACGGCTGCCGAGCTGGGCCGCATCAAGGTGGGCACCTCCGTGCAAGTGCAAAGCGCCAGTGGTAGCACGGTGTCGGGGAAGGTGCGCATGGTCGCCCCCACCGTCGATGCGCAGACGCGCAACGCCCTGGTGTATGTGGATCTGGCCGCCACGCCTGCCAACTCCAACGTCAAGGCGGGGATGTTTGCGCGCGGAGAATTTGCCTTAGGGCAATCGGGCGCGCTGACTGTGCCGCAGCAAGCGGTAGTGGTACGCGATGGCTTTAACTACGCCTTCACCGTGGGCCGTGACAACAAGGTGGCGCAGCAAAAAATCGAGACCGGGCGCCGCGTGGGCGAGCGGGTCGAAATTCTCAAGGGTCTGGCTGCGGACAGCACGATTGCCGTGGCCGGTGCCGGCTTTTTGAACGACGGCGATACCGTGCGC
>CAIMZI010000048.1 GCA_903845935.1 uncultured beta proteobacterium | reverse complement strand
CCGTGGACCTTACCAAAGCAAACTAACCTCATTTCCAAGCTACCGATTCTGATAAAAAGCCGATGTGGCAGGTTTTCGCGCGAATCTTACCGGCAGGCCTGATGGACCTGCTGCGCAGCCATTTCAACTTTTTGCCCGATGCCGAGTTGGGCATCGAAATCGACCCGCGCACCGTCAACGACGACACCATGGCCATGCTGGCCGGCCTAGGCTTTAACCGTACCAGCTTTGGCGTGCAGGACTTTGACCCGGCGGTGCAGCAGTCGGTGAATCGCATTCAGCCCTACGAGATGGTGGAAAAGGCCGTCACGGCCAGCCGCAAGTCGGGCTTTGAGTCCATCAATGCCGACCTGATATACGGTCTGCCCAAACAAAGCACCGAAAGCTTCAACCGCACGCTGGACCGCGTGATCGAGCTGGCGCCCGAGCGCATTGCGCTCTACAACTACGCCCACCTGCCCAGCCGGTTCCGCGCCCAGCGCCTGATTGTGGAAGCCGAGTTGCCAAGTGCTGAAGAGCGCCTGCAGATCTTCCTGATGTCGGTGCACCGCCTGCTGGACGCCGGTTACATCTACATCGGCCTGGACCACTTTGCCAAGCCGACGGACGAGCTCAACCTGGCGCGCCTGGACAAGACCCTGCACCGCAACTTCCAGGGTTACACCACGCGTGCCGATTGCGACCTGATCGGTTTTGGCGTCTCGGCCATCGGCAAGGTGGGGCACTCCTACAGCCAGTCGGTGCGCACGCTCAAGGCCTATTACGAGCATCTGGATATCGATCAGCTGCCGGTGGAAAAAGGCTATGCGCTCACCGCCGACGACGTGCTGCGCCGCCAGGTCATCATGGAACTGATGTGCAGCGGCCCGGTGACCTATGCGGCCATCAACGCCGCGCATGGCATTGATTTCAAAAGCTACTTTGCTGATGAACTGCTGCTGCTCAAGCAGTACGAAGAGGCTGGCCTGATTGTGGTGGACGACGAACGAATCTCCGTCACACCCAAGGGCCGAATGTTTGTGCGCGCCTCGGGCATGGTGTTTGACAAGCACCTTGCGCAATCCACTGCCAAGTTCTCCAAGCTGATCTAAGCCGCACGCGCAGGCCAGGCACATAAGCGGAACCGCTTTGCGCGGGCAGCGCTGCTACTTCATCCCCAAGCGCCGCGCCAGCTTGTGCAGGTTGCTGGCGTCCAGCCCCAGTTGGCGTGCGGTCAGCGCCCAGTTGGCGCCGGTGGCGGCCAGGGTCTGCTGGATCACCTCGCGCTGACGCTGCGCCACGGCTTCGTTCATACTGACCGGCAGCGCCGCCGCAGACAAGGGCTGCGCAGTTTGCGGCTCGGGCACATCTGGCTGACGGGTGTCCAGGTCCAATAACGCGGGCTCCAGGGTCACGATGTCAGCGGCGCGGGCACCGCGGCTGAGTGCCTTGATGGAGGCGCGGCTGATCACATGCTCCAGCTCGCGCACATTGCCAGGCCAGGGGTAGCGCAAGATGTCACTCTCGGCCGCCGGTGACAGACGCAAGCTGCGTATGCCCAGCCGCACGCGGTTGAGCTCCAGAAAGCGTCCGGCCAGCAAGAGCGCGTCATTGCCGCGCTCGCGCAGCGGCGGGATGTGCACCGGGTAGACCGAGAGCCGGTGGTAGAGGTCGGCACGGAACACGCCGTCTTTCACACCCTGTTGCAGGTCGCGATTGGTGGCGACGATGACGCGTACATTGACGCGGCGTGGCCGGTCTTCGCCCAGGCGCTGGATCTCGCCGTTTTGCAGGGTGCGCAGCAGCTTGGCCTGAATGATCAAAGGCAGCTCGCCAATCTCGTCTAGAAAAATGGTGCCCCCATCGGCCACCTCAAAACGCCCGGCGCGGTCGGTGGTGGCGCCTGAGAAGGCGCCGCGCACATGGCCAAACAGCTCGCTTTCGGCCAAGGTCTCCGGCAGGGCCGCGCAGTTCACCTGCACCAGGGGTTTGGCGCGCGTGGAATGGCGGTGGATACGCCGGGCAAATAGCTCCTTGCCGACGCCGGTTTCTCCCAAAAGCAAAACCGGCAGGTCGGAGGCGGCCACCACGTCAATTTCGTGCAGGAGGCTGAGCATGGCCGGGCTCTGGCCCACGATCTCCTCGTCCACTGGCGTGTCGGCCAGCGGTGCCGGACTGGCGCCGCTGCGGCCTTGGCGCAGGCTGGCGCCCTCATCCTCCAGCCGGTTCATGCGCACCGCCACCTCGATCAACACAGCGTGGCTGCGCAGTTCGGCAATGCGCTGTTCACCAAAGGTGTCCACGCCCAGTGCGTCCAGCGTCAGCGCGCCCCACAGGCTGCCATCCACCGTCAGGCTTATGCCCATGCAGTCGTGCACTGGCAGGGGCTCCCCAGCATGCACCTGAAGCAGGCCGTCGTAGGGGTCGGGCAGCGCGCAATCGGCTTGGAAGTGGACCGGTTGACTGCTTTGCAGAATGGCTGCCAGCCGCGGGTGTGCCGCCACCTGAAAACGCCGCCCAAGAGCCTCGTGCACCAGACCATCGACCGCCTCCGGAATCAGCGCGTCGTCTTGCAGGCGCAGCACGGCGACGGCATCGCTCTGGAAGTGTTTGCGCAGGGCGCTGACCAGGCGCTGCATGCGCTCCGGGCCGCTGTGAGGGCTGGAGAGGTTTTTAAGGAGTGCGGCTTCAAGCATGGTCAATAGTACCTTGTTAGGGTAATAAACACCCTGTTTTGCGTGGGTAATTATGACCGTCAATTTCATAAGCCCTTGATTTGTCAAGGGAATTTATTTGGCACAACGCTTGCAAACAAGCGGCTTGAAGGCCCTACCGCCAGTCAACTTCTGTTTGGGAAGCGACTTGAGCAACAGGGCATCGTTGAAACCAAGGAGTCCCCTATGAATATCAATTTCAAATCCATTTTGTGCAAAGCGGCCCTGGCTGTGGCCGCATTGGGCGCGCTCAATGCCTCTGCAGCGACGTCGGCAGCCGCCAAGTCCACCGGCGATTTCGGTCCACCCCAAGGTGCCCCCATCCACGCCGTGCTGACCAGCCCACCCAATGTGCCGCCGCCCACCAACCGCAAGGTTCCGGCCAAGGTGATCGTGGAACTCGAAGTGGTGGAAAAGGAAATGCAAATTTCCGAAGGCGTCTCCTACACATTCTGGACCTTTGGCGGCTCGGTGCCCGGCAGCTTTATCCGTGTACGCCAGGGCGACACGGTGGAGTTCCACCTGAAGAACCATCCCAGCAGCAAGATGCCGCACAACATTGACCTGCACGGCGTCACCGGCCCTGGTGGCGGCGCAGCTTCCAGCTTCACGGCTCCCGGCCATGAATCGCAGTTCAGCTTCAAGGCGCTCAACGAAGGCGTGTACGTGTACCACTGCGCCACCGCGCCGGTGGGCATGCACGTGGCCAACGGCATGTACGGCTTGATCCTGGTCGAGCCTCCCGAAGGCCTGTCGCCCGTGGACCATGAGTACTACGTGATGCAGGGCGATTTCTACACCACCGGCAAGTACCGCGAAAAGGGCAACCAGCCTTTTGACATGGAAAAGGCGATTGATGAAAAGCCCACCTATGTGCTGTTCAACGGCGCCGAAGGCGCGCTCACCGGTGACAAGGCGCTCAAGGCCAAGACCAACGAAAAAAT
>CAIMZI010000047.1 GCA_903845935.1 uncultured beta proteobacterium | reverse complement strand
GCTGTCGATCACGTTGGGCAGCTTCCACTGGCGCGCGGTGCTGCGGGTGAGGTCCACAATCTTTTGCGCGTCGGCATCCTGCGTGGAGACATAGTGGTCCAGCACCAGCACCACTTTGCTGGTGTCCCAGATCTGCGCGCCCAGCTCCTGCAACATGGGTTGCAGGCGGCGCGGGCCGGAGGAGTCGTGGAACATGGCCAGGTCCACCCGGCAGGTGACGATCTCGCCCACGGCCACCTGGCTGCGGCCGGCGGCGCGCGCAATCAGCTTTTGCGCCAGGGTCTGCGGTGGGTTGTTGATAGCCATGCCTTACATGCCCAGATAGGCCTGGCGCAGCGTGTCGCTGGCCAGCAGGTCGGCGGGCGTGCCGCTAAAGCGGATCAGCCCGTTTTCCATGACATAGGCGCGGTCGGCAATGTCCAGCGACTGGCCCACGTTCTGCTCCACCAGCAGCACCGCCAGGCCGCCGGTGCGCAGCTGCGCAATCAGGCCGAACAGCTCTTCCACCAGAAGCGGCGACAGGCCGAGCGAAGGCTCGTCCAGTATCAACAGGCGCGGCTCGGCCATCAGGCCGCGGCCAATCGCCAGCATCTGCTGCTCGCCGCCGCTGAGCGTGCCGGCCAGTTGCGCGGTGCGTTCTTTGAGGCGCGGGAAGGTGGCGTAGGCCTTCTCCAGATTCTCGGCACGGTTCGCGCGCCCACGGGTGAAGGCGCCCAGCTCCAGGTTCTCGTGCACGCTCAGGTTGGGGAACACCTTGCGCCCCTCGGGCACATGGATCAGGCCGTGCTCCACCACCTTGCGGTAATGCAGGCCGCTGATGTTCTGGCCGTCAAAATTGACCGAACCGGCGCGTGTGGCCACCAGTCCGCTCAGCGTCAAATTGAGCGTGGTCTTGCCGGCACCGTTGCTGCCCAGCAGGGCCACGGTTTCGCCGGGCATGACCTGCAGGTCGACGCCGCGCAGCACCTCGATGGCGCCGTAGCCGGATTTGAGGCCCTGCACATTCAAGAGGGCGTTCATGCCTTGGCTCCTTGTGACGCGACCTGGGCCGCCGCCTGGGCTGCAGCCTTACGCAAGCGCTCGGCCGTGCCGTGGCCCAGATAGGCCTCGACCACCGCCGGGTTGCTGGTCACAGCCTGCGGGTTGCCCTCGGCAATCAACTGGCCCTGGGCCAGCACCCACACGTGTTGCGCCAGGCTCATCACGGCCTGCATCACATGTTCAATCATCAGCACGGTGACGCCGCTGTTGGCCACACCCTGCACCACCGGAATCATCTCGGCGATCTCCTGCGGGTTGAGCCCGGCCAGCACCTCGTCCAGCAGCAGCAGGCGCGGGCGCGTAGCCAGGGCACGGGCCATTTCCACGCGCTTGCGCCCGGCCACCGTCAGGTCGCTGGCAAGCTTGTCGAGTTGCGCCTCCAGCCCCACCTGGCGGGCAATGCCGTCGGCGTAGTGCAGTGCGGCGGCGCGTTTGGGCAGGTGCAGATGCGCACCCACGGCAATGTTCTCGCGCACGGTCTGCGCGGCAAAGGGCTGCACGATCTGGAAGGTGCGTGTCAGGCCCAGCAGGGCATTGCGATCGGGGGCCTGACCGGTGATGTCCTGACCGGCAAAAAGCACCTGGCCGGCGTCGGGGCGGATAAAGCCGGACATCAAGGCAAACAGCGTGGTCTTGCCGGCCCCGTTGGGGCCGATCAGCGCGGTCAGGCTGCCGGACGGCACCGATAGGCTGACGTTGTGCACGGCGCGCAGGCCGCCAAACGATTTGCTGATGCCGTCGATTTTCAACAAGGGAGTCGTGCTCATGCGCGGGGCTCCCCGGTGGTGGCGGATGCAGGTGCGGCCTTGCGCCGCAGCGGGTTGTAGCGCCCCAGCCCGGCAATGCCGCGCGGCAGCAGCATGACGATGAAGATCAGCACGCAACCGTAAATCACCATATTGATGCCGGGCAGCGCGCCAAACAGATTGCGCGTCAGGTCCGCCAGAATGTGCAGGCAAATGGCGCCCAGCACCGGCCCCCACAGCGTTCCCAGCCCACCAACGATGGCGCCGACCAAGGCCTCTACCGAAGTGTGCGAACCAAAGGCGATACCCGGATCGATGTACTGGAACACCTGCACATAAAACGCACCACCGGCACCCATCAGCGCGGCCGAAATCACCGTGGCAGCCAGCTTCACACGCAAGGGGTTCACACCCACGGCGCGCGCCGCGTCCTCGTTGTCGCGCACCGCCTGCAGATAGGCACCAAAGCGCGAAGTTTTAAGCCAGCTGGTGACCAGCAACGCCAGCGTCACCAGGCCCAGCATCAGCCAGACAAAGCCGGCGCGGCTGCCGAACTGCATGTTGGCGGCTGATTCTTTGAGCGGCAGCATCAGGCCGACACCGGCACCGGTGAACGGCACGGTAACGGCGACGATGCGAAACACCTCGGCGCAGGCTAGAGTCACCAGCGCGAAATACGAGCCCTTGAGGCCGTAGCGAAACGATGCTGCGCCGACCAGGCCGCCCACCAAGGCGCTAAAGGCCATGGCCAGTGGCAAGGCCAGCCAGGGGTTGATTCCCCACTGCATCTGCGCAATCGCCTGGGCATAGGCGCCGGTGCCAAAGAACAGCGCATGGCCAAAGGAAAACTGCCCGCCAAAACCACCCAGCACATTCCAGGCCTGCGACAGCAGACAGGCATACAGGGCGGTCATGACAAAGTTGAGCGTGACACCGGAATCGGTGAAAAACGGAATCAAGCCGACCAACACCACAAACACCGCAATGGCGCGTAGATCCTTCATGCGCGCGCTCCAAACAGGCCTTGCGGACGCAACAGCAGCACGGCGATAAAGATCACAAAAATACCGATCTGCCCCAGCGACTCACCCAACAGCAGGCCTCCCACCGACTCCACCACGCCGATCAGCAAACCGCCCAGCAGGGCACCCGAGAAGCTGCCCATGCCACCCAGCACCACGATGGTGAAAGCCACCAGCACAAAGCCGCTGCCCACCTGCGGGTTGACGTAATAGGCCGGCAGCAAAAAACAGGCCGCAGCCCCCAGACATGCCAGGCCCAGGCCATAGCACATGGCATACACATGGTCCACATCAATACCCATCAGGCGCGCACCCTGCTTCTCCTTGGACACCGCGCGGATGGCGCGGCCCAGATCGGTCTTCTGCACAATCAGCAGCAGCAGGCCCGACACCACCAGCGCCCCGCCAAAGGCCACCAGCTTGGGCAGCGCAATCATGGCCGGGCCTATGGCCACGGTGTTGAGCGTGTAGGCGGTCTCGATGGTGCGCGTGTCGGACTGGAACAGGATCAGCGCCAGGTTTTCCAGCACGATGGAAATGCCCAGCGTCACCAGCAGGATGTTTTCATCCTTGCCATGGCTGGCGCGGTTGATCACGCCGCGCTGCAGCGCATAGCCCAGCACAAACATCGCAGGTACCATGATGGGCAGGGCCCAGTAGGGATCGATACCCAGCTTCTCCTTCAGGAAAAACACGCCGTAGAGCGCCACCATCAAAGCCGCCCCGTGGGCGAAGTTGATGATGTGCAGCACGCCGTAAATCAGCGTCAGGCCCAGGGCGATCAGCGCATAGACGGCACCGGTGGTGAGCCCGTTGAGCACCGAAGGAAAGAGGATGTCGAAGTCCAGCATGGCGGCTTGTTCTCTGACGGCTATCAGGCCTTCATCGGGAAGATCGGCTCGGCTTCACGGTACTCGCGCGGGATGATGACCTTGATGTCACCCTTGATGACCTGCGTCATCAGGGGTTGTGCGCCCAGGTTCTGGCCGTTGACAAACTGGGTGGGGCCATAGGGCATGATGTGATCGGAGAAGCTGCTCTTGCCCAGCGCGTCGATGATGGCGGCGCGGTCAGACGACTTGGCATGCTCAATGGAGTCGGCCAGCAGCTTCATGGCGGTGTAGGCCATGAACACCTCGTAACTGAAGAACTGGCCCTGCGCTTCCACGCGCTTGCGCAGCTCGGCCGATCGCTTGTCTTTCGGGTTGAACCAGTGATTGCAGTCGATGATGCCGTTGGCAGCGTCCGGAAACTCCTTCACAAACTTGTAGCTCGAGGCCGCACCGCCCAGCACCGAGAAGATCGCCTTGGGCGTGATCTTTTGCTGTTGCAGGGTGCGCACCAGCAGCGCGTACTCGTTGTAGTAGTTGGCCGGGATCAGGATGTCGGGGTTGACCTGCTTGATGCGCAGGGCGATGTTGTTGAAGTCGCGCGTCGGGTTGGCGTGCTTGATGACTTCTTTCACCTCGTAGCCGTAGCCCGGCAGTTCGCGCGACAGCAGATTGGCCGTGCCGGTGCCGAACAGCGACTCTTCGTGCACGATCATCACGGTCTTGGCCGGCTTGCCGGCAGCGGTGTTGAGCACATGCAGATTGGCCACCGCCACTTCGGCGCACTTCTTGTAGCCGGGGCCAAAGCGGAAGGTGTTTTTGAGGCCGCGCTCGACGATTTGGTCGGCCACGCCCACATCCACCACATGCGGCAGGTTGTATTTGGCGGCGGCCTGCGTGGTGGCCAGACAGATGGCCGAGGCAAAGGCGCCGACCACGGCACTGACGCCGGCTTCATTCATCTTCTCGATTTCGGCGGTGCCGGCCTGCGGGCTGGACTGCGCATCACCCAGCAGGGCTTCGAGCTTGGCGCCACCCATGGACTTGATGCCACCGGCCTTGTTGATATCTTCAATGGCCATCAGCGCGCCCAGGCGGCACTGCTGGCCGGAATAGGCCAGGGCCCCGGTAACAGGGTGCAGCACCCCCACCTTGATGCTGGCAGGCTGCGCGCCGCCGACCAGGGGAAAGGCCAGAGCCGATGCCGCAACAGCGGAGTGGCCCATGAATTGACGACGTGTGCTGCTCATAGAAATTTCCTTTTCGGTGGGTTAATGAAAATTAGCGCTCAACTCTTTGCTGACCCAGACCTTGGCATCGATGCTGCCAACGCGGGACAACTGCATCTGGTACTCGTAGCGGTCAGGCCGGTACAGGCCGTGCAGCCACTGGACGGGGCGCTCGTCCTGGTCGTAGATCAGGCGACGCACGGCCAGCAGGGCAGAGCCCACCGACACGTCCAGATGACGGGCCATGGCGACATCGGCGAGGCGCGCGGAGATGGTTTGTTCGGCCCGACCGACCTTGACGCCCGATTCTTCGAGCAACAGAAGAACCGGCTTTTTTGCCAACTCCCGTTTGCCAAAGGCGGAGGCTATGGTTTCGGGTATCCAGGTGGTGATGTGCGACAACGGCCCTTCAGCGGTGCTGCGCACCCGCTCAGCCTTTTGCACCAGCGTGCCGGGTCCGAACTGCAAGGCCTGCGCCACATCGGCAGGAGCCCCCATCGTCTGTACCGACACCACCTTGACCGTTGTGCGCAAGCCCATGGTGACCAGATTTTCCAGCAGACCGGTTAGGCGGGCTTGCTGCTCCGGAGCGCCGCGCCCGTTGACCGCTTTGGAACCCGTGGACGCTTGGGTTACGCGACTGGTGCCGCGCCCAGGCTCGCGTTGAATCAGACCTTCCTCTGCCAACTGCGACAGGGCTCGCCGTATGGTGACCCGCGCCACGCCAAATTGCCCCATAAGTGCAAACTCGCCCGGCAGTCCCAGGTCGAACCGGCCTTCGTGCAGTTGCTCACGCAGCACCAAGTAGATCTGGTGATACTTGGGAAGTGGCAAGTGATTCTTCATGGACGTCATATTCAAACAGTCCCATTGTTCTGTCAATAGAACATTTAAAATGGTCTGATGGAACATTTGCACCGGGGCCACCCCTCACATGCGCTTACTAGGCCGCTGGTATGTAACGCTGTAACATTTCGCTCAGTCCATCTTTGCTGAACGGCTTCGTCAGAAAATCCGTCATACCCACTGCAAAGCAAGCGTCCTTATCCGATTGCATTGCATTGGCTGTCAGCGCCACTATCGGTGTTCCCTGATTGGGTCCATCGCCTGACCGGATCTGCTGCGTCGCTTCAAATCCATTCATGACTGGCATCTGTACGTCCATCAGGATCAAGGCATAGGTCCGAGTCTGCGCAGCCAGCACGCCTTGCGCACCGTCCTTGGCAAGATCCACTGCATAGCCCAGCTTTTTTAGCAGCACCGTAGCCAGCTTCTGGTTAATGGGATGGTCTTCGACCAGCAGAATGCGAGGGGCATCAGTACCTGAGACGGCCTCCAAAACACCAGGCGTCGTTTCAACGAAGGTCAGTGTGGGATCCAGCGGAAAGACCTCCGTCATCACGACGGGAGTCTGCTGGTTCGGTCTTGGCTTGTGATCCGTCCTGGTGAGTGGCAATTCAAACCAGAACAGGCTACCTTGGCCCAGCGTGCTCTGAACTCCCATGCGCCCGTGCATGCCATCCACCAATTTCTTGCTAATGGCAAGCCCTAGCCCAGTACCGCCAAATTCTCTGGAGGTCGAGGTGTCTACTTGCACGAAATTCGAAAACAATTTTACCAAGGCCTCGTCTGGAATGCCGACTCCGGAGTCCTGCACCTCGAATCGCAAGCCGTCTGTCATTGCCTGGACATTGACGCGCACTTCACCCTGCTTGGTGAATTTGACGGCATTGCCAACCAAGTTGAACAGAATCTGCCGTATCCGTGCGCTATCACCGATGTAGTCCAACTCCGTTTCTTTGGGCAAGTTGACATGAAAGGCAATGCCTTTGTCTTGCGCCTTCATGTTGAGAACAGAAGTGACCGAGTTAATGAGGACTCCCATGGAAAAGGATTGGGCCTCAAACTCCATGTATCCGGCCTCGATCTTGGAAAGATCAAGAATGTCATTTATCAAGGCAAGCAGCGCCTCTCCCGAGTGAGCGATGCTGCGCGCATAAGACTTTTGTTCCACATTGAGTGGGCTGTCGAGTAGCAAACCTGCCATGCCGAGAACGCCGTTCATGGGCGTGCGTATTTCATGGGACATATTGGCAAGAAATTGACTCTTGGCTGCGTTGGCGCTTTCTGCCTGATTCTTGGCTGCTTGCAGGTCGTCCTGCAACTTTTGAGCCGCCAGCAAGGAACGTTGCAGGAGGTACAACATCAGGATGCCCAAGGCGCTCACCAGCGAGGCGGTTCCGAGAACTATCTTGCGGTTGATCGCAAACGGAGCCAGAACTTCATTGAGATCCTCACCCACGACAAAATTCAAGCCGTATTCCTGGTCGCGATGAAAGCCGTACAGTCGCTCATTGCCATCGGTCTGCGCCACTTTCCTAAAGCTGCCAGAAAGGGGGGCATCTTGCAGAAGATAGGGTGAGTCCTTGACCACCAGACCCAGGGATGCCTCGCTGTTCGGAAACCGGGACATGATTTCGCCGGTGTTGCGCACCATGGCCACGGAACCACTTTGGGAGACGCCAAGGGTTTGTGAAAATTCGGCAAATTGATCTGGGCTGATCGAGACCACGAGTACGCCATTGAATTCCCCATTTTTGAGGAGAGGTCGCGTGAACTGAATAGACCACTTGCCGGATACCTTTCCCTTCACGGGTTTGCTGATGAACAAGTGATCAAGATGGGGCGCTTCTTGATGCACTCTGAAGTGTTCGCGGCTACTGAGGTCGGTCCTGTCGCTGGGCAAGGCCAGATTTGAAAAGGCAAGAATGCCCTCTTTGTCAATCACGGCTACTTGGAAGGAAATGTCTTGGATGCTCTCTTGGTGCTGGCGTATGAGGTCGGCAAATGACTTCCAGTCTCCCGTCCATTGGGCGCGTGTATCCAGCAGGATTTCATTCACACGTTTGATGATGGAACGGGTGTTCTCGGCAAAAACCCGGGCCTGAACGGCGGTGCGAATTTCGGCTTCGTGAACAAAGCTTGCCTTGCTGCGCTCCATTTCAAGAAAAGCAGCCGTCCAAACGATTACCAGGCACAACAGCCCCGCCAGAGCGAGATGCAAGCGAAGTTTATTGGAGTTGGAACGGGAAAGAGCAGCAGAACCCATTGACCGGACTGTACTACGGCGCGCTACACGCTGTGCGGGGAGGTGGGAGCGCCAAACAGCCAAGTCGCAACAAACGCACGGCCGCGCTGCAATACTTCTGCGGCGGAAGTTCCAGGCGCATACAACTGGCTGCCAATGCCAAAACCGGTGGCTCCGGCCTGTACCCAGCCGCCCATGCTGTCGGGCGTGATGCCGCCCACAGGCCAGAAATCGGTGCCCGATGGCAACACGGATTTCATCGCCTTCAAGCCACCATGACCGACCATTTCGGCGGGAAAGAGCTTGAGTGCGTGGGCACCGGCCTGCAGTGCCACGAAGGCCTCGGTGGGTGTGGCCACTCCGGGGGCGCACAGCATGCCCAAAGCAGCGGCGTGGCCTATGACGCGGGCATCGCAGTTGGGCGACACCATCAGGCGTCCACCAGCTGAGTACACGGCGTCCACATCGGCCACGCTCAGCATGGTGCCGCCGCCGATCAGCGCATCGGCGGGCAGAGCAGCGACCAACAGCGCTATGCACTCCAGCGCGCCCGGACGATTCAGCGGCACTTCCAGCGTGCGAAAGCCCGC
>CAIMZI010000046.1 GCA_903845935.1 uncultured beta proteobacterium | reverse complement strand
TTTGCGGTGCTGCTGGCCAATATTGCGGCGGCCTTTCTGATTCGCATGGTCGGCAAGAACCTGGACAAATAACAGCATGGCAAACCTTCGTTCCGAGCGCTCCAAGCGCTCCAAATATCCTCCTGCGCTGATGGCGCGCACGGTTGCTGCCTGGGCCGTCACGCTGCTGCTGTTCTTCCCGCTGGGATGGTTGATGCTCACCGCTTTCAAGACCGAGCTGCAGGCCATCGCCGTGCCACCGCTGCTGCTGTTCACACCGACGCTGGAAAACTTCACAATCGTGCAGGAGCGCAGCGACTACATGCTGTACGCGCAGAACTCCTTCATCACCAGTGTGGCTTCCACCCTGCTGGGCCTGATGCTGGCCTACCCGGCGGCCTATGCCATGGCCTTCTTCAAGGGCAAACACACCAAGAACATTTTGATGTGGATGCTGTCCACCAAGATGATGCCGGCCGTGGGCGCCCTGGTGCCCGTCTATGTGATGGCGCAAAGCACCGGCCTGCTGGATTCGCGCACCGCACTGATCGTGGTCTTCACCCTCTCCAACCTGCCCATCATGGTGTGGATGCTGTATTCCTACCTGAAAGAAGTGCCACACGAGATTCTGGAAGCCTCGCGCATGGATGGCGCCACGCTGTGGCAGGAGTTCCGCCTGGTGCTCTTGCCCTTAACCCTGGGTGGCCTGGCCTCTACCGGTCTCTTGTGCCTGGTGCTGTCCTGGAACGAGGCCTTCTGGAGTCTTAACCTGAGTGCCGCCAAGGCCGGCACCCTGGCCACGCTGATCGCCAGCTACTCCAGCCCCGAAGGCCTCTTTTGGTCCAAGCTGTCGGCTGCGTCGCTGATGGCGATTGCACCGATCGTGGTGTTCGGCTGGTTCAGCCAAAAACAACTCGTCCAAGGCCTGACCTTTGGCGCAGTGAAGTAATCCAACAATTCAAGAGAGACAAACCCCATGGCATACCTTCAACTGCAAGGCATTGAAAAGGAGTTCGGCAATGTGCGCGTGATCCGCGGCATTGACCTGGAAATCAAGCAGGGCGAATTCATCGTCTTTGTCGGCCCCTCCGGCTGCGGCAAGTCCACGTTGTTGCGCCTGATTGCCGGGCTCGAAGAGACCGACGGCGGCAAGCTGATGCTGGACGGGCGCGACATCACTGACCAGCCGTCCAGCAAGCGCGACCTGGCCATGGTGTTCCAGAGCTACGCACTGTATCCGCACATGAGCGTGTTCGAGAACATGAGCTTTGCGCTGAAATTAGCCAAGGTGGATGAGGCGGTGATCGAGGAGAAAGTAGGGCGCGCCGCCAAGATACTGAACCTGACCGACTACCTGCAGCGCACGCCCAAAGAATTGTCTGGCGGTCAGCGCCAGCGCGTGGCGATTGGCCGCGCCATCGTGCGCGCACCCAAGGTGTTCCTGTTTGACGAACCCTTGTCGAACCTGGACGCGGCCCTGCGTGGCCAGACCCGCATCGAGATTGCCAAGCTGCACCGCGACCTGGGCGCCACCACCATTTATGTGACGCACGATCAGGTCGAGGCCATGACCCTGGCCGACCGCGTGGTGGTGTTGCGTGACGGCAGAATAGAGCAGGTGGGTACGCCGCTGGAGCTCTATGACCGCCCGGCCAACCAGTTTGTGGCCCAGTTCATCGGCACACCGCAAATGAATATCGTGCCTGCCAAAGACCTGCAGGCCCTGGTCAACAGCACTGCTTTGCCAGTTCAGCCCGATGGCTTTATCGGCATGCGCCCGGAAAACATCAGCCTGTGCGCACCCGGCAAAAGCATGTTGAATGGCAAGGTCGAGCTGGTCGAAGCGCTGGGCGCCGAGACCCTGATTTATGTCTCCACCGATAGCGCGGTGCAACTGGTGGCACGGCAGATCGAGCGCACCGAGTTGGTGGTGGGCAGCGCCATCGGCCTGCATATCGATGTCGATGCCGCCCACCTGTTCGATGCCGCAGGACATATCACCCGAACGGGCGCTGCCCGAGAAACCCTGGTTCATTAAGCATGCCACACACCACCAAACCTTTTCTGATGCTCCACCTGGGGCTGGGCTCTTTTCACCGCGCGCACCAGGCGCTGTATCTGCACCAGTTGCAGCAAAGCGGTGACACGCGTTGGGCGCTGGCCGGGGGCAACATCCGCCCCGACATGGTCGAGACGATTGACGCACTGATTGCGCAGCACGGCGCCTACACCTTGGAGACCGTCACGCCGCAGGGCGAGCGCGCCTATACGCGGATCACCTCCATTCAGACCGTGGTGCGGCATGACCCCATGCTGTCCGGCCTGATACGCCTGGGCGCCGATGCCAACACGCGCATCCTCTCGTTCACCGTGACCGAGGCCGGTTACTACCTGGATGCCGGAGACCGGCTGGACCTGAATTTTGCGGATGTGAAGGCCGACCTGTATGCGGTCAAAGATGGCCGGCCGGGAAGCACAATTTATGGCGCTCTCGCGGCCATTCTGCGGGCCCGCATGCAGGCCAAGGCCGGGCCGGTGACGCTGCTGAATTGCGACAACCTGCGCCACAACGGCGACCGCTCGCGCAGCGGCCTGTTGCAGTTTCTGGAACTGGTGGGGGATGCCGAGCTGCTGGCCTGGGTGAAGGCCCACACCAGCAGCCCCAACGCCATGGTGGACCGCATCACGCCGCGCCCCACACCGGCAGTGACTGAGCGCGTCAAGGTTGCCACCGGAATGGATGACCCCGCCGCGCTGATGGGCGAGAGTTTTATCCAGTGGGTGATAGAGGACCACTTCATTGCCGGTCGCCCCGCCTGGGAGTCCGTGGGCGTGGAGATGGTGGACTCGGTGCAGGCCTACGAGGAGGCCAAGATCCGCCTGCTCAACGCCACCCACAGCTGCATTGCCTGGGCCGGCACGCTGGTGGGCTATACCTATATCCACGAAGGCACGCAGGATGCTCAGATTCGCCAGTTCGCTTTTGACTATGTCACCGACGATGTGATCCCGGTGCTGGACACGCCCGAGCATCCTTGCCCGATCAACCTCGCCAATTACCGCGATGTGGTGCTGGACCGGTTTGGCAATCCGGCCATTGCCGACACCAACCAGCGCGTGGCCATGGACGGTTTTTCCAAGATTCCCGGCTTTATCGCGCCCACGATTCGCGAACGTCTGGCTAAGGGCGAATCGATCCACAGCGTGGCCATGTTGCCGGCGCTATTCCTGGCCTATCTGCAGCGCTGGCACGCCGGAACCATCAGCTATGAGTACCAGGACCAGGCGATGGACCCTGCGGTGGCGCACGCCATCTGCGCGTCTGCCGACCCGGTGGCCGCCTTCTGCGCCGATCAACCCTTGTGGGGCAATCTGGCCGGTGATACGCGCCTGATCGAAGCGCTGCGCGGCGCTACCACACGCGTTCAACAATTCATAGAAAGCACAACCGCATGACCCGCTTGAATAACAAACACGCTGTGCTGACCGGTGCTGCCGGCGGCATTGGCCTGGCAGTTGCCACCGCCTATCTGCGCGAAGGCGCGAAATGCACCGTGGCCGATATCGGCAACAGCCCTACGCCCGAACTGGCCGCGCTGATGGCTGCACACCCGGACACGCTGGCCTATGTGCCCACCGACGTCACCCAGCTGCCTGATATCGACGCGCTGATTGCCGCTGCCTCGGCACGCTTTGGCACCATCACCACGCTGTACAACAACGCCGCCATTTTCGACATGGCGCCGCTGCTGGAAAGCAACGAGGCCATGTACGACAAGATCTTTGCGGTCAACGTCAAGGGCGCCTTCTTTGTGCTGCAAAAGGTGCTGGCGCACATGGTTGAGCACAAGGTGCAGGGCGGCTCCGTGATCAATATGGCATCCCAGGCCGGACGCCGTGGCGAGGCCCTGGTGTCGCATTACTGCGCCAGCAAGGCTGCCATCATCAGCTACACGCAAAGTGCCGCGCTGGCCATGGCACCGCACAAGATCCGTGTCAACGGCATTGCGCCGGGTGTGATCGCCACACCGATGTGGGCGAATGTGGATGCACTGTTCGCCAAGTACGAGCATCTGCCGATCGGCGAGAAGAAGAAGCAGGTCGGCCTGGCCGTGCCCCTGGGCTATATGGGCGACCCCACCGATATCTGCGGTGCTGCCGTATTTCTGGCCAGCGATGAGGCCTCCTACATCACGGCGCAGACCCTCAATGTCGATGGCGGCAATGTAATGTCATAGACTGCGCGGCAATTACCTCAAGCAAAGCCCCCCATGTCCTTCAAACCGCGTCAGCTCAAGCCCGAGCTTGAGCACGACTACAGCCGTTCACCCGAACTGGGCTATGAGCGTCCGGAGGAGGTGGGCATCATCCGCTGCCTGTCGCATGGTTTTCCGACACCGCTGGCGCGCTGGCATTACCACGACGAGTACGAGCTGCATCTGATTACCAGCACCTCTGGAAAGGCCTTTGTCGGTGACTGGATCGGCCAGTTCCAGCCCGGGCATCTGGTGCTGACCGGGCCGCGTCTGCCGCACAACTGGGTCAGCATGGACCTGCCAGAAGCAGGCGTGCCCGAGCGCGACCTGGTGATCCAGTTTCCACACGCGCCGATTGAAGAGGCCAGCCGCCACATTCCGGAAATGCGTGGTGTGCTGCCACTGCTGGAGCGGGCCAAACACGGTATCGAGTTCTTTGATCTGTATCCCCAGGCCGTGGCGCACTGGCAGAGGATCAAGTCTTCGCAAGGGCTGGCGCGCTTTGGTGCTTTTTGCACCTTTCTGAACGAACTGGCGCAGTGCAAGGATTACCGTCTGCTGTCCAATGCGCAGATTCAAAGCGTGGACAATGACGCGCAGCTGGACCAAATCAACGCCATCCTCAGCCGCATCACCAACAACCTGATGGACCCGCTGTCGGCGGCCACGCTGGCCGAAGAACTGGGTATGAACGAGAGCCGCTTTTCGCGCTTCTTTCGCCGCGCCACCGGCAACACCTTTACCGATTTTGTGAACCATGTGCGCATCAACCGCGCCTGCCAGTTTCTGATGGAGTCAGACCGGCAGATCACCAGCATTGCCTACGATGTGGGCTTCAACAACATCGCCAATTTCAACCGCCGCTTTCTGGACATCAAGGGCATGACGCCGCGCGAATTTCGCCGTCAGGTAGCGAGTAGGTTTGGTACGCAACCCGTGCGGCCGTGAACTTCACACAATTTGATGTCCTCTGTGAGTAGGCAACGCTCACTGCCGTCAAATAGGTTCGATCGCTAGGATGGCTGGCGCTGGCCAGCCATCCTTCACTTTCCGAACAACTTGGCCAGGTGCTGCCACAGGCGCTGCAGCAGGCCGGCGCGTTCCACCTCGGCCTGGGCCACAAGCGGGGCTTCGCCGACCGGCTTGCCGTTCGAGGTCGCGATGACCCGGCCTATCACAGCGCCCTTGGCCACGGGTGCTTCCAGGCCCGACTTGAGCTCCACCGAGGTCTGCACTTGCACGCCACGCGGCACGGTCAACATCCACGGTGCCCCCAGACCCGCGCTGACCGTGTCTGTCACGCCGAAGCTGAGCTTGGCCGTCGTGACCACCGTGTTCGGCTGAATCGGGGTGATCTTCTCGAAGTTGCTGAAGCCCCAACCGAGCATTTCTCGCGTCTCGTCAGCACGCGCCTGAGCGCTGTGGGTATTGAGGATCACCGTGATCAGGCGCATCCCGTTGCGATTGGATGAGGTGACCAGGCAGTAGCCGGCCTCTTCGGTGTGGCCGGTCTTGAGCCCATCAACGGTCGGATCGGTGTAGAGCAGGGCATTGCGGTTGCCTTGCTTGATACCGTTGTACTTGAACTCGCGTTCCGCGTAGATCGGGTAATAGTCAGCGCTGTCGTGGATGATTGCGCGCGCCAGGATGGCTAGGTCACGCGCAGACGACTTGTGGTTCGGGTCGGGCAGTCCCGTGGGATTTACGAAATGCGTGTGCGTCATACCGAGGCGCAGTGCTTCGGCATTCATCAGCTTGGCAAAGCCTTCTTCCGAGCCAGCCATGTGCTCGGCAATTGCCTTGGACGCATCGTTGCCCGACTGGATGATGATGCCGCGCAGGATGTCGATCACCGTGGCCTGGCTGTTCAGTGGCAGATACATGCACGATTCGGTGCTCGAACCTCGGCACCAAGCGTTCTGACTGACCGATACCAGGTCGGTTTGCTTGAGTTTTCCGGAGCGCAGCGCCTGTTCGACCAGGTAGCTGGTCATCATCTTGGTCAGCGAAGCCGGTGGCAAGGGTTCGTCCGCGTTGGCCGAGGCGAGCACCTCGCCGGAGTCGAAGTCCATTATCAGCCAGGCCTTGGCGGGCAAGGCCGGCGGGTTGGCCGCCAAGGTGGTCTGAGCAGCAAGTGGTGGCGCGGCGTTCACGGCGGCGGCTGCCTGCTTGTGAGGGGCGGGCTTGCTTGCGTGGTGTACAGCCGCGAAGGAGACCGAGCCAGGAACCAATGTGCCAGCAGCAATTGCGACGAGGATAGGGAGTATGGAGAAAGTCTTGTGTTGCATGGAATTTTCGGGAGTAGGGGAGATTGTCGCGTATCGGCCAAGTGCAGGCACTGGGTTGGATCGCTCGTACCGTCACTCAAGGCTGATTGCGCTCCTATGTGCCGACTACCTCACCGACCTATGGCACTGCGACGGGTATACAGTTGTTTGTGGATGGTCTTGGTGAATGACGGCTCTATCGGGTTGCGCTGAAAAAGCTCTGGATTTGTCCAATTTTCATGTCGCTCGCTCTGCCAGCCAGTCAGCGAGTCTAAGCGACAGGCAGCTATCTGGTGATTCAGTCCAACTTCAGCCAACCATTTCGCCATAGTGCCCCTGTGGGCGACCATCCGTTGGAATTGCCTTGTCTTATGCCGCCATGCTAGAAACCGCTGCATACGGCTGCTTATGACGACGGGCTTTACGTAATGCGAATCGCGGCCGTCAGCGTGTCAGCCAATGCCTGGGCCACCCCATGCAGTTTGTCGCCCTTGCGTACGATCAGGCCCAGCGTCCGTGTGATGGCCGGGTCGACCAGCGGTATACCGATCAGACCGGGCTGTCTATCAGCAAGCGATTTCCGCTGGTGCTGGACACCGAGACCAAGGTTTCACTTTCCAGCGAGCGCCACGCCACGGTTTTGCGACGCGCCAATGGATGGCCGCCGGGAACGACGACCACATAGCGCTCCGCACGAATCGGAGTGAACTCCAGTTCAGCCTCCTGGCTACCCAGGAAATTCAGGCCAAAGTCTGCGTGGCCACTGACGGGACGCAGGCAATGGTGACCTTGCCCGTGCGCACTGCGGCCTTGGCCTCAAGGCCCTGGTATGCGCGTTCCAACTCGCGTTCGGGACACAAACTGGTGGCGGTTTGGGGTTCCTCCATGGGCGAGACCAGCGGCGCGATACCCAAGCGACTGGAGCGGGGTGAGCCGATTGATGTGGCAACTCAAAGATGGGTGTCGCCGTGCCGATCGGGTCTGTCAGACCCGATGTAAGCACCGTCGAAGGTTTGAAGCAGGCACTGCTGAATGCCCGGTCCATCGCCTACTCGGACAGTGCCAGCGGCGAATACCTGTCCAAAGTGCTGTCCCCTGTCACGGCCTCCACCCATTGAAGGACTTCACCATGAGCACCAACAAAAAATCAGAGCAATCGAATCTGTCCACCGTATTGCGGGTGACCAGTGGAAATTTTCTGGAGATGTTCGACTTCTTCTGGCTGCCGGTGATGGGCGCGCTGTCGGAAAAGGTGGGGCGCAAGAAGATTCTGTTGACCTTTACTGTGCTGCCAATCCTGACTGTATATCCCATCATGCACCGGTTGGTTGCGAACATCAGCTTTGAAAACCTGCTGGTGACAGAACTCTGGTTGTCCTTTATGTACGCCAGCTACAACGGCGCTGCGGTGGTTGCCTTGACGGAGGTAATGCCCGTCCATGTGCGTACCGTGGGCTTCTCTTTGGCCAATGACCCTGGTTGACAATGCCAGTCAGGTCAGCAGCGTGGCGGTGTAACCTCGCTAGCTTGTTAACAAGCTAGCCTGGCCCGCCAGAGCAGCAGCGCGCTTTACGGTAGTTACCGATGTCTATCAAAGTGGCTTATCCACAGTTGATCGTCGGTATTCACCGACCCTGCATCATGCCTTGAAAGACCCATTCTGGGCAATCGTGGCCGCAGAACCCAATTGCTCGATGCGCCAACACGTGTCCATCAGCGTTTGCATCCTCGCTTTAGGAAGAATTCCATCGGCGAGGTCCACAAATTTTGACTCAAGCTGCTGATCCGTCATAGGCACTTCCACACTGCCGATGGCGTGCGCAACGAACTTATGCAGTTTTTGGCCGTCCCGCAGGATGATGGTCATGTCGACCTGTTCCGGCTTGATGGCGGCATCGACAGTCGCAATGACCTTGTCTCGCAACGCAATGGTTTTTGCATCTCGAACAGCCAGATCACTGTACTGCTTCTCGCCGGCAGCGCCATCCTTGATTGCAACGGCTACGGAATGGTAAACGCTGAATTTCCCCTCCAAGCCGATCTGCGGCGTCTTTTTACCGGTCAGTTCGATTACGAGTGGATGCACACGCATTTCAATGCGATCGATTTGCTCAGGCGTGATCTGGTACTCGTTGCGCAGTTGAATCGCGGCGTCAATCGCCGGATGAATCACAATGCCGCAGGCAAACGGCTTGTAGGTATTCAGCGCGGATTCGTACCGAGTACCGAGTCCTTCGGTGATTTCAGAAAAATCCTGCTTGGTGCTGATGGTATTGGCCCAGCCGCGTTTTGCTTCAATCATGCCTTCGGAGCTGGTGTAATTTTTTGATGCCAGAAGGGCTGCAAACAGGCCATTGCTGGCGGCCCTGCCGGGATTAAAGCTCTTGTTCATCGAGCCGAAGGACTCGCGAAGTCCCACTGGCTGTGAAGCCGCAAGACCGAGTGCCCAGACCATTTGTTGTTCTGTCAGTCCCAATAGTTTTCCAGCTGCCGCCGCAGCACCAAAAACACCTGCAGTACCGGTAATATGCCAGCCAGTATCGTAGTGATTCGGATAGACCGCGTTGCCGATGCGGCAGGCGGTTTCAACGCCCAGAACCAGGGCATTTAAAAACTCTTTTCCGGAACAAGGCCGGTATTCCGACAGTGCCAGAATGGCCGAGATGATCGGACCGCCCGGATGAATAACCGTTTTCAGATGCGTATCGTCATAGTCAAAAATATGGCTGCTCACGCCATTAATGAACGCCGCATTCATGATGTCAAAGCGCTCGGTACGGCCCATCAAGCTGGCTTGCTGCGGACCGGAAAATTCCGCCAGCGCGGACACGGCCCGATCGACGGTCTCATGGTGTGAGCCTCCCACCGCAACGCCGACCCAGTTCAAAAGGGTGCGCGTGCCTTCCTTGCGGACAGTGGCAGGAAGGTCCTCGAACTTTGCATCGACGATGTAACGCGCCAAGGTGCGTGTCACCCCCTGCGCGGAAGACTTGGAAGCGGTCTGTTTCTCATCCGCTGCCAGGGACAGGGTCGGGATAAGTGGCGTTGCTATGGCGAGAGACGCGATAGCACCGGATGTCAAAAAGTTACGGCGACCAGCTATTGTCATGAAATATTCCCCAAATACATTGTTGATAGGCGTTGTTGCACGCGTACGTGGCGGTGGCCTGGTAGACGTGCGAGCCGGTAAAGGCTGCTTAGCTGGCACATGCAGAGGCAGGACTGCCTGCGAGATGCCAGCAAGGCTACTATGGCACCACCATCAGCGCGAACGGCCAGACATAGGCCTGCAGTGTGACATACAGTCCCACCAGACTTGCCAAGGCAATCGAGTGGAAGAACACGTAGCGCAGGATGTCGCCTTCATGGTCGAACCAGCGGGTCGCGGTGGAGGCCACCACTATCGACTGAGCATCGATCATCTTGCCCATGACACCGCCCGAACTATTTGCAGCACCCATCAGGTTGGGACTCAGGCCTAGCTGTTCGGCCGCGACTTTTTGCATGCCGCCAAACAAGACGTTGGAAGCCGTGTCCGAGCCAGTCATGGCCACACCCAACCAGCCCATCAGGGTGCCGAAGAATGGATAGAACACGCCGCTGTTGGCGAAGGCCAGCCCCAAGGTGGTGTCGGTTCCTGAGTAACGCGTCAGTGTGCCAAGCGCCAGCATCAACACGATCGTCAGCAGCGAGTAGCGAACCAGCCAGAAGGTGCTGAAGTAGTTGCTGACGATCTGCATGGGGCGGTACTTCATCACCAGTGCGCCCACGCAGGCCGACAAAAATATGCCGGTACCGGTTGCCGACAGCAGGTTCAGTGTATACACCGCCGCTTCCGGGCGCGGCGTGGCAACCACGGGTGGCGCCTTCATGATCAGGTTGTGCAGACCCTCGATGGGAAAAGCGGGTGCGAACAGGCCATTGAGATAAGCCTTGAAATTAGGCAAGCCCCAGATGAAAACAAAGACCGACAGAATAACCCAAGGTGTCCAGGCCCGAACCAGAGCTGCCGTGCAATGGCGCGCAACCGGCGTAGCTTCCTTGGCCTCATGGGCACTGACATCTTTGCCGCGCATGCTTGGAGAAGTCCAAAGCTGCTTGGGTTGCCAGAAACGCAAAAACAGGATCAGCGAACCCATGGAGACGATGGCCGCAATGATGTCCACCAACTCCGGCCCAATGAAGTTGCTCACCAGATATTGCGGTATGGCAAACGACAGTCCGGTCACTAGAATGGCCGGCCAAATCTCCATCATGGCGCGGCGTCCGGCAAAGGCCCAAATCAGCCAAAACGGCACCAACAAGGAGAAGAAGGGGAGCTGTCGGCCGATCATGGCGGTGACCTGCATCAGGTCATAGCCATGTACCTTGGCCAGCGTGATCACGGGTGTTCCCAGCGCGCCGAAGGCAACTGGCGCGGTGTTGGCAATCAGACTCAGGCCGGAAGCGGCCAATGGCGAAAAGCCCAAACCGATCAGAATACCGGCCGTCACTGCCACGGGCGTGCCAAAGCCCGCAGCCCCTTCAAAAAATGCACCGAAGCAAAACGCGATCAACAGCAATTGCAGCCTTCGGTCTTGCGTGATACCGGAGAGGGAGTCCTGCAAAATTTTGAAGCTGCCATTCTTTTCAGCCAGCTGTTGCAAGAAAATAATATTCAGCACGATCCAGCCAATCGGCAACAAACCCGTGAGCCCACCATACATGGCAGCCCGGCCGGCCATGCCGGCTGGCATGCCATAGGCGAACACCGCAACCAATAGTGCTGCCAGCAAACCCATGCCAGCGGCGGTGTGTGCCTTGATGTGAAAAAATCCCAGCGCGGCCAGCATCACCAAAACGGGGATGGCTGCAAGCGCCGTAGATATCAACATGTTTCCGAAGGGATCGTATATTTGCTGCCAGGTCATTTTTCAGTCTTCAGTTAATTTGAGTTGTAGTGTGTGCTGCCTGCAGTAACGCGGGTCAGCTCGGCAATATCGTTTGCTATGCACTGATCGTCCTTGGGTGCCAGGCCGCTAATGCCAATCGCGCCCAGCAGCTTTCCCTGTGCATTTTTGAGTAGCGCACCACCGGGCATTGCCGTCAGCAAGGGATCGCAAAAACTACTGATCTCCAAGCCCTCGGAGCGCAACCTTGCAAGAAACGCATCGGTTGACGAGCCCATACGATTGGCGGTGTAGGCCTTGCTTTGCGCAATTTGGATAGTCCTGACCGGTGCACCGTCGGCACGGGAAAATGCCATTAAAAACCCATTGGCATCGCAAATCGCAACACTGATAGGGCGGCCATAGTCTTCTTTTGCTTTTTCAGTCGCACGGGAAATCAATGCCTGGGCATTTTCAATCAAGAGTAAATCCATATGTCACCATCGCTTTTAAAGGCTTATTTCGGACGGAGTCGTGAGCGCGTCCTTGTCAATCGACAAATGAGTTGAACCGCTGCGGACTTAGAGCCCGCAGCGGTTTCAATACGACGAATTCAAGACTGCCAAGCTGCTTATCTAGGCAATGCCGAAGACAGATACAAAAATCAGGGCAATGAACACCATCAAAATCTTCAGGATCGTCATGGCAAAGATGTCAGGATATGACTGACGATGGGTCAGTCCGCACACCGCCAGCAGGGTAATGATGGCGCCGTTGTGCGGTCCGGTATCAAAACCGCCAGAGGCGATGGCAGCGACACGGTGCAAAATGGCAGGCGACATATTGACCGCAGCGGCCCAATCCAGCCAGTGTTTTCCGAACAGATCCAAGGCGATGGACACTCCACCCGAAGCCGAGCCGGTGATGCCGCAGATGATATTGATCGTCGCAGCCATCGATGCCAGCGGATTGTTCCCAAAGTCCATGGCCATCACGCTCGCAGCAATCGATTTAAATCCTGGCAGTGAGGCAATCACGTTGCCGTAGCCGACCTCGGACGCCACGTTCATCACAGCCAGCAAGGAGCCCACGGCACCCAAGGAGATGGCTTTCTTCAACCCACCTTTGGGCATACGTCCCACGCCGACACCACTGGCTATCACGATCCCGCAAACCACTGCAATGATGAGTGACCAAGTGCTGATCACGTTTTTAATGGCCGGTGCCATCAGCGGCAACTTCATGGCTGCGATGGGCAGCAGCACCGACGCGTCCCAACTGACCAGGTTGTTGCCGGCATAGTTCACCACCAGTACCGTGATCAGCGGAATCACGGATATTTGCCAGGACGGTAGTTTAATGTCCTTCAGTTCAGGTTCGTTCAGGGTATGGTTCCCATAACCCTCACCGCTGGCCTTGGCCTTGTTCACCCGGTAGGTCAGCCATGCCATTCCGGTGGCAAACATGATGACGGCGATGAAGGTCCCCAAAATCGGGCCTGAGTACACACTGGTGCCCAGAAAGTTCGAGGGAATAATGTTTTGTATTTGCGGTGATCCTGGCAAGCTGTCCATCGTGAAGGTGAACGCACCCAGAACAATAGTTGCCGGCACCAGTGATTTAGGAATGTCCGCCTCTTTGAACAAAGCTGCTGCAAACGGATAGACCGCAAACACCACCACAAACATGCTGACACCACCATAGGTGAGAATGGCGGCAGACAGCACGGTCGACAAAACGGCGCGTTTGGGCCCAAGCGACTGGATGATGGCGTGAGCGATGGATTTGGCCATGCCGCTTTCTTCCATGATCTTGCCAAAGATGGCTCCCAGCATGAATACCGGAAAGAAGTTCTTGATATAAATAACCGCCTTGACCATGTACAGCTCGGTATAGGTCGGCATAACCGGCAGACCCTGGGCGACTGCAGCCAGAATGGCCAAGACCGGAGCAAAGAAGATAACCGAGTAGCCCCTGTAGGCGAAGAATATCAACAGCACCAAGCTGAGCGCGATTCCAATAACTTCCATTTTCATTTTCTCCTGATTTATTTAAATTGCCGTAGTTTGGCGGATACGATCCACCGCCAAAAATTTCCGGACATGAATGAGCCCTAGCACATCAATATGCCGTCACCCGACTGTTACAAGCTGCTCAGTAACGCGCCGCGCCACTGAGCAAACGCGAATTACTTCGCTGTAGGCATCACAAACTCGGCGCCCTTGCCAATGCTCTCGGGCCAGCGCTGCATGATGGATTTTTGCTTGGTGTAGAAGCGCACGCCTTCTTCGCCGTAGGCGTGCATGTCGCCGAACAGACTCTTCTTCCAGCCGCCAAAGCCATGCCAAGCCATGGGTACGGGAATCGGTACATTGATGCCGACCATGCCGACCTGGATGCGACGGCTGAATTCCCGGGCCACGTTGCCGTCGCGGGTGAAGCAAGCAACGCCATTGCCGAACTCATGGGCGTTGATCAGGTCCACCGCTTCGGCCAGGTCCTTCACGCGCAGGCAGGACAACACCGGGCCAAAGATTTCTTCCTTGTAGATGCGCATCTCGGGTGTCACGTTGTCAAACAGCGTGCCGCCCATCCAGAAGCCTCCTGAGCAACCGGCACCGGCAGACGCGCCATTGAAATCTCGGCCGTCGTGCAACAGCGTGGCGCCTTCCTTGATACCTTGTTCGATGTAGCCGGTGATGCGGTCATGCGCCAGTTGCGTGACGATGGGGCCCATTTCGGCAGCCAGATTCATGCCGTCCAGTACCTTCAATGTCTTGGTGCGTGCCAGCAGTTTGGGCATCAGGCGCTCAGCCACATCGCCCACGAGCACCGCCACGCTGATGGCCATGCAGCGTTCGCCGGCGGAGCCATAACCGGCGCCGATCAGGGCGTCGACCGCCTGGTCGATGTCGGCATCGGGCATCACCACCATGTGGTTCTTTGCGCCGCCCAGGGCCTGCACGCGCTTGCCGTGGTGCGCACCTGTCTCGTAGATGTAGTTGGCAATCGGTGTAGAACCGACGAAGCTCACAGCCATGACGTCGGGGTGAACCAACAAGGCATCCACAGCTTCCTTGTCGCCCTGCACCACATTGAAAACGCCATCGGGCAGTCCGGCTTGCTTGAGCAAATCGGCCAGAAACAGGCTGGCTGTGGGGTCGGTCGGACTGGGCTTCAAAATGAAGGTATTGCCTGCAGCAATAGCGACGGGAAACATCCACATTGGCACCATGACGGGAAAATTGAACGGCGTGATGCCAGCGACCACGCCGAGGGGCTGGCGCAGCGTCCAATTGTCTATGCCGGTGCTGACCTGGTCTGTGAAGTCTCCCTTGAGCAGTTGCGGGATGCCACAAGCAAACTCTGCGATGTCGATACCACGCGCCACTTCACCCTGTGCATCAGTGAAAACCTTGCCATGTTCCGCGGTAATGATGCGGGCCAGATCGTCCTTGCGCTGGTTCAGCAATTCCACAAACTTGAACATGACGCGGGCACGGCGGATCGGCGGTGTGTCGGCCCACTTGGGAAATGCCGCTTTAGCCGATGCCACAGCGGCGTCTACGTCGCTTACGTTGCCCAAACGTACCTGGCACGCCACGGCACCAGTCGCCGGGTTGTAAACCGGTTGAGTACGTGTGCCACTACCCGTGGTGCGCACGCCTTGTATGTATTGGGAGATCTCGGGCGCGTCGGTGTTTGTAGTCATTGTGTCTCACTCGGTGAAGAAATTGATATGTAAAACCCTGTCCGGCTTTACTCGGGCCGCAGTTTAGGGCGCAGGCGCAAAGCCAACAAGACCATCAATCTGAAAACATTGTTAAATTTAGTGAACAATAGACGGATGAATGAGCAAAAAATAAAAGACCCTTGGAGTCACCTGTATTGGCTGACTGTGTTGGCACAACAAGGTAGTTACACGGCGGCGGCGGCACGATTGGGCGTGAGCAAGGCGGCGATGAGCCAGCATATTGCCGAACTGGAGCGTGTCGCTGGCGTGGAGTTGGTCAAACGCACCACGCGCAGCGTTAAGCTGACCCAAGCTGGGCAGCACCTGGTGGACCAGACGCGCCTGCCGTTCGAGCAGATAGCGCAAAGTTTTTCCGAGATACGGGACCGGGCCGGGGTACCCCGCGGATTAATACGGGTCACAGCACCCGTGGCCCTGGCGCGCCAACAACTGGTACCTCGACTGGCGGATTTTCTGCGCGCATTTCCCGAAGTTCGGCTGGAACTGAATATGTCAGACCACCTCAGTTCAATCGCTACCGACGGTTTTGACATCGCCATTCGCCACACCACCATGCCGCCCGATACGCATGTGGCGTGGGCACTGTGCAGCACCCACTCGGTTTTGGTAGCCACCCGCAGCTACCTGCGAAGGCACGGAGTTCCCACCACACCGAATGATTTAATTCAGCACAATTGCCTACATTACCGACGTGAACACGCTGCTCCAGCCTGGACCTTCAAGCCGCGGTCAGCGCATAAGGGCGCTGATAGCGTAACGGTGCCGGTGTCTGGCTCCTTATCTGCCAATAACAGCGAGGCGTTGCGCGACGCCGCGCTGAGCGGACTTGGCGTTGCTTTGCTGCCAGACTTTAGTGCGCAATCAAGCTTGCTCCAAAATAAATTGGTTCAGGTCCTTCCGCAGTGGATGTCCGTTGGTTCCTTTGCAGAAAACATTTACGCCATTCGTCCCTATTCGCACCACGTACCGCTCGCCGTCACAGCTTTTGTCACTTATTTGCGTGAAGTTTTTGCAAACGGTTTTGGAAAATTTTGATGAAAACCCCGATCCATGGCGTTGTCAATCATTCCTCGGCATTCATAGCACTGTGCTGTGCGACTGATCAGTGCGCAATTCCTGAATACGTGAACCCAATCGCCGCTATGCAAGGATCGTCGCATTTTTCGGTGGAACACAGGTTCGTCGCATGCGCGACAGCACTTTGAAGGCTTTGCGTTACCGTGCGGTGCCGGTTGTTGCATCAGAAACAGGATGTCTTGCGGCCGGCAACTTTCGCGAAATCCGACTTCACTCCCATACAGATCAGAGACACCCGTGAAAAAAACCTACAAACAGATCCACCCATGTGTTGCCACGATGCTTGCCGGCCTGCTGTTGTGTAGCAGCACACACAGTTTTTCGCAAACGGCCACTGCCGCCCCGCCCAAACGCTTTTCGCAACTCACCATGGATAACGTGCCGCCCCAGTCCGCTGCGCTGGCCAAGGAAATCGTTGCCATCTCCAGCGTGGGCCTGGCGGGTCCTTACAACGTCATGTTGCGCAGTCCTGTGTTTGCCGACCGCATGAAGCGGTTGCTGGATTACTTGCGTTTTGAAACCTCACTGCCCAAGCGTCTCAATGAATTTGCGATTCTGATACAAGGCCGCGCCTGGACTTCGCAGGTCGAGTGGTATGCGCACTATCCATTGGCACTCAAAGCCGGCTTGAACGCGTCGGTTGCCGATGACTTGAAGGCCCGCATTCGACCGCGCAACATGCAGCCCGATGAAGAGGCGGTGTATGACGTGTGCATGGAGCTGATGGAGAAGCATGAAATTAGTGACGCCCTGTTTAATCGTGCCAAGCAGATCCTGGGCGAACAGCAACTGGTGGATCTGGTGGCTGTGAGTGGAACCTACGTGACGGTGGCCATGTTGCTGAGTTTGGGCGAGGAGTCCTCCCCGGCCGACAAGCCACTGCCGTTCCCTGAAAAGGGACGGTAGCGGTGCCGCCCAAGCCTATACACACTGCTGCAGTGCTTGCGGGACTTGGAATCAGCGAGCAGGCACCGGCCACAACAAGCTGGGCGAAGCAGGCTTGGTGGTAGAACGTGCGGCC
This sequence comes from uncultured beta proteobacterium, assembly GCA_903845935.1. Classification (GTDB taxonomy): domain Bacteria; phylum Pseudomonadota; class Gammaproteobacteria; order Burkholderiales; family Burkholderiaceae_C; genus Allorhodoferax. The sequence continues at coordinate 2,794 of CAIMZI010000046.1, read as the reverse complement.
ACGTGGACACGTGGCGACGTGGAAATTGGCATCCAGCAAATAGCGGAGATCTTGCTGGCGGCCCAAGGCGCCGACTGAGTTCACCACAAACTGAAGCGCCGTCCCAACTGCAAAAAGATGTTGTGGTTGCCGCCGCTGCCACTGGCAGCGCCAAAGAAGACGTCGCCGATTTTGCTGTCCACGCCGATAAAGGCCGTGCCGCTGTATTTTTCAGCGTAGCCGTTTCGGTTGAACCAGGCATCTCCGGCCTCGGCAACAAAACCCACAAAGGTGGGTTGGTGCAGAATGCCGCCGTCGGTCAAGCGGTACATATAGGTGCCCTGCATATGGATCAGGCGGTCGCCGTTGAGTTGACCCATCTGGTACGCGCCCATGGACTGGAAACCGCCCAAGTACAGCGGCGCAAGCGACGTGGGTCGCAGGCAGCCGCCACAGTCCAGCACATGGTCCTCGCCCAGATCCAGGCCGAGGTTGATGACATGCACCCCCCAGCTTTGGGCCCAGAGCGCGTTGGCACGGTAGCTGGTGTATGGGCTGCTGCCGGTCACGCCTTGGGCGGCTTCCACATTCAGGTAGTAGCCGCGCGTAGGGAAGGAGGGCGAATCCATCAGGTCGGTCGTGAATTGCGCGTTGATGCCAGTGAAATCCCATTGACCGTCCTGTAGCACATAGCTAAGGTCGCCACCCGCATCCCGCGTGTAGCTCACCACTTTGGCGGTGTCTATGTTCAACTGAGTCTGGTTGGTCACCAGGCCCAGCTTGGCTGTGGCCTTTTGGCTGAGGTCATACGACACGTTCATTCCCAGCTCCTGGCGGCGCAGGGTGCTGGACGCCATCTTTTGAGCCGTGCTGACATCGGGCCGGTAGATCGGCAGCTCGCTGCTGTTGTAGGAGGCGTAGGCGTTCAGACCCCAACGCTCGGACAGGGGTTGGAACAGACGCAGCGCGAGTTCACTTTGGGAGCCGGCCCGCACATCGGCCTGCAGCTCCAGGCCGTCGGGTGTCAGCCAGGGCCTTCGATAGCCCACGCCAGCAGAGAATAGATTGGTGCCGCTGCCTTCGCCGTAAAAGCCCAGGCTGGTTTTCAGGAAATTGGGTCCGTAGGTCTTTTCGTTGACATCCACCACCAGCTCATACAGGTCGTCCTGGAGCTGGGTTAGCAGGTAGTTGACGCGCTCGAAATTGCCGCTGGCATAGAGTTCGTCTACCTTTTGTCCGACCATGTGGACATCGTAGACCTTGCCCCGCAAGCCCTGTAATTCGTTTTCGATAAAAGCCGATGGAACGTTTTTGTTGCCGGTAACGCGCAGCTGCTTGATGGTGATGTCGTGTTGGGTGAAGTTGGGCGTGGGCAGGGTCATGTCCGCCACATCCACCGCCGTCAGATGGGCCAGACTCTTGAATTTTTCGTCTTGTTCCTGCACCGCATTCTGCCCCGCCTGGATGATTGCGAGCGGCTGGTCGAAACTGCCAAAGCCGAAGTCTTGCAGCTGGGGTCGCACCAAAATGTCTTGTGGGCGCAGCAGGGCGATATTGCGCCGCTCGTTTTGCCGCATCAGGATGTCGAGCATGCGGTTGGCCACGCTCAGGGCGTTGCCGGCGTTGAGGTTTTCGCCGACCTTGTCGGTGTCGCCCAGGTAGGATGCGACGATGATGTCGGCCCCCTCGCGCAGCGCCACCTCCACCGGCAGATTGGCTACCAAGCCGCCATCCACATAGGTCTCGCCCTCGATTTCCACCGGCGCAAAGACACCGGGTGCGGCCATGCTGGCACGTACCACCAGGGCCAGATTGCCGTGTTTGAATGCCACCAACTCGCCATCGCGGTAGCGCGTGGCCACGGCCCGAAAGGGTATGCGCAGCTTGTCGAAGTCGCTGTCGGGCGCCACATTGGCGGTCAGTTCTTGCATCAGAGCCAGAAAACGCTGGCCGTCGCTGACGCCGCGTGCAAAGGTGAGTGCGCCGTCCTTGACGCCCAGCTCTAGTTCCACCGGATAGCGCTGCTGGTATTCGCGACCACGGTGGGTCAGCTCGCTGCGGCTCACCTGGTCCAGTGCGACGCGCCCCGGATCCAGTGTGCCAATTATTTTTTCTATTTTGTCGGTGCTCATGCCACTGGCATACAGGCTGCCGATCACCGCGCCCATGCTGGTGCCTATGATCTTGCTGATCTTGATGTGGTCCTGTTCCAGGCGGCGCAACAGGGCCAGGTGGGCATAGCCCTTGGCACCACCGCCTGCCAGAACCACCGTGACGCGTGGTATTGGGCTGAAGTCCACAGCTTGCGCCAGGGTAGGGCGCAACAGCAGGCCGAACAGCAGCGTGCCCAGAGTCAGGGCGCGCAAGAAAATGGAAAAGGATTTTGAATGCGTTATTTTCACCCAGCGGAGTATTGCGCAAGTGGCACACAGCTGCAAAACAGATTGCGGTCGCCGTACACGTTGTCGACACGACCCACGGTGGGCCAGTACTTCACGGCCTTCAATGCAGCCAGGGGGAAGGCGCCAAGCTCGCGCGGGTAGGGGCGGTCCCACGCTGCGTCTACCACGCAAGCGGCCGTGTGCGGTGCGTGCTTGAGCGGGTTGTTGTCCTGCGGCCAGGCGCCAGACTCCACCTGCGCAATTTCGGCGCGTATGGCCAGCATGGCATGGATAAAGCGGTCCAGCTCGGCCAGGGTTTCGCTCTCGGTGGGCTCCACCATCAAGGTGTTGGGCACCGGAAACGACAGGGTCGGCGCGTGAAAGCCATAGTCCATCAGCCGCTTGGCCACATCCTCGGCCATCACGCCGCAGCT
>CAIMZI010000045.1 GCA_903845935.1 uncultured beta proteobacterium | reverse complement strand
CAGTCCATGCAGATCGCTGGTTGGAGCAGTTCCGGCGTAGCTGCCAGGAATCCAGTTGGCGCCCGCAGCCCTGGGTAGGGTCGCCTTGGTAGCCGAGAAGGCGCCACCCTTGCCACCGTTGGTCCTGCCATTGATGGCAAAGGTGTAGGTCGTTCCGTTGACCAAGCCGGTGATCTGCAAGGGTGAGGTGACCGCGGTTCCATTGGCCCAGAGATGCCCTGCAGCGGCCACCAGATCCTGGCCATTTGCGATTGAGCCGGTCGGTGCATAGACCACCCAATAGTCGACGCCAGGGTCTGCCGTCCAGGTCACAAATGCCTGTCCATTGCCGGGAACCACTGTAATGCCACCGGACGGAGGGGGAGCGGAGCTGCCACCGCCGCCGCAGGCAGAAATAAGCAGGGGCAGCAAGAGGACTGCTATTGCGCGCCAGAGAGAGAGCTTCAACATGTGCAAATATTTCCTATTCAAACTCAACCGATTATGAAGTTCCCGTAGCCTTTCCAGGTTACGCTGGGGTAAAGCCCAAGCCGGTGCCACCGTTCAGGCCGCTATTGTGCCTGCCCGGCGCACGCATCAGGGCGAGCGGTGCAGACGGGGCGAAGACAGGGCGACGATCATGTCACTGGTGGCGTCGTCCACCGCCGGATGCTTTTGCAGCAGGCCTCCTGTGCCCAGCAGTTTACGCAATTGCTGCAGGTCCTTGACGGTGGGCGCGACCTTGATCTGGGCCAGCGCGGCCGAGGCGTTGCCGCCCTGGATCAGGCTGGCCACTTTGGTGGCCCAGGGGTTGCTTTGGCGTGTCATGTTGCGGTACTCGAAACTTGCTGTGGTCTGCCATTATGACCAGAGCCGCTGCGCGCTGGAATCCAGGTAGCTCAGATAGACCCTGACCTCAAACTCCAGCTGGTGGTAGTTGGGCTCCATATAGCTGCATAGCTTGTAAAAGTTCTTGTCGTGATCTCGCTCGCGCAGATGGGCCAGCTCATGCACCGTGATCATGCGCAGGAACTCCAGCGGCGTGTCCTTAAATAGGGAGGCAATGCGGATTTCGCGCTTGGCCAAAAGTCGCGAGCCCTGCACCCGCGAGATCGTGGTGTGCGTGCCCAGTGCATTTTTCACCAGTTGCAGCTTGTTGTCGTAAAGCACCTTGTTGATGGGAGTGGCGCCCTTCAGGTAGTCTTGCTTGAGTTCCTGCACATAGCCAAACAGCGCGCGGTCGTCGCGTAGGCCATGGGGCTGCGGATATTTTTTCAGCAGCCAGGGGCCCAGCCTTTGCTCTTGCAGCATGGTTTCAATCTGCTGCACCGTGTCTGCCGGGTAGCCGTTCAGGTAGGTCAATGTCATGGGCGGGTCAGGGGCCGTGCGGCCGGGTTTGTTCTAAAAGCGCCAGCACCAGCTCCGCAATCACCGGGCCCCACCGCGCGTCGGGGCCCTGGCGGAACAGCCGCATCACACCCGGGTACCAGAGCGAGTCCGTGCCATCTGCGCCCCAGCGCCAGTCGCTCATGTACCAGGGCAGCAGCAGCCAGCAAGGTTTGCCCAGGGCGCCGGCCAGATGCGCCATGGCGGTGTCCACGCTGATGACCAGATCCAGCCCTGCGATGATGGCTGCGGCATCGTCAAAGTGCTGCATGCTACTGCCCAGAGTGGTCAGCGGCTGATGCGCCTCGCATTGCGCGATATCGCCTTCGCCCGCGCCCTTTTGCAGGCTGACAAAGTCCACTCCCGGCACGCTCCACAAGGGTGCCAGGGCCTCCAGATGCGCCAAGGAGCGGTCGCCGTCGTTTTCAAACTTCGGGTTTCCCTTCCAGACCAGACCCACGCGCAGTGCGGTTGTGGGCGGCAGCCGGGGCGCCCATTGCGTGTGCAAGTGCGGATCGGCCTGCAGGTAGGGCAGCAGCGCCGGTACCGTGCCGATGCGCGTGCCAAAGTGGTAGGGCGCGCTCAGCAACGGCATCCAGTAGTCAAAGTCGCGGGGTGGCAGAGGGTCTTCAAAACTGAGGGCTGTATCAAGGCCCTCCAGGCGCCTCAGGAGGCTCTTGAGGGCCGGGTGGCACAGGAGGGTGACCCGACGTGCGCCACGCGCCTTGAGCAGCGGAATATAGCGGCAGAACTGGATCACGTCGCCGTGTCCCGCCTCGAAGGTCGCCAGCAGAGATTTGCCGATCAGTGATTCGCCTTGCCAGCGTGGAAAGTGAAGGCGAGCCTCCATCTCCCGGTACCAGTCGCGCGCTTCGAACAGGGTCCAGCCTTCCTCAAAGTGGCCGCGCCGCAGTTGCAGATAGGCCAGGTTGAAGCGGGCCCGGCTGTTGGACGGGTCCAGCGCGATCGCGTGGCGCAGGCAGGCCTCGGCCGTTTCTTCGGCGTGGAGATTCAGATTGAGCGCACCCAGGTTGGACCAGAGTGCGCTGGATTGGGGGTTGAGCGCAAGTGCTGCGCAATAGCTGGCTTGGGCCTCGGCATGGCGCTTTTGCAGTGCCAGCAGGGCGCCCAGATTCAGATGCAGGGTGGCATTCTGGGGCGACAGTTGCAGCGCGCTGCGGTAGTGGCTTTCGGCCTGCGCGCTGTCACCGGTCTGTTCCAGCACAAAGGCGAGATTGCCCCGGGCCTCGGCAAACCCGGCATCCAAAGCCAGAGCCTGGCGGAATGCCAGTTCGGCCTCTGGCCAGGCGCCGGATTGCAGATGCTGCTCGCCGGCGTGAAACAGCGCCAACGCGTCAGCGGCTGCGCTGAGCTTGTCCATGCTGCCTGGCCGCTGGTCTGCGGTTTCAGGCCTCGCGGCGCAGGGCAGGGAACAAGATGATGTCGCGGATGCTGGCGCTGTCGGTCAGCAGCATCATCAGCCGGTCAATGCCTATGCCGCAGCCACCGGTGGGGGGCATGCCGTATTCCAGCGCACGCACAAAGTCGTGGTCGTAGTACATGGCTTCGTCGTCGCCAGCGTCCTTGGCATCCACCTGCGCCAGAAAGCGGGCCGCCTGGTCTTCTGCGTCGTTGAGCTCGCTAAAACCGTTGCCAAACTCGCGCCCGGTGATGTAGAGCTCAAAGCGCTCGGTCACGCCAGGCTTGGTGTCGCTCTCACGTGCCAGCGGCGAAATCTCCACCGGATGCTCGCAGATGAAGGTGGGGTTCCACAGCTGCTCTTCCACGGTCTCTTCAAAGTACAGCACCTGCAGGCTGGCAAGGCTGCGCGTGGACAGGTGGTGCTTGGCCTCGGTCATGCCCAGCTTGCGCAGGGCATTGATCAGCCATTCGGTGCTGTTGACGCCGTCACCGGCTTCGGTGTACTTGGCAATGGCTTCCAGAATGGTCAGGCGCTCAAAGGGCTTCGCCAGGTCCACCGGCTTGCCGCCATAGGTCAGTTGCAGCGAGTCCCCGGCCTTGATGGCGGCGTCGCGCACCAGTTGTTCGGTGAAGCTCATCAGGTCCTGGTAGTTCCAGTAGGCCGCGTAGAACTCCATCATGGTGAACTCGGGGTTGTGGCGCACCGAGATGCCTTCGTTGCGGAAGTTGCGGTTGATCTCAAACACGCGGTCAAAGCCACCGACGATCAGGCGCTTGAGGTACAGCTCGGGCGCGATGCGCAGGAACATCTGCTGGTCCAGCGCGTTGTGGTGGGTGGTGAAGGGCTTGGCGTTGGCACCACCGGGAATCGGGTGCAGCATGGGCGTCTCCACCTCCAGAAAGCCGTGTTGCACCATGAAGTCGCGCAGGCCGCTGACCGCCTTGCTGCGCGCCACAAAGCGCTTGCGGGTGGCCTCGTCGGTCATCAGGTCGATATAGCGCTGGCGGTACTTCACTTCCTGGTCATTGATGCCGTGGAATTTGTCCGGCATCGGGCGCAGGCTCTTGGTCAAGAGGCGCACGCTGGTGGCGTGGATCGACAGCTCGCCGGTGCGGGTCTTGAACACCAGCCCTTCAGCCGCCACGATGTCGCCCAGATCCCAGTGCTTGAAGGCGGCGTAGACATCGGCGCCCACGTCCTCGCCCTTGACGTACACCTGGATGCGCCCGCCGCTGGGGCCAAAGGAGGCGTCCTGCAGGGTGCAGAAGCTGGCCTTGCCCATGACGCGCTTGAGCATCATGCGACCCGCCACCTTGACCGTGACGTTCATGCCGGCCAGGATTTCGGTCGCGTGTGCGTCGTATTCGGCAAACAGTTGGGCGGCCTTGTGGCTCGGCTGGAAATCGTTGGGGAAGGCCACGCCCCGTCCCTCTTGCTGCGCCTGGCGCAGGACCTTGAGCTTTTCACGCCGTTCCAGTATCAGCTGGTTTTCGTCTTGTGGAGCTGGGTTGGCGGCGGCGGCAGTGGTAGTTTCGGACATGGAGGGCTGTGAATAGGTGGGGTCGTAACAGGAGGCGTAACCCTCGATTCTAAGAGGGTCACCAGGGACAGGACTCGGGCTATGATTCTCGCTGCTTCAAATCCACTCCACCATGCTCTACCAAATCGTTTCTCTGTTGCTAGAGGTCGCTGCTGGCCTGCTCACCGGCATCTTCCTGCTGCGCCTGTATATGCAGCATCAGCGCATTCCCATGTCGGCACGATCCGGCAACCCGATGGGCCCGTTCATGTTCGCGTTGACCGATTGGCTGGTGCTGCCGCTGCGCCGCGTGCTGCCCGCCGTGGGGCGCCTGGACACGGCCAGTCTGGTGGCGGCCTTTCTGACGCAGCTGGCTCTGTTTGGCGCGCAGTGGCTGATGCTGGGCGGTGGTGCCGGTTGGATCAGCGTGCCGGTGCTGGCTCTGTTCGGTGTGGTTAGGATGACGATTTCGGCGCTGACCGGTTTGGTGATTGTCTATGCCGTGCTGTCCTGGGTACAGACCCAGTCGCATCTGTCGGATCTGTTGGAACGTCTGGTGGCACCGGCTCTGACGCCTATTCGTCGCGTCATTCCCTTGGTCGGTGGTGTGGACCTGTCGCCGCTGGCCCTGCTGGTGCTGCTGCAAATTGCGGCGATTGTGCTGGGCGCCATGCAGGCCAGCGTGTTGGGTATGGCGCTTTAAATCACTGCGTCAGCCGGTTGGCGCTGTAACATCGCCAAGGTGTTGGCAATCGTCTTGCGCAACTCGCGGCGATCACAGATGAAATCGATGGCACCCTTGGTCTGCAGGAACTCGGCACGCTGAAAGCCTTCGGGCAAGGTTACGCGCACGGTGGACTCGATCACGCGTGGGCCGGCAAAGCCGATCAGGGCCTTGGGCTCGGCAATCACCACATCGCCCAGAAAGGCAAAACCGGCACTGACGCCACCCATGGTCGGGTCGGTCAGCACGCTGATATAGGGCAGGCCCTTTTTTGCCAAACGGGTCAGCGCTGCATTGGTCTTGGCCATCTGCATCAGGCTTAACAGCCCTTCCTGCATGCGCGCGCCACCGGTCGCGGTAAAGCAAATAAAAGGCACCTTTTGTTCCACAGCGGTTTCCACGCCGCGCACAAAACGCTCGCCGACCACCGAGCCCATGCTGCCGCCCATGAATTCAAATTCAAAACAGGCCGCCACCACGCTGATGCCTTGCACCGCCCCGCCCATCACCACCATGGCGTCGGTCTCGCCGGTGTTTTCCAAGGCTTCTTTCAGGCGTTCGGTGTACTTACGGCTGTCCTTGAACTTGAGCGCATCCACCGGCAGCACTTCCTGCCCAATCTCGAAACGACCCTCGTTGTCCAGAAACACGTTCAGACGGGCACGCGCACCGATGCGGTGGTGGTGGCTGCAACCTGGACAGACGTTCTGGTTCTGTTCCAGATCGGTCTTGTAGAGCACGGCTTCGCAGCTGGGGCATTTGATCCACAGGCCTTCGGGCACCGAACGGCGCTCGGTCGGGTCGGTGTGCAAAATCTTTGGGGGCAACAGTTTTTCAAGCCAGCTCATGGGAGTTCTCCGGGTCAGGTTTCAACGCCTTGTGGGCGGAAAGAGGGTGCATAGGGGATTAGGGGCGATTATGCGTCCATGGCCTGGCGGATCTCGGCCAGAAAGGTCTGCGCGGTAGCTGCCACCTGATCGCGCGGCTTGTCTTCCAGCAACTGGATGATGCGGCTGCCAATCACCACGGCATCGGCAACGCGGGAGATGGTGCGGGCGGTGGCAGCGTCGCGGATGCCAAAGCCCACGCCCACCGGCACGCTGATGTGCTTGCGTATGCGCGGCAGCATGGCTTCCACGGCGTCCGTGTCGAGCGCGCCGGAGCCGGTCACGCCCTTGAGCGACACGTAATACACATAGCCGCTGGCCACGCGTGCCACCTGTTCCATGCGGGCATCGGTGCTGGTGGGGGCCAGTAAAAAGATCAGGTCCATCTGGTGCGCGCGCAGATCGGCGGCAAAGGCCTCGCATTCTTCCGGCGGGTAGTCCACTATCAGCACGCCGTCCACGCCGGCAGCAGCGGCATCGCGCACAAATGGGCCGCCGGGCGCGCCCGCGTCAAGGCTGGCCGCATGTTTCTGGTCGTAGCGCTCCACCGGGTTGGCGTAGCCCATCAGCACCACCGGTGTGGTGCTATTGGTCTTGCGGAATTCACTCACCATGGCCAGCACCTGGGTCAGGCCAATGCCGAAGGACAGGGCCTTGTCGCCCGCCTTCTGGATTACCGGGCCGTCGGCGCTGGGGTCGGAGAACGGCACACCCAGCTCGATCACATCGGCGCCACCGGCCACCATGCCGTGCATCAGCTCGGGTGTGACATTGGCAAAAGGGTAGCCAGCGGTAACAAAGGGGATCAGCGCCTTGCGGCCTTGGCTTTTCAGTGCGACAAAAGTTGCGTTGATACGGCTCATGGACGCACCCCCACGCTTGCCACTGCGTGTGCTGCGCTGCCCCCCGAGGGGGCCTTCGCGCCTTGGGGCGGCCCGGCGTCGCTCAACTCTCCGTTCTTCACCAGCTTGACTGGCTGCTCAAGCACCACACCACCCTTGACCGACTGGCCCTGGCAGCTGGGGCGGCAGAAAAATTCGCCATGGCTCAGGTCGGCCACGGTGCCAATGTCCTTGTCGCCACGACCGGACAGGTTGACCAAAATGCTTTGATCCGGGCGCATGGTTTTGGCCAGCTTCATCGCATAGGCCACGGCATGGCTGGACTCCAGCGCCGGGATGATGCCTTCGGTGCGGCACAGGTAATGGAAGGCCGCCAGCGCCTCGGTATCGGTGATGCCCACATATTCGGCGCGGCCGATGTCGTTCAGAAAGGCATGCTCCGGGCCTACGCCGGGATAGTCCAGACCGGCACTGATGCTGTGCGTCTCTGTCACCTGGCCATTGTCGTCCTGCAGCACATAGGTGCGGTTGCCGTGCAGCACGCCGGGGCTGCCGCGCTGGATGCTGGCCGAATGTTTGCCAGAGTCCATGCCCTCACCGGCGGCCTCCACGCCAATCAGGCGCGTGGCCTCATGGGCTATGTAGGGATAGAAGATGCCCATGGCGTTGGAGCCGCCGCCCACACAGGCGACCACCACATCGGGTTGCTCCGACTTGCATCCCGCGCTGGCCAGCATTTCGGGCATCTGCACCAGACATTCATTGCCGATCACGCTCTGGAAGTCGCGCACCATCATGGGGTAGGGATGGGGCCCCGCCACGGTGCCAATGATGTAGAAGGTGTTGTCCACGTTGGCGACCCAGTCGCGCATGGCTTCGTTCAGCGCATCCTTCAAGGTCTTGCTGCCGCTCTCCACTGGCACCACGGTGGCGCCCAGCAATTTCATGCGGTAGACATTGGGGCTCTGGCGCTTGACGTCTTCGCTGCCCATGTAAACCACACATTCCAGGCCGTAGCGGGCGCAGATAGTGGCGGTGGCCACACCGTGCTGACCGGCGCCGGTTTCGGCAATCACGCGCGGCTTGCCCATGCGCTTGGCGAGCATGGCTTGGCCTATGGTGTTGTTGATCTTGTGGGCGCCGGTATGGTTCAGGTCTTCGCGCTTCAAAAAGATTTGTGCACCGCCCATTTCGCGGCTCATGCGGGCGGCGTGGTAAACGGGGGAGGGGCGACCGACAAAATGCGCCAGCTCGGACTGGAACTCGGCAATAAAGGCCGGATCAAACTGGTACTTGGCGTAAGCATCTTTCAGCTCATTGATGGCATGGGTCAGCGTCTCGGAGACAAAGCTGCCGCCGTATTTGCCGAAGTGGCCGCTGAGGTCGGGTTGGGCGTATTCGTACATTCAAATGATTCCTGCAAGGCGTTGGTCGGCGGCGCGCACGGCGGCGACAAACTGGTTGATTTTTTGTGGGTCTTTGATGCCCCGCATGGGCTGTCCTTGGGCGTCAGTGGCTTCGACGCCCGAGCTGATATCGACGGCCAGGCTAATGCAGCGTGGCCGGACCTGATGAATGCCATCGCCCACGTTTGCAGAGTCGAGTCCACCACTCAAGACGAGCTGAGCGTTGACGCTTGGAGGAAGAAGTGACCAATTGAATACCTTGCCGCCACCGCCATATCCGTCGACATGGGCGTCCAACAGAATGGCCTGGGCGTTTGAAAAGTGTTGCGCGTATTTTACGAGATCAAATTGCGCCGCACCGTCGCCAAGGGGAATGCGTGCCGCACGCAGGTAAGCGCAGTTCGCAGCCAGTGCAGCCGCATCGCAATCGGCGGGGCTCTCATCCCCGTGGAACTGCAGGGTGGCGCCGGGAATAAGGCGGGTGGCGGTCAGGATATCGTTCAGGGTGGCGTTGACAAACAGCAGTACCGGCGTGACAAAGGGTGGCAGGCGGCGGGCCAGCTCGGCCGCGCGCTCTGGGCTCACATAGCGCGGACTTTTGGGATACAGCACAAAACCGACGGCATCGGCACCGGCTGCCACGACGGCATCCAGATCCTGTTCACGGGTGATGCCGCAGATCTTGATGCGAGTACGTTTTTGAAAGGTCATGGAAGTCCATCATACGCAGGTGTGCGCTCCGGCATGGCCCACTTGGCATCATAGCGTGGGCCTAAAAAATACAGGCCGTCGGGCGAAAACGTGGGTGCGGCAGCGTTGCGGTCGCGTGCGGCCAGCACCTCGGCCATCCATTCGGGCGGTTTAACTCCCTGACCGATTTGCACCAGACAACCCATGATGTTGCGAATCATGTGGTGCAGGAAGGCATTGGCCTCAAACTCGATGCGCCAGTAGGCTCCGCGCCGGTGCAGGCTGATGTCCAACATGGTCTTGATGGGCGTAAGCGCCTGGCAGGCCGAGGCCCTGAAGGAGGTGAAATCGTGTTCGCCCAGCAGAATGTCCGCCGCCTGGCGCATGGCGTCCAGATTCAATGGGCGAAAGGTCCAGCCGACGCGGCCCACTTCCACACTGGGCCGTACCGGAGACTCCAAGAGCACATAGGCATAGCGGCGCGAGGTGGCGCAGGCTCGGCAATGAAATTCCCTGGTCGTCAGCACTGCCCATTGAACGGCGATGTCGCGCGGCAGATTGGCATTGGTTCCACGCACCCAGGAATGGGCGTCGCGCTCGCGTTCGGTATCAAAATGCACCACCTGCATCAGGGCATGCACGCCGGAATCGGTGCGCCCGGCGCATAGGGTGGAGACGGGCTGCGCCGTGAATTTCCCCAACGCCTTTTCCAGCTTGTCTTGCACCGTCAGGCCCGAGAGTTGGCTTTGCCAGCCTTGGTAGGCCTGGCCGTTGTAACTGATACCCAGGACCACTCTCACCATGCCGAACGCCTCACTACAGTAGCCAAGTCAAGCTGCCCCAAGGCTTAGGTCAGATTGGCCAGGGCAAGCTGGGCTTTTTCGCGCAACTCTCCGGTGGCTTCTGCCACCACTTCTTCGATCAGAGCGCGCGCTCCATCCTGGTCACCGATGGAAACAAACTCTTCCGCCAAGGCCAGCTTGGTCTCCAAAGAGTTGTCGCCGGACTCGGACGTGGCATCCTCGGCACCGAACTGGGAATGGGGATCCAGATCCAGAGCGAGCGAGCTTAGATCGAATTCCATCATGCCGTCGCTGGCTTTGGCTGCTTCGGGCAGCTCGGGCTTCTCCGGTTCAGGCTGCTCGGCATTCTGAGCGGATAACTCCGTCGCTGCCGTGGGCTGCTCCGTTGTGGCCGGTTGAAAATCGTCCAGGGCTAGCGATAAGTCCGCCAGTTCCTGCGGCATTTCCAAAGGCGCGGAATTCTCTGCAGTCGTTTCGGGCGCATCCAGCTCGGGCACATCAAAGTCAATTCCGTCGGATGCGGTGGCCTGATGGGCGCTTGGCTGCTCGGGCAGGACCGTGGTTTGGGCCTCCTGCGCGGAGAAGTCCAGGTCCAGATCCAGGTCGGAGTTGCCAGGCGGCAAGTTGGCAGATGCAGCCGTATCATCGCCGTCCGCAGGTGGATCGACGCGCGCATCTTGTGCCAAAGAACCAAAGGCGCTGGGCCTTGCGCCACCCGGCTGGTACAGGGGGTTGTGCGGGTCAATGCTCAGACCCAGTTCGCAAATGCGAGCCCATTCCTGACTCGCCCCTCCCACCAGTTCGAACGCGGTGTTGGCGCTGGCAAGAAAACCGGCGGCATCGCGGCGCTTGGCATAGATGTCCAGCAGCTTGCTGTGAATGGCAACGCGCTCGGGACTGTGGACCAGAGCTGCCTTGAGGATTTCTTCGGCTTGCTTGTCGCGACCGTAGGCCAGGTAGACGTCGGCCTCGGCCACCGGATCGACATCATCGGCAGTTCCCATGGGGCTTTGGGTGGCGTCCAGTTCCGGCTCCATATGCTCAGCGTCACCCTCCGCTTGCCTTGGACTCGGCAGCAAGAAACTGTCCACCGGTGCAGCCGCCTTGGCCCGGCGGCGGCGATACCAGAAGAGGCCAGCGACCAAGGCCAGGATACCGCTGCCTGCCATCGGCAATGTCGGGTCTTCCCGCAGCTGGTCGATCAGGCCAGGCTCCGATTTTTTGACTGGCTCGACCGGCTTGGCGGCAGACGATGCCGCTGGTTTTGCGGCAGCGGCGGGCGGCGCACTGGCTGCCGCGACCGGAGCGGGGATTGCGGCAGCCACAGGCAGGGTGGGCAAGCCCTGCGCAGCTTGTGATGAAGGCTCGGTCGGGGCCGGTGCTGCAGCACTTGCCATGCTGAGCTTGCTCAAATCCGCAATGTTTTTTGCCAGCTCGGCGGCGCGCGATGCCGCTTCTTTTTCTGCGCGCTCCTTGGTGAGTCTGGCTTCGTCAGCCTTGGCCTGCAAGGCACCCTTGGACAGGGTCAGCTTGTCGGCAGCCGAATTGCCGGGTTTCTTTTCTTCCACCTGGGTCTGCACCCGGCCCATGGCCTTGCGGTTACTTGCCTCCACCGCCGCCTTGGGTGCGATGCCGGCCAGCTTGCGCCTGAATTCGTTGAAGTCTTTGCTCTGGGCCAGTACCGTCTGCGTGGCTTCTGTCGCAGACATGGCCTGGGCCTGGGCGGTCGTTGGCACATCCAGCACGGCTCCCGAGCGCAGCCGATTGAGGTTGCCGCTGGAGAAGGCGTTCGGATTCGCACGCAACATGGCCACCAGCATCTGGTCCAGCGAGACATCGCTGGTCTTGCTGCGCGCTGCAATCTGGCTGGCGGAGTCGCCGGGCTTGACTACCAGCTGCTGGGTACTGTTGCGCGGCTCCGCGCTTGCCACTTTCGCTGGCGCACTGGCTGCACTGGCGAGCGCATGCACCGGTTCTGCGACCGGCGCCACCTGCATGGTGTTGGTTGGAGCCGCCTTGGTAGCCGCACTGGCTGCAGGCGTTGTGATCTGTGCCAGTGTGGGGTCGGGTGCGGGCTTTTTGAGCGCCGGTGGATCAAATAGCATCGTGTAGTCCCGCACGATGCGGCCCGAGGACCAGCTTGCCTCCAGAATGAGGTCGATAAAGGGATCGTTGATAGGGCGGTCGCTGCTCAGACGAAGGTAGGCGCGACCATCGGCTCTGCGCACCAAACTGGCTTGCAGGCTAGCCACGGCCTGGTTGTATTCGAGGCCAGCGGCCACAAAGGCAGCGGGCGATGCCACGCTGGTCTTGAGCGAGGCAGCCTCTTCTGGCGTGATGTTTGGAATCTCAATTTCCGCCTTCAGCAGTTCTCCCAGAGCGGACTGCACGGAGATCCGACCCAGGGACAGCGCCGATGCCTCGCCGCAGAACAGGCCCAGCAGCGCAATCACTGCAGCTGCCGAGCCGGTGCGATGCCACCGTTGTGATTTTGCTATCAATTTAAATGCCTCCGGTGGTCAGATGGGCCGCAGCTTGCTGGGGCGACTCAAGCCTGCAGCAATATGCGCAGCATGCGGCGCAGCGGTTCGGCCGCGCCCCACAGCAACTGGTCGCCAATGGTAAACGCACCCAGGTATTCCGGCCCCATGGCCATCTTGCGGATACGGCCCACGGGAATGGTCATCGTACCGGTCACCGCCACGGGTGTCAGGTCCTTGAGGGTGGCTTCGCGGGTGTTGGGCACCACCTTGACCCACTGGTTGTCGGCGGCAATCATGGCCTCGATATCGGCCACCGGAACGTCTTTTTTCAGCTTGAAGGTCAGCGCCTGGCTGTGGCAGCGCATGGCACCCACACGCACGCAAAAGCCATCCACCGGGGTTTCAATGGAGCCGAAGTCCGCGCCCTGGCCCAGAATCTTGTTGGTCTCGGCCTGGCCCTTCCACTCTTCCTTGGACATTCCATTGCCCAGGTCCTTGTCGATCCAGGGGATCAGCGAGCCGCCCAGCGGCACGCCAAAATTCGCGGTCTCGGCGGCGGTGAGCGCGCGTTGCTTGGCGATCACCTTGCGGTCGATTTCCAAAATGGCGCTCTTGGGATCATCCAGCATGGAGCGCACTTCGGCATTCAGCGTGCCGTACTGTGTCAGCAGTTCGCGCATGTGCTGGGCGCCGCCGCCGCTTGCTGCCTGGTAGGTCTGGGTGGACATCCACTCGACAAGACCGGCCTTGTACAGCGCGCCCACACCCATCAGCATGCAGCTGACGGTGCAGTTGCCGCCTACCCAATTTTTGCCACCGTTGGCCAGGGCCTTCTGGATCACCGGCAGGTTGACCGGGTCCAGGATGATGACGGCGTCTTTTTCCATGCGCAGCGTGGAGGCCGCATCAATCCAGTGGCCGCTCCAACCTGCTGCGCGCAGCTTGGGGAAAATTTCGGTGGTGTAGTCGCCGCCCTGGGCGCTGATGATGATGTCGCAGCGCTTGAGTGCGGCAATATCGAAGGCGTCCTGCAGCGTGGTCTCGTTCTTGGCTTGCGACGGGGCTTTGCCGCCGGCATTCGAGGTGGAGAAGAACAGCGGTTCGATCAGGTCGAAATCGCCCTCTTGCACCATGCGGTCCATTAGCACCGAGCCGACCATGCCACGCCAGCCTACCAAACCTACCAACTTGCTCATTTCATCGCCCTTTCAAAAAAGAAAACAGTTTCCACACGATTGCTAGCAGACTGCTTGCCCGGCTCGTCTGGCCGGGAGGGGCGCACGACGAACCAGGCTAATCAGCCCTTAATCGTCGTGGTTTTGGTGGAAGTTGCACGCACAGCCACAGCCACCGGTGCGGCGGATGCAGAGTTCAGGACGAACATGTGGGCGTGGAACATGGTTGTGAATTGTAACGGATGCGGCCTTAGCCCAGTGCCTCAACCACCGCGTCACCCATCTGCACGGTGCTAACCCGGGTCGTGCCTTCGCTGTAGATGTCGCCGGTGCGCAGCCCTTGCTGCAACACTTTTTGCACGGCGGCTTCAATGCGCAGCGCGGCGGCTTCCTGATTCAGGCTGAAGCGCAACATCATGGCCGCACTCAGGATGGTGGCCAGGGGGTTGGCTATTCCCTTGCCGGCAATATCGGGCGCGCTGCCGTGGCTGGGCTCGTACAGGCCCTGGCCTTGTGCGTTCAGGCTGGCCGAGGGCAGCATGCCAATCGAGCCGGTGAGCATGGAGGCCTCGTCGCTGAGGATGTCGCCAAACATATTGCCGGTGACCAGCACGTCAAATTTCTTAGGCGCCTTGACCAATTGCATGGCGGCGTTGTCCACCAGCATGTGGTCCAGCGCCACGTCGGGGTATTGCTGGGCGACCTCAATCATCACGTCTTTCCAGAGTTGGGAGGTTTCCAGCACATTGTTCTTGTCCACGCTGGTGACGCGTTTGCTGCGTTTCTGGGCCGCCTGGAACGCGACATGCGCGATGCGCTCGATTTCCGGGCGGCTGTAGCGCATGGTGTCAAAGGCTTCCTCGGCACCGGGGAAATGGCCGTCGGTGGCGATGCGGCGGCCGCGCGGCTGGCCGAAGTAAATGTCGCCGGTCAGCTCGCGGATGATCAGGATGTCCAGGCCGGCAATCAGCTCGGGCTTGAGGCTGGAAGCATCCACCAGCTGCTCATAGCAAATGGCCGGACGGAAGTTGGCAAACAGGCCCATGTTCTTGCGCAGGCCCAAAATGGCTTGCTCGGGGCGCAGTGGGCGGTCCAGCTTGTCGTATTTCCAGTCGCCCACGGCGCCGAACAGCACCGCGTCGGAAGCCATCGCCAGCTTGAGGGTGGATTCCGGCAGCGGGTGGCCATGGGCCTCGTAGGCGGCGCCGCCGACCAAGGCGGTTTCCATTTCCAGCGGCAGGTCCAAGGCCTTCAAGACCTTGACGGCCTCGGCGACGATTTCTGTGCCGATGCCATCACCGGGGAGTACTGCGATTTTCATAATTTCTTTCGGTTTAGGATGTCATGGAACGGGCCAGCCAGGGCTTTTGCGTCAGGCGCTCGGCCTCAAAGGCCTTTATCTTGTCGGCATGGCGCAGGGTCAGGCCGATGTCGTCAAAGCCGTTGAGCAGGCAGTATTTGCGAAAGCCTTGCACCTCAAACGGAAGCTCTTCGCCGCCCGGCTTGAGCACGACCTGGCGTTCCAGATCGATCGTCAGCTGGTAACCGGGAAAGGCCAGCGCTTCGCTGAACAGTTGGTCCACCTGGGCCTCTGGCAGAACAATCGGGAGCAGGCCGTTCTTGAAGCTGTTGTTGAAAAAGATGTCGGCATAGCTGGGCGCGATGATGGCCCTAAAACCAAACTGGTCCAGCGCCCAGGGCGCATGTTCGCGCGAGGAGCCGCAGCCGAAGTTCTTGCGCGCCAGCAGGATGGAGGCACCGGCGTAGCGCGGCTGGTTCAGCACGAAGTCTGGATTGGGCCTGCGGCTGGCAGGGTCCTGGCCGGGAAAGCCCGCGTCCAGGTAGCGCCATTCGTCAAACAGATTCTGGCCAAAGCCGGTCTTGCGGATCGACTTGAGAAACTGCTTGGGAATGATGGCATCGGTGTCCACGTTTTCGCGGTCCATGGGCGCCACCAGACCCTGGTGTACGGTGAAGTTTTTCATGTGCAGAATTCCTTAGCTGAATTTGCGGATGTCGACAAAATGGCCGTGGATGGCAGCAGCAGCAGCCATGGCCGGGCTGACCAGATGCGTGCGTCCGCCCGCACCCTGGCGGCCTTCGAAGTTGCGGTTGCTAGTCGACGCACAGCGCTCGCCCGGCTCCAGTCGGTCGGCATTCATGGCCAGACACATGGAACAACCGGGCTCGCGCCACTCAAAACCGGCGGCCTTGAAAATCTCATGCAGGCCCTCGCGCTCGGCCTGGTCTTTCACCAGTCCGGATCCCGGCACCACCAGTGCCAGCTTGATGTTCTTGGCCACCTTCTGGCCGAGCTTCTTGACCACGGCAGCGGCCTCGCGCATGTCTTCGATGCGGCTGTTGGTGCATGAGCCGATAAACACCTTGTCGACAAAAATGTCGTTAATCGGCTTGCCGGGTTCCAGGCCCATATAGGTCAGGGCGCGTTCAATGGCGCCGCGCTTGTTGGCGTCCTTTTCCTTGTCCGGGTCCGGCACGCTGGCGTCAATGCCCAGCACCATTTCGGGCGAGGTGCCCCAGGTCACTTGCGGCACGATTTGGCTGGCGTCCAGCCCTACCACGCTGTCAAACACGGCGTCGGTATCGCTGTGCAAGGTTTTCCAGTAAGCCACCGCCTGATCCCATTCGACGGCGGCGGCTTCTGCGCTGGCTGCATTCGCGCCGGGCGACAGCGGGCGGCCCTTGACGTAGGCAATGGTCTTCTCGTCCACTGCCACCAGACCGGCGCGGGCACCGGCTTCAATCGCCATATTGCAGACCGTCATGCGGCCTTCCATGCTGAGCGCGCGAATGGCCGAGCCACCGAATTCAATCGTATAGCCGGTGCCGCCGGCCGTGCCGATTCTGCCGATGATGGCCAGCACGATATCCTTGGCGGTGCAGCCCTTAGGCGTCGTGCCCTCGACCTTGATCAACAGGTTCTTGGCCTTCTTGGCCAGCAGGGTTTGCGTGGCCATCACATGCTCGACCTCGCTGGTGCCAATGCCATGGGCCAAGGCACCAAAGGCGCCGTGTGTGGAGGTGTGGGAGTCGCCGCAAACCACGGTCATGCCGGGCAGGGTGGCGCCGTTCTCCGGCCCGATCACATGGACTATGCCCTGGCGCTTGCTCAGGAAGGGGAAGTAGGCGGCCGATCCAAACTCGCTGATGTTGTGGTCCAGCGTGGTGACCTGCTCCTTGCTGGTCGGGTCGGTGATGCCGTCATAACCCAGTTCCCATCCTGTGGTGGGCGTGTTGTGGTCGGCGGTGGCGACGATGGAGCTGACGCGCCAGACCTTGCGACCGGCCTCTCGCAGGCCTTCGAAGGCTTGCGGGCTGGTGACTTCGTGCACCAGGTGACGATCGATATAGAGGACGGAGGTGCCGTCTTCTTCGGTGTGGACTACGTGTTCGTCCCAGAGTTTGTCATACAGCGTGCGACCCATGAGTGTTTCCTTGTCTGCCTTGTGGAGCCGCTATGGTGCGCCGGTTTTTAAACGGGTACAAGAAGCCTTTTTATACTGGTATAAATACCACCATGACCGATGCCAATCCGCGCGCCCTGTTGGGTACCTTTATCCGTGCCCATAGGGAGCGTTTGCCCGTCGCCGATAGATTGGCGGGCAAGTTGCTAGGGCGCAGGCGCACGCCCGGCTGGCGTCGCGAAGAACTGGCCGAGGCCGCCGGCGTGGGCCTGACCTGGATCACCTGGCTGGAGCAGGGGCGCGATGTCTCGGCTTCTCCGGCCGCCCTGGCGCGCCTGGCCCAGGCCCTGCGCCTGAATGCGGCCGAGCGGGCCTCGCTGTTTGATCTGGCCGGGCGGCGTGATCCGGTGGCGCCGGGTGAGCCGCCCTCCGATATGCCCGAGCAGGTGCTGGCCTTGCCCTTGATGCTGACGGTGCCGGCCTATCTGCTAGACCACTTGTGGACTGCGCGCGCCTGGAATCCGGCAGCAGAAAAGTTATTTGCTGGCTGGTTAGACCCTGGCTCGGAAAAGAACCTGCTGCGCTATGTCTTTCTATCGGATGCCGCCAAGCGCCTGATTGCAGACTGGCCGGAGCGCGCACAGCGACTGGTGGCCGAGTTCAGGGCGGATTTCAGCCGCCGCCCGCGCGACGCTGCCATGCAGGCCTTGGTGGATGATTTGTCGGCGCAAAGCCCCTTGTTCACCTCGCTGTGGCGCGAGCAGACGGTGCTGCACCGGGAAGGCGGTGAGCGGGGCTTTTGCAACGCGCGGGGTGGCATCGCGCTTTACCAGCAAAGCACCTTGTTGTTGGCATCGCAGCTCGAATGCAAACTGGTGTGCTTGGCGCCCATGGGCTGACGGCTGTTAGCCGCTGCGCACGCCCTTGCGAAATGAAGGTGGCGGTTTGGGAGCGGGAAGTATCGCAGCGGTTTACTGCTTTACACCGACCTGGGGGACTGGTTTGGCAGCATGCCGAGGGTTGCCTGACGCAGGCGGTCGACGGTCACGCTCAGCAGCATCAACAAAAACTTGTTGCCCAATACGTGATGTTCGGCCAGAAGTTTGTGCAGGTTCTCATTGGTCAGCACGGCAAAGTCGCAGGGGTCCAAGGTGATGCAACTGGCAAAACGCCTTTGGCCATCGATCAACGACATTTCGCCAATCATGTCGCCCGGACTGAGCTCGCAAATGAGCTCTTCGTTTTCATTGAAGTTTTTGACAATCACTGCGCGACCGGTAACCAGGATGGCGAGAAAGTCGCCTTCATCCCCTTCGCGCACCACGACCGATTGCGAGGGCACGCCATAGCAGTCCAGATAAGCGGCCAGGATCGAGGTCTGCTCACGGCTGAATCCAGCGAACAGGGGCACGGGCTGCACCACCTCCACAAATTCGTCGATGAAATCACTCGCGGGGCCCAGTGGCTCCACGTTGGGTTCGAGGTCAGCGAAGTTAGAAGACATGAATAGTTCTTTGGTGAGCGTGTGACGGGCTATTGTGAAAGCAAGCGTGGTTTTATGCAAACCGACATTCAAATTCCGCTGGAAATTCCTGTTGATTGCTACGCAATGCGTAACTGGTCAAATACGGCCTCAGATAAAAAAGCCCGCCGACCTTGCGGTGGGCGGGCTCTTATGCTGAAGTGCTTAGCGTGGATGCTTAGCGTTGTGCCAGCGGCAACACGTCACGGCGCACGGAGCCGGTGAACAACTGACGAGGGCGGCCAATCTTGTACTCGGGGTCGCCAATCATTTCGTTGAGCTGGGCAATCCAGCCCACGGTGCGGGCCAGGGCAAACACGGCGGTGAACAGGCCCACGGGGATACCGATGGCGCGTTGCACGATGCCGGAGTAGAAGTCCACGTTCGGGTAGAGCTTGCGCTGCACGAAGTAGTCGTCTTCCAGGGCGATTTTTTCCAGCGCCATGGCCAGCTTGAACAGGGGATCGTTTTCCAGGCCCAGGGCCGCGAGCACTTCCTTGCAGGTTTCCTGCATCAGCTTGGCACGCGGGTCGTAGTTCTTGTATACGCGGTGACCAAAACCCATCAGCTTGACGCCGGAGTTTTTATCCTTCACCTGGTTCATGAACTCGCCAACTTTGGAGATGCCGCCCATTTTCTGGATGTCTTCCAGCATGTTCAGGCAGGCTTCGTTGGCGCCACCGTGGGCAGGGCCCCACAGGCAGGCCACACCTGCAGCAATCGCCGCAAACGGGTTGGTGCCGGACGAGCCGCACAGGCGCACCGTCGAGGTGGAGGCGTTTTGCTCGTGGTCTGCGTGCAGGATGAAGATGCGGTCGATCGCGCGTTCGATCACGGGATTCACCACATAGTCTTCGCAGGGCGTGGCAAACATCATGTGCATGAAGTTGCCGGCATAGCTCAGATTGTTCTTCGGGTACATATAGGGCTGACCCGCGCTGTACTTGTAAGCCATGGCCACCAACGTAGGCAGCTTGGCGATCAGGCGGATGGCCGAGATTTCGCGGTGTTCCGGATTGTTGATGTCCGTGCTGTCGTGGTAGAAGGCCGACAGGGCGCCGACCAAGCCAGTCATGATGGCCATGGGGTGGGCATCGCGACGGAAGCCGCGCAGGAAGAACTGCATCTGCTCATTGACCATGGTGTGGTTGGACACACGGCGCGTGAAGTCGGCCTTGCCGGCTGCATTGGGCAGGTTGCCGTACAGCAGCAGGTGGCAGGTTTCCATGAAATCGCAGTTCACAGCCAGTTGCTCAATCGGGTAACCGCGGTACAGCAGTTCGCCCTTGTCGCCATCGATATAGGTGATGGCGGACTGGCAGGATGCCGTGGACAAAAAGCCCGGGTCATAGGTGAACATGCCGGTCTGCGCGTACAGCTTGCGGATGTCGATCACGTCCGGGCCTACCGAGCCTTGGTAAACCGGCAGCTCAACGCTAGGGCTGCCGTTACTGAACGACATGGTGGCTTTGTTGTCAGCTAGTTTCATCTTTCGCCTTTCAGAGAGGTTCTCTCAACATTTTTAAAACTTCACGCACATCGTCTGTATCGATTTGAGCGTCTACCTGAGCGAGCGATTTCCGTGCCAACTGCACGTCCAGCAAATCGTTATCGCTTAACTCCATCAGGGCACCCAGCGCTTGCGCCAGGCGAACTGTCAAGGTCGTACTGAAGCGGTTGAAAAACCGTTCGATAAATAAATCGTTCTCCAGCAGCCCGCGCCGGCAGCGCCAGCGCAGCTTGCTCAGAGCCCGTTCATCAATCAGCTCTTCGCTCGCAAGAGGGGTCAAATTCTCCGACGGGCCGCCCCTAGGAGAATGAGCCCCCCCGGGGGGCAGCGACTCACACGCAGTGGAGAGCGTGGGGGTCATATTTAGACGGTACGCAGGACCATCATTTCCTTGATCT
>CAIMZI010000044.1 GCA_903845935.1 uncultured beta proteobacterium | reverse complement strand
TCGCCTTCACTATCACCGTGACCGAGTGGCGCACCCAGTACCGCAAGAAGATGAACGAGCTGGACTCCACCGCCAACAGCCGCGCCGTGGACTCGCTGCTGAACTACGAGACCGTCAAGTACTTCAACAATGAAGAGTTCGAGGCCAAACGTTACGACGAAAACCTGGAGCGCTACCGCCGCGCCGCGGTCAAGAGCCAGACCAGCTTAAGCCTGCTCAACACCGGCCAGCAGCTCATCATTGCCTTTGCGCTGGTGGCCATGCTGACGCGCGCCACGCAAGGTGTGGTCGATGGCCGCATGACGCTGGGCGATCTGGTGATGGTCAATGCCTTCATGATTCAGCTCTATATCCCCTTGAATTTTCTGGGTGTGATTTACCGCGAGATCAAGCAAAGCCTGACCGATTTGGAAAAGATGTTCACGCTGATGGAACGCGAGCGCGAGATTGCCGATGTCCCGGGTGCGCAGCCCTTGCAGCTCACGCCGGGCAATGCCGCAGTGCGCTTTGACCATGTGACCTTTTCCTACGATCCGGCAGGCAGTTCCGGTGCAGTCAAAGACAAACCCGCGCGCACCATCCTGCACGACATCAGCTTTGAAATTCCTCCCGGCAAGACGGTGGCGGTGGTCGGGCCATCCGGCTCCGGCAAGTCCACCATGGCGCGCCTGCTGTATCGCTTTTATGACGTGCAAGAGGGCCGCATTCTGATCGGCGACCAGGACATCAAGCAGGTGACCCAGGCCTCGGTGCGCGCCGCCATCGGCATCGTGCCGCAGGACACGGTGCTGTTCAACGACACGGTGGAATACAACATCGCCTATGGCCGCCCCGGTTGCGGCCGCGAAGAGGTGGAAAAGGCCGCCCTGGCCGCCCACATCCACGCCTTTATTAGTTCCACGCCCATGGGCTACGACACCATGGTCGGCGAGCGTGGCCTGAAACTATCCGGTGGCGAAAAGCAGCGCGTGGCGATTGCCCGAACCCTGCTCAAGAATCCGCCGGTACTGATTTTTGACGAGGCTACCTCGGCGCTGGACTCGGCCAACGAACGCGCCATCCAGACCGAGCTGCAAAGCGTGGCGCACAACAAGACCACGCTGGTGATTGCCCATCGGCTTTCAACTGTGGTGGATGCGCATGAAATTTTGGTGATGGACACCGGCCGCATCATTGAGCGCGGCACGCACGCTCATTTGTTGGCCCAGGGCGGACGCTATGCCCAGATGTGGAATTTGCAGCAGGCGGACGAGGGCGTGGCGCTGGCTTAATTCCCCCACGCTCGTCACTGCATGTACTTTGCTGCCCCCAAAGGGGCGCAAGTCAGCTTGGGGCGGCCCGGCGCTGACTTAACCGATGCGTAGACCGGCGTTGCGCCGCAGGCCGGAAACCCTGCGTTCCGGGAAATACAGGGGCTGAGCGGCTTCGGCGAACAAGGCGGCCTGTTGGGTTTCTGACGGCTCGTGGTCTGCAACGGAGCGGCGGAATTTGGCGAAATAGGACTTCCAGAACTCGGTCGCGGTCTGTTTTTGTCTGTTGCAAAGATCGAGTTCCATATATCCTCACTGTAGTGAAGGGCCGGTGATACTTGGTGAGCTGTCGTCGAAAGCTGAGGGTCCGACTGTTCCAGCAATCGGCAGCCATGTCTTGATCAAAAGTTGATCAAACTGCATCAAAATGGCCGTTTGTGCATGACTTTGTAAATTCGATGGACAGAATGAATCCAAAAACGGACAAATCCCATGGAAACCAAATGGCTTGAAGACTTTGTGTCACTGGCGGAGACGCACAGCTTCAGCCGTTCGGCGCAGCTGCGCCATGTGACACAGCCCGCGTTTTCGCGCCGCATCCAATCGCTGGAGGCATGGGCTGGCACCGATCTGGTGGACCGCAGTTCCTACCCCACGCGGCTCACGCCTGCGGGCCAGACCTTGTATGACCAGTCGCTGGAAATGCTGCAGGCGCTGCAAAGCACGCGCGCCATGCTGCGTGGCCATTCGTCTGCCGGGCAGGACTTTATCGAGTTTGCCGTGCCGCACACCCTGGCCTTTACCTTCTTTCCGGCCTGGGTGAGCAGCCTGCGCCAAGACTTTGGCAGCATCAAGAGCAGGTTGATTGCACTCAATGTCCACGACGCCGTGATGCGTCTGGTGGAGGGCAGTTGTGACCTGTTGATTGCCTATCACCACCAGTCGCAACCCTTTCAGTTTGACAGCGCGCGTTACGAGATGGTCAGCCTGGGTGAGGAAATTGTGGCACCGTTTTCGCGTGCCGACGCCAACGGTTTGCCGCAGTTTCAGTTGCCAGGCCGTCTGGACGCGCCCTTGCCCTACTTGGGCTATGCGCCCGGCGCCTATCTGGGGCAGGTGGTGGACATGATGCTGAAAGATGCGGGTGTGGCCATGCACCTGGAGCGTGTCTACGAGACCGATATGGCCGAGGGCCTGAAAGCCATGGCGCTGGAGGGCCATGGCATTGCCTTTCTGCCGCAAAGCGCCATTCGCAAGGAATTGCGTTCCAAAAAACTGGTCAGCGCCGCCGCGCCGCATATGTCGCAGTTGCAGGCCAAGATGGAAATCCGAGCCTACCGGGAACGCTCCTGCGGCAAGGAAGGCACGCGCGGTGGCGGCAAAACCCACAAAAGCGCAGCCCAGGCGCTGTGGGAGCATTTGGCCAGCGGCACAAGGGCGGATACAACTGCGGGGACAATAGCGCCATGACGAACGCTATCAACACCTTGACGATCACCCGCCCCGACGACTGGCATTTGCATGTGCGCGATGGCGCAGCGCTGGCCACCGTGGTGCCGCACACTGCCGCCCAGTTCGGCCGCGCCATCATCATGCCCAACCTGAAGCCGCCGGTGACCACCGCTGCCCAGGCCCTGGCCTATGCCCAGCGTATCCGTGCCGCCGTGCCCGCAGGCATGGACTTCGAGCCGCTGATGACGCTGTATCTGACCGACATGCTGCCATCCGACGAGATCCTGCGCGCCAAGGACGCCGGTGTGGTAGCGGCCAAGCTTTATCCGGCCGGCGCCACCACCAATAGCGATGCTGGTGTGACCGATATCCGCAAGACCTTTAAGACCCTGGAAGCCATGCAGCGCGCCGGGATGCTGCTGCTGGTGCATGGCGAGGTGACCTCGCCCGACATCGACCTGTTCGACCGCGAGGCGGTGTTCATCGACCAGCAGTTGATTCCGCTGCGGCGCGATTTCCCCGAGCTTAAAATCGTCTTTGAGCACATCACCACCAAGGAAGCCGCGCACTATGTGCGGGACGCCTGCGCATTCACTGCTGCCACACTGACCGCCCACCATCTGCTGTTTAACCGCAACGCCATCTTCACCGGTGGCATACGCCCGCATTACTACTGCCTGCCGGTGCTCAAGCGCGAAACGCATCGCCTGGCCCTGGTGCAGGCCGCGACTAGTGGGAGCGCCAAGTTCTTTTTGGGCACCGACAGCGCGCCACACCCGGCCCACCTCAAGGAACACGCCAGCGGCTGCGCTGGCTGCTACACGGCGCACGCGGCCATGGAGCTGTATGCCCAGGCCTTTGACGCGGCCGGAGCCTTGGACAAGCTCGAAGGCTTTGCCAGCTTCCATGGTGCCGATTTCTATGGCCTACCGCGCAACAGCGGCAGGATCACACTGAAGCGCGAAAGCTGGATGCCGCCCGAAAGCTATGCCTTTGGCGAGGCCCAACTCAAGCCCCTGGCCGGCGGCGAGCCCCTGGCGTGGCGCATGGTTTAATCCCGGTGCCGGGCCGCCCCAAACCGGGCTGCGCCCCTTGGGGGCCGCGACCCACACGCACTGGGGACAGCTTGGGGCCTGGGTTGGATGCGATCAACTGGGACGCGCCCTGGCTCTGGCCCTGGCGCGACCCCGGTGAGCCCATCGCGCGGCGCGTGGCCGATGGCGCTTCGGTGGCGGATGCACTGAATGCCGCGCAGCAAGCAGCCAAGCGTTTTATTCCCCAGGCCGAACTGCCCGCGGGTGTGGCCTATGAACAGCACATCTATGACAGTGGCTGCGTGCCCACGCGCGACGGACTGCACGACTTTTTCAATGGCCTGGTCTGGATGCACTTTCCGCGAACCAAGCTGCGGCTCAACGCCCTGCAAGCGGCGCAAATTGCCAGCACAGGCATCCGGCCGGTGCGCGGCCCGGCGCGCGATGCGCTGACCCTGTTCGACGAAAACGTAGCCCTGCTGCAGGCGCCGGACGCCTTGTGGAATGCACTGGCGGCCAAGGACTGGGCCACGCTGTTTGTGACCCTGCGTCCCTTGTGGGCAGAGACGCAGTTGATTCTGTTTGGTCACGCCCTGACAGAAAAAATGGTGGCACCGCGCAAGCCCATCACGGCCCATGTGTTCCGCGTGCAAGAGCCCAGTCGGGCGCTGGCCGACATCGATGCCTGGCTGGCTGCCGAACTCAGCGCCGAACTGTTGGCGACCAAGCCCTTTGCCCATCTTCCGGTGCTGGGTGTGCCGGGTTGGTGGGCGGCAAACCAAGCACCCGACTTCTATGCCGACGCCAGCGTCTTCCGTGCCCTGCGACCGAAAAGCCCATAAATTCCATATGCGCTTCTGGACTCAGGATTGCATTCGACGCTCTTGGCCCTAACATCGGTTTTAACGCGTGGGCAACGCTCAGCTCTTTTGGAAAACCATGAAACGCATTTTTCTTTTTATTCTGACCAACGTACTGGTGGTTGCCGTACTGGGGGTTGTGGCCAGCCTGTTGGGCGTGAACCGCTACCTGGCTTCCAGCGGCCTGAACCTGGGCGCACTGTTGGGCTTTGCCCTGATTATGGGTTTTGGCGGCGCCATTATTTCCCTGCTGATCAGCAAGCCCATGGCCAAGTGGAGCTCGGGCGTGCAGGTGATTGCACAGCCGCGCAATGCCGATGAGGCCTGGATTTTGGAGACTGTGCGCAAGCTGTCCGAAAAGGCTGGCATCGCCATGCCCGAGGTTGGCATTTTCGAGGGCGAGCCCAATGCATTCGCCACCGGCGCCTTCAAGAACTCGGCCCTGGTAGCGGTTTCCACCGGTCTGTTGCAGGGCATGACGCGCGAAGAGATCGAGGCCGTCATTGGCCACGAAATCGCCCACGTGGCCAATGGCGACATGGTCACCATGACCCTAATCCAGGGCGTTATGAACACCTTTGTGGTGTTCCTGAGCCGCGTCATCGGCTACGCAGTGGACAGTTTTTTGCGCAAGGGCGATGAGCGCAGCAGCGGCCCCGGCATCGGCTACATGATCAGCACCTTGGTGCTGGATATCGTGCTGGGCTTTGCCGCCGCCATCGTGGTGGCCTGGTTCTCGCGCCAGCGCGAGTTCCGCGCCGATGCTGGCTCCGCCCGGTTGCTGGGCCGCAAGCAACCCATGATCAATGCCCTGGCCCGTTTGGGTGGCATGACGCCCGGCGAGTTGCCCAAGAGTGTGGCGGCGATGGGCATTGCCGGTGGCATTGGCCAGCTCTTTAGCACCCATCCGCCGATTGAAGAGCGCATCGCGGCTCTGCAAAACGCGCAGGTTTAGTTTGCTGTGGGCGCTGGACAGGGCGGGCAGCAGTGTCCGCTTGGGGCAATGGATTGCTCAGCCGGAATTTCGGCCCTGCCTTACAAATTGAAGTACCAGCGCGCAGAATGAAAAAACACCGGCGCGGCAAAGCACAGGGCGTCCACCCGGTCCAGCAGGCCACCGGCGCCGGTGACGGCCCGGCCGTCCAATCCCCAACTGGGGATGCCGCGATCGCGCTTGAGCGCCTTCATGACAAAGTGGCCGAGCGAGCCGGCCAGGCAAGCGATAAACGAGAAGGCGAAGGCCGTGCCCGGCACCCAGGGCGTAATGCCGGCCAGTGCCGCGCCAAACACGCTGGCCACGCCCATGCCAATGCCCCAACTGGTCCAATGGAAGCTGCTGCTGATGGCCGGCGCCACCGCTGCCCTCTTGAGCCAGCGCCCGGCCAGATGCTGGGTGAGCATGCAGACCTGCACCACCAGCACCAGAAAGAACACCATAAAGGCATTGCGGTGGTCGTAGCCGGGAAAGTGAAGCAGCAGCAGGGCTGGCACATGGCTCATGCCATAAATGCAGACCATGATGCCCCACTGCAGCTTGGCATTGCGCTCTAGAAAGTGCTGCGGGTCGTTGGCCAGTGCGCTGACCACCGGTAGGGCCAGGAATACGAACACCGGGATGAACACGGCAAACATGTCAAAGTGCTCGGCCCAGACCAGCTGGTATTGCAGCGGCAGCACGACAAAAAACGCCAGCACCAGGCTGCGGTGGTCGCCACGGCGCGTGGGCGAGAGCGTCAGGAATTCGCGCAAGGCAAAAAAGGACAGCACGGCAAACAGGATCAGGGCGACGCGGTTGCCCATCATCCAGCCCAGCCAGAACACCAGCACCATCAGCCAACTGCTGCGGATGATACCGTTGATGCTGGCCAGTTGGGCGCGGCGTTGCTCGGCTTGGCGCTCGTCGGCGAAATCCTTGATGGAAAAGGCAAAGGCGCTGACGCTGGCCAGCAGCAACAGGCCGAACACCAGAATAAACAGCGCACCGATTTGCTGCGTGGGGCTGAGGTTCTTGAGATAGAAGTACATGGAGATTTGCTTAGACGTCGCGCAGGGCGATGACGGCGTTGCGGGCGCGCTCCAGAAAGTCGCGGCGCTCTTCGCCAGGCAGCAGTTGCATGGTCGCACCAAAGGTCACCGAGCACAGCACCGGGACCGGCACCACCTCACCCTTGGGCAGCACATGCTGCACATTGTTGATCCAGGCCGGAACCAGCACCGCCTTGGGAACCTTGAGCGCCAGGTTGTATAGACCGGCCTTGAAGGCCTGGGGCTCGCCGCTGTGGCCGCGCGTGCCCTCGGGGAACAGGATGAGGGAGTCGCCCTTGGCCAGGGCATCGAGCAGCGGCTCCAGCGGGTCCTCATCGGCCGTGCGTTCGCGCGAGACATAGATCACGTTGAACACGGCGCTGGTCAGCCATTGCTTGAAGGGCGTCTTGGTCCAGTAGTCGCGGGCGGCAATGGCGCGCGTGCTGTGGCGCAGCTCCTTGGGCAGGGCCGCCCAGATCATCAGCAGATCGGCATGGCTTTGGTGGTTGGCAAAGTAAATGCGCTGCTCGGCCTTGGGCGGGCAGCCAACCCAGCGCGCCTGAGCGCCGGTCAGCAGGCGGATCAGCCCCAACAGAAATAAAGCCATCCACTTAGCCAACATGTCGGTTCCTAGATGCCCAGGCTTTGCAGGGTGACGATGCCCTTGGGTGTGCGCAGTTCCAGCGTGATGTTGGCCGGACCGGTCTCCAGCGCAACGCCTCCAAGTTCAAGCTCCAGCCCTAGCGCAGCATAGGCCGCTGCCAGCTTGTCTGCGGAAGGGTGGCTGATAACGAGGCGCTGAAACGAAACGCCGGAGCGCGGCAAGGTGTTGCGGGGGTGCAAGCGCATGGGCTCGGCGTCGTCGGGTCGGCCCCACTGGATCAGGCTGGGCAGTGCGCCATTGAACAGGCGTTGGCCATCCTCGCGCACCGTGATCTGCCAATGCAGCACGCCCTTGCGGGTGTGGCGCTTGGCGTGCACGGCGGGGCCACGCTCCACCCCTTGGCTTTTGAGTGCAACGCGGGCGGCCTGGAGGTCGTCGGTGTTGGCAACCCAGTGCACCAGACGGGGCTCGGTTGCCACAGCGGCCTGAAGCGCTGCGTCGTCCATGTCAAACCAGCGCTTGCCCTGGGCCGGGGCCTTGGCCTGCGGGTCTATGGCAATGATTTCCAGATAGGCGAACGGATGGGCCGGCGTGGCAATCTTGAACAGTCGGTTGTGTGTGCCGTACTGGGCAGGGTCGCCGCTGGGCGCGGGGGTGATGCCCAGCGTGGCCTCGCACCATTGCACGCCTTGTTCCAGCGACTGCGCCAGCACCACCAGATGATCGATTTGAGTTTTCATGGCTGGACCATACCACCGGGCCACTGGCGTCCTGTTTTCAAGGCAGGCGGGCGTCGCCCAGGCGAGCGGCAATCACCGCAGCGCGGCTGTTTAAATAGGCCGAGTTGGGTGTCTTCTCAAAGTATTTGGGCCGCGGCAACATCACCACCAGGCGCGCAGCCTCGAACGCTGTGAGTCTGGATGCGGGCTTGCGAAAGTAATGTTGGGCGGCGGCCTCGGCGCCGAACACGCCCTCACCCCACTCCACGCTGTTGAGGTAAATCTCCAAAATACGCTTTTTGCTCAGCAGGGTTTCCAGCGCCATGGTGAGCACAAACTCCTGGCCCTTGCGCAACAGGGTGCGTTCGCCGGACAGAAATAGGTTCTTGGCCAGCTGCTGCGTGATGGTGGAGCCGCCCACTACCTTGGGCGGTTTGGTCGTGCCCTTGAGTTCGGCACGCTGTTCGGCCTTGCTGTTCTTGGTCCAGGCCTTTTCCAGAGAGCCCCAGTCCACACCGTCGTGGCTGGCGAAGCCGTCATCTTCCGACGCAATCACGGCACGTTTCAGGCTGTCTGGAATCTGGCTGCTATCCAGCCACTGCTGGGTCCATGGAAGGGCGCCCTTGTCGTGTGCAATGCGCCAGGCCTCCGAGCGCTGAAAGGCGGTGGATTGTGGCGCCAGCACGGCCATTAGAGCGATGCGTGCTACAAAATAAAGTTGCAGGCACAACAGCGCTAGGACACACAGCCAGAGCCAACGCCATACCGTCCTCATGGCGAGCCGCTCACCCTTGCTTGCAAGGTCTCGTCCCGCGCAAAGCGAAAGCGCGACACCACCAGAATTTGGTCCGCCTGTTTGCGCATGGCTGTTGAAAAGTGTCCAAACGGACCTGCCGTGCGGGCGATGGCGGCGGCACGCTGATCCAATGCGGCACTGCCCGAGCCTTCCACCACTTCGGTGGCGAGCACGCGGCCATCAAAGTTGACGGTAACGATCATGGTGAGGTCGCCATAGAGTTTTTTGCCATTGGCGGTGGGGAAGTCTTCCGTGCCACGGTCTTCAATCGCATGGCGCAGGTGGTCGTAATACACGGCATAGACTTGCTCGCGGGTGGCCGGGCTGATGTAGCGCTTTTTAGGGCGGGAATTTTCGGTGTTGATGCGCCGTTCAATCTCGGCCAGTAGCTTGGCCAGTTGCTGGCGCTTTTCTTCGCGCTGCACCTGCTCCTGCTTGTTGCGCAGGTCCTGCGGGTTGGCCGGCGGCAGGCTGGCAATTTGCTGCTTGACCGTGGCCAGCAGCACGCTTTGCTGCTCCTGCAGGTTTTGCAGTTTGCTGGGGCTGACCATTTCCAGCGTCTCACCGGCATCGTTGAATTCCGAAGGTGGCAAGGGGCTGGTGGCGCGGCCCTGCTCGGTATTGCCGCCCCCGGCCAAGGAGGCTTGGGCAATGGCCTTTGCCTGCTCACTCTTCTCGTTGCTGCGGGCATTGACCAAAATGACTTCCAGCGGCGTGTCCTTGAACACCCGGTTAAACGATTCCGGATCTACAAAGCGCAGCGATAACAGCACCGAGTGCACCGCGAGCGATGCACCCAGGGCAATTTGCAAGGTGCTGTATTTTCGGAGAATCACTGGGTCGGATTATCGCCAGAAGCTTCCGGCGTGTCGCTCACATCCACCGCAATGGCAATCGGGCCGGACACTTCCTCATCGTCGTCCTGCTCATCCTCTGCAGTCTCCTGCACCGGCGCGTCCAGGCGCTCCAGCACCGTGCCGTTCACGTCCAGCGTGATCAGGTCGATCTCGCCCAGCTTGACGCGCACCTTGGCGGCACGCGGCAGGCCCTGTGCGCCCATCACCGGCAGCACCAGCGGAATGTCGTCGGCGCGCACCAGGTTCTCCTTGAACAGGCTGGCCACCAGCTCCTGTGTGTTGTTTTGCTGCAGATAGCGCAGGGTCCAGAAGCGCTCCATGGCGCCCTGGTAGCCGTTGTAGGCGCTGTAGGCGGCATCGAAGGAGGAGATGATGGAAAACAGTTCGGCATCCTTGGGCTTGAACGGTGCCACCAGGGCCGCCGTTTTGCCGTGGCGGGCGCAGGCAATGATTTGCCACTGGTTCACCAGATCGGTATAACGGCGCAGCGGCGAACTGCTCCAGGCGTAGCTGGCCACGCCGATGCCGGCGTGGGGCAGGGCGCGGGTGCCCATGCGCACCTTGACTCCGGGCGCCAGAGAGGCCTGGCTGCGGTAAATGCCGGGCACACCCATCTCCGCCATCCAATTGCCCCAGCTGCTGTTGGCCAGAATCATGGCCTCGGCGACGATCAGGTCCAGCGGCGCACCGCGCATGCGGGTGCTGATCTCCACGATTTCGTCACCGCTGGGCTCGGTGCCGGCCAGCAACGGATCGGATCGGAGCAGCCGGAAGTTGTAGTCCGGACGGTTAAAGGTTTCGGGCTTGCCACGCACCAGCTCGCGCCTGGCCTTCAGGTCTTTGGCCAGGCGGTGCAAAAACGCCAGCTGCACGCGCAGCCCGGTCAGGGCCTCGGGCTCTGACGCATGGTTAAAGGCCGGGTCCTGCAGCCAGGGCTCGGTGACCACCGCATCGAGCTGGTCGTGGCGCAGGTTGTGGATGATGGGTACGCGTTCCAGCTTGGTTTCGCGGGCCTTGATCTCCAGCGTGGCCTCATCCAGAGTGACGTAGAGTGATACGGCCGGGCAATCGCGCCCGGCCTGCAGGGTGTAGGCCTGCACCACGTCGTCTGGCAGCATGGTGACCTTGTAGCCTGGCATGTAGACCGTGGACAGGCGGGCACGGCCCAGCAGATCGACCGGGCTGCCGGGCTGAATCGCCAGGCCGGGCGCTGCAATGTGGATGCCCAGGGTGACGGTGCCCGTGCCCAGACCTTGCACCGACAGGGCATCGTCGATTTCCGTGGTCTGCGAGTCGTCGATCGAGAAGGCCTGGGCCAGCGACAGGGGCAGATCGTCGGCAATCGGCGGCGCGCTGATCGCGGGAAAGCCGGTTCCCTTGGGGAAGTTTTCCAGCAGAAAGCGCTTCCAGTGGAACAGGTAGGGCGAGCGGATGGCGCCGGCCTTTTGCAGCAGCTCCAGGGGCGCGGTATGGGTGGCGCGCGAGGCCTCCACCACGGCCTTGTATTCGGGCGCGTTCTTGTCGGGCTTGAACAGGAGCTTGTAAAGCTGGTCCTGTATGGCTGGCGGGCAGGTTCCCGCAGCGAGCTCCTGGGCCCAGACCACGATCTGCTCGGCCATCAGGCGTTTTTTCTCGATGGCTGCCAGGGCCTGGGCAATGATCTCGGCCGGTGCCCGCTTGAAGCGGCCTTTTCCGGCGCGGCGGAAATAGTGCGGTGCCTCGAACAGCTTGAACAGCATGCCGGACTGTTGCTCCAGCGTGGCGTTGTCCGAGAAATAGTCGCGCGCCAGGTCGGCAAAGCCGAATTCTTCGTCGGGGGCAAACTCCCAGGCCATTTCCAGCTCGATGCCTGCGGCGCAGGTCTGTGCCGCCTGCATAAAGGCCGCCGGTGCGGGCTTCTCGAACTTGATCAGCATATTGCTGCTCTTGACCTTGACGCGCTTGCCGCTGTCCAACTCCACCTGCGCAGAGGCGTCCGCCTCCGACAGCACCCGACCGGCCATGTATTTTCCGGCTTCTTCAAACAATAAAAACATGGGGCGATTGTCCCAGATGCGCCATGATGGCCGGAATGTGCGGTTCAAAGTCGCTCAAGGAGTGGTCGCCACCCTCCAGCAGCAGGACTTTTGCCGCGGCATAACGGGCCTGCATCTCGCGCCAATCCAGCACCTCGTCGCCCTTGGCGATGATGGCCAGGTAGTTTTTCGGACCGCGCAGCTCGCCGCAGTGCAGATTGCGCAACTCCTGCACGTATTCCGCCTTGAAATAAAAATGCTCCTCGGGCGCGTGGAACTGGGTTTGCGCGCCAATGTATTTTTCCAGATCGCGTGCCGGATTGACCGCCGGGTTCAGCAGCACCGCCCGGCAGCCGCGCTGTTCGGCCACCCAGGTCGCGTAATACCCGCCCAGGGACGAGCCCACCACCGCCATGGTCGCAGAAGGCCAGTCGGCCGTTGCCCTGGCCACCATGTCCATGGCCTCCAGCGGTGAGGGTGGCAATTGCGGACACAACCAGACCACTTGCGGGTAGTGCTCGGCCATGTGCTGCGCCATCCGGCGTGCCTTGGCGGATTGCGGTGAGGACCGGAAACCGTGTAGGTAAAGAAGGTGGGTGGTTTGCATACTGGTTCTGGGTAAGGTGCGGCTTGGCGGGATAATTGTGACTATGGCCTCCACATTTTCACAACCTTCGCTTCGCCAGCGCATTGCACCCTGGTTTGCCGGCTTTGACGGGCCGCTGGCTTTTGCCGTGTTCCTGCTGGCCTGCGCTGGCATGTTGACCATGTATTCCTCTGGCTGGGATCGGGGCACGCGCGTCGAAGATCACGCCCGCAATATGCTGATTGCCGCCGTCATCATGTTTGTGGTGGCGCAGATTCCACCGCAGCGCCTGATGTCTCTGGCCGTGCCGCTGTATGTCCTGGGTGTGACCCTGCTGATCGCCGTGGCCGTATTTGGCGTGACCAAGAAGGGCGCCAGGCGTTGGCTGCATGTGGGTACCGACATCCAGCCCAGCGAGATTCTCAAGATTGCCATGCCACTGATGCTGGCCTGGTGGTTTCAGAAGCGCGAAGGCCAGTTGCGCCCGCTGGACTTTGCCGTAGCCACGGGCCTGCTGGCTGTGCCGGTGGCCTTGATCATCAAACAACCCGATCTGGGAACGGCCTTGTTGATTCTGGCGGCCGGCTTTTCGGTGATCTACTTTGCCGGCATGAGCTGGAGGCTGATCGTTCCGCCGATTGTGCTAGGCCTGATTGGCGTCGCCTTGATCGTCGCGTTTGAGCCCACGCTGTGTGCCGACGGCATGCGCTGGCCGGTGTTGCACGACTACCAGCAGCAGCGCATCTGCACGTTGTTAGACCCGACGCGCGATCCGTTGGGCAAGGGCTTTCACATCATTCAGGGCATGATTGCCATTGGCTCGGGCGGCGTTTTTGGCATGGGCTTTATGCAGGGCACGCAGACGCACCTGGAGTTTATCCCCGAGCGCACCACCGACTTCATCTTTGCCGCCTTCTCGGAAGAGTTTGGCCTGATCGGAAACCTGTGTCTGATTGCTGCCTTTATCTTCCTGATCCTGCGTGGCCTGGCGATTGCGATGGAAGCGCCCACTCTGTTTGCCCGCCTGCTGGCCGGTGCCGTCACCATGATTATTTTCACCTACGCCTTTGTGAATATGGGCATGGTGAGTGGCATCCTGCCGGTGGTGGGCGTGCCCCTGCCGTTCATCAGCTACGGTGGCACGGCCATGGTGACGCTCGGGCTGGCGCTGGGGATATTGATGTCGATTGCGAATTCGAAGCGGCTGGTTCAATCCTGACTTGTTTTTTTACTCCCCACTCCCCCCGGCCCCCTCGCCCCCGGCGGGCGAGGGGGAGCCTAAAGCGGACAGCCGATTTTGTTTTTTCGCTTCGGCCAGGGCCTTACCGGGCACCGTTTTTCCGGATGTGCGTTGGCCGGGATGTTGGCTTTGCCTGAGCCAGCGTGGTGGCTGAAGACTAAGGTCACTTTTTTCGGCACCCTCGCCATTTACCTATTTCCCCGTTTCCCCCGTCTCCGGCGATCGGAACTCGTGGAATGAGCTTTAGGCTCGAAAAAGCAGTGGCAACCTCACGCTCGTAATTCCGTATTCGGCGTGAAGAGGTCAAATCGGCTGTTGGCTCCCCTTTCATCCCGGTGGGGGTGAAAGGGGTTGGGGGATAGGGGGGCGGCATCAGCGGGGGCGTGGGGAGTCAAAAAGAATAAGGTCTTGCCACACCATCAACCACGGGCGAGGCGGCGCCCCTAAAATGGCTTCATGATCTCTCGCGAACCCACCATCGAACGCCTGGCCACCGCCAAAGCCCTGTTGCTCACCCCCTTTGGCCTGGATGAAACCCATCTGAGCCGCGCCCTGAATGAAATCAAGGCGCAGCAGGTGGACGAGGCTGATCTCTACTTTCAGTACACCCGCTCCGAGGGCTGGAGCCTGGAGGAGGGCATCGTCAAGACCGGCTCCTTCAGCATCGACCAGGGCGTGGGTGTGCGGGCGGTGAGCGGCGAGAAGACGGCCTTTGCCTATTCCGACGATATCTCCGAGGCCTCGCTCTTGGATGCCGCGCGCACCGTGCGCACCATTTCCTCGGCCGCCCAATCGGGGCGGGTGAAGACGGCCAAGCAAAAGATGGCCGGTGCCCGCAGCCTGTATACGGCGGTGGACCCGATCTCCACGCTGGACAGCCAGTCCAAGGTCGACCTGCTGGGCCGGGTAGAGCGCATGGCGCGCGCCAAGGATCCGCGCGTGGCCCAGGTCATGGCCGGTCTGGCGGCCGAATACGACGTGGTGCTGGTGGCACGTGCCGACGGCACGATTGCGGCCGATGTGCGCCCGCTGGTGCGCCTGTCGGTGACGGTGATTGCCGAGCAAAAGGGCCGACGCGAGGTCGGTTCTGGCGGCGGCGGTGGCCGCTTCGGCCTGGCCTATTTTTCAGACGCACAGATTCAGGAATATGTGGATCAGGCGGTGCATGCGGCCCTGACCAATCTGGACGCTCGCCCGGCCCCGGCCGGCGAGATGACGGTGGTGCTGGGTTCGGGCTGGCCCGGCATTCTCTTGCACGAGGCGATCGGCCACGGGCTGGAGGGCGACTTCAACCGCAAGGGTTCCAGCGCGTTCAGTGGCCGCATCGGCCAGCGCGTGGCGGCCAAGGGT
Organism: uncultured beta proteobacterium; assembly: GCA_903845935.1. Taxonomy (GTDB): domain Bacteria; phylum Pseudomonadota; class Gammaproteobacteria; order Burkholderiales; family Burkholderiaceae_C; genus Allorhodoferax. The sequence continues at coordinate 21,166 of CAIMZI010000044.1, read as the reverse complement.
GTGACCGTGCTGGACGACGGCACCATCAGCGACCGGCGCGGCTCGCTCAATGTGGACGACGAGGGCAATGCCAGCCAGCGCAATGTGCTGATCGAGGACGGCATTCTCAAGGGCTATATCCAGGACAGCATGAATGCGCGCCTGATGGGTGTGGCGCCCACGGGAAATGGCCGACGCGAAAGCTATGCCCATATTCCCATGCCGCGCATGACCAACACCTACATGCTGGCTGGCGACAAGGCGCCCGAAGAAATCGTCAAGAGCATCAAGAAGGGCCTGTACGCCACCAACTTCGGCGGCGGTCAGGTTGACATCACGTCCGGCAAGTTTGTCTTCTCGGCGTCGGAAGCCTACTGGGTGGAAAACGGCAAGATCCTGTACCCGGTCAAGGGCGCGACCATTGTGGGCAGCGGCCCGGAGTGCCTCAAGCGCGTCAGCATGATCGGCAACGACATGAAGCTCGACAGCGGTGTGGGCACCTGCGGCAAGGAAGGTCAGAGCGTGCCGGTAGGCGTGGGCCAGCCCACCCTGCGCATTGACGGCCTGACCGTAGGCGGCACCGCTTAAGGTCGCTGCGGTTTGCGTCCCTTTCTAAGCGGAGCGCGCGACACCTTCCCGATGCTGGTGGGAGCCGCGCCCTTTGGCGTGATCTTCGGCACCCTGGCCATTGGCAGTGGCCTGCCGGTGTGGTTGACTCTGGGGCTTTCGGCGCTAGTGTTTGCCGGCTCCTCGCAGTTTGTGGCGGTCAGCCTGATTGGCAGTGGCACCGCCTTGCCGGTGATCTGGCTTACCACCTTGGTCGTCAATCTGCGCCATGCGCTTTACAGCGCCACGCTCTTGCCCTATGCGCGTGAGCTACCTGCGCGCTGGCGCTGGTCGCTGGCGTTCTGGCTCACCGATGAGACCTTTGCCGTGGTGGAAAATCAGTTGCGCCACCATGCCAGCCTGAAAGACGGCGCCCATTACTGGCTGGGCTCCTCCCTGGCCATGTACCTCAATTGGCAAGTCTGGACCATCGTCGGTGTGCTGCTGGGCCAGAGCGTGCCGGTGCTGGCCACACTGGGCCTGGACTTTGCCATGGTCGCTACCTTTTCGGCCATCGTCGCCCTGCAATTGCGTGAGCGACCGGTGCTGTTCGCCGCCCTAGTTGCCGGTGGCGTAGCGCTGCTGGCGCGCGGTATGCCCTTTAAGCTGGGATTGATGCTGGCCGCCATCGCGGGTGTGGCCACAGGTGTGCTGGTGGAATTGTGGTCAGAGCAGGTACCCAAACCCGTGCGGCAAGGGGGCGAGCCATGAGCAACACGAACATCGAACAGGCCTTGACGCTGGCGGGCATGGTAGTGGTGACTTACGGCATCCGTCTGAGCTTTCTGGTGTTCGGCCACCGCGTGGCCTTCCCGGACTGGCTGGAGCGTGCCTTGCGCTACGTGCCGGCGGCGGTGCTGACCGCGCTGATCGCTCCGATGGCGCTGGCACCGCAGGGTGCGATGGATGTGTCGCTGCACAACGCCTACCTGCCCGGAACCATTGCGGCGGTGGCCGTGGCCCTTTGGACGCGTCAGACGCTGGCCGCCATTCTGGGTGGCTTCATCGTCTATGGTCTGTGGCGCTGGCTGGTCGTTTGAAAGTTCCGCGTTAAAAACTTGTGCTACATTGCAAGCTATGTATTCTGTAACTTTTTTCTTTGGTTGGTTCTCAAGCGCCTGCGGCGGTAGAGAGATCTGAACGTACCTGAGAAAGTACCGAATCTTCAAACAACCGCTGGCACCCCCGGCGGTTTTTTTTTGCCCAACCTTTTGTTTGTTTTAACCCAGGGAATAAGCCCATGACCACCAAAGTCCACACCAGCGCCGACCGTACCGGCATTACCGATGACGAACGCATCAAGGACATTACCGTGTTGCCACCTCCCGAGCATCTGGTCCGCTTTTTCCCGATCCAGGGCACAGCCGTTGAAAAGCTGATTGCCGACACCCGCCACGCCATCCACAACATCATGGCCGGAACCGATGACCGCCTGCTGGTCGTCATCGGCCCCTGCTCCATCCATGACCCGGCTGCCGCCGTGGAATACGCGCGCCGCCTGAAGGAAATGCGCGTGAAGTACGCCGACACTTTGGAAATTGTGATGCGCGTGTATTTCGAGAAGCCTCGCACCACGGTGGGTTGGAAGGGCTTGATCAACGACCCCTACCTGGACGAGAGCTTCCGCATCGACGAAGGCCTGCGCATTGCGCGCCAGTTGCTGATCGAGATCAACCGCATGGGCCTGCCAGCCGGTAGCGAGTTTCTGGACGTGATCTCGCCCCAGTACCTGGGCGACCTGATTTCCTGGGGCGCCATTGGTGCCCGCACCACCGAAAGCCAGGTGCACCGCGAACTGGCCTCCGGCCTGTCGGCGCCGATCGGCTTCAAGAACGGCACAGACGGCAATATCAAGATTGCCACCGACGCCATCCAGGCGGCAGCCGGTGCGCACCACTTTTTGTCGGTGCACAAGAATGGCCAGGTGGCAATTGTGCAGACCAAGGGCAACCCGGATTGCCATGTGATTCTGCGCGGCGGCAAGGCGCCCAATTACGATGCGGCCAGCGTGGCAGCAGCCTGTACCGAGCTGGAAAAGTCCAAGCTGCCGAGCACCCTGATGGTGGATTGCAGCCACGCCAACAGCAGCAAGCAGCATGAGAAGCAGCTCGAAGTGGCGCGCGACATCGCAGCCCAGATCACAGCGGGTTCCACCAGCGTGTTTGGCGTGATGGTGGAAAGCCATTTGCAGGCCGGCGCGCAAAAGTTCACGCCGGGCAAGGACGATGCCAGCAAGCTGGAATATGGTAAGAGCATTACCGATGCCTGCCTGGGTTGGGACGATTCGCTGGCCTCGCTGGAAGTGCTGTCGCAGGCCGTGAAGGCGCGTCGGCGCTAGACACTCGGATGCGTTGGGCGATCTGGCTGCGCAATTGTCAGCCTGCGCCCACCTTCTTGCGGTACGCTTGCGCCATAGATACCAAAGAGGAAACGATATGCGCAGTGAAGTCAATGTGATTGTGGAAGGCAAGGAGTTTTCCTTCAGCACCGAAGGCCGGGAGCCGCTCGAAAATGACGTGGCACGCAAATGGCTGGACGACCAGTTTGTGGCGCTGGAATGTGAGCCGCTGCGCGCTTCCGGCAAGCTGTTGCTGGCCGACAAGGTGGTGGTAATCGCCCGCGAGGCGGGTTCCAAGCGCTTTGCCGATGCGGCCTGGGCAGCGGCCTTTGCCGCAGCCGCCAGTGCGGCTCTGGGCAAGAAGTTGCTGCAGGTGGATGCGGACACCCTGAGCGTGACCTACTAAACGAATTTTTCTCACGCTCTAGGCGGATCGCCTCGCCGAAGCTCGCCTGCGGCCTGCCTCAGTGCTGTTGCAGCGCCAGCGCAAGCCTCTGGTGGACGCCGCCAAAGCCGCCGTTGCTCATGCACAGGATATGGTCGCCTGGCTGCACCTGGGCCAGCAGTTGCGCCAGCACGCCGTCCACCGTGTCGGCCACCTGGGCCCGTTCGCCCATGGCTTGCAGTGCGGCTGCAGCGTCCCAGCCCAGGCCACCGCTGTGGCAAAACGCCAGATCCGCTTCCTCCAGACTCCAGGGCAGCTGCCCTTTCATGGCGCCGAGTTTCATGGTGTTGCTGCGCGGCTCAAAAACCGCCAGGATCCGTGCCTTGCCGACGCGGCGTCGCAGCCCGTTGATGGTGGTGCGAATGGCGGTCGGGTGGTGGGCAAAGTCGTCGTAAATCGTGACGGGCTTGGCTTCGCTGCTACCGGGTAAAACGATTTCCGCCCGTATCTCCATGCGGCGTTTCACATTCTCAAACGTGGCCAGTGCCTCTGCGGCCTGCGCAGGTGTCACTCCCACATGTTCGGCGGCCGCAATGGCGGCCAGGGCGTTGAGCTGGTTATGCACGCCGCTTAAGGCCCAGCTGACATGGGCCACGGTTTTCCCCTGCAGCAGCACGTCGAAATCATGGGGCTCGCCCAGGGCGGAGAAATCGCTCACCGCAGCGCCAAAGCTGCGGATTTCGCTCCAGCAACCCTGGTTTAGCACGCGTGCCAGACTCTCCTCCAGGCCGTTGACCACCACCCGGCCGCTGGCGGGCACGGTGCGCAGCAAATGGTGAAACTGGCGCTCGATGGCAGCCAGATCATCAAAGATGTCGGCGTGGTCAAACTCCAGATTGTTCAGCACGGCAGTGCGCGGCCGATAGTGCACGAACTTGCTGCGCTTATCAAAAAATGCGGTGTCGTATTCGTCGGCCTCAATGACAAAGACCGGTGCGGCCACCCGTTTTGCCGCAGGGCCGCCCCAAGGCAAAACAGCCACATCGGGGAGCGTGGAGGCACCTAATCTGGCTGAAACGCCAAAGTTCATCGGCACGCCACCGACCAGAAAACCCGGTTCCAGCCCGGCGCTGTGCAAAATCCAGCTCAGCATGGCGGTAGTGGTGGTCTTGCCGTGCGTGCCGGCCACGGCCAGCACATGGCGGCCCTGCAGCACATGCTCTGCCAGCCATTGCGGGCCACTGGTGTACGCTGAGCCGGCATCCAGAATGGCCTCCATTAAAGGGAACTTAGGCTCGCCGCTTGCCAGTCGGGCACGGCTCACCACGTTGCCCACCACGTACATGTCGGGTTGCAATGCCATCTGGTCTGCGTCAAAGCCTTCGATCAGATCAATGCCCAGCGCACGGAGCTGGTCGCTCATGGGTGGGTAGACCCCGGTGTCGCAACCGGTCACCTTGTGCCCGGCTTCGCGCGCCAATGCGGCCAGGCCGCCCATAAAAGTGCCGCAAATACCCAGAATATGAATGTGCATGGGTCTATTGTGCACAATGGGCAAATGGAATCTGTGAAAGAAGAAATTGCCGCTGCTGCGGCCCGAATGGTGGTGGAGGAGGGCCTGGAATACGGCCCTGCCAAGCGCCGCGCGGTCAAGCAACTGGGGCTGTCGGGCCGTGCGGCCTTGCCTGACAACGAGCAGATCGAGCTTGCGGTCGAGGAATACATCGCACTTTTTTGCATGGACACCCAGCCACTGGAGTTGCGTGTCTTGCGCGAATTGGCACTGACTTGGATGCATCGCCTTGAGCGTTTTCGGCCGCATGTGGGCGGCGCGGTCTGGCGCGGTACTGCCACGCGTCAGTCGGACATTTACATCCAGCTCTTCTGCGATGACTCCAAATCTGCCGAGATTGCGCTGATCGACATGGGCGTGCGTTTTGAGGTCAGCGCCGTACCTGGGTTTCAGGGCGGTACGGTCGATGCCTTGAGCGTGCATGTGGCCGTGCCCGCCTGGGAGTCGCACGTCGGTGTGCACCTCATGGTCTACGATTTTGACGATATGCGCGGCGCCATGAAACACGACGCCCGTGGCCGACGACCGCGGGGAGATGCGTCAGCCCTGCAGGATTTGTTGCATGATCACGCACATGAATGAAAATCCATCCGCACCGCTTGCAGCCACTCCCCATTCCAGCAGCAGGCGTGCCCTCTTGGTGGGAGCCGGTGTGCTGGCCGCCGCCGCGGGGGTGGGGTATTCGTGGCAGCGGGATCGTGCCGTCGCTGCGACAGTGGATGCGGAGCCTTTTGCGGGTTTCTGGAGCCTGCAATGGAACGCGCCCCAGGGCCCGGCCGTGCAACTGCAGGCATTTCGCGGCAAACCCTTGCTGATCAATTTTTGGGCCACCTGGTGCCCACCCTGTATTGAAGAGCTGCCCCTTATCAATGCCTTCTTCGATAAAAACCAGGCAAATGGTTGGCAGGTGCTGGGCCTTGCCGTGGACCGGCCGTCGGCCGTACAGGCGTTTTTGCAAAAAATGCCGCTGCATTTTGCCGTGGGTCTGGCGGGTATGGATGGCTCGGAGCTCAGCGGTAAACTGGGCAATCCCTCGGGGTCTCTGCCTTTTTCGGTTGTGCTGGGTGCGCAGGGGACGGTATTGCAGCGCAAACTGGGACGCCTCAAGCCTGAGGAGCTTGATGTCTGGGCTCGGTTAAAATAGTGTCATAAACAGGCTTCAAGGCCGAAAAGTGTCCTGGGGCCTGCTCCCGGCGATCGCCTGCCAGGACTTGCATAAAGTTCCGCTTTGGCAAAAATTTAATAAAAATGCTGACTTTTGCGTCATTTTGATGTAAATTAGAGTATTAATACAGCTAGTTGTTGGAGAACCTATGGATTTGCGCAAACTCAAGACCCTGATTGATCTGGTGTCTGATTCCAATGTTTCCGAACTGGAAATCACCGAGGCCGAGGGCAAGGTTCGCATCGTCAAGGGCGGTGGCGCCGTCGTGCACACTTATGGCCAGCCGATGTACCAGCAAGTTCAGCAGGGGCAACCGCAAGCGGCTCCCGTGGCTGCCGTGGTGGAACCCGTGGCCGAGGTGGTCGCCATTGGCCATACCGTCAAGTCGCCCATGGTTGGTACTTTTTACCGCTCTTCGTCTCCAGGTGCCAAGGCATTTGCCGAGATCGGCTCTGTCGTCAAGGAAGGCGAGACCATTTGCATCATCGAAGCGATGAAGATTCTCAATGAAATTGAGGCCGACAAATCTGGCACTGTTTCCAAAATCCTATGTGAAAACGGGCAGGCGGTCGAGTACGGCCAGCCCCTGTTCATCATCGAATAAGCCGGGCCCAACGCGCACATGTTCAAAAAAATATTGGTCGCCAACCGTGGCGAAATAGCCTTGCGGATCCAGCGCGCGTGCCGCGAGTTGGGCATCAAGGCGGTAATGGTCTATTCTGAAGCGGACCGGGATGCCAAATACGTCAAGCTGGCGGAAGAGGCGGTCTGCATCGGTCCGGCCGCATCGGGCTTGAGTTATCTGAATATGCCGGCCATCATCTCGGCTGCCGAGGTGACAGACGCCGAGGCAATTCACCCGGGCTATGGCTTTCTGAGTGAAAACGCAGACTTCGCCGAGCGCGTGGAAAAAAGCGGATTCCAGTTCATAGGCCCGACGCCCGAATCCATTCGCATCATGGGTGACAAGGTCTCGGCCAAGCAGGCCATGATCCGTGCCGGCGTGCCCTGTGTGCCCGGTTCCGAAGGTGAATTGCCGGACGATCCAGCCAGCATCCGGCGCATTGCCAAGTCTGTGGGTTACCCGGTCATCATCAAGGCGGCAGGTGGCGGCGGTGGCCGTGGCATGCGCGTGGTGCATACCGAAGCGGCGTTGATCAACGCGGTGCAGATGACCAAGGCGGAAGCCGGGGCGGCCTTTGGCAATCCTGCGGTCTACATGGAAAAATTCCTGCAGAACCCGCGCCACATTGAAATCCAGATCATGGCCGACAAGCACAAGAATGCGGTCTATCTCGGTGAGCGCGATTGCTCCATGCAGCGTCGCCACCAGAAGGTGCTGGAGGAGTCTCCTGCACCCGGCATCAACCGCAAGCTGATTGAACGTATTGGCGAGCGCTGCGTGGCGGCCTGCAAGAAGATTGCTTACCGCGGCGCCGGCACCTTTGAGTTCCTATACGAGGACGGCGAGTTCTATTTCATCGAGATGAACACCCGCGTGCAGGTGGAGCATCCGGTGACCGAGATGGTGACCGGTGTGGACGTGGTGCGCACCCAGATCATGGTCGCAGCAGGCGAGAAGCTCCCCTTCACGCAGCGTGATATCGTGATGCGTGGTCATTCAATTGAATGCCGTGTCAATGCCGAAGACCCCTTCAAGTTCACACCGTCGCCGGGACGCGTGACCATGTGGCATGCGCCGGGTGGTCCGGGCGTGCGGGTGGATTCACACGTGTATACCAACTACTTCGTGCCGCCCAATTACGACTCCATGATCGGCAAGATCATTGTGCACGGCGATACCCGCGAACAGGCCATGGCCCGCATGCGCACGGCGCTGGCCGAGACCGTCGTGGAAGGCATCAACACCAATATTCCGCTGCACCGCGAGCTGATGGTGGACGCCAAGTTCATGGCCGGTGGTACCAATATCCACTACCTGGAACATTGGCTTGAACAGCACAAGCGTTGAGAAGATCCTGCATGTTTGAACTGCGCCTGATGTGCCCCGAAGACCGGGTGGAAGCCTTGAGCGACGCCCTGGATGCGCTGGACGCGCTCAGCGTCAGCGTGGAAGATGCCGATGCCCAGACCGATGCCGAGCAGGCCTTGTTTGGTGAACCTGGCCTGCCCGCGCCCAAGGGAGGCTGGAATCGCTCGCGGGTGATTGCCCTGTTTGAAAAAGAAGAACTGGCTGTTGAGGCGGCCGCGCTGCTGCAGGCGCAGGACTTTTTCGACACCTGCCAGGTGCTGGGCATCAACGTCGTGCCCGATCAGGACTGGGTGCGCTTAACCCAGTCGCAATTTACACCGGTGGAAATCACGCCTGAGTTCTGGATTGTGCCCACCTGGCACGAACCACCGGCCCAGGCCAGACAGGTAATCCGGCTCGATCCGGGGCTAGCCTTTGGTACCGGCACCCATCCCACCACCCGCATGTGCCTGCGCTGGATTGCCAGCCATGCGGTGCCGATGCGCGTGTTGGACTATGGCTGCGGCTCCGGCATTCTGGCGATTGGTGCTGCTAAGTATGGTGCTCAAGAGGTGCTGGCGGTGGATATTGATAACGCCGCCATACAGTCCACGCAACTGAATGCCGAGGCCAACCATGTCGCCCTGGTTGCCGGGTTGCCGGACAAGGCGGTGGGCACTTTCGGCTTGGTTGTGGCCAATATTCTGGCCACGCCCTTGAAGGTACTGGCGCCGCTGTTGTGCGCGCATGTGGCGCCGGGAGGTCACTTGGTGTTGGCCGGCATACTGGAGCGCCAGGCCGACGAACTCATTGCCGCCTATGCGCCCTATTGCCAGTTGTCGGTGAGCGATGCAGAAGACGGCTGGATCCTGATGACGGCCACACGCTAGGCGGTTTGTCGCGCCTCACCATGCGACGCCCATGAGTCTGATCACCCAATGTCCGGCATGCTCCACGATGTTTCGCGTGGTGCCGGACCAGCTTCGAATCTCCGAAGGCTGGGTGCGTTGTGGTCAGTGTGATGAGGTGTTCGACGCCAACGCGCAGCTGCGCAGCCTGGACCAAGGCACGCCTAGGCCTGAGCCGCTACCAAGTGCTGCGCAGGTCTTGGATTGGGGTCCGGTGGTCGAGCCTGCGCAGCCGGTTGTGCAGGAATCGACGCCCGCACCCGATGCCTTTCTAGAAACCAATCCGCACCAGCAACCGGAAGCCGAAGCCCCGAATGTCAGTGAAGCTGAATGGGCACCGATTGGAAGCAGTCCAGTGGCGCCGGAGCATGCGTCGCCATCCTTTATGGTCGGCAATCCGGCGCCAACACCTGCGCGTAGCAGGTTGGCCCACTCCATCCTGATGCTGTTGTGCGTGTCCATGCTGCTGCTGCTTTGCCTGCAGGTGATGCTGCGTGAGCGAGACCGTTTGGCCGCAACCGTGCCTGTTCTGCGCTCAGTGCTTGCCGCAATCTGTGTGCCGTTGGCCTGCAGTATTTCTGCACCGCGTCAGATTGAGGCCATCGCCATTGAAAGCTCTTCACTTACCAGCCTGAAGCCCGGTATTTATGTGCTCCAGGCGGTACTGAAAAATTCCGTCGCGCTTGATCTTGCCACCCCAGCGCTGGAACTTACGTTGACGGACCGGCAAGACCAAGTCTTGCTTCGCCGGGTTGTGATGGCAGCTGAATGGGGCGGAAAAACGCAGATTTCCGCCAGTTCCGAACTTGCGCTCAAACTGCCTCTCAGCGTACAGGCCGATGCGCTCGTGGCGAATATCACGGGCTACAAGCTGCTGGCCTTTTATCCCTAGCCCGACACCTGGAAGCGCCGGGCGCCCATCAATGACTTGATTAGGGTTTGCCTGCCGTGGGGAATGGCCAAGCAGCCTGCGGGTTCAGAGTGGTCTGAGCGGTTGCTGCTGCGGGTGCTTTAGCGGCTTTCTTTGCAGCGGGCTTTTTAGCAGCAACTTTCTTTGCGGCCGGAGCTGCCTTTTTAGCTGGGGCGGCGGCTACCTTCTTTGCAGGAGCTGCTGCCTTTTTAGCCGGAGCTGCCTTTTTGGCCGGAGCGGCGGCGGTTATCTTCTTTGCAGGAGCTGCTGCCTTTTTAGCCGGTGCTGCCTTCTTGGGTGCTGCCGCTTTTACTGGGGCGGCGGCTACTTTTTTAGCTGGAGCTGCCGTTTTAGCCGGAGCGGCCTTCTTGGCGACTACCTTCTTAGCCGGAACGGCCTTGGTTACAGCTACTTTTTTAGCGGGAACTTTCTTCGCGGGAACGGCCTTTTTTGCGGCCGGTTTTTTTGCAGTTGCCATAATTTTCTCCTTGATCAGGTAACAAAGAGCACTTCATGCGAATTGGAGTGCAGGAAGTGATTCATACCGTTGGGCAATGTCCCAGCGGCATGAACGGGGTGACGCACATCCACAGTCACTTCTTGGAGCGGCTTGTGCAGGTGCGAAGTTCTAAAAAACATAGTAGGCATCAATCCCAGGAAAGCGCGCCGCCCGATTGGTACTCAATCACGCGGGTCTCAAAAAAGTTGCGTTCTTTCTTCAGGTCAATCATCTCGCTCATCCAGGGGAAGGGGTTCTCTTCGTTGGGGAACAGCGGCTCCAGTCCGATCTGGGTGGCACGCCGGTTGGCGATATAGCGCAGATAGCCCTTGAACATGGATGCGTTCATGCCAAGCACGCCACGCGGCATGGTGTCCTCTGCATAGCGGTATTCCAGCTCGGTGGCCTGCTCAAACAGAGCCCGGATATCGGCCTTGAACTCTGGCGTCCAGAGCTGCGGGTTTTCTGCCTTGAGCTGGTTGATCAGGTCAATGCCGAAGTTGCAGTGCATGGACTCGTCGCGCAGGATGTACTGGTACTGTTCGGCCGCACCGGTCATCTTGTTTTGCCGACCCAGCGCCAAAATTTGCGTAAAGCCGACATAGAAGAACAGACCCTCCATCAGGCAGGCAAAAACGATCAGGCTTTTCAGCAGCGTCTGGTCGGTCTGCAGCGTACCGGTGTGGAAGCTCGGATCCATGATCGCCTCGATAAAGGGGATCAGGAACTGATCCTTGTCGCGAATCGATTTCACCTCGTTGTAGGCGTTGAAGATCTCGCCCTCATCCAGGCCCAGCGACTCCACGATGTACTGGTAGGCGTGGGTGTGGATGGCCTCCTCAAAGGCCTGGCGCAACAGGAACTGGCGACACTCAGGCGCCGTGATGTGGCGGTAGGTGCCGAGCACGATGTTATTGGCAGCCAGCGAGTCGGCGGTGACAAAAAAGCCGAGGTTGCGCTTGACGATGCGGCGCTCGTCTTCGGTCAGCCCGTTCGGGTCTTTCCACAGCGCGATGTCGCGCGTCATGTTGACCTCTTGCGGCATCCAGTGGTTGGCGCAACTGGCCAGATACTTTTCCCATGCCCATTTGTACTTGAAGGGAACCAGTTGGTTGACGTCGGTTTGGCCGTTGATGATGCGCTTGTCGGAGGCGCGCACACGGCGCGCGGCTTCGGTCAGCAGGGGTTTGATCGGGGACGTGTAGGGGGGTGCGGAGTCGCTGTGTGCCACGCGTGCGCCGTCATCCAGAGTGCGTAATCCAAGAGCGGCATCTGCTTGCGTCAGCGGCGCAGCAGCCTGCGTCGTACGTGCAAAATTTGATTGCGATGAGGGCTTGACTTCTTCGTCCCAGGTCAACATAGAGGTTTCCAATCAGCGGATTATGAGAGCAGTGAAATGAAATGAAAAGGCCTCATGCATTTCACTGTGGATTGTGTGGTGGATACGCATCGCAAAGTGTCTGCGATGCATGCAAAAAATGGCTATTGGCAGGACTCGCAAGTGGGGTCATCGACACCGCAAAAACGGATGTCGGTGGCGGCGTTTTCAGACAGTGCCATTTGCGCTTGCGCAGCGACTGCAGCCGCTTCCATGGCGCCCGACATTTTCGCTGAACCAGGACCGTCATTGCCAGAGGAAACAGCATTCATGCGACCCGCGCTCACGGTGGATTTCTCGGCATGCGTTGCCGACATGGTGCGCAGGTAGTAGGTGGTTTTCAGACCGCGCACCCAGGCCAGCTTGTAGGTCTCATCGAGCTTCTTGCCTGAGGCGCCGGCCATGTAGATGTTGAGCGACTGCGCCTGGTCTATCCACTTCTGGCGCCGCGCTGCAGCTTCCACCAGCCACTGCGTTTCCACCTCGAAGGCGGTGGCGTAGAGCTGCTTGATGTCCGCAGGCACACGGTCAATCGGCTGCAGTGAGCCATCGAAGTGCTTCAGATCCATCACCATCACGTCATCCCACAGTCCCAGGCGCTTGAGGTCGTGCACCAGGGAGCTGTTGATCACGGTAAATTCGCCCGACAAATTCGACTTGACCGACAGGTTGCCAAAGCAGGGCTCGATGGAGGCGTCCACACCGATGATGTTGGAAATGGTCGCAGTTGGCGCGATGGCTACGCAGTTGCTGTTGCGCATGCCATCAAGCGCAATCTTCTTGCGCAGCGCATCCCAATCCAGCGTGGAGGAGCGGTCCACTTCCACATATCCCCCGCGTGCCGCACTCAGCATGTCCAAGGTGTCGAAGGGCAGCACGCCCTTGTCCCACAAGGAGCCCTTGTAGCTGGAGTATTTGCCGCGCTCAGCCGCCAACTCGGTCGATGCCCAATAGGCGTAGTAGCAAATCGCTTCCATGGAGGTATCGGCAAACTGCACGGCCGCATCGCTGGAGTACGGAATGCGCAGGGAGTAAAGGCTGTCCTGGAAGCCCATCAGACCCAGACCGACCGGGCGGTGACGCAGGTTGGAATCGCGCGCCTTTTTGACGGCGTAATAGTTGATGTCGATGACGTTGTCGAGCATGCGCATGGCGATGCTGATGGTGCGCTTCAGCTTGTCGTGGTCCAGAACCTTGCCGTTTTCCCCGTCCTTCAGATGCTGCAGCAGATTGACCGAGCCCAGGTTGCACACGGCCGTCTCGGTGTCCGAGGTGTTGAGCGTGATCTCGGTGCACAGGTTGGAGCTGTGCACCACGCCTGCATGCTGCTGCGGCGAACGCACATTGCAGGCATCCTTGAAGGTGATCCAGGGGTGGCCAGTCTCAAACAGCATGGTCAGCATCTTGCGCCACAGGTCGGCGGCCTGCAGGGTGCGGCTGGGCGTGATCTCGCCGCGTGCCGCTTTCTCTTCATAGGCCACATAGGCGCGCTCGAAATCGGCACCGAACAGGTCGTGCAGGTCCGGCACATTGGAGGGCGAGAACAGGGTCCAGGTTCCCTTTTCCATCACCCGGCGCATAAACAGGTCGGGCACCCAGTTGGCGGTGTTCATGTCGTGGGTGCGGCGGCGGTCATCGCCGGTGTTCTTGCGCAGCTCCAGGAACTCTTCGATGTCCAGGTGCCAGGTCTCCAGGTAGGTGCAGACCGCGCCCTTGCGCTTGCCACCCTGGTTGACGGCCACGGCGGTGTCGTTCACTACCTTCAGGAAGGGCACCACGCCCTGCGATTCACCATTGGTGCCCTTGATATGGCTGCCCAGGGCGCGCACGCGGGTCCAATCATTGCCCAGGCCGCCGGCAAACTTGGAGAGCAGGGCGTTTTCCTTGATCGACTCGTAAATGCCATCCAGATCGTCGGGCACGGTGGTCAGGTAGCAGCTGGACAGTTGCGAGCGCAGCGTGCCGGCGTTGAACAGCGTGGGCGTGCTGGACATGAAGTCAAACGAGGACAGCACCTCGTAGAACTCGATGGCGCGCGCCTCGCGGTCGATTTCATTGAGTGACAGGCCCATGGCCACGCGCATGAAGAAGGCTTGTGGCAGCTCGATGCGCTGCTTCCCGATGTGCAGGAAGTAGCGGTCATACAGGGTCTGCAGGCCCAGGTAGTCAAACTGCAGGTCGCGGTCGGCCTTGAGAGCGGCACCGAGACGCTTCAGGTCGAATTGCAGTAGCTTCTCGTCCAGGCGCTCGGCCTCCACACCCTTCTTGATAAAGCCGGGGAAGTAGTCGGCATAGGCCTCGGCCATGTCGGCCTGTGCCACGTCGCGGCCCAGCACCTCACGCGAGATGGTGTGGAACAGCAGGCGCGCGGTGGCGTAGGTGTAGTCCGGGTCCTTCTCGATAAGGGTGCGGGCCGCCAGTATGGAGGCCTTGTAGACCTCGTCCATGGGCACGCCGTCGTACAGATTGCGCATGGTCTCGGCAACGATAGGGTCCGCCTTGATGTCGGCGCCCAGGCCGGCGCAGGCGTTCTCGATGCGAATGCGCATTTGCTCCAGATCCAATGCAACGCGCTCACCTCGTTCCAGCACATGGATCACCGGGGCTGCGGGGCGGGCCTGCTCCACCTGCTTGGCGCGCTCCTGGGTGCGACGCTCCCGGTACAGCACATAGGCGCGGGCAATCTCGTGATGGCTGCTGCGCATCAGGCCGAGTTCGACCTGGTCCTGCACGTCTTCAATGTGGAAGGTGCCACCGGCCGGGCGCGAACGCACCAGGGCGCGAATCACCTGCTGGGTCAGACCGTCCACGGTCTCGCGCACGCTGGCCGAGGCCGCGCCCTGGGTGCCGTGCACCGCCAAAAAGGCCTTCATCATGGCCACGGCAATCTTGTGGGGCTCAAAGGACACCACCGCGCCGTTGCGGCGGATGATTTGGTAATGGGCCAGTGGGTTGGCTCCGCTGTCGGCAGACGCCGTCGGGATGCCCATGACTAGGCCGGGCAAGCTACTGCTTTGGGATACAAAAGGCTGCATGATTTCCTCTGCTAAATCGGGTTTTGTGGTGTGGCTGGCCGGACCTCCGGCGGGTCCTTGGGTGTCCTGCTTTTGGACAAGCTGCTGCAGGTACACACTATATATGGGGTCTGGTGTGGATGCAAGCCACTACCGGTAGTGTATCCAAGGAAACATGCGTTTGATCGCGATGGGCTGAAAACTTGCCCCCATGGCGACGTCGATGTCCGGCAATAGGGGCTAAATACCTTTTGCGCCGGCGGAAAAACTCACCCCCATAAGGCCCGTGCAGCCTTGCAACAAGTGCCAGTCAAATCCCGAGCCGGGGTCGGCCTTGCGGCCAGGCGCAATATGTTCATGGCCGGTGATGTGGCGCAGCGGGTACTTTTGCGCCAATGCTGGCAACAGGGCATTCAGGGTTGCATACTGGGCGGGTTCAAACAGGTCGCCCTCCAGCCCTTCGAGCTCAATGCCAATCGAAAAGTCATTGCAATTGTCACGCTCCTGAAAGCGCGAGTGCCCGGCGTGCCAGGCCCTGTCGTCACAGCTGACAAACTGCCAGAGTTCGCCTTCCCGCTGGATGAAGAAGTGGGCAGACACCTGCAGTCCCTCGATCTGCTTGAAGTAGGGGTGCGCATCCCAGTCGAGCCGGTTGGTGAACAGGCGTTGCACCGCATCACCGCCAAACTGGCCCGGCGGCAGGCTGATGGAGTGCAGCACCACCAGATCCACCAGGCAGTCCGGCGGACGCGGCCCGAAATTGGGTGAAGGGCAGGGCTGCGCGAAGCCATACCAGCCGCGCTGCCAACCAGCGCTTGGCGCTGTGGGCTTGCGTTCACCCATCGAGGTCTTCACCGTGGATGTCCGGAGCGTCAATCTTGAGGCGCGCGATGCGGTAGCGGATCTGGCGCAGCGTCAGACCCAGCAGCCTGGCCGCCAGCGTGCGGTTAAAGCCGGTCTCGCGCAGGGCGCGCACCAGAATCTGTCGTTCCCTCTCATCCAGATAGGCTTGCAGGTCTTCCGGCAGGGGCTGCTTGACGGTCGACCCCGTCGCACCGGCTGGGATGGTGTCCTCACGCTGCGGCGGCGCTGCGCCCAAGTCTGGCCCGGCCTCGGCCAGTTCCAGGGCCTCGCCATCGGACAGTGCCAGTGCCCGGTGCAGCATGTTTTCCAGTTCGCG
Source organism: uncultured beta proteobacterium (assembly GCA_903845935.1). Classification (GTDB taxonomy): domain Bacteria; phylum Pseudomonadota; class Gammaproteobacteria; order Burkholderiales; family Burkholderiaceae_C; genus Allorhodoferax. The sequence goes on along the minus strand of CAIMZI010000044.1, from coordinate 5,259 downwards.
CACATTGCCCAGCAGGGGCAGACCGGCGATGCGTGCAATGGTGCGCTCCGGTAGCTGGCGCACCGGCAGGCCGGACTCCCCGGCGATACGTTCCAACAAGGCCTTGCACAGTGCGGGCAGATCTTCGGGGCGTTCCCGCAAGGGTGGTATGTCGATGTCGATCACGTTCAGGCGGTAATACAGATCCTGGCGGAAGCGACCGGCTGCGACTTCGATCGGCAAATTTTTGTGGGTGGCACTGACAATGCGAACGTCCACCGCGTCTTCCTGGTTGCCGCCCAGGGCGCGAATGCGCCGCTCCTGGATGGCGCGCAAGAGCTTGGCCTGCATGGCCAGCGGTAGGTCGCCGATTTCGTCGAGAAACAGGGTGCCGCCGTCGGCCGCCTGAAAAAAGCCTTCACGGTCATGCGTGGCACCGGTATAGGCACCCTTTCTAACGCCGAAAAATTCGGCCTCCAACAGGTTCTCTGGAATGGCGCCGCAGTTCACCGCCACCCAGGGGCCGTCTTGGCGGTGGCTGTTGGCATGCAAGGCGTTGGCCACCAGCTCCTTGCCGGTTCCCGACTCGCCGCACACCATCACCGGTGCCATGCTGCTTGCCACCTTGACAATGCGCTCACGCACCGTGCGCATGGCCAGCGAATCACCCGCCATGCGTGCCAGGGCCTGATCGCCCTTGTTGCCGGTGGCCACTTTGCTATCAAACAGAGGGGCTGGCGCGGTGCCAGGTGCTTGTGCAGCCGAGGCACTGCGTGCGCCCAGGGCAGCGGCGGCGACTACTGCCCTGAATTGTTTCAAGTCCACCGGCTTGGTCAGGTAGTCGAAGGCGCCCGCCTTCAGGGATTCCACTGCATTTTCGGCCGAACCGTAGGCCGTGATCACGATGCAGCGCTCCGGCCGCTGCTGGGCGCGCAGGCCCTTGAGCAGGTCTATGCCCGAGCCGTCCGGCAGGCGCATGTCGGTGATCACCAAGTCAAAGCGCCGCGCATTCAACACGGCCCACGCTTCCTGGATGGTGGCCGCCGCCTCCACCTGGTAGCCTTCGCGCAGCAGCGTCAACTCATACAGGGTGCGAAGGTCTGGTTCATCGTCTATGACGAGAATCTGGATTGCGCTTAAAAGCTTGTTATGGGCCATGTCGATTGCTTGGAGTCATCGGTTTGCGCACTGGCGCTCTGCGCCACGTACAGAAAGCTGACGGAAAATTCATTGCCATCGACCTGCCCGCCGTCAAGTTCGCGGGTGCTGCGCTGGTAAGCGATGTTGGCGCCATGGCCCTCGCAGAGCTCCCGGCAAATATAAAGCCCCAGGCCGCTGGATCGGCTCTCGGACGAAAAAAACGGCTCAAACAGGTGGCGCTCCACCGACTGGTCCATGGGCGGGCCTTCACTCCACACACGTAAGCTCATCCGCTGCCCCTGCGGTGCCGCGGTTTGTACCTGAATGCCGCCCGGCCGTTCGCTTGCATAGCGGCGCGCATTGTCCAGCAGGTTGACCAGCACGCGGCGCAAATGGTCGCCTTCAAAGGCAACGCTGAGCGCAGCGGCACCCAGATAGCAGCACAGGCGCTGCGTGCATTGGTTCTGCGTGCTCCAGTCGCGGCACACGCGGTTCACGCTTTCATCCAGCGCAATCTGCAAGGGCGACAGACCTCCGTCCTGGGGTTGCGCACGCGATGCCTCCAAAATATCGTCCACGATTTTGGCTAGGCGTTGCGCGTTCTGGCTCACCATCTGGGTCAGCCTTTTGTGCTGCGGGTCCTGCAGTTCTTCGTCCAGCAAGGCATTGGCCTGCGTGATGGCTGCCAGCGGATTGCGAATTTCATGGGCCACGGCCGTGGACATGCGGCCCATGCTGGCCAGCTTTTCGGTGCGCATGCGCGCCTCCAGTTCGCGCTGGTCTTGCAGAAACAGCACGCACAGGCGCTCGCCGCCCAAGTCCTGCGGGTTGGTCGGGCGTGTGCTGACGCGGATGCGGCGTGGCCCCAACCCTTCCTGACTGAGGGTGACATCTGCCTGTTGCGCAGCAGCTTGCGACAGGCTGGACTGGGTTAGATCCAGCAAGGGTTGCCAGCTCGGGTTCTGGTGCAGATGGGTCAGACGGCTGCCCTGCTGCACCGTCAACAGGCGCAGGGCGGCCGGGTTGGCGGCACGCACTGCGCCCGCAGCGTCCACGATCAGCACGCCCTCGGGCAGCGCCTCGATCACCAGTTCATTGACCTGGCGCTGCAAGCGCACTGCGGCCTGGCTGCTGCGCGCGCGCAGGCCTTCGGTGGACAGTCGGCTGGCGAGCTGATTGGCCAGCAGTGCCACGGCAAAATAGCCCACACCGGTCAGTGCGGCTTGCAGCAAGGACAGGGTGGCGTCGGTGCTGCCGGCGATCGCTGCGACCCAACTGCTGCCCAGCAACAGCAAGCTAACCCCTGCGGCCGTTCCCAGGGCCAGGCGCAGGGAGCCCAGCACCGAGGCCAGCAAAATGGGCAGCGCAAACAAAGGCGTGTAATTGACCGGATTGCCCTGCAGGATTTGCAGGGACGAGAAGGCCAGCACATCCAGCCCGACCAGCCGTATCCAGTGCCGGTTGAAGCTATAGCCCAGGAACAGGGGTTTGCCGAACAGCCCCGTGGTCAGGGTGCTGGCGAAATAGGCCATGCTGATAGCCAGCAGCCAGCGGCTATGCGTGGAGCCCGTGGCCAGAAGGGTGATCTGCATCGCCACCAGCACCAGTCCCAGGGTCAGGCGGGCGGTCATAAAGCCCTGCCAGATGCGCGAAAACTCCCGCGTGTCGTCGGTGTGAATCTCTGCCGCCCAGGGTGCTTCCAGGCCGAACCAGGAACGCTCGGGTGGCGGCTGCGTCATCCATGTTCCTGCGCCAGTGCGTGGGCAGCACTGCAGTAAGTGGCTTTGGCTTGATGGACTGCATCGCCCGCGGGCAGGTGCAGACCGCAGTGGGCACATTGCACCATATCGACCACGGCCGCCGGTGCGGCGTTCTTGCGCATCGCGTGCTTCACCTTTTCTTCGCGGGCATGGCGCCATTGCCACAGCAAGACCATGAAGATAAAGAAGAGCAGCAGAAACTTCATGGCGTGCGGCCCAGCACAATTTCCATCACAAAGCGCGAGCCGACATACGCCAGCAACAGCAAGGCCGAGCCCACGTACAAGAAATTAGCGGCACGCTTGCCACGCCAGCCAAAGCCCACCCGGCCCACCAGCAGCACGGCAAATGTCAGCCACGACAGCAGCGAGAACACCGTCTTGTGGTCCCAGCGCCAGGCGTGGCCATACACCACCTCGCCGAACAGCATGCCCACCACCAGCGTGGCAGTCAGCAGGACAAAGCCGGCGCCTACAAAGCGGTAGGTCAGCCGTTCCAGTGTCAGCAGCGGCAGGCCGCTGTGCGAGTCCTTTCCCAGGCGGATGCGCTTTTCCGCCAGGTTCATGAACCAGGCATGCACCACGGCCATGCCGAACAGTCCGTAGCAGGCAACGCCAAAAGCCAGGTGGATGGGCAACCAGACTGAGCTGGTGGGCGGCATGACGCTGCCCGGGAACAGATAGGCCAGCATTACCGCCACGGCGCCAATCGTGCTCAGGGTCCAGCGCGTGGGCAGCTGCGGGTAGATCAGACTTTCCACCGCATAGACCGCGGCCACCAGCCAGGCCGTGACCGACAGGGCGGGGGCAAAACCGAAGTGCGGAGGTTCACCCAGCAGGCCCCAGGCCAGCAGCGTGCCTTGCAGCAGCCAGGCCAGCGCCACCCAGACATGGGCGGTGCGGATGCGATCCAGCAGCAGGGCCGGCACCACGTAGGCCAGGGCCGCCAGAACGGACAGAATCAGCGGGAGAGGGGACGCACTGGCTAAAATCATGGTCACAGTTTAGCGTTTTGCATTTCGTCGGCTTGATCCGGCGCTCAAACCAGGTTCCGGTCACCGGACTTTTCTCTTATGGCCTCCGCTCTCACCGACAAACTCAGCCGCCTCGTCAAAGAACTTCGCGGCCAGGCCCGCATTACTGAAAGCAATGTCACCGACATGCTGCGCGAGGTGCGCATGGCGCTGCTGGAGGCCGATGTGGCCCTGCCGGTGGTGCGCGACTTCATTGCCCGCGTGAAGGAAAAGGCGCTGGGCGAAGAGGTGCTGGGCTCGCTGCAGCCGGGCCAGGTGCTGGTCGGTATCGTCAACCGCGAGCTGGCCACCACCATGGGTGAGGGAGTCAGCGACATCAATCTGGCGGCGCAGCCACCGGCCGTGATCCTGATGGCCGGTCTGCAGGGTGCCGGCAAGACCACAACCACGGCCAAGCTGGCCAAGCACCTGATCGAGAAGCGCAAGAAGAAAGTGCTGACCGTTTCAGGTGACGTGTACCGTCCCGCCGCCATCGAACAGCTCAAGACGGTGACGGCCCAGGCCGGCGCCGAATGGTTCCCCAGCACGCCGGAGCAGAAACCGGTGGATATCGGCCTGGCAGCGCTGGACTATGCCAAGAAGCATTTCTTTGACGTGCTGCTGGTGGACACCGCCGGCCGCCTGGCGATTGACGAAGCCTTGATGCTGGAAATCAAGCAACTGCACGCCGCGCTGAACCCGGTGGAAACCTTGTTTGTGGTGGACGCCATGCAGGGCCAGGATGCGGTGAACACCGCCCGGGCCTTCAAGGATGCGTTGCCGCTCACCGGCATCATCCTGACCAAGACCGATGGCGATTCACGCGGTGGCGCGGCCCTGTCGGTGCGCCAGATCACCGGTGCGCCCATCAAGTTTGCCGGTACCAGCGAAAAGCTCGACGGCCTGGAAGTGTTCGATGCCCAGCGCCATGCCGGGCGCATTCTGGGCATGGGCGACATTCTGGCCCTGGTGGAGCAGGTCACCTCCGGCGTCAACATGGAGGCGGCACAAAAGCTGGCCGCCAAGGTCAAGAGCGGAGCCGGCTTTGATTTGAATGACTTTCTGTCCCAGATCCAGCAGATGAAGCAGATGGGTGGGCTGTCCAGCCTGATGGACAAACTGCCCGCCGCCATGGCGGCCAAGGCCGGTCAGGTGGATATGGACAAGGCGGAGAAGGACATCAAGCGCAAGGAAGGCATCATCCACAGCATGACGCCGCTGGAGCGCCGCAAGCCCGAACTCATCAAGGCCACGCGCAAACGCCGCATTGCCGGTGGCGCCGGCGTGCACGTACAGGAAGTCAACCGCATGCTCAAGGAGTTTGAGCAAATGCAGGACATGATGAAAAAGATGAAGGGCGGCGGAATG
>CAIMZI010000043.1 GCA_903845935.1 uncultured beta proteobacterium | reverse complement strand
ACGCCGATGATGTCCACAATCCGGCGTGAAGATTGGTTGATGGAGGCCATGGTGTTCACCACCTCGGACACCACGGCGCCGCCACGGACCGCCACGGACGAGGCCGATTGCGCCAGCTGATTGGCGCGGCGCGCATCGTCTGCGGTCTGGTTGACCGCCTCGGTCAGACTTTGCATGGAGGAACTGGTGCTCTCCAGCGTGCTGGCCTGGGCCTCGGTGCGCTGCGACAGGTCCACGTTGCCGTTGGCAATGTCGCGCGAGGCACTGAAGATGGTGTCGGTGCCGACGCGCACCTGGCTGACGATGCGAATCAATCCCTGGTTCATCTCCATGAGTGCACGCTGCAACTCGCCCACTTCGTTGTTCGAATCCACGGAAATCTGCTGGCTCAGGTCGCCCGCGGCAATGCCGCGCGCCACGCGCACGCCTTGCTCCAGCGGGCGGGTGACCACTTTGTGGATGAACGGGTAGATCAGCAAGAGCACCGGAATGCTGGTGAAAATGGCCGCCAGAATCGACTTCCAGCGTTGGTCAGCCAGACCGGCATTGACCTTGTCCAGCGACACCTTCATGCTCACCGCGCCCAGCACTGTGCCCTCGGGCACCAGATGGCAACTGGTGCAGTCCTTGCCCAGGGAATTTTTCATGGCAATCACTGGGCGGATGGCGCGCAGGTACTCGCCGCTGGCGTCGCTTTGCACCTCTATGGCTTCCCGTCCACTTTGCAGCACGGCGGACTCCTGTGCGTCCGCAGAAGCCTCGTTTTTGGCATTGCCCGGCCCAAACAGCTTGCTGACGTTTTCACCGCGCAGCACCCGCACATCGCGGATCGAGCCTAGCTGTTTGATCTGGTCCAGAAACACATCGCGCTGGCCCACGGTGCCTGTCACCATCATGCCGGTCAGACCGGCCATGGTGGCGTTGTGCATGCTCAAGGAAAAGTCCTGCGCCTGTTCGAGTGCGGCCTTGCGCGACACATAGCCCTGCCAGACGATGACCCCAATCCATACAAAAACCAGGGCCGCCGCAATGGTCGTGAGCAATTGCACCCAGATTCTGGAAGTGGTTTGGCGATTCATTTAGTTTTGTTCCTGATGAGGGGCGAAAGCTGCTCTCCAACCGAGCCTTTCGGACGGAAGTATCTCACTTATGTGACACAAGTCAGGTCCAAAAGTTGTTGCACTGGTGGCTTTGCGTGTTGGGCGACAAGCGCCTTGCCAGGGCGTCGCATACGCCACTTGGCGTATTTCCGGATTGTCCTGGTTTTCCTACATTGGAGCCATCGCCAGCCACCGGCAATCAACCAAGGCCTGGCGAGCAAGCAAGCATTTATCAACCTCGGAGCACACACTATGCAACGTCGATTTACTCTCAAGGCACTAACCGCTGCCGTCGCACTCACCACGCTGTCCGCCGTGCCAGCGTTTGCCGCTGACACCATCAAGGTCGGCGTGCTGCACAGCCTCTCAGGCACCATGGCGATTTCCGAAACCGTGTTGAAAGATACGGTTCTGATGGCTATCGACGACATCAACGCCCATGGCGGCGTGTTGGGCAAGCAGCTCGAACCCGTGGTGGTCGACCCAGCCTCCAACTGGCCCCTGTTTGCTGAAAAGACCAAGCAGTTGCTGGGTCAGGACAAGGTCTCGGTGATCTTCGGTTGCTGGACCAGCGTATCGCGCAAGTCCGTGCTGCCAGTGGTTGAAGAAATGAACGGCCTGCTGTTCTACCCGGTCCAATACGAAGGCGAAGAGCTCTCCAAGAACGTGTTCTACACCGGTGCTGCGCCTAACCAGCAAGCTATTCCCGCAGTCGATTACCTGATGAGCAAAGAAGGCGGCGGCGCCAAGCGTTGGGTCTTGCTGGGTACCGACTATGTCTATCCCCGCACCACCAACAAGATTCTGCGCGCCTACCTGCACACCAAGGGCGTGAAGGACACCGACATCGACGAGAAGTACACACCGTTTGGTCACAGCGATTACCAAACCATCGTGGCTGACATCAAGAAGTTCTCCGCCGGTGGCAAGACCGCCGTGGTGTCCACCATCAATGGTGACTCCAATGTGCCCTTCTACAAGGAACTCGGCAACGCGGGTCTGAAGGCCAAGGACGTGCCTGTGGTGGCTTTCTCGGTGGGTGAAGAAGAACTGCGTGGCGTCGATGCCAAGCCCCTGGTCGGCCATCTGGCTGCTTGGAACTACTTCATGAGCCTGAAGAACCCGACCAACACGGCCTTCATCAAGCAGTGGAGCGATTACGCCAAGGCCAAGGGCATTGCCGGTCACAAGGATAAGCCACTGACCAATGATCCGATGGAAGCCACCTGGATTGGCATTCACATGTGGAAGCAGGCCGTAGAAAAGGCCAAGTCCACCGATACCGACAAGGTGATTGCGGCCATGGCCGGTCAGACCTTCAAGGCACCGAGCGGCATCATGTCCGAGATGGACGCCAAGAACCACCACCTGCACAAGTCGGTATTCATCGGCGAAGTCAAGGCCGACGGTCAGTTCAATGTGGTGTGGAAGACACCCGGCCCGGTGAAAGCCAAGCCATGGTCTCCGTACATCGAAGGCAATGACAAGAAGCCCGATGAGCCAGTGGCGAAGTAAGTAACGGTTGTGTTGGGTGTCGCGTTTATCTGAGTCATTTCTGACTCAGGCCGACGTGGCACTCACTTCCGCGGCTGTCCCCCGGCCTTCGGCCTCCTCCTTTATGCCGCTGCACTGAGCACCGCATCGTCCTGAGTCCGCAAACATGGTAGGCACACAAAGGTCGTCAGTCAGTGACAGCAAACTGGCAGGCTGCCGGTGCCAGTGGGGTGGGTGTTTCCGGTAGGTAAAGGAGGAGCCCGCTTAGGCGGGCGGGGGACACGGACGGAAACATCTACCCCGCTGGCGGCGGCGTACTACAAGCTGCAATGTGCATTTGACCCACAGATACCAACAACGACAACCATGCGAAATTACCTAGCCATCGCCGCCTTGCTGCTGT
>CAIMZI010000042.1 GCA_903845935.1 uncultured beta proteobacterium | reverse complement strand
GGCGTGAAGACCCTGGTGTTCAGCAGCTCCGCCACCGTCTATGGTGACCCGCAGCGCCTGCCGCTGACCGAAGACCATCCTCTGTCTGCTACCAACCCCTATGGTCGAACCAAGTTGGTGATTGAAGACATGCTGCGCGATGCCTTTGCAGGTGACACCAGCTGGCGTTTTGGCATCCTGCGCTACTTCAACCCGGTGGGCGCGCACGAGAGCGGCCTGATTGGCGAAGACCCTCAGGGTGTGCCCAATAATCTGCTGCCCTTTGTGGCCCAGGTGGCTGTTGGGCGGCGCGAGTTTCTGAATGTGTGGGGCAACGACTACGCCACGCCGGACGGCACCGGCGTGCGCGACTATATTCACGTGGTGGACCTGGCCCTGGGCCATTTGCGGGCACTGGAAATGCTGGGTGCGTCCAACGCCGGCCAATGCGCGGCCATCAACCTGGGCACCGGCGTCGGCTACAGCGTGCTGGACATGGTCAAGGCCTTTGAGGTGGCAAGCGGCAAGCCCATTCCCTACCGGGTGCAGCCGCGCCGACCCGGCGACATTGCAGCCTGCTACGCCGAGCCCACTCTTGCCAAAGAGTTGCTGGGCTGGCAGGCCACGCGCGATTTGCAAACCATGTGTTCTGACGCCTGGCGCTGGCAAAGCACAAACCCGCAGGGATATGGGGTTTAGTCATAAAAATGCGGTACGCTTGCAATCCAACTACACTAATTTAGGGAAACCAAGCAATGGCAAAAGGAATGATTCTGGCTGCTGGCCAGGGAACTCGCGTGCGGCCTCTGACCAAGGACCTGCCCAAACCGATGGTGCCGATTCTGGGCAAGCCGCTCATGGAGTACCTGATCGAGCATCTGGCGCGCCACGGCATCAAGCAAATCATGGTGAATGTGGCCTACCACCACCAGAAGATTGAGCGCTACTTTGGCGACGGCCACCGCTGGGGTGTAGAGCTGGGTTATTCCTACGAGGGTGTGTTGGACCACGGCGACATCCTGCCGCGTCCCATGGGCTCGGCCGGAGGCATGCGCAAGATTCAGGACTTCAGCGGCTTCTTTGACGAGACCACGCTGGTGCTGTGCGGAGACGCGCTGATCGATCTGGACATTGGTGCGGCCCTCCACGAGCACAAGGCCAAGGGCGCGGTGGCCAGCGTGGTGACGCTGGATGTGCCGCTGAGCGAGGTGAGCAATTACGGCATTGTGGTGGCGGGCAAGGACGGACAGATCGAGTCTTTCCAGGAAAAACCCAGTCCGGCCGAAGCCAAGTCGACCATGGCCAGCACCGGCATTTATCTGTTTGAGCCATCGGTGATCGACCTGATTCCGTCCAACACGGTGTATGACATTGGCTCGCAACTGTTTCCGCAACTGGTGGAGCGCCGGGATCCGTTCTTTGCCCAGAAACGCTTTTTCAACTGGATTGATATCGGCAGGGTCAGCGATTACTGGTCGGTGCTGCAGCGTGTGTTGCGCGGTGGTGTGGCCGAGATGAACATGCCGGG
>CAIMZI010000041.1 GCA_903845935.1 uncultured beta proteobacterium | reverse complement strand
TCCTTATAAAGATTCATTTAATATGAATGTATTCTATACGATATGATTCATGTGAAATGAATCTTTATTCAATGACTTCAACACCATGCAACTGACCCAGTGGACCGACTTCTCCTTGCGCGTGCTCATGTACTGCGCAGCATGGGAGCACCGTGACCTGCCGGTAACAATCACCGAGATTGCAGACAGCCACGGAATCTCCCGCAGCCATCTGACAAAAGTTGTTCACCAGTTAGGCGCGCATGGCCTGTTGGAGACCACACGCGGGCGTGGGGGCGGCATGCGCCTATGCAAGCCGGCAGCAGAGATCAATGTCGGGGCGGTGGTGCGTCAGACTGAGACGGATTTCACCATGGTCGAGTGTTTTAACGCGCAAACCAATCAATGCTGTTTGAGCCCCCAGTGCCGCCTCAAGGGTGTGCTGCACCAGGCGACCAATAGCTTTCTTGCGGTACTCGATGGTGTAACCCTGGCAGACTTGGTTGCACCTGCGGCCAATCGGGCGAAAACCAGCAAAATGGCCATGCCCGTCTCCACTAAAGCCAAGACAGCAGACGACAGGAAGTCCTAGGCGCTCACGCCCATGGGACTGCCTCGGACATCGCAAGCCGTTTATACAGTGCGGCCAACATATCGGATTGGGTCACGATTCCAACCACCTTTCGGCCGGCATCGACCACGGGAATATGTGCCAACCCTTTATCCGATACGCGAGCAATCAGTTGCGCGACTGACGTTTGCGGTGTCGCTGTAAAAACATCGGATGTCATGATCTGCCCGACAACCTCAGCCTTCTCGGAAGTGAGACCGGGCGTTCGGCGCAGAAAGCCTTGCAAACGCACCGCCAGTCCGGCCGCGGACGTGTCATCCATCTGTCGCAAAAAATCTGCAACGGTCGTGATGCCAATCAGATTTCCAAACGCATCCACCACTGGCAAGGACTTGATCTTATGCAAGCGCAGGAGGTTCCAGGCCTTTTCCAGATCGGTATCAAAATGCACGGTCATCACATCGCGGGACATGATGTCAGCGCAAGTCAGCCCCACATGGCGTCCAAATGCGTGGTCCACGGCCAGGCTATATATTTCCACCAATTCGTCTTCCTGCACGTCCACAAAGGTATCCAGCGTGGCCACTGCACTGGCAAGGTCTTCATGGGCCAGGCCAATGCGGCGCAAGGGCGCCTCGTCCTGGGTACGGTGCAGACTGGGCGCGGTAGCTTGGGCATGGTAAGGATAAGGTCGACGCAGGATGAAGTTGCTGATCAGCATCGTGGACCCCAAGGCAATCCCGATATTGAGAACCACCTGTCCCGCAAGCATGCGTCATGCCTGAACCGGAATGCGGCCCATCCAGAACAATCAGCAAAGCTATGGCAGCACCAGGCGGATGAATGCAATGAAATCGAACCATAAACCAGATGCTGGCTGCGATTGCCACGGTGACGGCGAGCTGTATCGGAGCGAGCCAATGCACACAGAAAAACCCAACCAGACAGCAAATCAAATAGCTGCCCACGACTGGCCAGGGTTGTGCAACGGGGCTGTGTGGCTGCACATAAAGAATCACCATCGTTGCGGCCAAAGGCGTAAGAACCCAGTGACCGCTGCCATTTACCGCGTGCAAGAATATCGAACACAGTCCCATGCCCAGAAGTGCCCCCAGCGCTGCACGCCAGCGCTCGGAGGTAAAAAGGGTATGGATACGGTTCAATGCTTGCATAAATATTCTCTTATTCGGACCATGGTACTGCTGCGTGGCTAAACTTTGCACATGGACTACGCCACAATCAAACTGCTGCACCAATCCTCGGTCGCGCTCTCCGGCTTGGGTTTCGCTGTGCGGGGCATTGCCTCTTTGCGTGGGGCGCAATGGACGCAGAGCCGGTTGGCAAAGAGCTTGCCGCATGTCGTGGACAGCGTTCTGCTGCTATCCGCCGTGACCTTGGCAGCCATGTTGCACCTCAACCCTGCACATGCGCCATGGCTGATGGCCAAGTTACTGGGCTTGCTGCTCTACATCGGCTTGGGCATGGTGGCACTTCGTGCACGTTTTGGATGGAAGACCCGTGCCACTGCCTGGGTACTGGCCCTGGTCGTACTGGCATGGATTGCGACGGTCGCTGTGTTGAAAAATCCCTGGGGGTTTATTGCCATCCTGCTGCAAGCCAGCGCCTGACACGTCAGCCAAGCCTTACGCCAGGACGACGGACGAACCCTGTCGGTCGAAAGCGAGATAGCGGGTCATCTCGCCTCGTTTGATGGACTCCACCATGGATTGCAATGACTTATCCACCTCCCCCACATCTGGCACGCCGTGTGCACTTCCTGATAGAGCCCCGGCGAATACGAAGCACCATGCATGGCCGAACTGCGCCGCTTCCTGGACCAGGGTATCGAAAGAGGATAGGTCGCCTGGGCTTTTGTCAACACACATCACCGGGGCCAGCGCGCCGCCTTCGCCCGCCTCAAAGCCTGCCCGCTGCTCTGCATTTGCGTCGTCTGGCAGTACTGCATCGGCAAAGACAAACAACAAGCGCTGCTGCAAAGTCTGTGCGCGTGCTGCCTTCAATAGGTCTGCAAAATTTTCAATATTCATTCTGACTCCGTGGATAGATAGGTCACATATTGGTCAGATTCAGGCCGCACACGCGCAGGCTTGGCACGCTGTACCGTACCCAGACTTAAGAAACAAATGGCGTACTCATGTGTGTTCAGGCGAAATAATCCGCGCAAGCTGGTTGACTTCAAAGCCTTGCCACTGGTGAGTGCCGATCCGAAACCCAGCGCCGTGGCCATCAAAAGCATGTTTTGCACCGCACACCCTGCAGAAACCACACGTTCCAACAGCCCGATCTCTGCATCGCCGCGCTGGTCTTCAACCACCAGCATGAGTAGCAGTGGTGCACGCAGTGCCTTCTCATAGGCTTGCTGCAATTGCTCAGGCAAGGCAGAAGAATCTCGCTCCAACAAAGCATCGGAAAACGCCCGACCCAAAGCTGAACGCTCGCCATCGGGAATGACAACAAAGCGCCAGGGCAATAGCTGTCCATGGTCGGGCGCATGTGCAGCCGCATCCAAAATGAGCAAGAGCTGCTCAGCATCTGGACCAGGCGAGCCCAAGCGCTTAGGCAATATCGTCTGGCGTGATTGCAGAAGATTGGAAAGGAGGCTCGGGATTTCACTTATCGGCATTTCTTCACCGCACAATACGCAGGCCTTTGTTCATTGCACCAAAGGTGAGTCGGCGGCGTCCAGTTCGATGCCCTCAACCAGCGCTTGCCCCACCAGCAGACTCATGTACTGGTGCAAGGCTTTGGCACGCGATTGCATGGCCAGTTGCGCCACCACGCGCTCCCGAACTTCATCAAAAGCCAAAGCCTTGCCATCACGCCGCTCCAACACGTCGATGATGTGAAAACCAAAGCGGGTATGGATGAGGCGCGGCTGCACACCCAATCCCACCGGGACCTCAGTTTGGAAGAACAGCGTACTCGCCAGTTCCGGCGCGCAGTCCTGCGGTCCGATCCAACCCAAGTCACCACCCTGGGTGCTTGTTGGGCAGTTGGACAACTCACCTGCCAGCTTGCCAAACAAATCAACAGGAACGTCTCTGCCCAGCAAACTGATTAATGCCTTGTCGGCATGCACACTGAGTGCCTGCACGTTCACGCCGGGCGTCACGGCAAACAGGATATGGCGTAAATGCACGGCCTGACCGACCACGTACTGGTTCCTGCGTGCGTCATAGTAGCGCTGGCACTCCTCGTCGGTAGGTGCTGGCACCTGCACAGCACTGTCAACCATAGTCTCCAGCACGGTACGTTCGGTCTCATTTAGCTCGGGGGCCTGCAGCACTGCCTTGTGTGGCAACAAACCGGCCTTGACGGCGTACTGGCGCAGAAGCTCGGTGTAGGCCAACTCGCGCAATGCCTCCTCGTCCGGTCGTTGTCCAGGTGTGTGCAAATGGATGCCGTTTATAGAGGCGGTCATCTCAGGCGCGCTTGTTTTGCCTGGCAGGCTAGCAGGTCCTGGCTGGGTTTCAGCCGAAAAGCTTGACTCAAAAGTCGCGCTAGCGGTCTTGGAACCGCAACCGCAAGTGCCGCCGCCACCACAACCATGATTGGTTAATGAAGATGTGTTCATGAAATGTCCTTGACGTACTGTGGCTTAGCGGGCATTGCGGCTCAGTGGCTCACGTTCTACCAGACCCATGCGGCGGCTGCGCACCAACTGGTACGGACGCACCAGATAGGCCACGGTGCCAAAGCCACTCCAGACATGCACCAAGCGCGTGAATGGGAAGATCAGGAAGATGCTCATGCCCAGAAACATGTGCAACTTGAAAACCCAACTGGCCTCAGCCAATAGTTCGGGCGCACCGGCCTGGAAGGTGACGATGTGCTGGGCCCAACCAGCCAGCTTCATCATCATGCTGCCGTCCAGATGCTCGGCCGACAACGGAATAGTCGCCAAGCCCAGTGCCAGTTGCAGCCACAGCAGCACCAGCAGCACGATGTCGCTGGTCTTGGAGTTGATACGGATGCGCTCGTCGCTCAGGCGGCGGTGCAGCAACAGGCTCACACCGATAAAGCCCAGCACGCCAAACGCGCCACCCGAGACCATGGCCATGATCTGCTTGTTACCGGCACTGATGAAGGGCTCGTAAATGAAGTGCGGTGTCAACATGCCAACGGTATGACCACCCAGCAGGAACAATACGCCCACATGGAACAAATTGCTGCCCCAACGCAATTGGCCGGCGCGCAGAAGCTGCGAGGAGTCGCTCTTCCAGGTGTACTGGTCACGGTCAAAACGGAGCAGGCTACCCACCAGGAAGATGGTCAGGCAGATGTACGGGTAGTAACCAAACAAGAGGTTGTCGAGGTAAGTCATATGCGTGCTCCTTGGGCACCGGGGCCTTTGGCAAAAACGGAAGCGGCTGTGGCGGGCGCCGTATCAATCGGCGCCGCAGTCTTGCGTACAAAGTGGATCGGCTGGGCCTCGCCAGGCTTGGACTGACCTTTGGTACTGCAGCCATCAAAGGCTTCGGGCTCCTGCCATACATCGTCCATAGCTTCATCGGCGACGATGGCCACGGCCTGCACACGCTGGCCGCAGAGTTCCAGCACGGCGGCCACGGGCGCGGCATATGGGCTGCCGCGTTGCACCAGCGCACTGAAGACGGCGGTGAGGATGTGGGCCATCTCGCCCATGAACTCAATCGCCAGTTTGGGCGGCTGGGTGGAGGCAAACTCCAGCACCACGCACAGGTGATCCGGCAACTCTTCGGGGGCCATCAGCATGCCAGCCTTCTCGTAGGTCTGCACCAGGTCCACCATGGCCGGGCCGCGCTCGCGCGAGTCGCCATGGATGTGCTCAAACATGTGCAGCGAGGTCGCACGGCCGCGGTCAAAGGTTTCCACATATCGCGCTTCCACCTCCATGGGGTCAAGGCGTGTGAGTTCGGCGGCAAAGGCGTGCAGCTCGTCGCGGCGGGCGACTGGAATCACTGCCTCCTTGTCGATGGCCTCCAGCAGTTCGGGCAAATGACTGCGCAATTCGGCGTCTGGGTAACCCAGCAACAGGGCCAAGGCACGCAGGGAATAACGGTTGTCTTTCATGGCGTGTTCCTTTAAACGTAAGACTTAATCGGGATGGTTCGGGGTTTGGAGCCACCAAACAGACTGGTTTCACTACCACCATCCGAACAACCATTACCAAACGAGAAACCGCATCCACCGCGCAGATCAAAGGCGTTTTCGGCGTATTCGCGGTGGCTGGTCGGAATCACAAAGCGGTCTTCGTAGTTGGCAATGGCCATGATCTGGTACATCTCTTCCACCTGGGCCACGGTCAGGCCGGTCTGCTCCAGCACGGCCAGGTTTTGCTCCTGGTCCACATGCTTGCTGCGCTGGTAGGCGCGCATGGCCAACATGCGCTCCAGAGCGCGCACCACCGGAGCGGTGTCGCCGGCAGTCAGCAGATTGGCCAGGTACTGCACGGGGATGCGCATCTGAGCCAGGTCCGGAATCTCGCCATTGACGCCGATGTGTCCGGCGTTGGCAGCCGAAGTAATCGGTGAGAGCGGCGGCACGTACCAGACCATGGGCAGGGTGCGGTACTCGGGGTGCAGAGGCAAGGCCACCTTCCAGTCAACCGCCATCTTGTAGACTGGGCTGTTACGCGCACCGACCAACCATGCTTCGGGAATGCCATCCTCGCGGGCCTGTGCAATTACCTTGGGGTCGTTGGGGTTGAGGAACAGGTCGAGTTGAGCCTGGTACAGGTCTTTCTCATTCACCACGCTGGCGGCCTCTGCAATACGGTCTGCGTCATACAGCACCACGCCCAGGTAGCGGATGCGGCCCACGCAGGTTTCGGAGCAGACAGTCGGTTGACCAGCCTCGATGCGCGGATAACAGAAGATGCACTTCTCTGCTTTGCCGCTTTTCCAGTTGTAGTAAATCTTCTTGTAAGGGCAGCCGGAGACGCACATGCGCCATCCGCGGCACTTGTCCTGGTCGATCAAGACAATGCCGTCGTCTTCACGCTTGTAGATCGAGCCACTCGGGCAACTCGCCACGCAGGCCGGGTTCAGACAGTGCTCGCACAGGCGCGGCAGGTACATCATGAAGGTGTTTTCAAACTGGCCGACCATGTCCTTTTGCACCTGGTCGAAGTTCGCCAAGTTGGCGTCCTTGCTGCGCTTGCTGAATTCACCGCCGAGGATTTCTTCCCAGTTCGGTCCCCAGACGATCTTCTCCATGCGCTTGCCGGTGATCAGGCTGCGCGGCCGGGATGTGGGCGCGTGCTTGACCTCGGGTGCCGACTGCAGGTGGTCGTAGTCGAAGGTGTAGGGCTCGTAGTAGTCGTCGATCTGCGGCATATTGGGGTTGGAGAAGATGCGCATCAGCAACTTCCACTTGCCGCCCTGCTTGGGCTCAATGGAGCCATCGGCCTTGCGGACCCAGCCTCCGTTCCACTTGTCTTGGTTTTCCCATTCCTTGGGGTAGCCAATGCCGGGCTTGGTCTCGACGTTGTTGAACCAGGCGTATTCCATGCCGGGGCGGCTGGTCCAGACGTTCTTGCATGTGACCGAACAGGTGTGGCAACCAATGCACTTGTCCAGGTTCAGCACCATGGCGATTTGGGCGCGTATTTTCATGATTATTTGTCTCCTCAGGCCTGGATAGTTGGTGCAGCTTCGCCATCGAGCCAATCGACCTTGCGCATCTTGCGCACCACCACAAACTCATCGCGGTTGGTGCCGATGGTTCCGTAGTAGTTGAAGCCGTAGCTGAACTGTGCGTAACCGCCGATCATGTGGGTGGGCTTGGTAACGATGCGGGTCACTGAGTTGTGAATGCCGCCGCGTGTGCCGGTGATTTCTGCACCCGGTGTGTTGATGATTTTTTCCTGCGCGTGGTACATCAGCACCATGCCCGGATTCACCCGCTGGCTGACCACCGCACGGGCCGCAATGGCACCGTTGATGTTGAAGAGTTCGACCCAGTCGTTGTCCTCAATACCGGCAACTTTGGCGTCGTCCTCACTCAGCCAGATCACCGGACCACCGCGATTCAGCGTGAGCATCATCAGGTTGTCGGTGTACGTGCTGTGGATGCCCCACTTCTGGTGCGGCGTGATGAAGTTCAAGGAGATTTCCTTGTTGCCATTGGGCTTGCGCTCCATGATGCCGGCAACGGCCTTCAGGTCCACCGGTGGGCGGTAGCTAGTCAGTCCTTCCCCGAATGCAATCATCCAGGGGTGATCCAGGTAGAAGTGCTGACGACCTGTCAGGGTGCGCCATGGGATCAGCTCATGCACGTTGGTGTAGCCGGCGTTATAGCTCACGGTCTCGGACTCAATGCCGCTCCACGTAGGCGAAGAAATGATCTTGCGCGGCTGCGCCTGGATGTCGCGGAAGCGGATCTTCTCGTCGTCGCGGTGGATGGCCAGATGGGTGTGGTCGCGCCCAGTAATCTTGCCCAGTGCCTCCCAGGCCTTGACGGCAACATGGCCGTTGGTCTCAGGGGCCAGCTGCAACACCACTTCGCAGGCGTCGATATCGCTCTCGATCT
>CAIMZI010000040.1 GCA_903845935.1 uncultured beta proteobacterium | reverse complement strand
GGCGAAGGCCTGCACCAGGCCGCGCTCATGTACCTGGGACTGGTGCTGTTTTTTATTACCTTTGTCATCCTGTCCCTGTCCAAGCTCTTGCTGGCGCAGTTGCGCAAGGGTGAGGGAGCCAAGTCATGATCAGCCCCGAACTGCAGGCCATGCGCGCCTCCATGTTTGCCAAGCGCAAGCGCATCAACTATGTTGCCACCGCCTTGGCACTCTCGGCCATGGCCTTTGGCCTGTTCTGGCTGGCCTGGATTCTGTTGGAGACGATACGCCAGGGCTTTGCCGGGCTGACCATCGCCACGCTGACGCAAATGACACCGGGCCCCAATGAAGAGGGTGGTCTGGCCAATGCCATTTACGGCTCGCTGCTGATGGTGCTGCTGTCCACCTGTGTCGGCACACCCATCGGTGTGATGGCCGGCATTTACCTGGCCGAGTTCGAGCCCAAGGGTTGGCTGGCCAGCGTCACGCGCTTTGTCAACGACATCCTCTTGTCGGCGCCCAGTATCGTGATCGGCCTGTTTGTGTACTCGGTCATCGTGCACCCCCTGCACAGCTTCTCGGCCCTGGCCGGTGTGGTGGCGCTGGCGCTGATCGTGATTCCGGTGGTGATACGCACGACAGAAAACATGCTGCAACTGGTTCCCCCAGGCCTGCGCGAAGCCGCCTATGCTTTGGGTGCGCCGAAGTGGAAGGTGATTCTGAGCATCACCCTGAAGGCTGCGCGCACCGGCGTCATCACCGGCATCCTGCTGGCGGTGGCCCGCATCTCGGGCGAGACCGCACCGCTGTTGTTCACGGCCTTAAGTAACCAGTTCTGGACCTCCAGCCTGAGCCAGCCCATGGCCAGCCTGCCGGTCACCATCTTCAAGTTTGCCATGAGCCCGTATGAAAACTGGCAGAAGCTGGCCTGGGCCGGTGTCTTCCTGATCACGCTGGCGGTGCTGGCGCTCAACGTCGCAGCGCGGGTGCTGACCCGGGTAAAAAACTAAGCGGCCCCGCTTCCAAAGCCTTAGACTTTTAAAGAATAGAACCATCCCATGCCCGCTACCCCTGTTGTTGAAAAGACCAAGATTGCCGTCAAGGACCTGAACTTCTTTTACGGCAAGTTCCACGCCTTAAAGGGCATCAATATGGAGATCCCCGAGAACAAGGTGACGGCCTTTATCGGCCCCTCCGGCTGCGGCAAATCGACGCTGTTGCGCATCTTCAATCGCATGTTTGAGCTGTATCCCGAGCAGCGCGCCGAAGGCCAGATCCTGCTGGACGGCGAGAACCTCTTGACCAGCAAGGAAGACGTGGCGTTGTTGCGCGCCAAGGTCGGCATGGTGTTCCAAAAGCCCACGCCGTTTCCGATGTCGATCTTTGACAACATCGCCTTTGGCGTGAAGCTCTTTGAGAAGCTCAACACCACCGACATGGAAGAGCGGGTCGAGTGGGCGCTGCGCAAGTCGGCGCTGTGGGGCGAGGTGAAGGACAAGCTGCACCAAAGTGGCAGCAGCCTGTCGGGCGGCCAGCAGCAGCGTCTGTGCATTGCGCGCGGCATAGCGATCAAGCCCGAGGTGCTGCTCTTGGACGAGCCCTGCTCGGCGCTGGACCCTATTTCTACGGCCAAGGTCGAAGAGCTGATTGTGGAACTCAAAGACGACTACACGGTGGTCATCGTTACGCACAACATGCAGCAGGCCGCGCGCTGCAGCGACTACACGGCCTATATGTACCTGGGTGACCTGATGGAGTTTGGCGCGACCGAACAGATGTTCTTCAAGCCCACGCGCAAGGAAACCGAAGATTACATCACCGGGCGTTTCGGCTAAGCACCGTCCCACAGCGCCATAGTCCCCATCAGCAGACCCGAGCAGACCCGAGGAAATACCATGCCAGAAAAACACTTATCCACCCAGTTTGACGCCGAGCTGACCCATGTCTCCAGCCAGGTGATGGAGATGGGCGGGCTGGTCGAGTCGCAGATTCGCCAGGCCATTTATTCGCTGTCGCAGTTCAATATGGACGCCGCAGCCCAGGTCTCGGCCAAAGAGGTGCGCGTCAACGCCATGGAGCTGGAGATCGACCATGCACTCTCCAGCATCATTGCCAGACGCCAGCCGACCGCACGCGACCTGCGCCTGTTGATGGCAATCTCCAAGACCACCGCCAATCTGGAGCGCGTGGGCGACGAGGCCGAGAAGATTGCGCGCATGGTGCGCTCCATCATGCAAAGCGGCGCACCGCGTTCGCTGCCCTCGATGGAGCTGCGCGTGGCGGCCGATCTTGCGTCTGGCCTGTTGAACAAGGCGCTGGACGCCTTTGCCCGTCTGGATGTGACGGCTGCGGTGGCCATCCTGAAGGAAGACGACCTGATCGATCTGGAGTTTGATGGCTTTGTGCGCAAGCTGGTGACCTACATGATGGAAGACCCGCGCACTATTTCGCCGAGTCTGGACCTGTTGTTTGTGGCCAAGGCGATCGAGCGCATTGGGGATCATGCCAAGAACATTGCCGAGTTCATCATCTATGTGGTCAAGGGCGAAGACGTGCGCCACTCCAGCATGGAAAAGATCGAATCCGTGGTGCGCTAAATAGTCCGTCACGAGCAAGACAAGATGAGAAACATGCCCGCCGTCCTCGTCGTAGAGGACGAACCATCGATTGCCGAGCTGATTGCGGTGAACCTGCGCCACAACGGGTTTCGCACCACCTGGGCGATTGACAGCGCCAGCGCCCAGCGCGAGATCGATGCATCGGTGCCCGACCTGATCCTCTTGGACTGGATGCTGCCCGGCGAGAGCGGTCTGGTGCTGGCCAAGCGTTGGCGGGCGCACCCCCGGACCAAGGAAGTGCCGATCATCATGCTGACCGCCAGAGGCGACGAGGCCGATCGGGTGGCAGGGCTGGATGCCGGTGCCGATGATTACATTGCCAAACCTTTTTC
Source organism: uncultured beta proteobacterium (assembly GCA_903845935.1). Taxonomy (GTDB): domain Bacteria; phylum Pseudomonadota; class Gammaproteobacteria; order Burkholderiales; family Burkholderiaceae_C; genus Allorhodoferax. The sequence goes on along the minus strand of CAIMZI010000040.1, from coordinate 409 downwards.
GACGCGCGAGCTGCTGGCCCGGGTGCGAGCGGTGCTGCGCCGCAAGGCTCCGCAAACCGTGGGCGATGCGCTGAATGTGGCGGGCCTGAGTCTGGACCCTGCCACCTACCGGGTGGTGTACCAGGATGCGCAGCTCAAGCTGGGCCCGACCGAGTTCAAGCTCCTGCAGTATTTGATGGGCAGCGCCGAGCGGGTGCATAGCCGCGCCAGCCTGCTCGACAAGGTCTGGGGCGACCATGTGTACATCGAGGAGCGCACGGTGGATGTGCATGTCAAGCGTCTGCGTGAAGCGCTGGGTGCTGCGGGCACCATGGTGGAGACTGTGCGCGGTGCCGGTTACCGCCTGACCGCCAAGCCCCTGGTGCCGGTGGCTGAAAAAAGCAGCGCCTGAGCCTTGCAGGCCTGGGCC
>CAIMZI010000039.1 GCA_903845935.1 uncultured beta proteobacterium | reverse complement strand
TGAAAGTTGGTTCGGTACCCGCCGCTTGGGCTGAGCCCGCCGCGTCGGTGTGGGCTGGTACGCCTGCGGCTGCAGACAGTTGCGCCTGGTCCGCGGCAGCATGTCCGGCCGCCAATGCCGCTGCGTAATCCTGCGACTCTTGCTCACGCGCCAAAAACTCCGCATTCGCAGCCACGCTGGCTGCCGCATTGGCAGCAATCACAGCGGCCTTGGCGGCCTTGCCGGAGAGCTTCTTTGGAACCTTCGCTACAACCGCAATGGCAGTCGGTGCCAACAATTCAGCAGCATCCAGCGCCAGCGAATCGACATAAGAAACAACATGGCGCCTATCCCCCAAAGGATGGCGAATCGCATGCAGCAAATAGCGCCCGGTCTGCGACTCAGCCACCGCCTGCACATCCGAAACGGAACCCTGTGCCACCAACCGGCCGCCACGTTTACCGGCACTGGGCCCAATGTCAATGATGTGGTCCGCCGCACGAATCGTGTCCTCGTCGTGCTCCACCACCACCAGCGTGTTGCCCTTGTCGCTGAGCAGTTGCAATGCGCCCAACAGAATCTTGTTGTCGCGCGCATGCAGGCCAATCGTCGGCTCGTCCAGCACATAGCAGACGCCCTGCAGATTGCTGCCCAACTGCGCGGCCAGGCGGATGCGCTGCGCCTCACCGCCGCTCAAGGTCGGGGCGCCGCGGTCCAGCGTCAGGTAGCCCAGGCCCACTTCCTCCATGAACTCCAGGCGGCTCTTGATCTCAGGGATCAGGTCGCGCGCGATGTCGCTCTGGCGTTTGGTGAGGCCGCCCACCAGCTGCAGGGTCTCGACCCACTTGCGCACGTCGGTCACCGACAGGCGCGCCACATCGGTGATGCCGACACCGGCAAACTGCACCGCACGGGCTGTGGCGTTCAAGCGCGTGCCATGGCAGGTCGGGCAGGTAGTGTCGACCAGGTCTTCCACATCGGCCTCGGCAAAGGTCTGCTCGCGGCCCTGGTTGTTGTCGTCCTTGACCGAGTCGTCAAACACCTTGCGCTGATCGCGGGTCAGCGCCACACCAGTGCCCACGCAGTCCGGGCACCAGCCGTGCTTGCTGTTGTAGCTGAACAGGCGCGGGTCCAGCTCGGCATACGAGGTGGAGCAGACCGGGCAGGCACGCTTGGTGGAGAAGGCCTGCAATTTGCCGATGTCCGCCGTCAGGGTGCCGTTCTGCATCGCCTCGCGCAGGCCGCCCAGATCACTTAGCACCTGCACCACACCTTTGCCGTGCGTCAGTGCATCGGCCAGGCCCTGGCGCAATGCGGCCTCATTGGCGGGTGTGATGTCCAGGCTCAACACCGGCAGCTCGATGTTGTGTTCCTTGAAGCGGTCGATGCGAGGGAAGTCGGTGGTCGGCAAAAAGTTGCCGTCCACTCGCAGATGCGTAAAACCACGCGGCCGCGCCCAGTCCGCCAGCTCGGTATACACGCCCTTGCGGCCCGACACCAGCGGCGCCAACAGGCCAATGTGCTGGCCGCGATAGGTCTTGAGCAACTGCGCCGCGATGCTGTCGGCCGACTGCGGCTGCACCGCAGCGCCGTCCTTGAAACAATGCTGTGTGCCCAGCTTCACATACAGCAGGCGCAGGTAATGCCAGACCTCGGTGGTTGTGCCCACCGTCGACTTGCGCCCGCCGCGCGAGAGTCGCTGCTCGATCGCCACGGTAGGCGGAATGCCATACACCGCATCCACCTCGGGACGCCCCGCCGGTTGCACGATGGAGCGGGCATAGGCGTTGAGCGATTCCAGATATCTGCGCTGGCCTTCGTTGAAAAGGATGTCAAACGCCAGCGTCGATTTTCCGGAGCCGGAGACCCCTGTCACCACGCTGAATTTGCCGCGTGGAATATCCACGCTCAGCGACTTGAGATTGTGTTCCTTGGCGTTGACGATGCGGATGTTGTTGTCCAAAGGGGGCCGGATGGCCTGCGTTGCAACGAAAGAATCACCCGCAGCAGCCAACCCAACCGCCGTCCGTATCGCATTCGACCCTGCCAGAAACGCCAGATCCCGCGCAGTCTCCGCGGCCGACTCCACATACGCATCCGCCGCAGAAAACTCGCGCACCTCGTGCACCACGCCCATGGCCGCCGCGTAATCGCGCAAGGCCCGTCCGGTGTGCGAGGTGGGATGCAGCAGCATTTCTTCGGGCGTGCCCACGCCCACCACATGGCCACCACCCTCGCCGCCTTCCGGCCCCAGGTCGATCAGCCAGTCGGAGGCGCGGATCACGTCCAGGTTGTGCTCGATCACCACCAGCGAATGCCCGGCGTCCAGCAGCTTGCGCAGGGCGCGCATCAGCTTGGCAATGTCGTCAAAGTGCAGGCCGGTGGTCGGCTCATCCAGCATGAACAGCGAGCCGCGCCGCGCCGTGGCCTGGCGGCTGGCGCTGCTGCTTTTCGCGGCCTCGGCCAGGAAACCGGCCAGCTTGAGGCGCTGCGCCTCGCCGCCCGACAGCGTGGGCACGGGCTGGCCCAGCTTCACGTATTCCAGGCCCACATCCACAATCGGCTGCAGCACGCGGATCACGTCACGGTCGGCGCTGAACAGGTCGGCGGCCTCGCTGACCGTCAGGTCCAGCACATCGGCCACGTTCAATTCGCGGCCCTTGCGCTCGATAGTGACTTCCAGAATCTCGGGGCGGTAGCGCTTGCCATCGCAGTCCGGGCAGCGCAGGTAGACGTCGCTCAAGAATTGCATCTCGATGTGCTCAAAACCCGAGCCGCCGCAGGTGGGGCAGCGGCCGTCGCCGCTATTGAAGCTGAACTTGGAGCCGGTGTAGCTGCGTTCACGCGACAGGGGCGCAATGGCAAACAGTTCGCGGATGGCGTCCCAGGCGCCCACGTAGCTGACCGGATTGGAGCGCGCCGTTTTGCCAATCGGTGACTGGTCCACAAACACCACTTCGCTCAGCAGCTCCGCGCCCAGCAGGCGCTTGAACGCGCCGGGGGTCTCGGTGGCTTTGCCGAAGTGGCGTAGCAGCGCCGGGGCCAGCACGTCCTGAATCAGCGTGGACTTGCCGGAGCCGGACACGCCGGTAATGCAGACCAGGCGTTGCAGCGGAATTTCGATGTCGATGTTGCACAGGTTGTGTTCGCTCACGCCCTCCAGAATCAGCCGCGGTGTGTTCTCGGCAACCATGCGCTTGAAGCCCATGCCGACCTGCTTGCGGCCACCCAGATAGGCGCCGGTCAGGGTGTCGGCACTGCGCAGTTCTTCCGTGGTGCCGTCGAACACAATCTGACCGCCCTTTTCGCCGGGGCCGGGGCCCATGTCGATCATGCGGTCGGCCGCCAGCATCACGGCCGGGTCGTGCTCCACCACCACCAGCGTGTTGCCGGCGTCGCGCAGGCGCTGCATGGCGACGATGATGCGGTGCATGTCACGCGGGTGCAGTCCGATGCTGGGTTCGTCGAGCACAAACAGGGTGTTAACGAGGCTGGTACCGAGTGCGGTGGTGAGGTTGATGCGCTGCACTTCGCCGCCGCTCAGCGTTCGGCTTTGTCGGTCGAGTGTGAGGTAGCCGATGCCGACGTCGCACAGGTATTTAAGCCTTGTGCCGACTTCTTCAAACAGCAGCTTCAACGTTCTGAAGTCGGCTTCGCTGCTGGTCGCCTGGGTGTTCTCCGGATTGGCGGTATCCAACTCCACCTGCAGCGAATCAAAGAACCGCTTCAAGCGGTCCAGCGAGAGCAGCATCATGTCGTGCAGGCACAGGCCCGGCAGCGCTTCCAGTTGCGGGCGGGTCCAGGTCACGCCTTGGGGCATAAAGCGTTTTTCCGGCGGCAGCACGGCATCGGCCTGTTCCTTGTTTCCAATGCGCCAGAGCAGACTTTCCGTCTTCAGCCGCGCACCGCCACAAGCGCCACAGGGCGTGTAGCTGCGGTACTTGGACAGCAGCACCCGGATGTGCATCTTGTAGGCCTTGGTCTCCAGGTACTCGAAGAAGCGATCGATGCCGAACCAGTGCTGGTTCCACTTGCCGTTCCAGTTCGGCGAGCCCTTGATCACCCAATTCTGCTGCTCGGGCGTGAGCTTGTACCAGGCCGTGTCGCGCGGGATGCCTGCGGCCTCGGCGTGGCGCATCAGGTCGTCCTGGCATTCTGCCCAAGCGGGGGTCTGAATCGTCTTGATGGCGCCGGCGCGCAGGGTCAGCTTGTCGTTGGGGATGACCAGGCCGTAGTCCACGCCCACCACGCGGCCAAAGCCGCGGCACTTCTCACAGGCGCCCACGGCGGAGTTGAACGAAAACATCGAAGCGATCGGGTCGGTGTAGCGCAGATCGCTCATGGGGCAGTGCAGGCCGGTGGAGAAGCGCCAGGTGGGCTCGGGCTGCGCGCCCTCCTCTACCGGGTTGGCCTCGTCCAGCACATAGACGTTGAGGCGGCCGCTGCCGCGCTTCAGCGCCGTCTCAATCGCTTCCAGCGCGCGCGCCTTTTCGACACCGTCGATGCGAAAGCGGTCCGCGACAACATCTAAAAATTTAACCGCTACATCGCCGGTATCGGCTGCCGCCCGGCCCTTGCCAGCCTTGGGCGCCACTTCCACACTCAGACGCTCGCGCGTCCCGGTGCGCTCGGCATGCACGCGGGTAAAGCCGCTGGCACTCAGCCATTGGGTCAGTTCTTCCGCCGAGGTGTCGGCGGGCAGTTCCACGGGAAAGGTGAGCACCAACCTCGGGTTATTCGCCCACTGTGCACGCCGCAGCATCTCCGCATAAATCGTTTCGGGCGTGTCGTGTTGCACCGGCAGTGCGGTCTGGCGATCGAACAGGTTTCCGGCGCGCGAAAACAGCAGCTTGAGGTGGTCATTGAGCTCGGTCATGGTGCCCACGGTGGAGCGGCTGGAGCGCACCGGGTTGGTCTGGTCGATGGCGATGGCCGGGGGCACGCCCTCCACCTTGTCCACAGCGGGCTTGTCCATACGATCCAAAAACTGGCGCGCGTAGGCCGAAAAGGTCTCCACGTAGCGGCGCTGGCCCTCGGCGTACAGGGTGTCAAACACCAGGCTGGACTTGCCCGAGCCGCTGGGCCCAGTGACCACGGTCAACTCGCCGGTGCGGATGTCCAGATCAAGGTTCTTGAGGTTGTGCTGTCGCGCTCCGCGGATGCGGATGGTGCCCTGGGACATGGTGCTGCTCTTTCGAATGAGGACAGACATTCTAGGAGCTAAGCAGTACCCCTTGTCTGTGGCTTGCCATGCATAGGCGCGCCAAAAAAAGGCCCTCCAAAGAGGGCCCTTTAAAACAGCCCGGCTCGAATGTTGCCGGGTCGTTAACTCACCGTTTCAGTCGTTGGCGTAAATGTCAACGTCCTTGGTTTCCTTGATGAACAGCATGCCGATCACAAACGTGGCGCCCGCAATAATGATGGGGTACCACAGGCCGTTGTACATATTGCCGGTCTGGGCCACGATGGCAAAGGCCGTGGTCGGCAGCAGGCCGCCAAACCAGCCATTGCCAATGTGATAAGGCAGGCTCATGGAGGTGTAGCGAATGCGGGTGGGGAACATTTCCACCAGCATGGCGGCAATCGGGCCGTAGACCATGGTCACCAGAATCACCAGATAGGTCAGGATCAGGGCCACCATGCCCTTGTTGAACTTGGCCATATCGGCCTTGGCCGGATAGCCCGCATTCTTCAGCGCCTGGCCCACGACCTTTTTGAACTCGGTTACGCGCTCGGTGCTGGCCTCGTCAAACCTCGAGTCGAGCACGACGGCAGCGGGCGCCTCGATCACCACCTCGCCAATCGCGACCTTGGCCACTGAACCGGGGGCAGCTGCCAGATTGCTGTAGCTCACCGAGCTCTGCACCAGAAAGCGCTTGGCGATGTCGCAGGAGCTTTTGAAGTCAATCTCGCGGGCCACCGGACTTCCCTGGAACGAGCATTCGCTGGCATCAGCAATGACAACAACCTTGGCGGTCTGCTGGGCGCGTGCCAGATCCGGATTGGCTGCAGCCGTCAGTGCCGTGAAGACCGGGAAATAGGTCAGCACCGCCAGCAGACAACCGGCCATGATGATGGGCTTGCGGCCAATCTTGTCGGACAGCGTGCCAAAGATCACGAAGAAGGGCGTGCCTATCACCAGCGAGATCGCGACCATCACATTGGCCGTGAGGGCGTCCACCTTGAGCGTCTGGGTCAGGAAGAACAGGGCATAAAACTGGCCCGAGTACCAGACCACGGCCTGGCCGGCGGTCAGGCCGACCAGGGCCAGGATTACGATCTTGAGGTTCTTCCACTGGCCAAAGGACTCCGACAGCGGCGCCTTGGAGGTCTTGCCCTCGGCCTTCATCTTGGCAAAGGCCGGTGACTCATTCATGCTCATGCGGATATACACCGACACGCCAAGCAGCAACACCGACAGGATAAAGGGAATGCGCCAGCCCCATTCGGAAAATGCCGCCTCGCCTATCAGGGTACGGGTGGCAGTGATCACAATCAGGCTGAGAAACAGGCCGGCCGTGGCGGTGGTCTGAATCCACGACGTATAGGCACCGCGCTTGCCATGAGGCGCGTGTTCGGCCACATAGGTGGCAGCGCCACCGTATTCGCCGCCCAACGCCAGGCCCTGCAGCATGCGCAGGCCGATCAGAACGATAGGGGCAAACCAGCCTATGGTGGCGTAATTGGGCAGGATACCGACGATAAAGGTCGACAGGCCCATGATCAGAATGGTCACCAAAAAGGTGTACTTGCGTCCTATCATGTCACCCAGACGGCCAAACACCAGCGCGCCGAAGGGGCGCACCAGAAAGCCCGCGGCGAATGCCAACAGGGCAAAGATGAAGGCGGCGCTGGGGTCCAGGCCACTGAAAAACTGTTTTGCAATGATGGCTGCCAAAGAACCATACAGATAAAAGTCGTACCACTCAAAAACGGTACCCAGCGAGGAAGCAAAGATGACCTTCTTCTCTTCCGCCGACATCGGACGTGCGACGCTTGTTGCCATGCTTATGTCTCCTGATGATCTATTTCCAACTGCGTCCGGCATGCAAAAGCCGTTGTGCACTATCGAATGGGGTACTGACGTCAATCTGACGGCAGCGCACTGACAGCTTACATCGGATTCAGCCCGTTTTTCAGGGCATGCGTAGTAACCCTAGGTCGACCCATTCACCCTTGATACGTAAGCACTTGGTCAGCCCCCGTCAACAGAATCGCGCCGTGTGTTCGTTGGGCACATGGCTTTCTATTCCCTTTCACCTACCCAAAGGAGACCCACATGAGTGATCCGGTGGTCGACAAAATCCAAAAGAATCCGAAGTACCTAGAACTTCGCAGCAAACGCACCAGCTTTGGCTGGACGCTGACGCTCCTGATGATGGTCGTGTATTACGGCTACATCGCGCTGATTGCCTTCAACAAACCCTTTCTGGCACAACCGATCGGTGCTGGCGTGACTACGCTGGGCATCCCGATCGGCATGGGTGTGATCGTGTTCACGGTCATCATCACCGCCATCTACGTCCGCCGCGCGAACAGCGAGTTCGACGCCTTGACCGCAGAAATCCTGAAGGACGCATCCAAATGAGCAAGACCAACAAAACACTGGCCACGCTGCTGATGCTGCTAGTTGCAGGCTCGGCCTTTGCGGCCGGCGGCGACCTCGGGCAAGTAGAAAAGCAGCCCACCAACTGGGTGGCCATCTCCATGTTCGCCGTCTTCGTGGTGGGCACCTTGTTCATCACCAAGTGGGCCGCAGCCAAGACCAAGTCGGCTGCCGACTTTTACACGGGTGGCGGCGGCATCACCGGTTTCCAAAATGGCCTGGCCATTGCCGGCGACTACATGTCGGCAGCTTCCTTCCTGGGCATTTCCGCGGCTGTGATGGCCACCGGCTATGACGGCCTGATTTACTCCATCGGCTTTCTGGTGGGCTGGCCCGTCGTGACCTTCCTGATGGCCGAGCGTCTGCGCAACCTGGGCAAGTTCACCTTTGCCGACGTCGCCGGTTACCGCTTCCAACAGGGCCCGATCCGCGCCTTCGCAGCCTCGGGCACGCTGGTGGTGGTGGCCTTCTACCTGATCGCCCAGATGGTGGGTGCCGGCTCCCTGATCAAGCTGCTGTTTGGCCTGGACTACTGGATGGCTGTGGTGATCGTCGGTGCGCTGATGATGGTGTATGTGCTGTTCGGCGGTATGACTGCAACTACCTGGGTGCAGATCATCAAGGCCTGCATGTTGCTGGCTGGTGTGACCTTCATGGCCTTTATGGTCATGGCGCAATTCGGCTTCAGCCCCGAAGCGTTGTTTGCCAAGGGCGTCGAAGTGCGTACCCTGATCGCCGGCAACACGCAAGCCGCCGCGGTGACTGCCGCTGCTGCCCTGACGGCTGCTGCGAACACGCCTGAGCTGGTGGCTGCCGCTGCCGCTGCCACGGAAAAGGCCAACGGCCTGAACCCCGCCAAGATTGGCCTGGCCATCATGGGACCTGGCGGTTTCGTGAAAGACCCGATCTCCGCCATCTCCTTCGGTATGGCCCTGATGTTCGGTACTGCTGGTCTGCCCCACATCCTGATGCGCTTCTTCACCGTGCCGGATGCCAAGCAAGCCCGTAAATCGGTTCTGTGGGCAACCACCTGGATCGGCTACTTCTACGTGCTGATTTTTATCATCGGCTTCGGTGCCATCACCCTGGTGCTGACCAACCCCGAATTTGCCAACGTCGCAACCGGCGTCATCAAGGGCGGCGGCGGCTCGGCCAATATGGCAGCCGTGCTGGTGGCCAAGGCGGTCGGCGGCAATGTGTTCTTCGGCTTCATCTCGGCCGTGGCCTTTGCCACCATTCTGGCTGTGGTGGCTGGCTTGACCCTCTCCGGCGCGTCGGCGGTGTCCCACGACATCTATGCCACGCTGATCAAGAAGGGCAAGGCCGACAGCGCATCTGAGTTGCGCGTCTCGCGTTACACCACCGTGGCACTGGGCGTCGTGGCTGTGGCTCTGGGCATCGCCTTCGAGAAGCAGAACATCGCCTTCATGGTGTCGCTGGCCTTCGCGATTGCAGCGTCCGCCAACTTCCCCGTGCTGTTCATGGCGGTGCTGTGGAAAGACTGCACCACCAAGGGCGCGGTCATCGGCGGCTTCATGGGTCTGATCTCCTCGGTTGGCCTGACCATCGTCTCGCCTTCGGTGTGGGAAGCCACTCTGGGCAACCCCAAGGGCTCGGCCTGGTTCCCCTATAGCTCGCCAGCCCTGTTCTCCATGACCATCGGCTTTGTCGGCATCTGGCTGTTCTCCATCATGGACCGCAGCGCAAACGCCGCCAAGGAACGTGCAGCCTTCCCGGCCCAGCAAGTTCGGTCTGAAACCGGCCTGGGTGCTTCTGGAGCATCCGGACACTAAGCGTTGCGACCTACTGCACAACTTCGGTTGTGCAGGCAACAAAAAACCGGACCCAAGGGTCCGGTTTTTTTATGGGTGTGAGGCGCTTACTGCACCACGCATTCCGTGTCACCGCCGCCAGGCGCCGGGCTGGGAGCAGTGCTGGGCGCAGCCGGTGCAGGTGCAGGTGCAGCAGCGTTGCCGCTTGGCGCCGGTGCGTTCGCGGGGCCCGTCGCTGCCGCCACCAGTGCCGCCACCTTCTTGACATCCAGTTTGGGGATTGCCGCAGGCGGACTAAAGCCAATACCGGGGTCTCTGGGCAAAAGCACAGGAGGCAATGTGGACGGAACAAACACCACCTTGCCCATCGGTACCAGCACCGAGCCGGCGTCGTTGGAGGCCTGAATGGCTCCGGACTTCACCGTGAAGTAGTCACCGTCCGGCAGCGAACCGCAACTGCTCTGACAGACGCGACCGTCAAACTGTGTGCCGCGGATGCCAATGGTGGCAGTGGGCGTCTTGAGCTGGTAGGCGTCGTGGTCACCGCGCTTGCTGACCAGCCCGGTGAGCGCGCGCAGGCCGCCCTTGAGCATGGACAACACGAATTTGTCTTCTTGCGGTTTGGCGCTGTCAAAACTGTAGACCTCAATCTTCAGCTGCGAATCCGGTCGCAGAATCATCTCGCTGCCATCGCTCATTTCCATACGGACAAAACCTGCCGGTCCCGTGATGATGGTATCGCCGCCTTGAACCTGGGTACCGGTGCTTGCCGCCAGAGACGCCCCGTCGGCCTTGCGTACAGAAACCACGCCGGACAAATGGGTGATCGTGCCGGTATGGGCCCAGACCGCAGCGCTCAGCAACATACCCGCAAGCAACTGCAGCGGAAACCGGAAACTTCGTTGATGCATTGAAAACCTGTTCATGTTCAACCCCTTCTGCACATCAGTTGCTGGCCCTTGGGCTTGGCGGCCTGCACGATTTCACTAGCCGGCTTTTGCACCGTCGAGGTTCCAACCACCAAGGTTTGGACGGCGGCCGGGGCGGTAGCGGCTGGCTTGGGGTTCGCTGGGCTAGCGCTGTCCGCCGGTGCGCTTGCTGTGGGCTCCGTGCTGGCCGCAGTGCCAGCCGTCGTCGCGCTGTTCGTCGGGCCTGTACTCGTGGTTGCGACAGAATCGACGGCATTCACCGTGGGCGCAAGAACCGGCTGAATCGTGGAGGCAATCAACGCAGTGACCGAGGCAGACGCTGCCGAGTTATTCACCACCGACAGCCCGCCCCCCACGCCCGAGGTATCCAACGAGCTTGCCACATAAGCCAGTTGCACACTGCCAGGAGCGGCCAGGCGAAGGGATCCAGCCGTGATGTTGTTGCCGCTGGTGACTGCACTGATGGCGCCGCCGCTGGAGGCAATCGACACGCTGCCCGAACCGGCATCCACCCGGCTCAGGCTGATATCGCTGCTGGCCTGCAACACCACCGCACCGCCGCCGGACGAGATGCTGGCCGCGGGGCTCATGCTCAGCGATGTCGGCGGATCAATCAGCACCGCACCGCCGACCGTAGACACAACGTCGCTGATGGCCAGAGACTGGCCGGACTGCATATAGGCCAGATCCGACGCGTCCCCCGTCGTCAGGCTGGAAATCGTCACCCCGGCCACCGGCGTGTTGCTGATCTGCACCGGGCCCGCCAGCGTGTGGACCGACAATGCCGAAGCCACCAGCTTCAAGGGTGAGCCGACCTTGCCAATGCCGGTTGCTGCGCTGAGAGAAACCTGCGGTGCGCTGATGTCTGGCCCACTGGGAGCACCAGCGCTTGTGGCAACAGTGCCCTGAATTGAGCCTGCCGCGCTCAAAGTCACGCTTTTGCTGGCATTCAAACTGCTCAGACTCATGCTGCTCAGACTGGCCAGCGTCACGTTCACCAGACTGCCACCCAATGTGCCACCGGTTTGGAAAAAGTCGGGGCTGCTGAGATCGCCGTTGACATTCAGGCTGCCACTATTCAAGCGCAGGCTCGGCAGGCTTAGGCTGGAGTTCAGCGTCAGCTGTCCGCCTGCTAGCGTGAGTCCGCCCAGATTGGACAAACTGCTCGCTTGCGTCAGGCTGCTCAGTTGGGTCAGCCCTGTAGCCGCGTCATAGGTCACGCTGGCGCCCTGGGGCAAGATGACTGCGGCAACATTGCTGGCATTAGGCAAGGCGCCACCCGCCCAATTGGCCGCCACGGACCAGAGTCCAGAGCTGCCACCGACCCAGGCCACAGACGCGAGTTGCGTGATGTTGGCCGTGGTGCTGCCCTGGTTGCTGATGTTGTAGTTTCCCACATCGGCTCCGCTGTAGCTGCTGGCCAACGTCACCGTTTTACCAAGGGCAGCGTTCTTGTCAGTGAAGACGCCGGTCGCCGCAACGCTGACCGCGTCACCACTGATCAAGCCGCCGTACAGCGCGTTGGTCGCGCTCACCGTGGCAAACGCGGTTCCGTCGTAGGTCTTGTTGGCGGCTGTGATGCCGCTCACCGTCAGTGTCGCCGGTGTGATGTTGGCCGTGGTGCTTTCTTGTACCAAGGTGTAGTTCAGCGCATCGGCTCCGCCCAGGCTCAAGCCACTGGTGGTGACGACCTTGGCCGTGCCCACATTCTTGTTGGCAAACGCTCCGGTGGCGGTGCCAGCCAGGGTGACCGTGTCGCCGCTCAAGGCCGCCACAGTGGCCGTGCCGGTGAGACCTGCGACCATCGTCGCGTCATAAACCCGGCTGGTGGCGCTCAGGCCAACCACCGTCAGTGTCGCCGGTGTGATATTGGCCGTGGTGCTTTCCTGCAACAGGGTGTAGTTGCCTGCGCCGCTGCCGCTCAGGCTCAAGCCAGAGGTGGTGACGACCTTGGCCGTGCCCACATTCTTGTTGGCGAAGGCAGCCGAGGCCGTGCCCGTCAAGCTGACCACATCACCACGCAAGGGGGTCACCGTCGCCGTTCCGGTCAGTGCTGCGCTCAGCCCAGCGTCATATACCTTGCTGACTGCGCTGAGTCCGGTCACCGTCAGCGACGCCGGTGAAACGACCAGCGTTCCACTGGCATAGCTGATGTCATAACCCTGCTGGCTTGAGTACAAGCCCGTTGGAGCGATGAAATAGCTGCCCACATTGACCGTGTTGGTCGGCGACCCCACATAGGACACAGAGCCCAGCAAGAGCGATTGCAAAACCGGCAGCGAATATGTCACACCCTTGCTGCCCGCATAAGCCTGTGCGTCATAGGTCTTGCTGGCGTCATTTGCGGTCACGGTCAGCGGTGTCAAAAAGCTGCGCAGCAAGGGATTGGATTGGCCCGCATAAATGCGCCATACGCCGCTGCTCCCACTGCCGCTCGCCACATTCCAGCCGCCAAAGCTGCTGGCCTGTTGCATTTGCGCAGCAGTCAGTCCGATGCCGACCGCGTTGACAGACGACTGACCAGAGGTATCGGTATTCCAGTAGCTGCTGCTGACGCTGCTACCGGCATTGAGACCCACCAGCCCGCCCGTGTGGGAGCCACTCGATACCAGACCCGTGCTGTAGCTATTGCTGATGGCGTCGATATTATTTCCCACCAGTCCGCCGATGTCATTGGTGCCGGTGACGGCCCCAGTGCTGTAGCTGTTGCTGATGGCGAAGGTGTTGTAACCCACCAGTCCACCGACGTCACTGGTTCCATAGGCGATCGCCATACTGTAGCTATTGCGAACGGTGCCATCATTTTTTCCAACCAGTCCGCCCACAGAGCTCACCGCAGCCACAGTGCCCGTGGCATAGCTGTTGCTGATCGTGCCACTGTTGCCTCCGGCAATGCCGCCGCTAGCTGTGTAATTGCCGACCCCCGTCACGCTAACATTCACCAGACCGATATCGCGCAGCGTGCCCGAGTTGTCGGAAACCAATCCGGCATCCCGTCCGCCGACGTCGTAATTGGTGACCGTCGTTAAGTTGCTGACACGATGACCCAGACCCGCCAGGGTGCCGGAAAACGCGGCGCGATCCGCAGAGGGGTAATAGCCCAGAGGTGTCCAACCGGACCCACTATTCCAATTCACGGTACCGCTGGCATCGATATCACCACCCAGCGCATAGTTGCCCGCCAAACCGCCATTGATGCCCTGTAAATCGGTCTGAGTCATGCTGCCCGCCGCACCCAAGGCCGTGATGACGGTGTAAGCGATGGTCGCACCATCGCCGCCCAGCTTGGTGCTGAAGTTGCCGCCAGCCGGCAGGCTGATGCTGCTGCCGTTGTTGAGGTAGTAGTCCGCCGTATTGCCCTTAGCCACAGCTCCCTGCCCATACTCCAATGCCAACTTACCGGCTGTGCCCCCATTGAGATTGGCATTGATGTTGATGTTGCCCTGGGCCGTCAGCGTCAGTTGGTTGGCGCTCCAGTTCACCGCGTCGTTGACATTGATGTCGCCATTGCCGGCAGTCACCTGGGTGCCGGCGCTGCTTTGGATCTGTACATCGCCACCACCCAAATTGCTGCTCAGTGCAGTAGCAGATATGTCGGCATTGGCACCGCCAATATTGAAGTCCATCGGGTCTATCAGCCAGCGACCGCTTTTTCCGTTTGCCGCCAGGGTCCTTACCTTGGTGCCGTCCAGCACCTTGACATGCGCCGCACTGGTTTCTATGGAACCGCCATCACCCGACTGCGGGGCCGACGCGTCCAGCGTACCGGCCAAGCTCACTTGGCCCTGAGCCATATCGCCCATCAGCTGGATGCTGCCCCCGCCCGTGGCACCGGACACATCAAGCAAGCCCGAATTCAGAACGCTGCCGCCCTGCAGCACAATCTCGCCGCCCTGCATGGACAAACCAGTCGCCTTGATGACCCCGCTGTTGTTCACTACGCTATGGAGCGCGCTTTGTACCTGGCCGGCAGTCAGGGTGACGGCCGCAGTGCCAGTAATGCTGCCGGAGTTTTCTATGCTGGACTGCAAAGCAGCGTCCACTACCCGCGCACGAATCAGGCCGTCGCCGCTCAGGTCTAGTGCGACGGTGTTGCCAGCGGCCAGGGTGACGGTGGTGGCAATCAGTTGCCCGGCGTTTTGCACCTGCTTGCCCACCAGGGCGATGCTGCCTTGCGCGTTGATGAGGCCTGCGTTGCTGATGCTGCCGCTGCCGGCCTTGCTGAACAGGTAATTGCCCGCCATGAAATCGTCGTTGCCAATGCCGAGCGTGGTGGCCAGCAGGCCGCCCACATTGACCTGACTGCCGGGCGCAAACAACATGCCATTGGGGTTGCTAAAGAACACCTGGCCGTTGGCGTTGAGTTGGCCATAGATCTGGCTGGCATCGTTGCCCAGGACGCGGTTGAGTGCCACTGCGCTGCTGTTGGGCTGCACAAAGTTGACCGTAGCGCCAGAGCCGATCTGAAAGCTCTGCCAGTCCAGCGCGGCCCGTTGGCTGTTTTGCAACACCTGCAGCGTGTTGCCGCTGCTGCTGATGCTGGCACTACCCGCCGTGACTTGCCCGCCCTTGGGCAGGGCAGCGGCATCCAGTGCATGGGCCGGAAGGGCCAGCAAGCAGGCGAGCGCCAGGCTCAGTCGCGGCAGGGTCGCTTCAAGCGGCGGCTTTGCTGCGCGCTTGAGCATGGGCGCGGTGGCGCGAAGCACGGTACCGGCCTTGCCGCAGGCAGGGCTGGTTTCTGCTGCCGCAACCCAAGCGCCGCTGAGGCTGCTCCAGACGAGTCGGTAAATATGGTTCATGCGGCTAGCTCCCTGTCGCTTTGTGGTGTTTACCAGGCGTAGGCTGCGGTGAGCCAGAAGCGTGGTTTGTCGTTGTCGGCCGGATTGCTGGCGACCTTGCTGGGCCAGCCCATCAGGGCGCTGGCGCTTACGTGTTTGCCCAGCGCCCAGTCCGCACCCAGACCGTAGTCGCTGAGGATGCGCTCGTTGCTGGCGTCGCTTGCCAGCGCGGCTTCATGCAGCTTCAGGTTGGCGTAATTGCTGAACAGGCTAAGGGCCAGACCCGGCAGCGCCTCATAGCGCAGTTGCAGCTTGAGCTGGTAACCGGCGTCGCCAATGCCATCGCCGTTGCCATAGCCGGGCATGGTCTGCGGGCCGCCCAACGAAAACTTTTCGGATGAGTCCAGGTTTTTGCTGGCCTCTTGCCAGCTCAGGCCCAGCTGCAGGCTCAGCCTGGCCATGAGCGACTGCTGGCGCGTGGCATTGAACACCAGCTTGCCAAAGTCGCCCTCGGTGGCATAAGTGTCCTGCTGGGCAGCTGCGGCGCCCAGGGCGAGTCTGGCGCTTCGCAACACCAGGTCCATGCGGTTGCTGCCGCCGGCTTCGTCGGTCCAGTCGGCATTGGCGCTCAGGCTCAGACCGGCGGATTGCTTGTCCAGATAGGTGGCACTGGCCCTGAAATTGTCCACCAGATGGCTTTGATCGGCATCTAGCTGGAAGCGCAGATTTTTGCTGCGGCTGAGCAACAGGGGATAGGCCACACCGGCGCGCAAAGAGTCGGCCACGCCACTGGCATCGAGCGCGGCAAAGTCGCCGCCCAGGCTGTAGCTGGCGCGGCTGGCCGTGGCACTGACGCGCCAGCCGTCCCCGCCAACCGGCAACTCGCCGCGCAGGGTGTAACTGAGCAGGCCACTGGTGTCGCTGGTCATGGTGTTGAAGGTGATTCGCTCGCCCTGTTGGAACAGGCTGTTGCCCAGCAATGTGAGTCCAACGCGGTTTTGGCCGGTGGATGGGGCGCCGTAGTTGTTGATTTCCAACTTGCCATTGAGCGGCTGGTCTGCCACCTGGGTCAGCACCACGTCGGTGGTGCCGGGCAGGTCCCCTGCCTGCAGGTCCAGATTGACCTTGCTTCCGGCCAGCTCATTGATCAGCAGCACCTGACGCTCCACCATGGCCAGCACCAGGGCCTGCTGCTTGGGCAGGCGGTCCAGATAGTCATACACCACGTTGGCGGCAATCAGGCTTTCGCCCTCCAGCCGCGTCTCGCCCAAGCGGCCTTCGCTGATGCTGATTTCAATCTCGCCATCATGGATTTTTTGCGGCGGCAGATTGGCCTGCGCCAGAAAGAAGCCCGACTTCTTGTAGCGCGCCTCTACCGCCTCCACGGCCTCTATCAGTTGCCCAAAGTTGAGCGGACGGCCCACCCAAGGCGCCAGTGCCAGGCTCAGTGTTTCGGAGGAAAGCGCGGCGTTGCCGCTGAATGTGAACTGACTGACCTGCACCGTGGCGTCATTGGGCGAGGCGGCTGGCTTGGCGTGCGGCGCAGCAGACGCTTCTATTGGGGGCACGGCCAATGGCTCAGACTGCGCCGCAGGCAGGCGGGTGTCTTGCAGGATGCGTCCCGCATCGGGCGGCGTTTGCCCCATTGCAAGCTGACTGGCCCATAGCAGACTCACCAACGCACAAGCGCGGCTGCTCCGCGACACCTCGCAAACTGTCATATGCACCCTTGAACCTTGATATTCGAATAATGATCCGCCTTAATTAAACAATCAAATTCAGCATGTTGGTGCAAATATTCATGCCAGGCACCGCCCCGAACCCCGCCTTGTCGCATCATTGAGACAAGCGCCCACCCAAAACATCCGCATCAGAGCACATTACAAAGGGCGACGCGTACCGCTCATTGGCCGGCAGAGCCCACTACCTCGGCCGCGCTGCGAAACGCCTCCACCGCCGTCGGCACGCCGCAATACACCGTGGCGTGCAGCAGCACTTCCTGAATCTCCTGAACGGTGGCGCCATTGTTGAGCGCGCCGCGTACATGGCCCTTAAGCTCATTTTGTTTACCCAAGGCGGTGAGCATGGCCACCGTCACCAAGCTGCGCGTCTTCAGGTCCAGGCCCGGGCGCTGCCACACATCGCCCCAGGCATTGCGGGTGATGTGCTCCTGCAGCGGCGCGTTAAACGCGGTCACGCCTTCAAAGGCCCGCGCTACAAAGTCCTCGCCCATCACCTGCTTGCGCGTGGAAAGGCCTGCGTCAAACTGTGGATCACCGATTGGCATGTTCTGATCTCCCGAAAAGACCAGAGCTTAACGGCCCTTATTCGCGAACGGTAGCCATCAGCACGGCGAAAGCAATGAAAATTCCGCCGGTGACACGGTTGAATACGCGCATCACGCTGGCCCGGCGCAGGAAGTGCGAAAGCTTGTGGCCGCCCAGCGCATAGACCAGGTACCAACTCACCTCGATCACGGCAAAGGTCGCGAGCAGGATGGAGAACTGCGGCAACTTAGGCGCCGCAGGATCCAGAAACTGCGGAAAGAAGGCGGCTGCAAACAGGATGGCCTTGGGGTTGCTTGCCGCCACCAGCATGCCCTGGCGGTAGAGCTGGTGCGGCATGGCAATTTCGCGGGCAGCAGCTTGCGCATCATCCTTCTGATCCGCCACCTTGCTGCGCCAGCCCTGCACACCCAGGTAGGCCAGGTAAGCGGCACCGGTCAGGCGCATGGCATCGAATACTGCTGGGAAGGCATGTAGCAGCGCACCCATACCGGCCGCCGAGATGCTCATCATGGCCAAGAGCGAGGTCATGCAGCCGCACATGGTGGCTATTGAACTGCGCCAGCCGAAGCGCGCACTATGGCTCATCACCAGCAGCATGTTCGGCCCCGGTGTGGCGGAGACCACAAAGGCCATGGCAACAAACAGCCACCAGGTGTGCAGGTTCATATTATTCAAAACTCAGCGTGTGATTTGGGAGACCTGATTGTGCGGCCGAACGGCGGCAGCCAGACGCGTGTTATGCGCCGACGCCAGCCCGCAAAGGCTCTGCTACCGCCAGCAGGCCCTGCACCACATCACCCACCACGATGACGGCGGGGCTGCCCAGACCTTCGCGTTCGATGGTGTCGGCCAGCTCCGACAAATGGCATGCGGCGTGGCGCTGCTGCGCCAGGCTGGCGTTCTGGATGATGGCCACAGGCGTGTCGGCGCTTAAGCCCTGCAGCAGCTCGGCCTGAATGTGGGCCGCACCGCTCACACCCATGTAAATCACCAAGGTCAGCCTGGCTTGCCTTGCGGTGTTCGCCAGGGCGCGCCAGTCGGTGCCCGTGTCGCCGGGCTTGGCGTGGCCGGTAACAAACACCACGCCGTGCGCATGGTCGCGGTGCGTCAGTGGCGTGTTGAGCGAGGTGACGGCTGCCAGACCTGCGGTAATGCCGTTGAGCACCGTGACCCGCACACCGGCGGCTTGCAGATGCTCCACCTCTTCACCGCCGCGACCAAACATAAACGGGTCACCGCCTTTCAGGCGCACCACCCGCTCGCCCTCAAGCGCGGCGGTGATCATCAGCTTCTCAATAAACGATTGCGGCGTCGACTTGCAACCTCCGCGCTTGCCGACCCAGACCACGCGTGCCGTAGGCGATGCCAGCGCCACGATCGCCTCGCTCACCAGGTCATCCACCATCAATACGGTGCCGGCCTGGATCGCCTTCAGGGCCTTGATGGTCAGCAGCTCCGGGTCGCCCGGGCCGGCGCCCACCAAGGTCACCTGGCCACGGGCGGAATGGAAAGAGAGATCGTTGTTCACTGTTCAGGCGGCTTGGGCAGCCAGTATGGGAATGATGGAATGACTGTTGCGCACCATGCGCTGCAGTTCGGGAACGCAGGAGCCGCAGTGGGTGCCGCATTGCAGCGCAGCCTGCAATTTTGCCAGTCTCTCGGAATCGGTGCCGGAGCAGCTGCGCAAATGGTCCTCGATTGCGATGTCCCTGACATTGAAGCAGGTACACACCACTTTACCCTTGGACACCACCGGCACCGGCGGCTTGGCGACCGGCAGCAGCAGCGCGCGGCCATAGGCCTGTGCCGGCAGCTCCTCCTGCAGCAGGCCGCTGATCCAGGCCTGAGCACTGGTGTCGCCGGCCAGCAGAAAGCCGTCCAGGCGCGTGTCCTTGCCCACGCGCTGCAGGCGCATGGCGCGGCGCTGGCCGAGCTTGGCATCGGCATAGCGCAGGGCCTCGGGCCCCTGCAGTCGCAGCAGGGCTTCGATGCGCTCCAGCAGGGCGGCGGGCACGGCCGCATGGGCGGCGGCGCGGAACAGCAAGCCCTGGCGCTCCACGTCCCCCGCAGCTGCGGTGTTGGCAAACAGCACGCACGAGGCAAAGGGGAATTCGGCCATCAGCGCCTGCAGTTGCTCGCGTGCCGCCAGCACCTCGCCCGCTGGCAGCCAGGCCATGGCAAGAAGAGTCCAGGGCAGGTCGGCCTTGAGCACCTTGACGGCCGCATGTTTGAACTCGGGCTGTTTGGAATCGGGGCAGAAGGCCGGTGTGGTGAGCGCATTGACACCGGCCAAACGGCTGCCGGTGCTGCTGCGCCCGCTCAAAAACTCTTCGCCCCAGTGCATGGCCAGAAACACCTGGCTCATCCCCTGCTCGGCGCTGGCCTGCACCGGCACCAGGATGGAGCCGCGCTGGGAAGTCACCTGCACCAAATCGCCCTCGGCCAGCAGGCGCCGCGCCATATCCTGCGGGTGCATCTGCAGCGCAGGTTCACGCACATGGCCAAACAGGCGGCCCAGCGTGCCGGTGCGGCTCATGCCATGCCACTGGTCGCGAAGGCGGCCGGTGTTGAGCGAGAACGGGTAGCGCGCATCGCGCGGCTCGGCCACCGGCTGGTAGCACACGTTGGCGAAGCGTGCCCGGCCGTCGGGCGTGGGGAAGATGCCGTCGGTGTAGAGGCGGGCCTTTCCCGTTGACGCGTCTTGCGCATAGGGCCATTGCTGCGGTGCGCCTTCCAGAATCGCATAGCTCAGACCAGTGATGTCCAGGTCGCGGCCGCGGGTGGATTCGCGGTGTTCGTTCCAAATGGATTCCGGGCTCGCATAGGGGAACAGCGTGGGGCCTGTTTTGCCCAAGGCCCGCTCCAGACGTTGCGCGAATTCCGTGGCGATGGACCAATCGTGGCGCGGCCCGTTGCCAATGGTGCCTTCAGCAACAGGCGGCACCACAGCCGCGCGCACGCGGCTGATACGGCGCTCGCTGTTGGTGACCGTGCCCTCCTTCTCGCCCCAGGTGGTGGCGGGCAACAGCAAATCTGCGTAGGCGCAGGTGGAGGTCGTCGCAAAGGCCTCCTGCACGATCACCAGTTCGGCGCGCTCCAGAGCGCGGCGAACCGTGGCTTGATCGGGCATGCTTTGGGCCGGGTTGGTGCAGGCAATCCACAGCGCTTTGATTTCTCCGTCGGCGGCGGCCTGGAACATTTCTACGGCCGTCTTGCCGGGCTTATCGGGCACAGCGTCCACACCCCAAAGGGCGGCGACTTCGGCGCGGTGTGCGGGGTTGGACAAGTCACGGTGGGCGCTGAGCAGATTCGCCAGGCCGCCCACTTCGCGCCCGCCCATGGCATTGGGCTGGCCGGTGAGCGAGAAGGGGCCTGCGCCGGGCTTGCCGATCTGGCCAGTGGCCAGGTGCAGGTTGATCAGCGCAGCGTTCTTGGCCGTGCCGCTGCTGCTTTGATTCAGGCCCTGGCAATACAGGCTCAGTGTGGGCAGGCGCGGCACCGGGCCGCTGCCAAAGTGCTGGACCGCCTGGCCCAAGCCCGCAAACAGGCGCGTGGCCTGCAGCAAGGCATCCTTGCTGATGCCACAAATCTGAGCGACGGCATCGGGCGTGCAGTCGCGCACTGTGTCCTTCAGCTCCTCGAAGCCGCTGGTGTGCGCCGCCACATAGGCCGCATCCAGCCAGCCCTCCCACAGCATCAGGTGCAGCATGCCGTTGAACAGCATCACATCGGTGCCGGGCTGTATCGCCAGATGCAGGTCGGCCATGTCGGCGGTGTCGGTGCGGCGCGGGTCCACCACGACGATCTTCAGCGCCGGGTTGTTCTTCTTCGCGTCCTCGATACGGCGGAACAGCACCGGGTGGGCGTACGCGGTGTTGGAGCCGACGATGAACAGCGTGCTTGCAAAATTGACGTCGTCGTAGCAGGCCGGCGGCGCGTCGGCGCCCAGGGTCTTCTTGTAACCGGCCACCGCGCTGCTCATGCACAGGCGCGAGTTGGTGTCGATGTTGTTGCTGCCTATCAGGCCCTTGGCCAGCTTGTTGAAGACGTAATAGTCCTCGGTCAGCAGCTGGCCGGAAACGTAAAAGCCCACCGCATCCGGGCCGTGGTCGCGGAGGATGCGCGCAAACGCGCTGGTGGCGTGGCCCAGGGCTGCGTCCCAGCTCACTGGCTGCGGCGCTGCGCCGCGCGAGAGCCGCTGCATGGGTTGCAAGAGACGCGTCTGCAAGGTCACCGGCGCACTGGCCGTCAGATGCAGGGTGCTGCCCTTGGAGCAGAGCCGACCGAAGTTGGCCGGATGCGCCGGATCACCGCGCACTCCGGTGATCTGCGCGCCCTCGCTTTCGATGATGACGCCGCAGCCCACACCGCAGTAGGGGCAGGTGGAGTGAGTCTCCTTCACTTTGAATTGCCCCTACGAAGGTGTTTCATATTGATCGCAAGGCGATATGCTGCGCCAGCAGCAAGATCGCAGTAAGGGCACGTTGATCTCGTCTCTTGCATAGCGTGCTTCTCTTAGGCTACGACGTTGCGACGTGCCGGTCCGGCAATCGGCCGCACCAAGTCGGTGGCGTGGCCTTGCAGCTCGGAAGTCTTCAGGTACACCGCGCCGTCTTCGAGCTTCACGCTGAACTTCGGCGTGCAGCCCTCGTCCGGCAGCGAGGCCTGGCCATCGCACAGGCCTATGCTCCAGTTATGCAGCGGGCAGGCCACGTGGGTGCCGAACACGATGCCTTGGCTCAAAGGGCCGCCCTTGTGCGGGCAGCGGTCCAGCAGCGCAAACACCTCGTCCTGGCTGTTGCGAAACACCGCCACGTCCATGCCGCTTTCACGGGCAACGCGGCGCGAGCCCAGCACCGGGATGTCGGTGAGGTTGCAGATGCGGGTCCATTCGGCGCTCATGCTGTCTCTCCCACTTTGGCCGTCAGCGCGTCAAACTGGCGCGTGTCCACCTGCGCGTCCTTGAAGTCGAACCAGGGATCGGGCTCGCCATCCAGGGCGAACTGCAGCCGCTCCCACAGGGCCTGGCGGCCGGCGTGGTCTTCGAGGATGCGCTTCTTCACGTAGTCCAGGCCGACACGGTTGACGTAATGCACGGTGCGCTCCAAGTACCAACCCTCTTGCCTGTACAGCTCGCAGAAGGCGCCGGTGTATTCCAGCACCTCGGCCGCTGTCTTCACTTTGGTGAAAAAATGCGCCACCTCGGTCTTGATGCCGCCGTTGCCCGCGATGTACATCTCCCAGCCGCTGTCCACGCCGATGATTCCCACGTCCTTGATGCCGGCCTCGGCGCAGTTGCGCGGGCAGCCAGAGACCGCAAACTTCACCTTGTGCGGTGCATACATGCCCACAAAAGCACGCTCCAGGTCCTTGCCCATCTGCGTGCTGTCCTGCGTGCCCATGCGGCACCACTCGGAACCGACACAGGTCTTCACCGTGCGCAGCGCCTTGGCATAGGCGTGGCCGGAAGGCATGCCGATGTCTTTCCAGACAGAGACCAGGTCTTCCTTCTTCACGCCCAGCAAATCGATGCGCTGGCCGCCGGTGACCTTGACGGTGGGGATGTTGTACTTGTCCACCGCGTCCGCGATGCGGCGCAACTCGCCGGAGGTGGTCTCACCGCCCCACATGCGCGGGATGACGCTGTAGGTGCCGTCCTTCTGGATGTTGGCGTGGCTGCGCTCGTTGATGAAGCGGCTTTGCGGATCGTCCACCGCCTCCTTGGGCCAGCTGCTGATCAGGTAGTAGTTGATGGCCGGGCGGCACGAGGCGCAGCCGTTCGGTGTCTTCCAGTCCAGGTGGGCATAGACCCGGGCAATGGTAAGCAGCTTGCCACCGTCGGCCAGCGGTGTTCGGATCGCTTCGCGCACGGCTTCGTGGCCATGCTCGGTGCAGCCGCACATGGCCTTGGTCTTGGGCGTGGCGGAGTAGTCGCCACCGGCGGTGAACATCAGAATCTGTTCCACCAGGCCGGTACAGGACCCGCAGGACGCGCTGGCCTTGGTGTGCTTGCGCACCTCCTCGATGGTGAACAGACCCTTCTGCTTGATGGCCTTGCAGATGGCGCCCTTGGTCACGCCATTGCAACCGCACACTTCCGCTTCGTCGGGCATGCTGGCGGCCTTGCTGTGGCCCTCGTGGCCGACGTCGCCGATATTGCTTTCGCCAAACATCAGCTTGTCGCGGATGTCGGCAATGCTGCGGCCGTCGCGCAGCAGCTTGAAGTACCAGCTGCCGTCCACGGTGTCACCATACATGCAGGCACCGACTAATCTGTCGTCCTGGATCACCAGCTTTTTGTAGACGCCTCCAAAGGGGTCGCTCATCACGATCTCTTCGGTATTGGCGCCGCCTTGGAAGTTACCGGCGGAGAACAGATCAATGCCCGTCACCTTCAGCTTGGTGGAGGTCAGCGAGCCCTGGTAGCGGCCAATGCCGTGCATCGCCAGATGGTTGGCTGCGACCTTGCCCTGCTCGAACAGCGGCGCCACCAGACCGTAGGCAATGCCGCGGTGCGCGGCGCATTCGCCCACGCTGTAAATGCGCGCATCGGTCACGGTCTGCATGGTGTCGGTCACCACAATGCCCTTGTCCACATGCAGGCGCATGCTCTGGGCCAGCGCCGTGTTGGGGCGAATGCCCACGGCCATCACGACCAGGTCGGCCGGAACTTCCGTGCCGTCCTTGAACTTGATAGCCTTCACGCGGCCGCCCTTGCCCTCGCCTTCGCTCCCAACCAGTTCCTGCGTCTGTGCACCCATCAAAAAGTTCAGGCCGCGCTCTTCCAGCGACTTTCGCAGCAGGCCGCCGGCCACGCTGTCCAACTGGCGCTCCATCAGCGTGGGCATGACGTGCACGACGGTCACGGTCATGCCGCGCAGCATCAGGCCGTTGGCGGCTTCTAGACCCAAGAGCCCGCCACCGATCACCACCGCGTGTTTGAATCGGGTGGCCGCGTCAATCATGGCGTTGGTGTCGGCAATGTCGCGGTAGGCAATCACGCCTTCCAGGTCCCGGCCGGCAACGGGCAGGATGAAGGGGTTGGAGCCGGTGCACATCAGCAGGCGGTCGTACGCAGCTTCAATCACGCTGCCGTCGGCGGCCGTGGCGCGCACGATGCGCTTGACACGGTCCACCTCGGTGACGGTCTTGCCCGCGTGCAGGGTGATGCCGTTTTCTTCGTACCAGCTGAAGGGGTTGAGGATGATTTCTTCCAGCGTCTGCTCGCCGGCCAGCACCGGGCTCAGCAGGATGCGGTTGTAGTTGGGATGGGGCTCGGTGCCGAACACCGTGATGTCATACAGCTCAGGGGCAATTTTGAGTAGTTCTTCGATGGTGCGAACACCGGCCATGCCGTTGCCGACCATGACGAGCTTCTGTTTTTTCAGCGGGGGAAGGTTCATGTCCATGATCAGGCCGCCTTCTCAACGTGGGCTTGGCGCGTATACAAGAAGTCAATCACCGCCTTGCGGTAGCCCAGGTAAGCAGGACTATCGGCCAGCGCCACCCGCGACCGAGGCCGCACCAGATCAACAGAGAGAACCTCGCCGATGGTGGCGGCAGGCCCGTTGGTCAGCATCACGATCTTGTCGGACAGCAGCACGGCCTCGTCCACATCGTGGGTCACCATCACCACCGTGCTTTGCGTGCGGGCCACGATCTCCAGCAGCTCGTCCTGCAGCTTGGCGCGGGTGAGCGCGTCCAACGCACCAAAGGGTTCGTCCATCAGCAACACCTTTGGCTCCATGGCCAGGGCCCGGGCAATGCCGACGCGCTGTTTCATGCCGCCCGATATTTCGCCGGGGCGCTTTTGCGCTGCTGCCGTCAGGCCCACCAGCGCCAGGGCGGCATCGGTGCGTGCCCTCAATTGGGCCTTGTTTTCAGATGCGGCACCGGTGCTCTTGGAGGCCGCGCCAAACACGCGCTCCACGCCCAGGTACACGTTCTCGAAGCAGGTCAACCAGGGCAAGAGCGAGTGGTTCTGAAACACCACGGCGCGCTCGGGACCCGGGCCGGCGATTTCGCGGTTGGCACAGAGCAAGTGGCCAGCAGTGGGCATGGTCAGGCCCGCAATCAGGTTCAACAACGTGGACTTGCCGCAACCGCTGTGGCCGATCAGGGTCACGAACTCGCCCTTGGCCACGGTGAGGTTGACATCGCGCAGGGCCGGGAAACTGCCCTTCTTGGTCTTGAAGGTTTGGGCGACGTTCTGGATCTCGATGAACTTGGCGTTCATTGTTTCTGTGCCAACTGACAAACCTTCGCGCGGCGCGCTGCGGTATTCGCCCTTGAGGCGGCTCTGCGGGTTCATGACTTCACCTCTTCAAATGTGAATGCGGATGCGATTTTGATCAGGGCGTATTCGAGCATCAGGCCGACGATGCCGATGACAAAAATGGCGATGATGATGTTCTTGACGTTGAGGTTGTTCCACTCGTCCCAGACCCAGAAGCCGATACCCACACCACCGGTCAGCATCTCGGCGGCCACGATCACCAGCCAGGCGGTGCCCACTGCCAGGCGCACGCCGGTCAACATATAGGGCAACACCGAGGGGAACAGGATCTTGGTGACGATCTTCCACTCGGAGAGATTCAGCACGCGGGCCACGTTCATGTAGTCCTGCGGCACGCGCTGCACGCCCACGGCGGTGTTGATGACCATGGGCCAGATCGAGCAGATGAAGATGGTCCAGATGGCTGCCGGATTCGCACCCTTGAACACCAAGAGGCCGATGGGCAACCAGGCCAGGGGCGACACCGGGCGCATCAGGCTGATCAGCGGGTTGAACATGCGGCTCATGAAGTCAAAGCGGCCGATGACAAAACCTGCCGGGATGCCGACGATGGCCGCAAGACCAAAGCCAAGTGCCACACGCTGCAGCGAGGCCAGCACATTCCAGCCCACGCCCTGGTCGTTGGGGCCCTTGCGGTAGAAGGGGTCGCTTAATAGCGAAACAGCCTGCTTGGCCGTTTCGATCGGCGTGGGGATGCTGCCGGCCGTGCCCATGCTGACCATGGACCAGATCAGCACCAGCAGAACCATGCCCAGCACCGGCGGCATGACGGCCATTACGAGACCGTTCCAGTCATAGCCGGGTTTGGCATCGGCACGAAGCGGAGCCGGTGCCGCAGCAGCCTTGGCCGCAACAGGAGTCGCCACCTTCATGACGGCCACATCTTCGGCCGCAGTGGCCAAGGGGGAATGAAAAACAGCGCTCACCATGATGATTCCTTTAAACCTTTATCTTGAAAGCGTCGGCATATTTCTTGGGGTCCTTGCCGTCCCACACGATGCCATCCATCAGCTTGGAAGTACGCATCGCATCCTTGGGCACCGGTGTCTTGGTCGCGCTTGCTGCCTGCTTGTAGATATCGATCTGGTTGATCTGCTTGGCGACAGCCAGATAGTCGGGATGCTCCTTCAACAGACCCCAACGCTTTTGCTGCGTCAGGAACCACATGCCGTCCGACAGGTAGGGGAAATTCACCGCGCCGTCGTTGTAGAACTTCATGTAGTTGGGGTCGTCCCAGGTCTTGCCCATGCCGTTCTGGTAGCGGCCCAAGATGCGCTGGTTGATGGCGTCCACGCTGGTGTTCACATAGCTCTTGTCGGCAATGGTCTCGGCCATCTTGTTCTTGTTCTGCAGGCCGGCGTCTATCCACTTGCTGGCTTCCAGAATCGCAGCCGTCACAGCGCGCGCGGTGTTGGGGTATTTCCGGGCGAAGTCGCCGGTGGTGCCCAGCACTTTTTCCGGGTGGTCTTTCCAGATGTCCTGCGTGGTGGTGGCGGTCACACCAATGCCGTCGATGATGGCGCGGTGGTTCCAGGGCTCGCCCACGCAGAAGCCGTCCATATTGCCCACGCGCATGTTCGCCACCATTTGCGGCGGCGGCACCGTGATGACCTTGGAGTCGGCCATCGGGTTGATGCCGTTGGCAGCCATCCAGTAGTACAACCACATGGCATGGGTGCCGGTGGGGAAGGTTTGTGCGAAGGTGTATTCGCGCTTCTCGGCCCTCATCAGCTTCGCAAGCCCGGCACCATCCACCGCGCCCTTGTCGGCCAGCTTCTTGGACAGCGTGATGGCCTGGCCGTTGTTGTTGAGTGTCATCAACACGGCCATGTCTTTCTTGGGGCCGCCGATTCCGAGATGCACGCCATACACCAGGCCATAGAGCACATGGGCAAAGTCAAGCTCGCCATTGACCAGTTTGTCGCGAACGCTGGCCCAGCTGGATTCCTTGCTGGGGATGATCTTGACGCCATACTTTTGGTCAAACCCCAGGACGGACGCCATGACCACGCTGGCGCAGTCGGTCAGCGGAATGAAGCCGATTTTCACCTCGGTTTTTTCCGGGGCGTCAGAGCCGCCGGCATAGACGGCTGCGCGCAGCGCGGGGTCCACACCAAAGGCGCCGATGGCGGCGGTTTGCAACACGGCGCGGCGTGTGAGCTTGGTTTTCAGAAGATCCGTCATGGCAAAACTCCAGAGATAAAAAACAAAACAAAAAGGCGTCCGCACAGGCCACACATCGCTTGAAGCATGTGTAGCTGTGGGGACGCCTTTGTCCGGTGGATATGCTGCAACCGCCGTTGGCCGCTGCACATCGCTTGACCATTGCTGGTCTTGGTTTTATCTATGCAAGTGGCATGCCAAGTGAGATAACTCCAGCCGCTCCGGCTTATGAGAACCCACCATGCAGGCTGACGCAGGACGGTGCGGCGCTCTGCGACGGTAGGTAAAGGAGGAGCCCGCCCAAGCGGGCGGGGGACACGGACGGCGCAGAGTGCCACGCCGGCCTGCGGCCAGAAGTGCCTTCAAAACTCGCACCCTTCTTGTGCAATGCACCAATTACGCGTATTTCTCACCCGAAAGTGCGCAGATCTAACCGAGCAAATCGGCCACGTCCAGCATGCGCTGGGCCACCTCCACAATCTTCAGGTTCTTGTCCATGGCGGCCTTGCGCAGGCGGGCGTAGGCGTCGTTCTCGCTGAGCTTCTGGCGTTCAATCAGCAAGGCCTTGGCGCGGTCAATCACTCGGCGCTCCTGCGCGCTGGCACTGAGCTGGTTGATCTCGTTGCGCGCATCGGCCAATTCCTGGCGCAGCGCCTGCTCCTGTTGGAAACGGGCCATGGCCACGTCCAAAATCGGGCGTATGCGGTCAGGCTGTAGACCTGCCACGATGTAGGCAGTGACCCCGGCAGCGACGGCAGCGCGGGCGTTGCCGCTGTCATGGTCGTTGGTGAACATCACGATTGGGCGGCGTGCATCGCGCGTGGCCATCACCACATGCTCTAGCGCGTCGCGGGCATCGCTCTCGGCGTCCACAATGATCAGGTCGGGGCGCAACTGGGCCAGGCGCTCAGTCAGAAACACGTCCGCCGGCAGCGATGCCACCAGATTGAAGCCGCTCTCCAGCAGGCCGATGCGAAGACTACGCGAGCGCTCGGCTTGCTCAATGGAGTGCTCGTCCTGCGGGTCGGCCAGGTCCAGATCGGGAGAAATAACAACAATTCGGATGGCATCAGACATGCCCAATGATGACGCAAGTAACGCGCCACAGACTCATTCACCGCGCAGGATGTCACTCCAGCCTAGGAAGACCATGGCCGTTTTTTTGCAATTTCCCAGCAAATTATTTAGCCAAATTTATAATCCAAGCTCAGACTTTATTGCCTGCGAACGAATACGCAGTTCCTAGACATGCAGAGCCTCTGGGCAATGATGCTGTCGTCAAGTTGGAGCAAGGCAGACGGGTAACATGGTCGTTTAGATAAATCCATACTATGCCAAGCAAGCAAACCAAAAGAAATGGACGCCCGCAAGAGACCAAGTCGGCTGCTGCTGAAGCGTCGACCCAAGTCCCGCACCCTGCGGCTGTCGATGCAGTGGTGGCCACCGCTGCGTTTCCTATCGTCGGCATAGGCGCGTCTGCCGGTGGCTTGGCAGCATTCCAGGCCTTTTTTTCCGGCCTGCCTGCCAGCTCCGAACCCGGCATGGCCTTCGTACTGGTTCAGCACCTGGCTCCCAACCACGAAAGCATCCTGGCGGAAATTATCAGCCGCTATACCCGCATGCCGGTGGTCGTGGACGTGGACGGGGTAGTGGTCAAGGCCAACTGCGTCTACATCATCCCGCCCAACCACGACTTGGCGATCCTCAACGGCGCACTGCAATTGCTGCAGCCGTCCCTACCGCACGGTCAACGCTTGCCCATCGATTATTTTTTCCGCTCCCTGGCGCAGGACCAGCGTGAGAATGCCGTGGCCATCGTGCTCTCAGGCACCGGCTCTGACGGCACCTTGGGCGTGCGTGCGATCAAGGGGGAAGGTGGCTTGGTCGTGGTGCAGACGCCGGATTCCACCGAATTCGACGGCATGCCCAGGAGCGCCATTGCCACTGAGTTGGCGGACTATCAGCTTCCACCTGCCGAGATGCCGGCGCAGCTCATCGCCTATGCCGCACTGACCTCCAAGGCCTTGCGTCCGCAAGACGCCGCCGCGCCCACCATTGAAAACGAACTGAACAAGATATTTGTCCTGCTGCGCGCCCAGACCGGGCATGACTTTTCCCTGTACAAACCCAACACACTGATTCGGCGCATCGAGCGGCGCCGGGCCTTGCACCAGATTGAAAGACTCGAGGACTACTCCAGGTTCCTGCAGCAGAACCCGCTGGAGGTGGAGGCGTTGTTTCGCGACGTCTTGATCGGTGTGACGAACTTCATGCGCGATCCACAGGCCTTCGAAAAATTGGACGAGCAGATCGAAACCCGACTGCTGGCGGGCAAACAGCCTGGCGACAAGGTTCGTGTCTGGACCGCAGGATGTTCCACCGGCGAGGAGGCCTACTCCATCGCCATGCTCTTGCATGAGCGCACGCAGGTCCAAAAACAAGACTACGCGGTGCAGATATTCGCCACCGACATCGACAGCCGCGCCATCGCCACGGCCCGCGCCGGTCTGTATTCAACCAGCATCGTTGCCGATCTGAGCCAGGAGCAACTGGCGAAGTTCTTTACGGTCGAGCCCGGTGGCGGCTACCGTGTGCGGCGCGTCATCCGCGACATGATTACCTTCTCCGAGCAGGATGTGATCAGGGACCCCTCGTTTTCCCAACTCGACCTCATCAGTTGCCGCAACCTCTTGATTTATCTGCGTGGCGAGTTGCAACAAAAGCTGATGCAACTGTTCCACTACGCGCTCAATCCGGGTGGCCTGCTGTTTCTGGGCAGCGCCGAAGGTGTGGGTGAGCATGAAAATCTGTTTGCTGTGATCGATGCCAAATCCAGGCTCTTTCAACGTCGAGAAAATGCGACGCAAAAGGCCCTGGGCAATTTTCTGCCGCCTCTGACGGGGTCTGCTCCTTTGTTGCGTGCGGGCAGCCCGGCCATTCCAGCGAAATACTCGCTGGGCGAGCAAACCGAGCGCGCCCTGCTGCAGTTGCTCGAACCGGTGTGCGCTCTGATCGAAAAGAATGGCGACATTCTGCATCTGCGTGGGCGCACCGGCATGTACCTGGAGCCCACTCCGGGCGACGTGGGCATCAACAATATCCTGAAGATGGCGCGCGAAGGTCTGGCCCAGGCCCTGAAGCTGGCGCTATTCCAGTCGGCGCAAGGCCACGGCGTGGTGCGTCGTGCTGGCCTGCGTGTGCGGACCAACGGCCACTTTACTGCAGTCAACCTGACGGTGTGCCCGGTGGCACCCCGCGCCGCCGACGTGCATCAAGCGATTCGCTACTTGGTCGTTCTGGAAGAGGCGCCGCAGGGGGCTTCTGAGGCGCCGCCCAGCGTTGCAGAGGCTGCGCCCGAAGTGCCGGTCGACGAGCGCGTTGCAGCGCTTGAGAAGGATCTGCGTGACAAGGACAAGCTGCTGCGCAGCGCCCGCGAGGATACGGAAACCTCAACCGAGGAACTCCGCTCAGCGATCGAGGAAATGCAGTCGGTCAACGAAGAATTGCAAGCCAGCAACGAGGAGCTGGCCACCTCCAAGGAAGAGCTGCAATCCTTGAATGAAGAGCTGGCAACGGTCAACGTCGAGCAGCAAAACAAGGTGGCTGATCTGGCGCGCGCACTCAATGACAACCGCAACCTGCTGGCGGGCAGCGGCATCGCCACCGTATTTGTCGACCTGCAACAGCGCATCCTCAGCTTCACTCCCTCTGCCACCGCCATCATCAAGCTGGTGGGAAGCGATGTGGGCCGACCCTTGGGCCATTTCATGGCCAGACTGCGCGACTACGACCGCTTGACGGAAGACATCGCGTCGGTGCTGGACACCCTGGCGGCCAAGGAAATCCGGGTGCAGGACAAGGACGACCACTGGTACATGCTGCGCATCCTGCCCTACCGCACCTTGGAAAATGTCATCGAGGGGGCGGCCGTCACCTTTATGGACATTTCCGAAGTGGTGAAGGCGCAGGTGGACATGGCCCAGTTGCATCTTGCGCTGACGGCACTCAAGCAAAGCGAACAGCGCTTTCGATCCGTCGTCTCGGCCTTGTCCGAAGGTGTGCTGCTGCACACCAGAGACGGCACCATCACGACCTGGAATCCGGCGGCCGAGCGCATCTTGGGTCTGAGCAAGCAGGAGCTGCAGGAGCGAAGCACGCTGGATGCGCGCTGGCACACCATTCATGAAGACGGCAGTCCTTTTTTGCCCGAGTCGCGCCCCAGCCAACAAGCCTTTCGCACGGGACTGGTGCAAAAAGGCGTGGTCATGGGGCTTTACAAGCCCGACGGCGCGGTAGCCTGGATTTCGGTCAACGCGGTGCCCGTCTTTGCCACGGGCGAGCCATTGCCCGCTTTGGTCGTGATCTCGTTTGTTGACATCACCGAGCGCAAGCGCCTGCAGGGCCTGCTGGACAAGGCCAGCTCCGACAGGCGTTTGGCGGTCGTTTTGCGTGACGCGCACGATGCCATGACCATGCACGCGCTGGATGGCCGCATTCTGGCCTGGAACCCTGCGGCGCAGCGCATCTATGGCTGGACCGAGGCAGAGGCCTTGCGCTTGAACCTGCTGGACCGCGTGCCACCGGAGCAACGCGCGCTGGCGCTGGATCAGATGGAGCGGCTGGGCCGGGCACAGGTAATAGAGCCGTATCGCAGCCAACGCCTTGCCAAGGACGGCTCGGTGCTGGAGGTCTCGATCACGGCCACTGCCTTGCGCAATGATGACACCGAAGTTTATGCCGTTGCCACAACCGAGCGCTTGGTCCATGGCGGCAGCAATACCTGATTGGGACAAGACAGGCGCCCAGTGTGCGACCGCAGCGGAGTCGCTCGCAGGCTCCTCCTTGCGCCGCGAGGCCGAGACGGCATTGCGCACGCGCACCGCGCCGCCGGTGCCAGGCCCCTGCGCGGCATCACCAGAAACAAGCGCGCAGACACTGCATGAGCTGCACGTGCATCAGATCGAACTGGAGATGCAAAACGAGGAGTTGCGACGCAGGCAGGCGGAGCTCAGCGCAGCACACCGCCGCTATTTCGACCTCTACGATCTGGCCCCGGTTGGCTATTGCAGCGTGAGCGAAGCGGGTGTGATCCTGCAAGCCAACCTCACCCTTAGCACCCTGCTTGGCTTGGAGCGCAGCGCACTGGTGCAGCAGTCCTTGTCCCGATTCATCTACAGGGATGACATGGACATTTACTACCTGATGGGCAAGGCGCTGCTCAAAAGTGGCCAAGCGCAGACCGCCGAGTTGCGCATGCAGAAAAAAGACGGCACGCAATTCTGGGCGCAACTGGTCAGCAACGTCTCGCAGGGAGCCGATGGCAGCCTGCGCCTGGTGCTAACCGACATCAGCCAGCACAAAGCCCTCGCTTTGGAACTCGCACAACATCGCCTCGAACTCGAACAGCGGGTCAAGAGTCGAACCCAGCAGTTTTTGGATCTGTATGACCAAGCGCCCTGCGGATATCACTCGCTTTCAGCCGAAGGTGTGATCCTGCTGGCCAACAAGACCGAGTTGGCGCTGCTTGGCTACACACAGGCAGAGTATGTGGACCACAGAATGGTGGAGTTCCTGACTCCGCACAGCGTGCAACTCTTCAACGATATTTTTCCGCGCCTCCTCGAATCGGGCCGCATAAGGAATATCGAACTGGATTTCTATTGCAAGGATGGAAGCGTCCGTTGCTTTTCGATGGACGCTGATGTGGCGACGGATTCGGTCAGCGAAGTGCTGTTGATCCGCAGCACGATGGTGGATATTTCCGAGCGAAAGCGCCATGAGCAACGCCTG
Source organism: uncultured beta proteobacterium (assembly GCA_903845935.1). Taxonomy (GTDB): domain Bacteria; phylum Pseudomonadota; class Gammaproteobacteria; order Burkholderiales; family Burkholderiaceae_C; genus Allorhodoferax. Next base: position 26,546 of record CAIMZI010000039.1, on the reverse strand, counting down.
GAAATGGCACTCCTGGGTGCCGACCTGGGGCTGTGGGATTTGCAAATTCCCAGCGGCGAACTGCATCTGAGCGAAAGGGCCTGCCAAATACTTGGCCAGGCGCAAAGTGGTATTTTTTCGCACATGGGCGATCTCGAAGCCTTGGTACATCCTGACGATGCACCCCCGCGACGGGCGGCCATCAACGCGTACCTAGAAGGTGATCTGCCATATTTAAGGATCGAGTACCGCCTGCGGCATAGGGACGGCCACTGGGTCTGGGTGCGCTCGCAAGGCAAAGTTGTTGCGCGTGATGAAAAGGCGGCTGCCGTGCGGGCCGTAGGAACGCTACAAGACATCAGCCAAGAGAAACTCCTTAAACAGGAAGGCGCTGAATTACTGCAACGCATAGAAGCACTGATGCAAAATCTTGGCAAAGCGCCGCAGACGCCGCCACAGTCCGTGCCATTTACCCCCTGCACACCCGTCCTTGGCGCAAGGGAGCAGCAGGTGATCCAGCTGATTGCAGCGGGTTGCACCTCCGCAGAAATCGGCGAGCATCTGGGTATTTCTACCTCCACCGCCGCCACCCATCGGCGCAATTTGATGCGCAAGCTCGACCTGCATAGCGCCGCCGAACTGACCCGCTACGCGGTCGCGCACAAACTGATCAACAGCTGACCGCCGCGCAAATTAGGTACAGGGCATACCGCGTTCAGGGTATGAAACTACCTTGTTTAGAGGATTGAATTCCCGTATCAGATGACATAAAGTAGTCCGCTATTGCAGCAGTTAGACCTTGAGGCGGCCATCCTGCTTTGTGAAGAAAGGTAACTTAGGTGCACCCAATCATGATCGACGAAGAAACTCTTATCAGTCACAATCCACTGCGCTCGGGGACAATTCACCTTGATGTTGTACACAACTGGGGCCAGTTGCTGGCCCGTAACGTCAAACATTTTCGGCGTTTGAAAAACATCTCTCAAGAATCCCTGGCTTCCGAATGCGGAATATTCCGCACCTACTTGAGCAGAATTGAAACCGGTAAAAGCAATCCCTCGCTATCGGTACTGGTTGCATTGGCTGCCTCTTTAGGCGTAACGCCCAATGCGCTTTTAGTGCCTATTGAGTAAAGTTGCGTGACCCGGAATTTTCTTCACTGTTTATAGAAAGCAGTGCGCCAAGCCAACTTAGCCCTTGAGTTGGCGCAGCTTGATGAAAGCCAGGGCCGCCATCACTGCATCGTTGACAGCGTCATGGGCCTCGCGCACCGGCAGGCCCAGATCGCTCATCATGGTGTCAAAGCGCAGATCGATTTGCGGTATGTCCTGGCGCAGATGGGCGGGCTGGCTGCGAAACTTGTAGTCGTAATACATGCCTGAGACTTCGATCTTGCTTTGGGGCAGGCCCATGCCCAGCATGGGGAACAGGGCCTTGTGCAGCATGGCGACGTCGAACTCCAGAAAGTAGCCCACCAGCGGGCGGCTGCCAATAAAACGCATCAGCTGTTTCATGGCCTCGTCGATGGGCAGGCCCTGCGCCACATCCTGCTCGCGCAGGCGGTGGATCTTGACGCTCTCGGCCGAGACGCCGTGCTCCGGGCGCACCAGCACCTCAAAGCGCTCGCTGGTCATGACGCGATTACCCACAATACGCACCGCGCCTATGGAAATGATTTCGTCCCGTCCAACATGGAGTCCGGTGGTCTCGCAGTCCAACGACACCCATTCATTGGGCGGGGCCGGATCGAACATGAAGCGGAATTCGGGCAGGCCCAGGTGATAAATCATCCACTCGCGCTTGAGCGCGGCCCACAGGTTCTGCGGCAGGTAGCGGCTGAGCATCATGCCGCTTCCAGATGGAAACGCTGGCGCAATAAGGCCTTGAAGCGCTTGACCACACCCAGCGTGTCTTTGAGCAGGTCGCGGTCCAGGCTGCTGAGTTTGTCCACATCGATCGCTCCGGTCACGGCGCGTCCGGTATCGAGTTCGGCCAAGCCGGCCTTGAGCTTAAGTCCCATGAAAAAGTACAGGCTGTCGGTCAGATCGGCACCCATTTCGGGCGTCAGCACCTCCAGCGTCACCAGCGCGGCAATGCGCTCGGTAGTGCCGGTCTCATCCACGCGCTTGGCCAGGGCCAGGCTGCGCACGCCATGCACCAGCGGGAAAATGCCTTCCTTTTTGATGTTGAGCTGGTTGTCGCCCAGACCGAGCAGGCGGTTCCACCAGCCGGTGCCGCTGCCAAAGGCGTCGATTGCCGAAGCGAAGCGGCTCAGCATGGCATCGTTATTGGTCGCCAGTTTGGCCACGCCCTCTTCCACCGCCTCCAGCAGGTGGGCATCGCCGCAGACCGCATGGGCATCCATGAAGATCGCCAACTTCATCAGGCTGTCACCGTCGGGCATGATGAGCCACTGGCGCGCCATCAGGGCGAAGCCTGCAGCCGTGTTGCGCCAATCCGGGTTGTTGACCATGATGTGACCAGCACATTCGGGATAGCCAAAGCTGGCCAGGGCCGCCGAGAAGCGGTCGCAAATGTCGGCCAGATCGTCTGGCGGCGTATAGCCGTCGCGCAGCACCAGACCGTTGTCCTGATCGGTCTTGAGCAGCTGCTCGCCCCGACCCTCGCTGCCCATCACAAACAGGCAACTGTTCTTGACCAGGTCTGCCGGTGCAATCAGGTTCCAGGCGCGCTCGAACAGGCGCGAGTTGAGCTGCTGCACCAGCCTGGCAATCAAATTGACGCGCGAGCCGCTTCGATGCAGAAGAGCAATCATGCGGGTAATTTGGGCTGCGGCCTGGCTCAGGCCCTCCAGGGCCTTGGCATCCTCGATTTTTTCGGTGATCAGGTGCGACTGGTTGGACAGAAAGCTGAACAGATCCAGCGCCTCCAGAATACCGTGGATTTTCTTGTCGTCATCCACCACCACCACCCGGTGCACGCGGTTGCGCAGCATGATGGCCATGGCATCGCCCAACTGATCCGAGGGCTTGACCTCGATCAGCTTGAAGTTGCTCAGGTCGCCCACCGGCAACTGGTCGAGCGGGCGTCCATCCAGAATGGCACGCTGCACGGCCGTGGCGGTAAAGATGCCCAGGCGCTCTGGCTGAATACTGCTGTCGCGCACCAGCACATTGGAGGTGCGCTCGGACTGAAAGGTCTTGACCACCGAAAGAATGCTGGTCGCTGCATCGACAAATACCGCCGGGCGCAAGAAGGCTTCGTCCACGCGTGACATGGTCAGCGACTGCAACTCATGCTGGCTTTGCCGCGCCGAGAGTGCGCTGAGTTTGTTGCTCAAATCGGAAAATAACAACGCACCAAAGGTGGCATTCGACGCAATCAGGTCGCTCACTGCCTGTTTGGCCAACTGGTAGGCCACCACTTCTTCGGCTGCGACAAAGCGGCTGCTCACCTTGCCCGCCACCAGCCCACGGCCGTCAAAGCAATCATCAGGACCATAGCTGGTAATGACCTCGGAGCCTTCCATCTGGCTGACGTAGCCCTTGATGATGACAAACAAATGGGTAGGTGCGATGCCCACCTCCAGAATGGCCGCCCCATCGGGGAAGTAGGCCACATCCACACTGTCGCGCACCAGGCGCTGTTCTGCCTGGGTGAGGCAGTCAAAGGGGGATGCGTTGAAGTTGAATGCACTGGGCATGCGAATCTCTTTTCTACTTGTTATGGATTCCGTTAGGTGCAGGGCGGCGCTTAGGACTTCGCGGGTGGCAGGCCTGAGGGCAGCGTCAGGGGCGCATTCCAGTTTGACTCTGTAAACCAGGCGTCACCCTTCAGATAAGCGCGCAGCATGGGCAGCGCATCCAGCCCCCAGAAAACCTTGCCATCGACCTCAAAGGCCGGCACGCCAAAAATGTTCAGTGCCATCGCGTCGTCGGTATGCGCCTTGAGCTGGGCCTTGACCGCTTCAAGGGTGGCCGATCGCTGCGGTGCCAGTTGGGCCGTGATGGCTTGCAGTCGCGACGCCTCCACGGCATCCGCACCGCCCTGCCAGACATGGCGAAACAGGGTCTCGCAGACGTAGCGATTGGGCAGCCCTTGTGGCTCGGTGCCCACGGCCAGACGCAGCAGCGGCATCGGGTTAAACGGATGTGCTGCCGGCATGTCCAACTGAAGGCCACGGTTGTGGGCCAGCCACATCACATGGCGGTAGGTCCAGTCGCGCTTGGCCGGGATCTCGGCCGGGCCCAGGCTGCCATGGTGGCGCAGCAGCACGCCCAGGGCCACCGGCTTGTAGCTCACGGAGTAGCTTAGACCCATCAAGGCATGGGGCAACTCCTCAAACGCCAGATAGGCGTAGGGCGAAATAAAGTCCAGATAGAAGGTGATCTGTTTCATACCAAGCGAGCCTGTAAACGTTTGTCAATCGAGGTCCATACAGCGAACTTGGCCGCCTCGTCCATGGTGGACCAGGCACGCAGTTCATCGCGGGTGCGCAGGCAGCCCAGGCATATATCCAGCGTCTCTTCCATGCGGCACACCGACACGCAGGGTGACATAGAACTCTTTCCCGCAGCTTGCACCGAGGCCGAGCGATCGCTCAGCACCTTGCGCGCGCCCGGCGGCATATTGACCAAGGGAAACTCCACCACGGCGGACTCGGTCACTCCGGTCATGAGGCAGAGCTGGTTGGGGGTGAGCTGAAACACCGCATGCGGGTGACCGGCTGCGGCCCAGATGTCGTCGAAGCGGAACAGGTCTTCGTCCATCAACGTGACCACCAGCTCGGCGTGGGCTATGGGTGCCACTCCGCCTATGCTGAAGCCGGTGCGTGCCTTCACAAACGCCGCATCGGCCCGACCCAATGGGCCGACCAGGGCCTCGACCTTCTTCTGGTCCACGCGCCGGTCGCCCGAGGTGATCACCAGCACCGCAGCATCATCCGACAGGCGGCGAAAGATGATGCTTTTGGCGATCTGGCCCAGGGCCACGCCCAGGGCGTTGGCCGCCTGCTGTGCGGTGCGCGCGGCATCCTCCAGCATGACAGGGGCATGCGGGTGCTCGTGCGACTGCAAAACGGCGGCAACGCGTTGCACACCCTCGGGAAGGCTTGTTAATTCGGCTCCACACATAGATCAGGGTCCATCTCAAAAAACAGGAATGTCCCAATGCTAACGAATGCTCAGCCCAGACGCTCGGAGAGCAGAATATTGAACAGGCTTTCAGTAGCCGCGCTGGCGATCCACCAACCCAGCCACCGGCTTGCCACTGTGCAGCGCAGCCAGCTTAGATGCAATCTGCGCGATGGACTCGGAGCGAATGGTCAGCGCCGCGCTGTGCGGGGTGATGTGGATTTTTGGATGCATCCAGAAAGGATGGTCTTTAGGCAGGGGTTCGGTGCGAAAGACGTCCAGTGCGGCACCTGCCATGTGGCCACTTTCCATCAGGGCCAGCAGGTCTTCTTCCACCAGTTGCGAACCGCGCGCCACATTGATCAGGTAGCCACCCGGCTGCAGTCGCTGCAAGGTATCGCGGTTGATCAGGTCGCGGGTCGCGGGCGTGGCCGGCAGCACCGAGACCAGCACCCGACTGGCCGCCAGAAAGTCATGAAAGCAGTCGGCGCCACTGAAGCAGCGCACGCCCGGCACCACCTTTGCCGTGCGGCTCCAGCCGTTCACAGGGAAGTCAAACTGAGCCACGGCCTTGGCCACACGCTGGCCCAGCACGCCCAGGCCCATGATGCCCACCGGCATTTCTGAGCGCGGCAGCACCTCGCGTTGCTGCCAGATGCCAGCGTGTTGGTCGGTGTCGTCAGCGTCGAAGTCACGATAGTGGCGGATCAGCGCATGGCACACGTACTCCGCCATCTGCGCGCCCATGCCGGCGTCGTCCAGGCGTATCAGTTGGGTGGTAGGCGCAATGTTCAGGCGCAGCAGCGCGTCGACACCGGCGCCGATGTTGAAGGCGGCCTTGAGCTGGGGTTGCTCATCAAAAAACACCTGGGGAGGTTGCCATACGATGGCGTAGTCGGCCGCTGGAGCGCCGCTCTGCCAGAGGCTGACGGTGGCCCCGGGCAAGGCCGCGCGCAGTTCATTCAGCCAGGGTTCGGCGTCGGTGGCGGCGCAGCAAAAAGTAATCTGCATGACTCGTACTCATCCTTGAAGTATCAGGCCCGCATTGTGGCCTGACTTGGTCATGCCCTGTGGCGATGAATTATTGCGGGACAAGCTGCAAGCCACGCAAGGCGCCCCGTCTGCTGTCGCTCAGCCCGGAATCTCTGGCTCCACAAGCGTGGCAAGCTGGGCCAGCGACTCCTGCCAGCCGAGGTAACACATTTCCACCGGAATGACGGCCGGTATGCCTTCAAAAAGGCCTTGTATACGCGGGAGGCGATGCGCGCAATATGCACTGAAGTCGCACGGTTCCGGTGCTCATGCCGTATCTCCTAGAGAAAGGTTCAAACCTAGCCGAGTAGCCTACTCGAAACTCAAGCCGACCTTGCCAAACTGTTGGCCCGACTCCAGCCGGTTCAAGGCCTCGTGAATGCGCTCCAGCGGGTACTCACTGTCGATCACCGGCACAATGCCATGGCGCTCCACGAACATCAGCAGCGCGCGGAGCTCGGAATAGTCACCCAGCGTGGAGCCCAGGATCTGCAGTTGGCGGATGAAGATGCGGCGCAGGTCGGCCGGGGGTTGGTCGCCCGAGGTGGCGCCACAGGTGACCAGGCGTCCGCCGCGCACCAGGGATTTCATGGCGGAAGACCAGACCGCCGCGCCCACGTTCTCAATCACCACATCAACGCCGCGCCCATCCGTATAGGCCAGCACCGCCTTGGCTACCTCTTGCGTGCTGCTGTGGATGCCATGGTCAGCCCCCATTTGCAAGGCGCGCTGCAGCTTGGCCTCGTCGCGCGAAGTGACGATGACGCGAGCACCCACGGTCTTGGCGAGTTGCATGGCAGCCAGTGAGACGCCGCCGCCAATGCCAAACACCAGCACCGTCTCCCAGGGCTTGAGCTGGGCCTTGGTAAACAGCATGCGCCAGGCCGTGAGGTGGTTGACGCCCAGCGCCGCGGCCTGCACAAACGACAGGGCTTGCGGCATGGGAAACACATTGCGGCTGGGCACACTGATCCACTGCGCAAAGCTGCCGTCGCGGTGCTCGCCAAAGTACTGCATCTTCACGCACAGCACGCCCTCGCCGCGCTGGCAAAATTCGCAGCGACCGCAGCCAAGCCCCGGATAAATGACCACCCGCTGTCCAAGCGACAGTTCGCGCTCGGTGGCATCCAGCTCTTCCACCACACCGGCACCGTCCAGCCCCATGATCTGCGGCAACTGGTGGGTGATGCCGGCACCACTGTTGCGCATGTACAGGTCCACCTGGTTGAGGGTGGCGGCGTGCATGCGCACCAACACCTCCCCCGGCTGGCGGACAGGGCGCTCGCAGTCCCGCAGCTCGACGACTTCGTTGCCACCATGACCGGTGATGAATACGGCTTTCACGACAACAGCGCCAGCTCGGCCAGCAGAACCGCGCCGTCAAAACTGTGGGCGCCAGCAATGAACAGGTTGCTATGGCAGAACACGCTGTCGGCCACACCGGTGACCGCTGCCAGTTCCTGATCGCGCAGGCCGGACCAGCTCTTGGGCAGGTCGCGTCTGGAAGCAAAGGAACCGGCTTCGACAGGCACGGTCTTCACCTGGTACTGGTTTCCGTCCGAGTCCGGGTAGACCACGAACAGCACCTCAGGCATTTCGTCTACCACCACGCGCGTCCAGGGCATGCCGCCCTGCTCCAGGTGCAGCACCCGTCCGCCCAACAGACGTGGCGCCCGACGCACAATGTCCTGCGAGCGGATTTGCGAAATCTTTTTGATGATGGCGCGGTCCAGAAATTTTCGGACGATGGCAATCGCCTCGCGAAAGCGGCCCTCCTGCAGGCGGGCCTTTTCATCAGACTCCAGACCCTGCTCCTCCATCCAGTTGGTGTTGAGCTGGGCAACCAGGGCCGAAAGGCCAAAGATGCCGGGGGCCACATCGCCCTGACCGGTGTCCACAATGTCCAGGTATTGCACCAGTGAATGGTCTAGAGAGTGGGCCGTGGCTTCCAGCGCGTTCGCATCAAGCTCATAGCCACTGATGCTGGCCAGCGCCTGGACGTAGGCCACACCATAGGCGGACCAGACCAGTCCCGCGCTGGCATAGCCGACCCCGGGTTTCTCCACGCCGTCCACTAGTTGCGGGGGCCGCGCGCCGGTAAAGCCACGCTGATGGTGATCGAAGCGGCCGGAGTCGGCATCCCAAAGGCCACCGACATCGACGGCAAAATCAGCGGGCTCAATCAGCGCGTTGTTGCGCGTGCGCAGCAAGCGGTGCGAGGGAAATACGCCCATCAGGACGCCCACGCCAAAGACGTCATCGGCGTGAAAGCTGCCACTGTGGGTGGCAATGGTTTTGTGTTCGGTCATGGGGCGATTCTAGAAGGCACACGGATGGGAGCTTGGTAGGTCTGTGGGTGGTGGCGCTTCAACACAGCAGCCCAGGTAAGGCCGCCATGTCGCCAAACACCTGATGAGCGCCCGCCTCCAGCAAGGCCTGAGTGCCACCGGCCGGCGCATAAGCAAACACCGTGGCACCAGCGGAGACACCGGCGCGCACGCCGGTACTGGTGTCTTCCACCACGGCACAGCGGGCGGGGTCCACGCGCAGATGGGCGGCAGCCGCCAGATACACGTCCGGGTGGGGTTTTGAGCGCGGCATTTCGTGGCCGCTGAAGACTTTTCCGGCAAAGTAATCGGCCAGCCCCACCTGCGCCAGCATCATCTCCACCTTAAAGCGGTCGGCCCCCGAGGCACAGGCAATGCGCCCGGCTGTGGCCTGGTGAAGGGCCTTGACCGCTGCATGGATGTTTGGAATGGCATGGATGTCGGCCACCAGCGCTGCGTTGCGCCGTTCGCGGAAGGACATCAGCCACTCATGTGTCAATGGCTGGGCGGTGTGCCGCTCGATATCGCTGCGCTTGTCGGTGACGGCGCTGCCGACAAAGATATCCATGCACTGCTGCAGCGTCAGGGCCCAGCCGCGCTCGTCCAGCATGTCGCGCAGCACGCCACAGGTGATTGCCTCGGAGTCCACCAGCACCCCATCGCAATCGAACAACACGGCATCAAATTTCACAATGGGTCTCCATCCAGATACAGCCAGCGCCCGGCCTCCCGCAGAAAACGGCTGCGCTCGTGCAGGCGCACAGCCGGGCCGGTTGCAGGCTTCTGGCGAGCCACAAACTCCACATCGGCTGTGGCTTCACCGGTGACGTGGTGGGCGCGTACCTCCAGCCCCAGCCATTTCACGCCAGGATCAAACCCAATACTTTCTGGGCGATGGCTGGCTGCCCAACTGTCCAGCAGGTAAGCGGCGCGTTCCAGCACAAAGGCGCTGTAGCGCGAGCGCATCAGGCTTTCGGCATCGGGCGGTGTTACAGATTGCGCGTAAGGCTCCAGCCAGCGGCCACAACAGTCTGCATAGGCCTGCTGCTTACCGGACTTACCCGCGCAGCGCCCGCAGGGGCAGGCTTGCTGCGCTGCCAGCGGCTTCATGCCTTGGCGGCGCGCTTGGCTTTTTGCTGTTCCAGTGTTTCAGTAGGAGCACCCGCCTTGACCCACTCGGCCCAGCCGCCGTCAATGTGGGCCACATTGCTCATGCCCATGTCCTGTAAGGCCTTGGTGGCCAGCGCGCTGCGCCAGCCGGCGCCGCAGAACAGGATGAATTCCTTGGCATCATTGGCAAAAATCTTCTTGTGATAGGGCGAGTCCGGGTCCACCCAGAACTCCAGCATGCCGCGCGGCGCGTGGAAGGAGCCAACCACCGTGCCCTCGGTCAGTTCGCGGATGTCGCGGATATCGACGATCTGCACTGCCGGGTCGGTGAGGCGCTCTTGCACCTCGGCCACGGTGTAGGTAGTGACCTGGGCCATGGCCTCGTCTACGAGGGCGCGGAATCCTTTGGTGATGGGCATTGTCTTGTCTCCGGTAATTTACATGGATTGTCTTACGCGTTATGAAGCTGCGTGCCACCCAGCCTAGCAGCCCCGGCGCGCACCAGGTCTTGCACCAGCACATCCACGGCTTCGGCCAGGGTGTGACCGGCGTATTGGCGCGCCACCAGTTTGGCGACATAGGTCGTGGCTTCGGCCCAGGCCAACAGATCGCGCAGGCTGACGCTCTGCAGTTCCAGCAACTTGAACTTGAGCAGCACCTTGGCTGCGTGTTGCAGATGGCGAGCCGGGTCGGCCACAAATCCGGCTAGGCGCTGGCGGGCACGGGCCAAGGCTGCGTCCACATCGGTAAAGGGCGCGCCATGGCCGGGGATGACGAGCAGCGGCTGCAACGCCTCAATCACGTCCAGCGTCTGCGCCACTTCATGGAAGGCGTCGTCGCCGTCCAGCTCGGGGAACACCACACCAAAGCCGCGCTCCCAGAGCGCGTCAGCGGAGACCAGCGTGCGGCTGACCGGCTCAAACAGAATGACCGAATGGGCGTCGTGTCCGGGCGCGGCATGCACCTGCCACAGCAGGTCGCCCAAACGCAGCTCGGTGCCCGGTTGCAGCGTAGCGTCGAAGGAAAATTGCGGGCAGTTCTGGCCTGTGGCTTGGTAGCTCAGCTTCTCGGTATCCCAGGCGGCCACGTACTGCGCGTGGCCCGGCGGAATCAGGGTCTGCAGCGCGGGGTAGCGCGCTTGCAGGGCCGCGTTGCCGCCCACATGGTCGCTGTGCAAATGGGTGTTGAGCATCAGGTCCAGCGGCCGGCCCTGCAGAGCGGCGTCAACCAGCAACAGGGTCTGTTCGCTGTGGGTGCAGTAACCGCTATCGATCAGTGCGCAGTGGTCGGCACCGGCAATGACGATGTTGTTGCTGGAGAGCCAGCCGCGCTCCAGCACGCTGACGCCTTGCGGCAAATTCAGGCTTGCCATGCCGCTCAAGCCAAGGCGCGCTGGATGATGATCTTCTGCACGTCGGAGGTGCCCTCATAGATCTGGCAGACGCGCACGTCGCGGTAGATGCGCTCTACGGGGAAGTCCGTCACATAGCCGTAACCACCCAGGGTCTGGATGGCCACGCTGCAGACCTTCTCGGCCATCTCGCTGGCAAACAGCTTGGCCATGGCGGCCTCCTTCAGGCAGGGGCGTCCGGCGTCGCGCAGGGCGGCGGCGTGCCAGATCAGCTGGCGTGCGGCCTCGATCTGCGTGGCGCATTCGGCCAGACGGAAACCCACAGCCTGGTGGTTGAAGATGGCGGTGCCAAAGCTCTGGCGGTCCTTGGCATAGGCCACGGCCACGTCAAAGGCGCTGCGCGCCATGCCCACGCTTTGCGCGGCAATGCCGATGCGCCCGCCCTCCAGGCCGCCCAGGGCGATACCGTAGCCCTCCCCCTCTTTGCCGATCAGGTTCTCGACGGGGATGCGGCAGTTGTCAAAGTTGATTTGCGCGGTGTCGCTGGAATGCTGGCCCAGCTTGTCTTCCAGACGCGCGACCATGTAGCCCGGCGCTTTGGTGGGCACCAGAAAGGCACTCATGCCGCGTTTGCCCGCGCCCTTGTCGGTGACGGCCAGCACGATCGCCACGTCGCCGTTCTTGCCGCTGGTGATGAACTGCTTGACGCCGTTCAGGATGTAGACGTCTCCATCCTTTACGGCCGTCGTGCGCAGGGACGATGCGTCGCTGCCCACATGCGGCTCGGTCAGACAAAAGGCACCCAACATCTGGCCCTGCGCCAAGGGTGTGAGCCATTGCTTCTTTTGCTGATCATTGCCGTAGCGCATCAGGATGGCGTTGACCGGACAATTGGTTACGCTGATCACCGTGCTGGTGCCGCCGTCACCGGCCGCAATTTCTTCCAAAACGAGGGCCAGCGTTAGGTAGTCGAGGCCGGCGCCGCCCAGTTCCTCGGGCACGCAAATGCCATAGGCACCGAGCGCGGCCAAGCCCTTGTGGACCTCCTTGGGGAAGCTATGTTCCTTGTCCCACTTCGCGGCATTGGGCCAGAGCTCGGCCTGTGCAAAGTCGCGCACCGCGTCGCGGATCATTTCCTGGTCTTGTGTCAGCAGCATGGGGATTGCACCTCAGATCAACTCGATGGCCACTGCGGTCGCCTCACCACCACCAATGCACAGCGTCGCCACGCCCTTCTTCAGGCCACGGGCTTTGAGCGCGTGAATCAGCGTCACCATGATGCGCGCACCGGAAGCGCCGATCGGATGCCCCAAGGCGCAGGCACCACCATTCACATTTACCTTCTCATGAGGAATCTTCAGGTCCGCCATCAGCGCCATCGGCACCACGGCAAAGGCCTCATTCACTTCCCACAGGTCCACTTCCTCAGCCTTCCAACCGGCCTTGGCCAGCACCTTTTGCACGGCACCGACGGGAGCGGTGGCAAACCAGTTCGGCTCCTGCGCGTGGTTGGCGTGGGCCACCAAACGCGCCAGCGGCTTGCAACCCAAATCAGCGGCGGTGCTGGCACGCATCATCACCATGGCGGCGGCGCCGTCGTTGATGGAACTGCTGCTGGCGGCGGTGATGGTGCCATCCTTCTTGAAGGCGGATTTGAGCGTGGGGATTTTTTCCAGCTTGATCTTGCCCGGGCCTTCGTCGATGGAAATCTGCACTTCGCCGGCACGCGTCTTGACCGTAACCGGCGTGATCTCGGCGGCAAAGCCACCGGACTTTATGGCAGCCTGGGCGCGCTGCACGCTCATCGTGGCAAAGGCGTCCTGTTGTTCGCGGGTGAAGCTGTATTTGGCGGCGCAGTCTTCGCCAAAGGTGCCCATGGAACGGCCGCTCTCGTAGGCGTCTTCCAAGCCGTCGAGCATCATGTGGTCCATTACGCGGTCGTGGCCTATGCGCATGCCGGCCCTGGCCTTGGGCAGCAGATAGGGCGCGTTGGTCATGCTCTCCATGCCACCGGCGATCAGCACGTCGTGGCTCCCGGCCAGCAGCATGTCGTGGCAGAACATGGCCGCACGCATGCCGGAGCCGCACATCTTGGAAAGCGTCACCGCACCGGCGCTGTTAGGCAGGCCGCCCTTGAAGGCCGCCTGGCGCGCCGGGGCTTGGCCCTGGCCTGCCATCAGGCAGTTGCCAAAAATCACTTCGGTGACCAGGTCCGGGCTGATGCCGGCGCGCTCGACCGACGCTTTGATAGCAGCGCCACCGAGGTCATGGGCAGCGAGGTAGGAGAAGTCGCCCTGGAAGGCGCCCATGGGGGTGCGGGCGGCGCTGACGATCACAATCGATTCGGACATAAGAGCCTTTTTGGTTGACGTTTACGTAAACGTCAATTGTGACAGAAGAGCCTGCAAGCGCAAACCTGTGTTCACGAAAGCTGTGCGCTTGGGACTAGCGGTTGATACGCGGCATCAGGCGCACACCGGAGATGGCCTCGCGGTACAGGGTGTCCAGATCGGAGGCACCGGTCACGGTCATGTGCAGGTCGTGCAGCAGGCCGTCATGGATGCCATAAACCCAGCCGTGCAGGGTGACTTTTTGGCCACGCGCCCAGGCGTCTTGCAGCACCGTGCTTTGCGCCACATTCATCACCTGCTCGATGACATTGAGCTCGCACAGGGCTGCGGCGCGGCCATGCTCGGGCATCACGTCCATCACATCACGGTGGCGGTCCCGCACGTCCTGAATATGGCGCAACCAGTTATCGGCCAGGCCGATGCGCGCACCTTCCAGCGCCGCCTGCACGCCGGAACAGCCATAGTGGCCCACCACCATCACATGTTCGACCTTGATGCGCTCTACCGCGAACTGAATGGTGGAGAGTGCATTCAAGTCGGAGTGCACCACCACATTGGCGATGTTGCGGTGCACGAACACCTCGCCCGGGTCCAGACCGGTGATTTCATTGGCGGGCACGCGGCTGTCGGAGCAGCCTATCCACATGTACTTGGGGCGCTGCTGGTTGGCCAGGTCGGTGAAAAAGCCGGGCCGTCTGCGTTGGATGTCGGCAGCCCAGGCGCGGTTGTTGGCAAATAGGTTATTGAGTTCGGTCATTGGGTTGTTGTTGGCTGAATACAAATGGACGCGTGGCAGCGTGGGCGGACACAGTTAGACTGCTGCGCCACAGACACCCAATTATGTACATGCGCCCCAAACACTTGAGCCGTTTTTTGACCCATAACGCGTATGGGCAAGCACTTTCGATGCTGGCACTGTTTCTACTGTCATCCTGCCTGTTCCGACTTGCGGTCTACTGGACCTATCCGGGGGATTTTTCGCAACTGGGTGCGCTGCAGGCGCTACAGGCGCTTGCTTACGGCATGCGTTTCGATTTGTCACTGGCGATGCTGCTGATGGGCCTGCCGCTGATCTTGCTGTCGCTGCCGTTTGCCTGGTCGCGCCATTGGGCCTGGCATCGCCTCTGGCTGTGGCTGGTGTTTGCACTGCTGGTGGTGCTATCGCTCATGAACGCTGCAGACTTGCTCTATTTTGGCAACGTCCACCGCCATGTCGGATCAGAAATCAATGTGCTGAGCAATGACATGCCGTCGATGGTGCGGATCGCGCTGTTCGACTATGGGCTGGCGCTGGCGCTGTTTGCCCTGGCCAGCCTGGCAGGTGGTCTGGCCTGGAGACGCATGTTCCGGGTAGTGCCTAGTCCACCGCGCCTTGCCTATGCGCACCTGGCGCTTCTGCTTCTGGCTTTGTTCCCGATGCTGGTGATCGCGCGCGGCGGCATCGGTGGCAAGCCGATCAGCGTGGGAGACGCCTTTTTCTCCGGCGAGGCTGCGCAGGGCCATCTGGCGCTGAGTGGCGCCTTTGCAATTTCCAGGGCGATTCTGGAGTCGCCACCGCCGTCCCAACAGTTCATGCCCGAGGCCGAAGCGATAGAGGCGGTGCAACTGCGCCTGGGCGCTGGCGAGCGCAGCATCTTCAAGACGCCCGACTATCCGCTGCAGCGCAGCTTCGCGCCGTTTCACCCGAAGCCCGCACCGAATGTGGTGGTGCTGATGCTGGAGAGCTGGGGCGCCCAGCACATCGATGTGCTGCGCAACTTGAGCGGCGGCAGCGCGCTGGGTACGACGCCGCACTTTGACGCACTGGCTAAAACCGGGCGCTTGTACAGCCGTGCCTATGGCAACGGTCAGCGCTCCATCCAGGGCGCCAGCGCCATCTTGGCCAGCCAGCCCACCATGTCGGGTCTGGCCTTTCTGGGTGAGGGGCTGGAGCAAAACCACATGAGCTACCTGGGCGAAATCGCCCGCTCACAGGGCTATGAGACCTTTTTCCTGCAAAGCAGTGAAGGTGCATCGCTGCGCTTTGACGCGATTGCTGCGCGCGCAGGCTTTGACCATTACCGTGGCGCCGAGGATATCCCCAACCTGCACGCCAAGCCGAAACCGCCGGCGACCTGGGGCACCTGGGATCACAACACCTTCCAGGCCGCGAACCAGCAATTCGCCGCTGCCAAAAAACCCTTTCTGGGCTTTGTTTTCACCTCGACCACCCATGTCCCCTGGATGGTGCCGGAGGAGCGCTTTCGCAAATTTACAGGCACAGCCGATGTGGACGCGTTTCATAACTCCCTGTTCTACGCCGACTGGGCGCTCGGGCAGCTGATGGACGCAGCCAAGGCAGGCGGCTACTACGACAACACGATTTTTGTGTTGGTAGCCGACCATGCGGATCCGTTTGTCCAGAATGCCAGGGAGATACCCAACCAATACCACATCCCGCTGCTGTTCGTGGGCCCGGGTGTAACGCCAGGAGTCGATGAGCGCATTGCCAGCCAACTCGATATCCTGCCCACGCTGATCGAGCTGTGCGGCTGGAAGGTGGACTATGCCGGCTGGGGCCGTTCGCTGCTGGGAGACGCGCAGCCACAGAGCCGGGCCAGCTTCGGCGTGCGCGGATCTGAAATCGACTGGATCACGGACCAGGGCTGGCTATCGCACAACCTGGAGCGCAGCACCGGGCAGTCCGCAGGCCTGGCGCCGCAGCGCGCAGCGCAGATGCAGAAGGACTTGCTGGCCACCTACCAAATGGCCAGCCAGCTACAGACCAGCAACCGCGTGTTGCAAATGCACGCGGCGAGCGCTACATCGTCTGGGCAATGAGTTCGGGCAGTTGACCCGGATTCAATAAGTCTTGGGCACCGGCACCAGGGTCTGCTGCATGATGGCTACCGCGCTTTGGCTGCCAGAGGCATCCACATGCATGACCTCGGCGGTAGTAACGATCAGGCGCTTGCCACCCTTGATGACACGACCCACGGCCCGCAGTTCACCGCCGCTAAAGCCGGCCAGAAAGTTGATCTTGTATTCGGCGGTGGTCACTTCCATGCCCTCGGCCGCCACGGTGAGACCGGCATAACCGCCGGCAATATCGGCCAGCGCGCCCATGGCGCCGCCGTGAAAGCCGTCCTGCTGTTGCGACACCTTGTCCGAGTATGGCAAGGCAATTTCCACCAGACCCGGCTCCACACGCAGCAGGCGCGCCTCCAGGTGGCGCATCATTCCCTGTCGCTCAAGACTGTCTTGCACACGTTGCCATAAAGCATCAGCTTGCATGTGTCTTCCCTTTTGTTATTGATTTGGCGCTGGCCTTGGCCTCGGCCTTGACCAGCAACGCACGCGCCTCGCGCTGGTGCACCTTGATCTCTTCCAGATTGGCATGCAAATCGGCCATCTGCTCCTCCACCTGCTTGCGGTGCAGGGCCAGCACGTCCAGAAACTTGGTGAGCTGGGCGCCGGTATCGCGCGGACTGTCATACATCTCGATGATGTCCTTGGCCTCGGTCAGGCTCAGGCCCAGGCGCTTGGCCCGCAGCGTGAGTTTCAGCCGGGTGCGGTCGCGCACGCTGTAAATGCGGTTGCGTCCGCCGGGGCCGCTGCGCTCGGGCTGCAGCAGTCCCAGGTCTTCATAAAAACGGATGGCGCGCGTGGTGAGGTCAAACTCACGCGCCAGGTCGCCGATGGTGTAGGTAGTGGTCATTGCCATAATGCATAGAGACAACACGCTTCGCGCCCCCTGCCTACAATGGCGCAGTATTGACGTTTACGTAAACGTCAATTATGAAGCATAAAGAACCTCCATGAACGACCTCGAAAAGCAGCTGCACTACCCCTTGGGCGAGACCCTGCCGGCTTACGGTAGCGGCATCACCGTGGCGCCCGGCGTGAAGTGGCTGCGCATGACGCTGCCCTTTGCGCTCAACCACATCAACCTCTGGCTGCTGCGCGACTGTGTGGATGGCGTGCAAGGCTGGAGCATAGTCGACACCTGCATACATATTAAAGAGGCCAAGGCGCAATGGGAGGCGATCTTCGCCAATGAGCTCGAAGGCCTGCCGGTGCTGCGCGTGATCGCCACCCACATGCACCCGGACCATATCGGACTGGCCCATTGGCTCTGTGCGCGATGGAACGCGCCCTTCTATATCAGCGCCACCGATTTCATGGTGGCCACCGTTGCCTGCTCAGGCATAGACACGTTTAGCGGCGAGCGTACGGTGCAGTTTTATGCCAAGCACGGCCTAAATGACGCCGAGACAGCACGCAGACTGCTGGAGCGCAAGCCCTACTTCACCACCCTGGTGCCCTCGGTGCCAGCAGAGTATCACCGACTGCTGGACGGCGGCACTCTGCGCATCGGCGACCATGTCTGGAGCCTGATCAGCGGCTATGGCCACGCACCCGAACACGTGGCGCTGTCTTGCAAGGCGCTGGGTGTGCTAATAGGCGGCGACATGATGCTGCCGCGCATTTCCACCAATGTCAGCGTCTACGAGCAGGAGCCCGAGTGCGATGCACTGACACTGTTTCTAAAGTCCATAGACCGGTTTCTGGCACTGCCCGCCGACACCCTGGTGCTGCCCTCGCATGGCAAACCGTTTACGGGTTTGCACATCCGCATCCAGCAGTTGCACGACCACCACCGCGAGCGCCTGGCCGAGGTGATGCTGGCCTGTGCAGAGAAACCGTGCAGCGCCTCCGACGTCTTGCCGGTGCTGTTCAAGCGCCCATTGGACTTTCACCAGATCACCTTTGCCCTGGGAGAGGCGGTGGCACATTTGCATGCGCTATGGCATAGCAGGAAACTCAAACGCAACCTGGATTCAGACGGCGTCTACCGCTTTACCACTTTGGAATAGCGTCTTCTTTCAGCTGCGCGCGCAGTTGCTGGTAATCCGGCACCACGGTGCCCACGGTACTCCAGAAGGCAGCACTGTGGTTCATCTCCCGCAGATGGCTGAGCTCATGCGCCACCACATAGTCGATCACCGCCTCGCGAAAATGGATCAATCGCCAGTTCAGTCGGATGGAGCCATCGACACTGGCGCTGCCCCAGCGCGTGCCGGCACTGCTCAGGCGCAGCTTTTTCCACTGCACGCCCAGCAAGGGCGCGAAATGTTCCATGCGCAGTTTGAAGTGGCTGGCTGCCTGGCGCATCAACCAGGCCTGCACGGCATCGCGAATCTGATCGGCCGTGGCGGCCTTGGACAGGCCCACATGCAAAATCTTTTCCGCAGGCAATACCTCGGCGCCCGCTTGGCCCACCACTTCCATCGTCTCCAACTGCGCGCCGCGGCCGCTAAAGCCGTGCGTGGGGTCCAGCAGCACGGTGATGCTCTGCCCAAAGAAGGGAATCACCACGCCATCGCGCCACTGCACTTGTGCGCTGTGGGCGCGGCTCTGGCGCTCGCGTGATTCCTGCAGCTTGCGCAGAATCCAGGCACTTTTTTCCTGCAGCGCGGCATCCACCTCGTGCAGCGGCGTCCAGCGCGGCGCGCGCACCACTAGGCCATCGGGGCCAATCACAAAACCTATGGATTTGCGCTTGGCGCGGGTAAATGCATAGGCCACCACGGCGTCGCCCAGGCGCAACTCACGGTTGGCCTGCGGATGCGCAAATGCTGCGGGGGCAATGGCACCAGACAGCGGCAGACCGGGCGGTGCCAACTTGGGATCGGTCGAAAACAGATCCAGCGTGAAACGCAAGAGCGGCAACATGGGTTCAATCCGCGAATCTAGCTTTAGGGACTGGGGCGCTCGCCTTACTGGCTGACCAGATGCTGGGCAAAGGCCGCCAGGTCTTCATGCACCAGGGTGCCGGGCGGAAAGCCTTCGGGCAGTTCGCGGCCACGGTAGGCAGCGGACTTGCCGGTCAGCACCAGGTGCGGCGCACAGCCAACAGCGGTGCCAGCCACCAGATCGCGCACCGAGTCGCCCACGGTGGGCATGCCGGTGAGGTCCATGCCATAGCGCTCGGCAATCTGTTCGTACAGGCCCGGTGCCGGCTTGCGGCAGTTGCAGTGGTCTTCCGGCGCGTGCGGGCAATAGAAGATGGCATCGATGCGCCCGCCCACGGCGGCCAGCATTTCGTGCATCTTGGCGTGCATGGCGTTGAGCGAACTCATATCAAACAGGCCACGCCCCAGGCCACTCTGATTCGTCACCACCACCACATGCCAGCCGGCATGGTTGATGCGGGCAATCGCCTCCAGCGCGCCGGGCAGCGGCTGCCACTCGGCCGGCGACTTGACATAGTCTTCACTGTCTTCGTTGATGGTGCCGTCGCGGTCGAGTATGCAAATTTTCATGGCGGTGCAATCCGGATTAGCTGGCCAGTTTGGAGAGATCGGCCACGCGGTTCATGGCGATGTGCAGGCTCTTGAGCAGGCCCAGGCGGTTCAGGCGCAGGTCCAGTGCTTCGGCATTCACCATTACGTCCTCAAAGAAGGCATCCACCGGCGTGCGCAGTTCGGCCAGCGTCTGCAGCGACGCGGTGTAGTCACCGGCCTGCCACTGGGCTTGCGCAATGGGCAGCACGGTTTGCATGGCGGCATGCAGATTCTGCTCGGCCGCTTCCAATAACAAGACCGGGCTGACATGCGGATCGACATCGCCATCGGCCTTTTTGAGGATATTGCCTATGCGCTTGTTGGCGGCCGCAAGGGCCGCGCTTTCGGGCAGGGCCGCAAAGGCGCGCACGGCCAGCAGACGCTTGGAAACATCTCCGAGGCGTTTGGGACGCAGGGCCAGCACGGACTCTACTTCTTGCGCGCTATAGCCCTGCTCGCGCAGCGAACCGGCCAGCCGGTCGTAGAAGAAATCGGCCAGCGCCGGTGTCGCGTCGCTGATCAATGCACCGAAGGCGGGCACGGCAGCGGGCAGCAGCAGGCTCAGGTCCAGCGGTAGGTCTTTTTCGACCAGCATGCGGATCACGCCCAGCGCATGGCGACGCAGGGCAAACGGGTCCTTGTCGCCGGTGGGCAGATTGCCGATGCCGAACATGCCGACCAGGGTCTCCAGCTTGTCGGCCAGGGCCACGGCCACGCCCGCGTCGTTGCGCGGCAGGGTGTCACCGGCAAAGCGCGGCTTGTAATGGTCTTCGATGGCCACGGCCACATCTTCGCCCAGGCCGTCATGGCGCGCGTAGTAGCCGCCCATGATGCCTTGCAACTCAGGGAATTCGCCCACCATGTCGGTGACCAGATCGGTCTTGGCCAGGCGCGCTGCGGCATCGGCCTGCGCGGCCAGCGACTCGGTCTGCAGCTCGCCGGATCGGGCCAGCAAATCGACGATCACCCGGGCAATGTCGCGCACCCGTTCCAGCCGCTCACCTTGGCTGCCAAGCTTGTTGTGGTAAACCACCTTGGACAGGCCTGCCACGCGTGACTCCAGCGTCTTTTTGCGGTCCTGGTCAAAGAAGAACTTGGCATCGGCCAGGCGCGGGCGCACCACGCGCTCGTTGCCGCCGATCACAGCGCTGGCATCTTCGGGGCTGATGTTGCTGACCACCAGGAACTGGTTGCTCAGGCGACCCTGGGCGTCCAGCAGCGGAAAGTATTTCTGATTCGCCTTCATGGTCAGGATCAGGCATTCCTGTGGCACGGCCAGGAACTGCTCTTCAAAGCTGCAGACCAGCACGTTGGGGCGCTCGACCAGACCGGTGACTTCATCCAGCAGGGCATCGTCTTCAATGGCGCGGGCGCCATGGCCCAGCTTGGCGGCGGCCGCAGCGAGCTGGCGCACGATCTCGGCGCGGCGCTCGGCAAAGCTGGCGATGACCGCACCATCGGTACGCAAGGTCTGTGCATAGCTGTCGGCGTTGGCAATGGCGACCGGCGAGACAGCGGCCTCAAAGCGATGGCCTTGGGTCGTGTTGCCGGCCTTGAGGCCCAGTACGCTGACCGGCACAACGTCGCTGCCATGCAGGGCCAGCAGGCTGTGGGCCGGGCGCACGAAGCTGACGCTGGTCCAGCCCGGTAGCTCGCAATCGCTCTCGGCACCCAGTTGATAAATCATCACCTTGGGGATGGGCAGCTTGGCTAGCGTCTCTTCCAGGGCTTTTTGCAGGCCGTCCTTAAGCGTCACACCGGTGACCATGCTCTCGAAAAACAAGGCATCGGCCTTGCCATCCATCGCACGCTTGAGACCGGGCACCACGCTGGCATCGGCCCCCAGGGCAGCCAGTTTTTTCAACAGCGCGGGTGTGGCTTGCCCTTGCGGGTTCAGGCCCACGCTCACTGGCATCAACTTGGCGGAGACCGCCTTGTCGGCGGCTTGCGCAGCAACTGCAGTTACATGCACGGCCAGACGGCGTGGTGAAGCGAAGTGGGTGACGACAGCGTCAGACGCGGCCAGACCTTGGCTCTTGAGCGAGTCGGCAAGTACGGTTGCAAAGGCCTCGCCCAATTTCTTCAGCGCCTTGGGCGGCAGCTCTTCTACAAACAGTTCGAGCAGCAGGTTGTTAGTTGTCATTTTTATGCGGCCTTCTTGGTCATTTGCTCTACCCATGCGCGCGGTGCCATGGGGAAGCCCAGGCGCTCGCGACTCTCGTAATAGCTTTGCGCAACTGCCCGCGCCAGGTTGCGGATGCGGCCTATGTAGGCGGCGCGCTCGGTCACGCTGATGGCGCCCCGCGCGTCCAACAGGTTGAAGCTGTGGGCGCACTTGAGCACCTGCTCATAGGCCGGCAGTGCCAGTTGCACTGAAATCAAATGCTTGGCCTGATTTTCGTGCGCCGTGAAGGCAGTGAATAGAAAATCGGCGTCGCTGTGCTCGAAGTTGTAGGTGGATTGCTCCACCTCGTTTTGCTTGTACACATCTCCATACAGGATTTTTGCCCCAGACGCTGATCCGCCGTCGGTCCATACCAGGTTGTAGACGTTGTCCACGCCCTGCAGGTACATGGCCAGACGCTCCAGGCCGTAGGTGATTTCGCCAGTGGCAGGCTTGCAGTCAATGCCACCCACCTGCTGGAAATAGGTGAATTGCGTCACCTCCATGCCGTTGAGCCAGACTTCCCAGCCCAGGCCCCAGGCACCCAAGGTCGGGTTTTCCCAGTCGTCCTCGACAAAGCGGATGTCGTTCTTTTTCAAATCGAAGCCCAGAGCCTCAAGCGAACCCAGGTACAGCTCCAGGATGTTGCTGGGCGCTGGCTTGAGCACCACCTGGTATTGGTAGTATTGCTGCAGTCGGTTGGGATTCTCGCCATAGCGGCCGTCCTTGGGGCGACGGCTGGGTTGCACATAGGCGGCCCGCCATGGCTCTGGACCAATCGCACGCAAAAAGGTGGCGGTGTGAGAGGTACCGGCCCCCACTTCCATGTCGTAAGGTTGCAGCAGTGCGCAGCCTTGGGCGGCCCAGTAGTCCTGCAGTTTGAGAATGATTTGCTGAAAGGTGAGCATGGTGTGAGGCGGGCTGCGCGCAACTGTCGTGTAAACCCTCCATTCTACGGGGAGGGTTTACACGACAGTTGCGCTAGCGCCTAGTAGGGCCTGCGATGCTTGCGATGTACGTCACGTGACACGCCAGACCGCCAGGCTGCGACCACCGCCCCCAGCGAGACTATCCACAATGGCCAGAGCCCAAAGCGTGCCACCCACCAGGCAAACGCTGTCGTGCCGGCGCGCCCTTCGACCACACCATCCAGCACCCCTTGGGTCAAACGCGGCAGCGCCGCCGTCACCCGGCCTTGGTGGTCAATGATGACCGTCGCACCGGTGTTGGTGGCACGAATAAAGGGCCGCTGAAACTCCAGTGCTCGGTAGCGTGAAATTTGCACATGCTGGTCTATGGCCGTGCTATCACCAAACCAACCCAGGTTGCTGACGTTGGCAAACACCGTAGGAGACAAGGTCGGGTTTATGAAACGTGCACCCAACTCCTCGCCAAACAAATCTTCGTAGCAAATGTTCGGAGCGATGCGTTGGCCCTTCCAGGCAAAAGAGGGCTGACCGATAGCGCCACGATTGAAGTCTCCCAGCGGGATGTGCATCATGCGGGTGAACCACTTGAACATCGGTGGAATGAATTCGCCAAAGGGAACCAGGTGATGCTTGTCGTAGCTCCAGATTTGTGTCGATTCCGGGCGGAGGAAGATTACTGAATTGGTATAACCCTGCGTGTAGTCGCCAAGGGGAATGCCGGTGAGCAAGGCGCTGTGGCCATTGGCAACTTGCGCTCTCAGCCCAGCCCAATAGTCGTCGGGCAGGTCCTGGGGCAACAAGGGAATGGCGGTCTCGGGTGCAACGACCAGATCAACTGGGTGCTGATACATGTGTTCGGCGTACCACTTGAGCGAGGCAGGTACACCGGTTCCAGTTTCAAATTTCTCGTCCTGGGGAATATTGCCCTGCAGCAGGGTCACAGACAGAGATCCGGTCGATGAAGTGGCTTGATAAGGTGTGCATAGCATGCCGGCCAACAGCAAGCAGATCAGGGCCGCACGGTGCTTCCAGCTGGCTTTGTTCAGCAGTGCCAAGGATGCTGCACACCATGCGGCAAGCGCGCCCACACCATAGGCTCCGACCAGCGGAATCCAGAGCGACAGCGGGCCATCCGCATGGGCATAAGCCATAGCGCCCCAACCAAAACCGGTCATCCAGGTACCACGCGCCATCTCAGCCATGGTCCAGAGTGCGGAGAATGAGAGGCAAGCCCACGCGGGCTGTGTGGCACGCTGGGCGGCGATCTGCCAATACAGCAAGCCCGCTGCCGCGTAATACAGGGCAAGCGTGGCCGCCAAGCCCAACAGCCCAAACAACGAAAGCGGCGCAGGCAAGCCGCCAATCGTGTGCATCGCGATATACAGCCACCAGAACGTGGCGCACAGCCAGGCGGTGGCAAACAACGCGCCCATGCCGAAGGCCTGGCGAGCGCTGCCACTGCGGTGCAAGGCCAGCAACAAGGGCAGCATCGCCAGAATTTGCAAGCACCAGACCGGCTGCCCCTGCATCAACAGGAAGGTAAACGGCCAGCATACTGCCGCGGCAGCGGTACTGCCCGCCACAATCAGCATCAGGCCCAAGCCCACAGCGCAGGCCCACTTCCTGCGGCGATATGCTGAAAACATGCGCCTCAGGCCGTTGGCACTGGGCTTGTCGAGACCTTGAACCACCTTACCGCACCGCCCTTGGTGTGCAGCACGACAAAATCCAGCCCACCCAGCGAATGACGCTCTCCTCGCTTGGGAACGTGGCCCATGTCATGGGCAATCAAACCGCCAACCGTATCAAAGTGGTCCTCCGGATCGTCACCGCTGAGCACCACATCGAAGGCATCGTTAAAGCGTTCGATAGGGGTGTCCCCGCTAACGCGGTAGGTCCGATCGGGCAAGGCAAAAATATCGCCCTCGTCCTCTGGCATGTCGAATTCGTCTTCGATCTCACCGACGATTTGCTCCAGCACATCTTCAATAGTGATCAAGCCTGCCACGCGGCCAAATTCGTCAATGACGATGGCCAAGTGATTGCGGTTGCCCCGAAAGTCGCGCAATAAATCGTTGAGTCCCTTGGACTCCGGCACAAAAACAGCGGGCCGAATCAGGGCGCGGATGTTGAGCTCCGGAGCGCGTTGCAGTTTGAGCAGGTCCTTTGCCATCAGGATGCCTCTGATGTTTTCGCGCTCGCCCTCAAACACCGGGAAGCGTGAATGCGCAGCGTCAATCACCTGGTGCATCAGCTCATCCATGCTGGAACCAATGTCCAGGAAATCCATGCGGGTCGCGGGTACCATCACGTCGCCGGCAGTCATGTCGGCCATTCGGATCACGCCTTCCAGCATCAGCCGAGACTCCGCGCCAATAATGTTGTTGTCCTGCGCCTCGGCCAGAGTTTCAATCAGTTCGTCGGTCGAGTCTGGGCCTGGATGAATGAACTCGGCCAGCTTTTGAAGAAAGGTACGCTTGTCTTCTTTTTCGCTGTGGCGCGCGGGATGAGGGTCTGACACGTGGTGAATTGGCACTGAGCCTGTTGTGAAGATATGCCTAGGATAGCGGATTTGCTTGCCCTGCCCCAATCAGAAGCATGCGCATCGCGAAGACTTGTGTCTGACTCAAGGACTTTTTTGTCTGTTGGCTCTTCTGACTATTCGCTAAACTGCATCGACCATGGACCACGCCAAAGCGATTCGGGACTCGATTGACCAGGTGTTCGCGTTGCGCGAAAGTGCCCAGGCCTCTCCTTTGCTTGCTGACGCTGTCAAGCGGGTAAAGCGCTTTCAGGCAGCTCGCTTCCAGAGCTGCTATGCGGATCTGTTGGCGTCATCGGTATTTGGTGACGCCTCGCGCTTCTTTCTGGAAGAGCTCTATGGCGAAGCGGACTACTGCGCCCGGGATGTGCAATTCGCTCGGATTGCCGGAACCTTGACCACCATTTTTCCTATGTCGGTGGTGGGTACCGTGCTTGCTCTGGCGCAGTTACACGCATTGACCGAGGAACTAGACTTCTCAATGGCTATGGAGTGCAGGGTCCAGGACCCATCTCCAGACGATGCGACCCTCTATCTCACTGCTTGGCGTGCGGTCGGTAGAAGAATCGATCGCCAGCATCAACTGGATACGGTACTGGTCATTGGGCACAAGTTAGTAGATTTAACTCGCATGCCCGGCCTTTCGTTACTGCTGAAGTTGATGCGTAGTCCAGCTGCCAATTCAGGTTTGGAGTCACTGCAACAGTTTTTGGAGCGAGGATTCAAACTATTTGCCACCATGGCGCGTACCAATGGTCAGGCAGATCAATTTTTACGCACCATTGAATATCGTGAAAACGCCTGGATAGCCGCAATGTTTGATGCCCAACAAAACGATGCTCTGGCGCTATTGAAAAAACCAATTTAAAGTGGCGAACAATTTTTTGCCAAAAAAAAATCCCTCTCAGTTTCCTGAGAGGGATTTTTCACTGTAATTAGCCTGACGATGACCTACTTTCACACGGGAACCCGCACTATCATCGGCGCTGACGCGTTTCACTGTCCTGTTCGGGATGGGAAGGAGTGGTACCACGTCGCTATGGTCGTCAGGCATAAACTTTTTGTCTGGCTGACTGAAGTCAACCGGACCAATTTATAGAGCTAATCAGCTTGTCTTTCGACACCAGGGGAATTAGTCCTGGATTTTGAATGCGTCAACTTGGCATAACTAGTCCTTGAGACACTTTTTTGCATTTCTGCATTACGTGAATCAAAGTTATAGGGTCAAGCCGCACGAGCAATTAGTATCAGTTAGCTTAACGCATTACTGCGCTTCCACACCTGACCTATCAACGTCCTGGTCTTGAACGACTCTTTAGGGGGCTCAAGGCCCCGGCAGATC
>CAIMZI010000038.1 GCA_903845935.1 uncultured beta proteobacterium | reverse complement strand
GTTGCGTCCACGTCACTGCTCATAACGTCTACCGGACGCACTTCAATGCCGTGACGCTTGGCGTCCTGAACAAGCTGGTTGGGCGAATAGAAGCCCAATGGCTGGGAGTTCAGCATGGCAGCCAAGAATGCGGCCGGCTCGTTGTGCTTGAGCCAGCAACTTGCGTACACCAGAAGGGCGAAGCTGGCGGCATGGCTCTCTGGGAAGCCGTACTCTGAGAACCCTTTGATTTGTTCGAAGATTTGCTCCGCAAACTCCTTCTCATAGCCGCGCGCAGTCATGCCGTTCACAATGCGGTCGTAGTATTTTTCCAGCCCGCCTTTGCGCTTCCAGGCCGCCATAGCCCGGCGCAGTCCGTCCGCCTCGCCGGGGGTGAAGCCGGCTGCGAGAATGCTCACCTGCATGACCTGCTCCTGAAACACCGGCACGCCCAAGGTCCGGCCCAATGCTTCCTCCAGTGCTGCACTGGGGTAGGTCACAAGCTCTTTGCCCTGACGGCGGTTCAGGTACGGATGCACCATGCCGCCCTGGATGGGGCCTGGACGCACCAGAGCCACCTCAATGACCAGGTCGTAGAAGCAGCGTGGCTGCAGGCGCGGCAGCATGCTCATCTGTGCACGGGACTCAATCTGGAATACACCGACGGTGTCGGCCTTGCAAATCATCTCGTAGGTTGCGGGGTCCTCGGGCGGGATGTCCTGCATCTGGAATTGGAAGCCCCGTCTCATGCTGACCAGCTCCAGTGACTTGCGAATGGCCGTGAGCATGCCCAACGCCAGCACGTCGACCTTGAGCAGGCCCATAGCGTCGAGGTCGTCCTTATCCCATTGGATAAAAGTTCTAGCCTCTGAATCAGCCGCTTCAATGGGCACCATGCGAGATAGTGGCCCGCGGGTCAAAACGAAGCCGCCTGGGTGCTGCGACAGATGACGTGGAAAACCCATAAGCTCCCGCGTGACGGCCACCAGTTGCTGGACTCCGAGGTCATCCATGCTCAGCCCCAGCTCAGCCATGCGGTCCACATGCACCTCCCGTCCATCCCAATGGCGGTGGCCTTTGGCCAGCTTTTCAAGGAGCTCGAGGTCAAAGCCCAACGCCTTTCCGATGTCCCGAATGGCGGATTTAGGTCGATACGAAACCACCACGCCGGTCAGTGCAGCGCGGTCTCGACCGTACTTTTGGTACAGGTATTGAATGACTTCCTCGCGTCGCTCATGCTCAAAGTCGACATCAATATCCGGTGGCTCGTTGCGCTCTTTGCTGATGAATCGCTCGAACAGGACCGACATGCGTGCCGGGTCAACCTCGGTAACGCCCAGGCAATAGCAGACCGCACTATTGGCGGCCGAGCCGCGCCCTTGGCAAAGGATGTGACGGGAGCGCGCAAATGCCACGATGTCATACACGGTGAGGAAATACTGCTCATACTTCAGCTCGCAAATCAGGGAGAGTTCATGCTCAATCTGGTGCTGGACCTTGGCCGTCATGCCCCCGGGCCAGCGCCGCCCTGCCCCCTCATAAGTCACTCTGCGCAGGTAGGACTCTGGCGTCTCCCCGGCCGGCACCACCTCCTGCGGGTACTGGTATTTCAGCTCATCAAGAGAGAACTCGCAGCGGTTTGCAACATTGAGGGTCTCGGCCATCAATTCCTGGGGGAAGGTCTGGGCAAGTCGAAGCCGAGTGCGCAGGTGTCTTTCCGCGTTCTGCTGGAGCTCCAGCCCGCATTCCATCAGTGGCTTGCAGACCCGGATGGCCGTCATCACATCCTGCAATGGCTTGCGCGAACGCACATGCATGTGGACGTCGCCCACGGCGACCAGGCCTATGGCCGTGGACTCGCTTGCCTGGCGCAACTTGTACAGCCAAATTTCATCATCTAACGTGCGGAGCTGTTCAACGCCCATCCAGCATCTGCCCATGAAGTGCCGCAGGGTCCATTGTCCGAGGGCCAACAATTGTTCTGATGTGCTGCTCCGGTCGGGTGAAACCACCACCAAACAGTCGGCAAGGTCGGCGCCCTGAATGGCGTTGACCAACAGGCGGTAGGTGCCCTTCTTCTCAGAGGCCCGGCGCAATCCGGTGATGAACTCGCACAGGTTGCCGTAGCCGTTCAGATTGCGTGCCAGAACGACCAGGTTGAACGGTGCGCCAAATCCATCCTGTTCCCCGCAGTCGACTTCAAACTGCGAGCCGACCAAGAGTTTGAGCTGACATTCCTTTGCCTGGACATGTGCGCGGACTATGCCGGCCATGGTGCATTCGTCCGTCAGCGCCAAGGCTGCGTAGCCCAACGCCTTGGCCCTAAGCACCAGTTCTTCAGGCTTGCTGGCACCCCGTAGAAAGGAAAAGTTGGAGAGGCACCGGAGTTCGGCGTATGTGGGTAATACGGACATGGTGCAGGTTCACGCGAACAGTCCGTGCAAAAACCAGGATGCTGCGGCGTCCTTTGACAGACGCTGCTGAAATATCCAGAGCGCGCCGGCGTGTTGGCTGAGCGCCACCCAGTAGTCGCGAGCGACATTCAGAGTTTGCTGGTTTCCTTCAGAGTCCTTGATGCGATGCCACCAGCCGCCCTCCACGCGCTCAGGCCCCAGCAGCAATTGAAGTGGCCCCTGATACAGCGGGCGGTCGCCTTTGACGTCTAGACGCAGAGGCTTCTTGAGAATCCAAGTCGGCTGCGGGCCTGGAACCTGACGCACCTTGGTCACCGGCCGCTTAGCGTTCATGGGCTGCCAATGGTTCATCCACTCCATGCGCGTGTCTTCAGTCATCACAGGCCGAAGCACTCGTCCTTTGCCCAATCGAGCTTCGATGCGCTCCAAGACCAGGTCAATTGCCTCTCCCGATGCTCGGTCATCAGGAATGAGCGAGCCACTCTGCTCAATGAAGGGCGTGACCTGCGTGGCGGTGAGCACCAGGTCGCCGGCTGGAGCCTTGAGGGTCACCTTGGCCAGGTTTTCCGTGAGCAGACGGGTCAGGTGGTCCACATTCTGGGTGGCCTGGGCCGTGCGTACCGTGATTTCTCCACCATCGCCCGCATCCTTGGAGCGCATGGTGTCGTGGCACCAGTGCAATGTGAATGCAGTCACGCCACAGTGCCGGGCAGTAAGCCATCCACCCATTTGCACAAGCAGCCGTCGCGCTCCGAACATCAGAGCAGGTGCGGTGTCGACGCGCCCAGGCAGCTCCAGCTTTGCTGAAAACGACTCTGGCAGGCCTACCCATGGGTAGCCCTCAGGGCGTAGTCCATATGCTTGGTCCATCGCCAACAACAATTGACTGTCAAAACGGCGACTGATGCCTCCACGGGGCAGCCTTCGCACGTCGGACAGTGTCCTACATCCAAGGCGTGCCAAGGTGGCGCCATGGGCGGCGATGGCATCTACGGATTGGAATGGCAATGGGTCCAGCACCTTGGCAACAGGCCCTGCAAATCCGTCACGAATACCGATGCGAGCGCACGCCAATGCGGCCAGGCTCGTGGGAGCCCAAGCTAGACGTGAGACACCTAGCTCGGCCGCGCCGGTTTCTACGCGCTGATGCACGCACTCCTCGCCACCAAACAGTCGCAGGCTTTGCTCGACCTCCAGCAGCACTGCATGGTCAACCTTCGCAACTCGAGGAGTGAATTGCAAGGCCCATACAGCAATGCCTTGGGGGTCAATGCGCAGCGAGCTGTCGCAGGCGTCGTCGGTTAGTAGCGCTGCCCAATGTGACGACATTGGTAGGCTCCATCGACTTGGAAATCAACTCGCTCGGCCGCATCAAGCGGGGTGTGAAAACGCTGGCCAAAGTTCCAGGGATGGACGCAAGCGAGATGGAGCCGTCCATCAACGCTCCTTTGCGCTTCAGAATCTGTACCTGCAATTGCCAGTCACTGCCCAACGTAGCCAACAGCCGCAATGGAGCCGGAGACGCGTCAAGCTGGGCCGCCTCCGGCCGGAACAGGAACACAGGGCAATCGCATGACTGTGCATGCACTTGGAGACGTCGCAACTGCTCAGCGCGCGCCTGTGGCAGCCAAGCCAGAATGGCGCCACCGCGCGGATTGGACTTCACCAGCTGCTCGGTCGTCCACAGTCTCTCCGCCGGCGTATCGGCGGCAATCCATACCAAGTTCTTTTCTGTGATGCCCAACTTCAGCAGCCCAGGAGCGTGCGGGCGCTTTGGCGGGCCCACAAGCAGGATTTGGCCGCCGGTGGCCACTAAGCCCGCCAGCGCGGGCGCAAGCAACCGCCATTCGCATAAAGAAGGCTGCGGCTGCAAGAGTTCAGTGACAGCGTTGCAAGGCCAGCCACCTCCCGGCAACTGCGCATCCAGCGCTTCAAAACCGCTCGACACCACAGCGTGTTCAGTCTGAGCGACCTCGGTGCCGCGCCAAATCGCCTGCGAAACGCTGTTCGGAAGCTGCCCCG
>CAIMZI010000037.1 GCA_903845935.1 uncultured beta proteobacterium | reverse complement strand
GCGCTGGATTCCATGAGCGGCCTGACCTCGCAGCCCAATCTGGGCTCCATCGCCGCAGCGCTATCCGGCTCGGCGCGTGACCCTGGCCTGGACCTGGACGCCATGCAATCCCTGTCCCATTACTGGGAGGGCGTGCGCCGCGCCTATGTGCCGTTCGAGGCCGACATGCGCGCAGGAACGTCCGACGTCTACAAGCACGAAATGCCCGGCGGCCAGTACACCAATCTGCGCGAGCAGGCGCGCGCCATGGGCCTTGCGCACCGCTGGCCGGAAGTGTCGAAAGCCTATGCCGATGTCAACGTGCTGTTTGGCGACATCGTCAAGGTCACGCCCACCTCCAAGGTGGTGGGTGACATGGCGCTGTTCATGGTGGCCAACGATCTCAAGCCCGCCGATGTCAGCAATCCCTTGCGCGATATCGCCTTCCCGGACTCCGTCATTTCGCTATTCAAGGGCGAGCTGGGCTTTCCACCGGATGGTTTTCCCAAGGCGCTGGAGCACAAGGTGCTCAAGGGCGAGGCGCCAATGCAGGGCCGCGCCGGTGACCACCTGGCGCCGGTCGATCTGGAAGCCAAGCGCGCCGAAGCAGAGCACGCCGTAGGCCGCAAGGTCACTGACACCGATCTGGCCTCGTATCTGATGTACCCCAAGGTGTTCAAGGACTACGCCGAGCACCGGCGCGAATACAGCGATGTGTCGCTCTTGCCCACCTCTCCCTTCTTTTACGGCCTGCTGGACCGCGAAGAAATCTCCATCGATATTGCCAAGGGCAAAACCCTGGTGGTGCGTCAGACCGGCCGCTCCGACGCGGTGGACGAGGAGGGCAAGATCAAGGTCTTCTTCGAACTCAACGGCCAGCCGCGCACCGTGCGCGTGCCCAAGGCCGGTGTGGCCGGTGCAGCTGCCAAGGCCCGAGCCGAAGAGGGCAACCCCAATCACGTGGGCGCGCCCATGCCCGGCATGGTGGTGACGGTGGCAGTCAAGGTCGGGCAGCTGGTAAAGAAGGGCGATCCGCTCTTGTCCCTGGAAGCCATGAAGATGGAGACCATGCTCAGCGCCGAGCGCGACGCCACCATCCACGCCATCCATGTGCGCGCGGGGGAGACCATCAATGCCCGCGACTTGCTGATCGAACTGAAGGACTAGTACCGTAGCAGGGCCGCCTGGCTGCCGGTGCCGCGCCCGAACATCGGCAATCCCCGACACATGGCAAGGCTATTGCAGCTATATTGTCCGGATGTAGGGTATACCTGACAGATAGGCTGTGCGCCTGCCTGCATTATTGGAGCCAATGGCTCAAGATAATTCAGGAGTTGGCATGCGCCATTCCAAGGCATCCCGCTCCAGGGTGCAACGAGGTATTAACGATGAAAGTCCGTGCGATTGACCCTTCGCAGGCGCAGCACCGGCGCTTTGAATCCGGAGTCGTGCTCGGTTTCATGGCGGCTGCGGTAATTGCCTTTAGTCTGGTGGCCACCACCTGGAAAATGGCCGCAGATTCGGCCCAGGCGGACCAGCGCGTGACCCACAGCCGCGAGATGCTGGACGCCATTGCCCAGATTCGCATGAACACCCTGAGCATCGAATACAGCACCCAGGGCTTCCGTTTTACAGGCGACTTGGCGCGCCTGGCGGAACGCGATGTGGCGGACGCAGCCCGCAAACAGGCACTGGAGCAGCTCGGCGCTTTGACCGCTGCCAGCGCGCTGCAGCAGCAACGTTTGCTGGGTCTGCAGCAGGTGCTCAAGCAACGCATGGCGATTGCCAAGCGCGTGGAGGAACTGGTGCGCTCGCAAGGCACGCAGGCCGCCAACGACTATGTCCGCGCCATGCCCCTGCGGGAAACGCGCGAACGCGTCTACCAAATCCTGGGCGACATGGAAACCCAGGAGCGCACGGCCCTGGCAAGCGAACGCAAGGAGCAGGCCAGTGCCCGCATCCGGGTACTGACCATGGGGGTGTCGGTGGCGCTGTTGCTGCTGTTGGTGCTGGCGTCCACCTACTACCTGGTGCGGCGCCAGTTGCAGCAGATACGCGCTGCACAAAAGGAGCTGGCCTCCAGTGAAGAGAGTCTGTCCATTACCCTGATGTCGATTGGCGATGCCGTGGTGGCCACCGACACCCAGGCCCGCATCACCCGCATGAACACGGTGGCCGAGGAGCTGACAGGTTGGCCCATCGCACTGGCCCGTGGCAAGCACATTGCCGAGGTTTTCCACATCGTGCACCAGACCACCCGCGAAGCGGCCGTCATTCCGGTGACCGTGGTGCTGGACACCGGCCAGGTCCGGACCCTGGCCAACCACACCGTGCTGATTGCCCGGGACGGACGCGAGCGCCCGATTGCCGATAGCGCCGCCCCCATCCACGACGCGGGCGGCCAGCTCCAGGGCGTGGTGCTGGTGTTCCGGGATGTGACGGCCGAATACCTGGCGGAAAAAACCATCTAGGACCAAACCGAGCAGCTGGAGCAACGCGTGGCAGAACGCACCCGGCAGCTGCAGGAAAGCGAGGTGCGCTACCGCACCGCCTTCATGACCAGCCCGGAACCGATTGTTCTGAGCCGCCTGCCGGATGGCCGCTACCTGGATGTGAACCAGGGTTTTGAGCGAACCTTTGGCTGGCGCCGCGACGAGGTGATTGGCAAGACCTCACAGGAGCTCGGTATCTGGACCCATGCGGAACACCGGGAGGAGTTCATACGCCTGGTCCATGAACAAGGCCGGGTGGACGACTTTGAAACCGATTTCTTCACCCAGCAGGGGCAGGTGGTGGCGTCGCTGGTGTCGGCCAACAGCATTTCCATTGACGGCCAGAGCTGCATTCTGACGGTGGTGCGCGACATCACCGAGCACAAACGTTCAGAAAAAGAGCTGCTGAGCTATCGCGACCATTTGCAGGACCTGGTGGTCGAGCGCACGCGCGAGCTGGAACAGGCCAAGCAGGCCGCCGAGGCCGCCAACCTTGCCAAGAGCCAGTTCCTGGCCAATATGAGCCATGAAATCCGCACTCCCTTGAGCGCCATTTCCGGCATGTCGCGCCTGATCCGCAAGGATCCGTTGACGCCGGCCCAGGCGGATCGGCTGGACAAGCTCGAATCCGCGTCGACCCACCTGAGCGCCACCATCAATGACATCCTGGACCTGTCCAAGATCGAGGCCGGTCATCTGGATCTAGTCGATGGACCGGTGCAGGTGGAGTCGGTGCTGAGCAACGTGTTTGAAATGCTGCATGACCGGGCCCGGCAAAAGGGCTTGCAGCTGCAGATCGAAGGCGCCGCCATGCCAGACCCGCTCTATGGTGACAAGACCCGGCTGGAACAGGCGCTGCTGAACTACGTCGGCAACGCCATCAAGTTCACCGAACGCGGCGGCATTGTGCTGCGGACCTCGGTGCTGACCGACTCGCCGACAGCGGCCCTGGTGCTTTTTGAAGTGCAGGACACCGGCATAGGCATCGCACCGGAACACATGGGCAAGCTGTTTTCCATTTTTGAGCAAGCCGACAACACCATGGCCCGCAAATACGGCGGTACCGGCCTTGGCCTGGCCATCACCAAAAAATTAGCCCAGGCCATGGGCGGCGATGTCGGTGCGCGCAGCAGCCCCGGTGTCGGCAGCCGCTTCTGGTTTAGCGCCAAGCTGCGCAAGGGGCCGGCCTTGCTGGCGCAGGCACAGGACGAGTCCACCGAAGAACTGGTGCGGCAACTGCTGCTGCATAGTGGGAAAAACGTGCTGCTGGCTGACGACGATGTCTTAAACCGGGAGATCGGCAGCCTGTTGCTGCAAGAGGTAGGCCTGGCCGTGGAGCTGGCAGAAGACGGGCAGCAAGCCCTGGAGCTGGCGCGTGCGCAGCACCACCATCTGATCCTGATGGACATGCAAATGCCGCTGATGGATGGGCTGGACTCCACGCGCCACATCCGCCGCCTGCCCGACTATGCCTGCGTGCCCATCGTAGCCATGACGGCCAACGCATTCGCCGAAGACCGGGATCTCTGTCTGGCCGCCGGCATGGACGACTTCATCACCAAGCCGGTGGAGCCACGCGTGCTCTACAAGGCCTTATTGCGCTGGCTGAACAAAACCCAAGACAAACAATAAAATGGCGGCACTCCGAGGTATGGTTGATGCTCGCGGGGTTTAACACCGCAAGGGAAACATTCATGCTGCCATTGGAAACGAAGAGGCGCTACCAGTCGGTACTGGTGGTAGACGATGACCCCGTAAGCCTGGAGGTTGCGTGTATCGCGCTGGAGTGTCTGGGCCTGACCGGGGTGGTGACGGCGGCGGGCGGCCATGACGGCATTCGCGCCTATGTAAGGATGCAACCCAAACCCGACCTGGTGATCTGCGACCTGTTCATGCCCGACATGGATGGCATTGAGTTCATCAGTGCCCTGGGCGATAGAAACTTCGGCGGCGCGCTGGTGCTGGTAACCGGCGGCGACCTGTCGATGATGCAAATGGCCAGCCAACTTGCCGAAAGTGGCTATGGTTTGACCGTTCTAGCGGCCATCCCCAAGCCGCTGTTGCCGCAAACCTTGGCTGCGGCCCTGGGACTGACGCCGCCGCAGGCCGGGCCGCAATGAGAGGCTTGCCACGCCGGGACGAGCCTGAACCGCCATCCCATGCCGAGGTCAACCCCTGGCTGGTGCTGCTGCTGGCCTTTAGTTGCGGCCTGGTGGTTGCCAACATTTATTACGCGCAGCCGCTGGTCGGCCCCATCAGCGCGGCGCTGGGGCTCGCCTCGCACTCCGCCGGTCTGATCGTCACCCTGACCCAGGTCGGCTATGGCTTGGGCCTGGTGTTCGTGATTCCCCTGGCCGACTATGTGGAGAACCGTCGGCTGGTGCTGGGCGCGGTGGCCTTGAGCGCACTGTCCATGCTGGCTGCGGCCTGGAGCGCCTCGGTGCCGGTGTTTCTGGCCTGCGCCCTGCTCACCGGCATCAGCTCGGTGGCGGTGCAGGTGCTGGTGCTGTATGCCGCGCACATGGCGCACGATGGCATTCGCGGCCGCGTCGTCGGCAGCGTCATGAGCGGGCTGATGCTGGGCATCATGCTGGCGCGCCCGGTGGCCAGCCTGATTGCGGACTTCGCCTCCTGGCGGGCGGTGTACCTTTGCGCCGCCCTGGCCATGTTGGTCCTGGTGGCGGTGCTGCGCCTAACCCTGCCGCAACGTCTGCCGCACAGCGCCATCAGCTACCGGGCACTTATGGCCTCCATGGTGGACCTGGCGCTGCACAGCGTGGTGCTGCGCCGCCGCGCCTTCTACCAGGCCGGCATGTTTGGCGCCTTCAGCCTGTTTTGGACCGTAGCCCCCCTGCACCTGGCGCAGCACTTTGGCATGCCGCAGCGTGGCATTGCCCTGTTTGCGCTGGCCGGTGTGGCCGGTGCCGTGGCGGCGCCGATTGCCGGGCGCGTGGCCGACCGCGGCTGGATAAGGCCCGCCAGTGCCGTGGCCATGGCCTGCGCGGTGCTGGCGCTGCTGCTGGCCCAGATCGAACGCGTTGGTTCCACGCAGCAGGTGGCGTTGCTGGTGCTGGTGCTGGTTGCCATCCTGCTGGACTTTGGCGTCTCGGCCAATCTGGTGCTGGGCCAGCGGGTCATTTTTTCTGCCGGTGCGGCACAGCGTGGGCGTTTCAACGCCATCTACATGGCCACCTTTTTCGCCGGTGGAGCCATCGGTTCCGCACTGGGCGGCTGGGCCTATGCACTGGGCGGATGGAGCCAGGCTTGCTGGGTCGCGCTGTGCTTTCCGCTGCTGGCGCTGGCCTATTTCGCAACTGAAAAGCAGAACGAAAAATAGGTCTGATCCCTGCAATCCCTGCAACGCACAGGCGCAAGCCCCTGACCTTCGCGCTATGTCAAGTGAGGCTCACAGCGGGTCTCTCTGGATGGGACAGGACATGCGGTGGCTGCCACCACGGCCACGGCCCAGTTCACGGCTGGGGATAGTGATGACTTCTACGCCGGCCTTGCGCAGCAGGGTGTTGGTATAGGCATTGCGGTCATAGGCCATGACGACACCCGGCGCCAGCGCCAGCAGGTTGTTGCCATCGTCCCATTGCTCGCGCGCGATCTCAAAGGCGTCGCCCCCGGTTTCCACGCTGCGCAGATGCGCAATACCCAGCGCTTGGGCCAGCACCTGCAGCAAGGGTGCAGTTTCGCTGCGCACATCCAAACGGCCATGCTGCTTGCCGGGCCGGATGCTGTGGACCCGGATCGCGTTCACCGTGTCCGGAAAATAGGTAACCAGGTCCACATCGCAGAAGGTCAATACCGTATTCAGATGCATGGCGCTGCGCGACCCGGGCATTTGCGCGACCAGCACCATGGAGGCAACACCCTGCTCAAACAGGCTGAGCGCCAGTTGGCTAACGGCCTGCGGCGTGGTGCGCTCACCCATGCCCACCATGACCACGCCCTGGCCCAGTGGCATCAGGTCGCCGCCCTCCAGCGTGGCGCAGACGCCGGCCTGGTCCACTTCGCCCCACAGCACCCGAGCCCGGCCCGCAAAATCCGGATGGAAGCGGTAGACGGCGGCAGTCAGCAGGGTTTCCTGGCGGCGTGCCGGCCAGTACATGGGGCACAGGACCACACCGCCATCGATCCAGCAACTGCTGTCGCGGGTGAACATCGCATTCGGCAGGGGCGGCAACAGCATGTCCTGCGCGGCGCTGCAGGCACCTTGCAGGCCTTCGGGCGCAAACGGCAATTCGCCGCGCAGCAGGCCGCCCAGCAGTATTTCGGCCAGGGCCTGGGGTGACAGGGTACGCAGCCATTGATGCAACTGCGCGGCCAATTCCACGTCCAACAACTCGGGGCCGAGTTTGCGCTCCAGTATCCACTGCAATGCCACCGGATTGGCCACGGTAGTGGCCAGCAGCTCATGCAAGTCCAGCACCTCGATGCCACGCTCTTGCATGGCGCTGGTGAACGAGCCATGGTCGTTGCGGGCCTGGCTGACCCACAGCACGTCGTCAAAAAAAAGTGCCTGGCAATTGGTCGGCGTCAAACGCCTTTGCGCCAGGCCAGGGCGGCACACCAGCACCTTGCGCAGGCGACCCACTTCGGAAAATGTTCCCATCGTGATTTATTCCTTGGTACGCGCTCTGCAATGCTGAAGCGCTCAAATCCAATGTAGGATGGGCCTGAAATGTGAGGTTTGGGAATTCTCAAGTGCATTTCATGCCCCTGGCGTCCTTGCCATGCGGGGCTGCGCTTGGTGTCAAAATCGCATCGCATCCACAGGGTCAATTCCGGCCCGACTTTCGCGGGAACTTGAAGGCAATGACGCACACTGATGGCAGCACCCGGGCTGGCGCCACGCTGGCCTTGCGCACACGTCCACTGGCGGAGTCGCCCGCACTGGCGGCCAAGGCGATCCAATTTCTGTGCGAGAAAAAATCCAGCTTTGCCTTTGGCAAGCAAGATGCCGAGTGCGTTGTCCCCTACCTGCGCTGGGCGATTTACCCCGTAGGAACTTCTCTTTATCGGGAGGGCGATGAGGCCAGAACCAGTTACATGCTGCTATTGCTGGAAGGGGATGTGTCTGTGGACACAAGCGTCTCGGGTCGCGCTGACCGGGTCGCCATCTCCGTGCTGGGGCCCGGTTCCCTGATTGGTGAGATGGCGCTTCTGGATGGAGCCGCACGCTCGGCCAACTGCACCGCACTGGCCAATGTGCAGGCGGCGGGTCTTTCACATGCCGGCCTAGAGCTGATGGCCAGGGAACACCCCGAGATCGCGCTCAAACTACTGATTTACATGGCGCGTAATACCGCGGACCGATTGCGTGCGCTGAGTGAGCAGTTGCACATGGTGGACCAGCTCAATGCCAACTTGCACCAGGAAATAGACCAGTTGCGCAGGTCCACCAAGACGGCACCCTAGCCTGCCGGAGTCCGGCCATGCATGAACTCAGCCTGGCCGCAGGCATTTTGCAAGTGGTGGAGCAGGCCCGCGACCGCGACCCGTTTGAGCGCGTCACCCATCTGCGTCTTCAGGCCGGGGCCTTGGCCGGCGTGGAGCTTTCGGCCCTGCGCTTTGCGCTGGAGTCGCTGGCGCCCGGCACATTACTGGAGGGCGCAGTGATCGACATCGACGAGCAAGCCGGCACAGCCTGGTGCCTGCGGTGTGAAAAAAGCGTGCCCATCTTCTCGCGGCTAGACCTGTGCCCGCTGTGCGAGGGCGCGAGCTTGCGGGTCACCGGCGGCACCGAACTCAAGGTGGTGGACATGCGCGTGCTTTGACGCCACCATTGCCACCCATAGCAAACAGGAGTTTTTATGTGTGTTGTATGCGGTTGCAACGGCCCCGCCACCGGGCCGCAAGCGACAGAACCCCAGGTCCATCAGGTGACGGGTGACCTGCACTTTGGAGCCGGTGCGGCCAGGGTGTCGGTGGCCGGCATGAGCCAGGAGCGCACGATACAGATCGAGGTCGATGTGCTGGGCGCTAACCAGGCGGTGGCGCAGCAGAACCGGGCCCACTTTGCCTCGCATGGTGTGAGCGTCTTCAACCTGGTATCGAGCCCGGGATCTGGCAAGACCACGCTGCTGTGCGCCAGTATCGTGGCGCTGCGCAAACGCGCACCCGGCCTGGCGGTGGCAGTGATCGAGGGCGATCAACAAACCAGCTTCGACGCCGACCGCATACGCGCTACCGGCGCCCCCGCCATCCAAGTCAACACCGGACGGGGCTGCCATCTGGATGCGCCCATGGTGGCGCGTGCCTTTGGCCAGTTGGACCTGCATGGCGAGGCCCACGTCCATGAGCATAGTCACGGCCACACGCATGACCATGAACATACGCACGATCACGATCACGCACATGGCGCTGCGGCCAAGGCGATCCTGTTTATCGAGAACGTCGGCAATCTGGTCTGTCCGGCCATGTGGGACCTGGGCGAGGAAGCCAAGGTGGTCATCCTTTCGGTCACCGAGGGCGAAGACAAGCCGCTTAAATACCCGGACATGTTTGCAGCCGCGACTCTGATGCTGCTCAACAAGGTCGACCTGTTGCCGCACCTGCGCTTTGATGTGGTGAAGTGCATTGACTTTGCCCGCCGCGTCAACCCCGGCATCCGTGTGCTGCTGGTCTCTGCCGAAACCGGCCAGGGCATGGACGCCTGGCTGGATTGGGTGCTGGGCGTGGACGCATGACCCTCCCGCTGGCGCGCCAGCAGTTGCCCGCCGCCGCACCGGCACGCGTGCTGGCCTGTGGCGCCTGGTTGAAGAACACGGCCTGCTTGCTCGACGGTCACCAAGTCTGGATGTCGCCCTTGCACGGCGACCTGGGAACGCCGGAGGCGCGCGCGCACCTGCTGGACTCGGTGGCGCGATTGCAGCAGCAGGCGAGCGGACCGATTGATGCGGTGGCGCACGATCTGCATCCGGACTTTTTCAGCACCGAGCTGGCGCAACAACTGGCGCAGAAGTTAAACGTGCCAGCCATCGCCGTGCAACACCACCACGCCCATATCGCGCAGGTGCAGGCGCAATGTGCGCCTGGCCAAAAGCTGCTGGGTTGGGCGCTGGATGGTGTCGGATTGGGCACCGACCAAACAGCCTGGGGAGGTGAGCTGCTGCTGGTGCAAGACGCCCAATTTCAGCGCCTGAACCACCTGCCCAAACTGCTGCTTCCGGGCAGCGATGTGGCAGCCCGTGAGCCCTGGCGCATGGCCGCGGCTGCGCTGCATCGCTTGGGCTACTCTCCGGATCAAGTTTTCAGCCCAGCCGTCAGCAGCCATTTGTGCGTGGGAACGCTCAAGCCGATTTCTACGGCCAGTTTGAAAGGCGTTGTTAGCATGATGGCGCGCGGCCTGAACTCACCATCCACCACCAGCGCCGGGCGCTGGTTTGACGCGGTGGCCGGGCTGCTGGGCGTCTGCTGGTGGCAGACCGAAGAGGCGCAGGCAGCGATCGCGCTGGAACAGCTTGCTACGCTTTGGCTGGAGCACCATCCGGCACCGCTACTGGATGCCGAGCTCATAGGCGCCGGTCTGAATCTGGACCTGCTACTGCGCCGCCTGCTCGCTCTCATGGTCGGCTTGGAAAGCGATGCCGCATCTTTGCGCGCCATGCAAGCGCAAGCCGCCGCCCTGTTTCATGTGGCGCTGGCCGATGCACTCGCGCAGGCCGCCATCCAAGCTGCACAACAGCACCAGATCAAAGCCATCGCGCTGAGCGGCGGCTGCTTCTTTAACCGCATTTTGCGAGGCTGCATGCAAGACACACTCGTGCAAGCCGGGCTCAGCGTGCAACTGCCCACGGATAGCGCGTATGGCGACGCCGGTCTGGCCCTGGGCCAAGCCTGGGTGGCGGCGCACAGCCTGACGGCAACAAACGAATCCCCTATCCAAACCGCAAGGAACTCCCTATGTGTCTAGCCATACCGGCCCGCGTCGTGGCCTTGAGCGGCCTGGAGGCCACCGTTGACCTCGGCGGCGTGCGCAAGTCCATCTCTATTGCTCTGGTGCCCGAGGCGCAACTGGAGGACTATGTGATTGTTCATGTAGGCCACGCCATTGGCCTGATCGACCCGGAAGAGGCCCGGCTCACGCTGGCGCTGTTTGCCGAACTCGACGCCAGCAGCGCAGACCCGGCATGAAATACATAGACGAATACCGCGACGGCAAGCTCGGTCAGCAGATTGCCGCCCGCATTGCGGCCGAGGCTGATCCGGCACGCAGCTACAGCTTCATGGAATTCTGCGGCGGCCACACCCATGCCATTTCGCGCTATGGCGTGACGGAGCTGCTGCCGAAAAATGTCCGCATGGTGCACGGCCCGGGTTGTCCGGTCTGCGTGCTGCCCATAGGCCGCATCGACCAGGCGATTGACCTGGCACTCAAGCGCGGTGCCATCGTCACCACCTATGCCGACACAATGCGCGTACCTGCCTCGGAAGAGCTGTCGATGATGAAGGCAAAGGCACGCGGCGCCGATATCCGCATGGTGTATTCGGTAAGCGACGCGCTCAAAATTGCGCGCGACAACCCGCAGCGCGAGGTGGTGTTTTTTGCCATCGGCTTCGAGACCACCACACCGCCCACTGCGCTGGCGCTGCAAACGGCGATGCGCGAAAACTTGCAAAATTTCAGCGTGCTGTGTTGCCATGTGCTCACCCCCGCAGCCATTACCCATATCCTGGAATCGCCCCAGGTACGGGACTGGCACACCGTGCCGCTGGACGGTTTTGTCGGCCCCGCCCATGTAAGCATCCTGATTGGTTCGCGCCCTTACGAGGGTTTTGCACTGCAGTACCAAAAACCCGTGGTCATAGCAGGCTTTGAGCCGCTGGACGTGCTGCAGGCCATTCTGATGTTGGTGCGCCAGGTGAACGAGGGTCGCGCTGTGGTGGAAAACGAATTCACCCGCGCCGTCACCCGCGACGGCAATGCGGCTGCTATTCAAATAGTGGCGCAGGTGCTGGAGCCGCGCGAAAGCTTTGAGTGGCGCGGACTCGGCGAGGTGCCCAACAGTGCGCTCAAGATTCGGCCTGAATTTTCGCAATGGGATGCCGAACGCAAATTCGATCTGCACTATCGCGCTGTAGCAGACCACAAGCAATGCGAATGTGGCGCCATCCTGCGCGGCGTTAAGCGCCCCACCGACTGCAAGCTATTCGGCACGGTGTGCACGCCCGAGTCACCCATGGGCTCGTGCATGGTTTCGTCCGAAGGCGCGTGTGCGGCCCACTATTCCTTTGGACGCTTTCGTGATATCCCAGTGGTGGCCGTATGAGCACGAAACCGAAATACACGCGACCACTCGATATCAAAGGCGGCCGCGTCGACATGAACCACGGCGCCGGTGGCCGCGCCAGTGCGCAGCTGATCGAAGAAATCTTCTTGCGCGCCTTTGACAACGAATTTCTGCGCCAGGGCAACGATGGCGCCACGCTGCCAATGCCACCCGGGTTGCCGCAGGGTGGGCGTCTGGTGATGGCCACCGACGCGCATGTGGTCTCGCCCATCTTCTTCCCCGGTGGCGACCTCGGTTGCCTGGCCGTGCACGGCACGCTCAACGATGTGGCGATGCTGGGTGCGCGGCCGCTGTACCTGTCGGCCAGTTTTATTCTGGAAGAAGGCTATGCGCTAAGCGACCTGCAGCGCATTGCTAACAGCATGGGCGCGGCGGCACGCGAGGCCGGAGTTCCGATTGTGACCGGCGACACCAAGGTGGTCGAAAAAGGCAAGGGCGATGGCGTCTTCATCAGCACTACCGGTGTCGGCGTGGTGGCCCCCGGTGTACACATAGGCGGTGATCAGGCCCTAGCCGGTGATGCGGTGTTGGTCTCAGGTACCCTGGGCGAGCATGGCGTGGCTGTGCTGTCAAGCCGCGCGGCCATGGAGTTTGAGACCAGCATTGCATCCGACACCGCGGCCCTTCACGGTCTGGTGGCCGCCCTGCTCTCAAGCCTACCTGCGGGCAGCCTGCATGTGCTGCGCGACCCCACGCGCGGCGGACTGGCTACCACGCTCAACGAGATCACGCGCCAAAGCGGCGTTGGCATGCTGATCGACGAGAACTTCATCCCGGTATTGCCCCAGGTACAAGCCGCCTGCGAGCTGTTGGGGCTGGACCCGCTCTACATCGCCAACGAGGGCAAGATGGTGGTGATCTGCGCCTCGGACGTTGCAGAGGCAGCGTTGGCTTGTTTACACGAGCATCCCCTTGGAAAGGCCGCCTGCCGGATTGGAACTGTGACGGTGGATCCACATGGCTTTGTGCAAATGCAGACAAGAATGGGCGGGCGACGCGTGGTGGACTGGCTCAGTGGCGAGCAGCTTCCAAGGATTTGCTAGTTTCATGCCCACATAAAACCTGGGCCGGTCCATCAACATCAGGGTATGCATGGTGGGTTGCCCGCGCTGCGTGTCAGCTGTCGTGGTGTATGCAGGCCTCATCTAACTTGATAGCAAGGTTGCGCCGTCCACTTTAGCTGCCGCTTTGTCAAAGGTCCACAGTGGCTCCATACCCGCGGCATGGCTCAGCGCGATGTGCACGCAATCCGAAAAGTCCGCCTTGTTTTGCCTGAATAGCTCAAGCGCCACCTCCACGGCGGCCTCTGACTCGAACGACAGTTCGACAGCCGTGAGCAGGCTCGACAATGTCTGAATAATGTCTGCCTTATCAAACCCAAAGTTCGATCGCAGCACCCACTCCAGTTCCAGCATCACCGTTACGGGGACAAACAGCGGTTCGCCTTTTTTCAAAGCAGATCTAATCAACTCCCGGGCCAGCAAGCCCTGCTTGGCATCATCCTGAATCAGGAAACGAACGAGGACGTTGGTATCCAGTGCCGCCATGGTGAAGCCCTTAACGCCAAGGATTCATGTCTTCTATGCGGACTTTCTTTCCGGGGGGGGCCTTCAGCATGCCGGCCAAATCGAGCACCGACTTGGTTTTTGCGCGAACGATAGCTGTGCCGTCAGGCATCACGTTCCAAGTCAACCGGCTTCCTGCTTGTACGTGCATGGCGTCGCGTACCGCTTGGGGCACGGTGGTCTGACCTTTGGCAGTGAGGGTGGAATCGGACATTTTGCATCCTTACAAAATTGATCTTTGTAAGAATACTCGACTTTGATTTCTCTTGCAAGGATAGGCATGTGGATTGATTCCATCCGGCTGCCGGCCTGGGCAGCATGGTGACCATGGGATAGACCTGAGCCGTAATGCATC
Source organism: uncultured beta proteobacterium (assembly GCA_903845935.1). Lineage (GTDB taxonomy): Bacteria > Pseudomonadota > Gammaproteobacteria > Burkholderiales > Burkholderiaceae_C > Allorhodoferax. The sequence continues at coordinate 180,111 of CAIMZI010000037.1, read as the reverse complement.
GGCTTGCAAGGCTCTGCCATGTACCATGGGCGCTGCGGCAGACGCCTCGTCACGCCCATAGGAAATACCCATGACCAGCCCAATGTACACCCACAGCGTTCCCGTTCTCAAGCAAATGCTTACGGCCTTGAAGGCCATACTGGCGCGTGCCGACGCCCACCTTGCTGCCAAATCGATAGAGCCGCAAGCGCTGTTGCGGGTGCGCCTGTTTCCCGACATGTTTCCGCTGATCAAGCAGGTGCAGATTGCGGCCGACTTTGCGCGCGGCATTTCCGCACGGCTGGCGGGTGTGGAGCTTCCGGTGTTTGAGGGCAAGGAGCAAAGCTTTGCCGACCTGGACGCCTTGCTGGACCAGACACTGGCGTTTATCGACACCCTGTCAGCCGCGCAATTTGAGGGAAGCGAACTCAAAGAGGTGGTATTGCGCCCAGGAACACCTAAGGAAAAGAGGCTTAGCGGGCAGGCCTATCTGTCAAATTACGGCCTCCCGCAATTCTTTTTCCATGTCACCACCACCTACGCACTGCTGCGCCACAACGGCGTGGAGATCGGCAAGCGCGATTACATGGGCGCGTACTAGGAACTCACTGGGTCACAGCCGCTACCGCGTGTTGCTTGTGAGCGCAACAGCTTGCGCGAATAGGGACGACACGCAGCGCCGCACGGGCGCGGTCGCTGCAGCTACTCATCCCGGTTGGATTTTTTGTGGCCGGCGTTCCAGCGCTTCAAGTTGCGCTGCCATTGCCCAATGGGCTGCTCGGCATCGGCAGCGGCCGCCTTGCTGGAACTTGCAATCAGCTGGTCCAGCAGCGCCTTCTGCGCCGGGTCGTCCTCTGCCGGAAACACAGGCACCACCTTCACCATGTAATCCCCGCGCGCTCCGCGTGGCGCTGCCGGAAAGCCCTGCCCGGCCAGTCGATACACCAGCGCGTCGCGGTTCAGGCGCATTTGCTGCAGCCCGTCAGGGGTGGGCACTTCCACCCAGCGCCCGGCCATCCAGGCGTAGCCGTTCACCGGCATTTCGCAGCGCAGCACGCCGTCTCCATCCAGTCTGAAAAACGGATGCGGCTCGATCTCTACCTGTAGCTCCAGGCCCAGGTCCACAGCCCCATGGCGCGAGGCCGGAACGCTCAACACATGGCCTTCGCGCATACCCGAAGGAAAGCGCACCCGGCGCCGGTAGGGCACGCTCTGTTCACCACGGCCATCGCAGGCATCGCAGGGCGCACGCAGTCGGCCGTCGCCACCGCAGTCGGAGCACTCTTCCTGGTTCCACATCCAGCCAAACAGTGCCGGCCTGTGCACCGCACCGCTGCCGTGGCAGGTGCTGCAAGCCTTGGCCAGCACGCCCTGGCCCTTGCCGAGGCAGGCACTGCAGACATGTGTAAAGTGGCCGCTCAGTGTGCGGGTGCAGCCCAGGATCGCGTCCTCCAGCGACAGTTGAACCTTGCGGATATGCGTGTTTGAAGGGGCATCCGCCTGGGCAGACTCCGTAGCGGGGGCCGGCGCGGCGCTGTCCTCGTCCACCGCATCCGGGTCATCCCCATCGCGCAGTTGCCGGATGTGCTGGTAGGCCTTGTTGATCGCTTGCATGCGGCTACCGGCATCGGGCGCAGCGTTGCGGTCCGGGTGCCAGGCAGCCACCAGCCGACGCCAGCTCGCCTTGAGCTGCGCATCGGTGGCGCTGGGGTGCAGGCCCAATTCCGCGTAGGCATCTCGGGTTTCCATGGGTTTGCGTGTCCTGGTAAGGTGGTGCCGTGGGCTGCCAGGCATTGCCGGGCGCCGCTTGCGGCCTGCGCCCATCGTAGCAAAGTGCAGGCGCTTCCGCCTGACGCCGCCGCGTCTGCCAAAATGTGGGCCATAGTGCGCCCTGCGCCGACACCACAACAAATATGACCGATCACACCGCCATCCACGAAACCCGTGTCTGGAGCAATGAACGCTGGACGGCGCGCGTCATCAACAACGACGACGACGACGGCTGGGCCGTGGCCATGACGCTGCACAGTGAATCAGAACCGGCCCTGGTCGGCCCGTGGACCATGGGGCGTGACAAAAAGAACCCCAAGCCACTGGACGTAGGGGCCTTCAACACCCTGGTCAAGACCGCCAACGAGGTGATTCGCCGACACGAGCAGCAGCTCCATGCGCAGCTCAATCGCAATGTCACGGTGACCGCATTGGGCCAGCGCGTCCGCGTCGCACTGGCCATCGTGCCGGATGACGAGGGCGCCACCGCCAGCCTAAGCGCCACCAATGAATTCGACGAGGAACTGGGCCGGGTCTCCGTGTCCCCCAGCTTCAAGCTGACGGTGAGCAGCGCGCTGGCCTGGGCCGAATCCGACTTTGCGCGGATCCTATGACAGCGCGATGCGCAGGCCGCTGGCCTTGTCGAACCAGTTGTTGTGCTGGTCGCTGACCGTCAGGCCTACCGCTTCGCCAATGTCCAGCCTGGTGTTGGCCGGGGCGCGTAAGGTAATCAGGCCGGCCTGCGTCTTCACCACCACATAGGTGTCGGCGCCGGTGGGCTCCACCAGCAGCACCTCGCCGCGCCAGGCGGCGTCCGTGGCCAGGTGGATGTGCTCGGGGCGCTGGCCCAGGGTGACGGGACGTCCAGCGGGTGCCGGCAGGTCCAACGAGCCGCCGGCAAACACGAACGGCGCGCCGCCACCTTTAGAAACCCCGTCGATGAAGTTCATCATCGGCGAGCCGATAAAGCCGGCCACATAGGTGTTGACCGGCATGCGGTAAATCTCGTCGGGCGTGCCAATCTGCTGCAGCACGCCGTCCTTCATCACTGCGATGCGGCTGCCTAATGTCATAGCCTCGATCTGGTCATGCGTAACATAGACGCTGGTGATGCCGCTGACGTGGTGCAGGCGCTTGATCTCGGCGCGCATTTCCACGCGCAGCTTGGCGTCCAGGTTGGAGAGCGGCTCGTCAAACAGAAACAGCTGCGGGTCGCGCGCCAGGGCCCGGCCCATGGCCACGCGCTGGCGCTGGCCGCCGCTGAGTTGAGCCGGGCGGCGGTCCAGCAGGTTCTCGATCTGCAACATGGCGGCCACCTCGTGGATGCGCTTGGTGCGCGCCTCCTTGGGCACCTTGCGCATCTCCAGCGCAAAGCCGATATTGTCGGCCACGCTCATGGTCGGGTACAGCGCATAGCTCTGGAACACCATGGCAATGTCGCGCTGGGCCGGGGCCACGTCGAGCACATCGCGCCCGGCAATGCGCAGCGCGCCTTCGGTGGCGTCTTCCAGGCCGGCAATGATGTTGAGCAGCGTGGATTTGCCGCAGCCCGAGGGACCGACCAGGATCAGGAACTCGCCCGGGGCGACCAGGATGTCGATTTTTTTGAGTACCTCGACGGCGGCAGCACCCTTGCCAAAGACCTTGCGAATGCCTGCGATTTCAAGTGAAGAAGCCATATGTTTATCCTTTCACGGCGCCGGCCGTGAGTCCTTTGACGAAGTATTGACCGGCCAGGACGTAGACCAGCATGGTCGGCAGCCCGGCAATCACCGCCGCCGCCATATCCACGTTGTAGTTCTTCACGCTGCTGGTGGTGTTGGCCATGTTGTTCAGGCCCACGGTGATGGGCTTGCTGTCGGCGCCGCTAAAGGCCACACCAAATAAAAAGTCGTTCCAGATGTTGGTGAACTGCCAGATCAGCGTGACCATCAAAATCGGCGTGGACATGGGGATGACGATGCGCCAGAAGATGCGCCAAAAGCCGGCACCGTCCAGGCGCGCGGCGTTGACCAGCTCGCGCGGAATGGCGGTGTAGTAGTTGCGAAAGAACAGCGTGGTGCCCGCCATGCCGGCCAGGCAATGCACCATGATCAGGCCGCTGATGGAGCTCGACAGGTTCAGATAGCCCAGCACCTGGCTCATGGGCAAGAGCACTACCTGAAAGGGCATGAACACGCCAAATAGCAGAAAGCCGAACAGCAGGTCGCTGCCCCTGAACTTCCACATGCTCAGCACATAGCCGTTGATTGCGCCCCAGGCGGTGGAGATCAGCACGGCGGGAACTGCCATGCGCACCGAGTTCCAGAAATAGGGCTGCAGACCGCGGCAATCAACACCGGTGCAGGCCTGGTCCCAGGCCTGCTGCCAGGAGCCCCAGTTCAGGCTGGTGGGCAGGCTCATCAGGTTGCCGGCGCGGATCTGGTCGGCGTCCTTGAACGAGGTCACCAGCATCACGTACATGGGGGCCAGGAACAGCAGGGCCGCCAGGCCCAACACGCTGTAAACCACCACACGGTAAAAAGTTTTGCTTTGCATGATCAGCGTTCGTGGGGTTTGGAGCGGAGCTCGCTGTACAGATAGGGCACCACAATCGCCGCCACGGTCGCCAGCATCATGGTGGCGCTGGCAGCACCCAGGCCGAGCTGGCCGCGGTTAAAGCTCATGGTGAACATAAAGGTGGCGGGTACGTCGGTGGAGTAGCCCGGGCCACCAGCGGTGAGCGCCATCACCAGGTCAAAGGCCTTGATCGACAGGTGCGACAGCACCAGAACGATGGAGAACACCACCGGTCGCATGATGGGAAGGATGATGCGCCAGTAAATGCGCGGCAGCGAGGCGCCGTCAATCTGCGCCGCCTTGATGATGTTGTCGTCAATGCCGCGCAGCCCGGCCAGGAACAGCGCCATGGCAAAACCTGCCGACTGCCAGACTCCGGCGATGACGACGCAGTAAATGGCGGTGTCGCTTTGCACCAGCCAGTCAAAGCCAAAGCTGGCCCAACCCAGGTCGTGCATGAGTTTTTCCAGCCCTAGGCTGGGGTTGAGAATCCATTTCCAGGCAGTGCCCGTCACGATGAAGGACAAGGCCATGGGATACAAATAGATGGTGCGCAGAAAACCCTCCATACGGATCTTCTGGTCCAGAAAGATCGCCAGCACCATCCCTAAGCCCATCGAGCCGCCTACATACAGCGTGGTGAAGATGCCTAGGTTCTTGAGGGCCACATACCAGCGGTCCATGTCCCAGAGCTTGATGTACTGCTCCAGGCCTGCGAACTCGCTGTAATTGGGCAGCATGCGGGAATGGGTGACAGACAGCAGGCCGTTCCAGATCATGAAGCCGTAGATGAAGGCAAAGCCGAATATGAATCCGGGCGCCACCACCAGTTTGGGCAACAGGTTTTCCAACTTTTTCATGGCTGACCTTTTGTGAAACCTAGTTGATGAAAAGCCCCACCCGCCGCAGAGGGTGGGGCTGTCAGGCCGGGGCCGCGCGGCCCTGGCTGCGCTTACTGGGTCTTGGCTGCCTTGGCGATGTTCTTCACACCGTCGGCCACCGAGATCTTGTCGTCATTCCAGAACTGGCTCACCGCGTCCTGGATGGCGCCGGCTGCAGCCGGAGGAACTGCCATGCCGTGCGCAATGGAAGGCTCCAGTGAGCCGGCCTTGGCAGACGCCACAAAGTCCTTGGCCGAGAGCTTGGCGCAGTCGTCAAACTTGCTCATATCCATGTTCAGGCGCACGGGAATCGAGCCCTTGTTCAGGTTGAAGATTTCCTGGAACGGCACACCCATGATGCTGGAGGCCAGATCGGACTGGGCCTTCTGGGCGGCAGCATCTTTCAGCTTGAACATGGCAAACGAGTCGACGTTGAAGGTGTAGGCGTTGTCGGTGCCCGGAGCAGCGGCGCAGAGGTAGTCCTTGCCCGGCACCTTGCCCGCGGTGGTGAACTCGCCCTTGGCCCAGTCACCCATGAACTGGAAGGCGGCCTTTTCCTGAATCACCATGGCCGTGGCCAGATTCCAGTCGCGCCCTGGAGAAGCCGGATCCACATAGCCATGCACCTTGCGGAAGGTTTCCAGCGCCTTGGTCATGGCCGGGCTGGTCAGTGCCTTCTGGTCGAGCTTGACCAGCGCGTCGTTGTAGAACTTGGCGCCACCGGTGCCCAGCACCACCGATTCAAAAACGGTGAAGTCCTGCCAGTTCTGACCGCCATGGGCCACGGCAACAAAACCGGCCTTCTTGACCTTGTCGGCGGCGGCAAAAAACTCAGGCCAGGTCTTGGGTGCACCAGCTACGCCCGCTTTCTTGAGCACGGCGCTGTTGGCCCACATCCAGTTGACGCGGTGCACATTGACCGGTGCGGCAATGTAGGTGCCCTTGTATTTCATGATGTCGGCCACGACCTTGGGCAGCAGCGCGTCCCAGTTTTCGGCCTTGGCCACTGGGTCCAGATTGGCCAGCACGCCTTCGGCGGCCCACTCCTGCAGAGCCGGGCCCTTGATCTGGGCGGCAGCCGGTGCGTTACCCGAAACGACGCGGCTCTTGAGCACGGTCATGGCGTTGTCGCCGCCGCCGCCGGCCACGGCGAAGTCTTTCCAGGTGTGGCCCTTTTCTTGCATGATCTTCTTGAGTTCGGCAACCGATTTGGCTTCGCCACCGGATGTCCACCAGTGCAGCACTTCCACTTCACCGGCGATAGCAGCGGTACCGGCAACCAACAATGCCACGGCAGTGGCGAGTTTCGAAAGCTTCAGCATGTTTACTCCTACAAGGGTTTAGTCTCCTCGCCTGAACAGGGTCAGGGGCATTGTTTCATCGCACGGAGCGCTTGTGCCCTGTGCGATGTTTTGCTTATGAATGCCGAGACTTGCGCAGTGTCTGCCAGGCTCAGGATAAATCACTGATTCCTGTCAAGGTTTTGTAACTTGATTGGATTTATCACCGGCATTCCAGGCGGCTGCGCAGACAAAGCTGGCGGCGGCGTTGACCTCGCCCGTTCCGCTGTATTTCGGCCAACTCGGGTAGTCGCACAGGGGACGGCTGCGTCCCGGCACCCCGACGGTATCAAACACCACCTGATTCACAGGCGCCACCCCCTTTTCCACCCAGCTCTCCAAGGCGCTCAGCGAATCCCAGGCGGCGTTGAAGGTTGTGCTCAGCGCGTGGTTGTAACCAGGGATTTCGTAGTAGCGCAGAAAGTCATCCGTGCGACTGCCACCCATGGTGCTGCGGATGCGGGCCAGGTACTGCTCGGTGGCGCGGGTGCTGACCAGCTGGTCGGAAGTTCCGTGGGCCATCAGGATCTTGCCGCCGTGGCCGGCAAAGGCGCTGAGGTCGGCCTGGTTGGCGTCCTGCAAACCAGCGAGTTCGCTGATACGGGTAGCCCATTTTCCAGGCTGCTCCGGGTCCAGCGTGAGGGAATCAAAACCAGGGTCGCGCGTCACAAAGTACTTCACCCAATGGTCCCAAAAACCGGCGTGGTAGGGCACACCGGCCTGCGGCGCCGTCGCGACCGCAGGCATGGGGCTGGCGGGTGCCACGCTGTTGAGACCCAGAAAATTCACCACCGCCTGGGCACCGCTGCCGGGGCGGCCAAAATCGGTGCCCCAGACATTGAAGCCGGGGTATTGGGTCTCGCCATTGGCCAGCGGGTAGGCAAGGTGCACCGGCGTGTTGATGACCTTGAGCGCGGCAATCTGCGCGTCCGACAAACAGCTGTCGCCCGTATCTGCGCCACCGGCGCAGCGCAGCGGCTGTCCATTGAGCGTGGCGGTGGCGGGGTTGAACAATGCGTTGCAGGCGGACTGGTTGCTGATCAGGCCGTCAACCACACCGTCCAGGGCATCGCAGACCTGCATGGACGCGTCATACAGCGCCTTGCGTTGGGTCAGGCTGGGGTAGGCGCCAGGCGCGGCCAAGGCGCGCGTGATGCGGCCGAACTGCAGATCCAGGCTGGCGGCGTTAAAGGCCGGATACAGCGCGATCGCGCCATCAAAATCCTGAGGCCACTTTTGCGTCACCGCCAGGGCCTCGCGCCCACCAGTGGAGCCACCGGCAAAGTAGCTGCGCTGCACCGGCTGGGCGTAGTGCCTGCCGACAATCTGCAGCGCGGTGTCGCGGGTTTTCTTCAAGGCCTCGAAGGCGAAGTTGCGCAGCGCCTCGTCGTTGACGCCAAAACCGCCCTGGTTGCTGGCGCCCTCATGGCCGGAGTTGCTGCCAAACACCACATAGCCGCGCCCAATCGGGTTGGGCATATTGACAGGGCCGGCCGGAATGTTGCCGATCACATTCGGCACCGTGCCGTCGTATCCGCCGCCGCCCAGCATCAGCACGCGCTGGTTCCACTGCGTCGGCAGGGCGATCTGAAACTTGATCGGCGGGGCTGTGCTGTCCACCGACTGGATTTCTCCTGCCACCAGGCAGTAGTCGCCAAAGGTCTTGGGCACCGTGCCACCAGCGGGCATCGGCTTGGCGCTGGTCACCGTGGCGCCACGGGTGGGCAGGGCAATGGCGTCTGCCGCCACCGTCAGGCCCGCGAGCTGCTCGCAGGACAGGGGCTCGGCGGCCCAGGCGGGGGCGCTGCACAGCAGGCCCAGCAACAGGACGCGCGGGTACGGGACGGATTGGAATGGCATGGAGGTCTCCGGTTATGGGGCTGCAGGGTGGCTGGCCTATTCTGCATGGACTGGCAGGAAGCGCCACGCCATTTGAATGCAAAATCGGGCTCCGCCCTGCTCTCCAAGCGACAGGGCAAACACACAAGGCTTTATGACCCATTCACCCACTAGCCGTCCGCGTATCGGCATCGTCGGCTTCGGCGCCATGGGCGCCGCCATGGCGCGCAATCTGCAGGCCCGGCACCATGCCGTGACCGTGCGCGACATACGTTCCGAGGCGCAGGATCAGGCCCTTGCATTGGGCATGGCTGTGGTCGCATCACCGGCCGAGCTGGCCGCTGCCGTGGAGGTGATTGCCATCGTGGTGGTCAACGCCGCGCAGATTGCCGATGTGCTGTTTGGCACGCCGGACTGCCCCGGCATCGTGAGCGGCAGCCGCGCCGGGCAAATCGTGCTGCTGTGCTCCACCATCGCGCCGGGCGACACCATCGCCTTTGCCGAGAAACTGGCCGCCAGTGGGCTGGTGGTGCTTGACGCGCCGATCTCGGGTGGACCGGCGCGGGCGCTCTCTGGTGCGATGAGCATGATGCTGGCCGGGCCACAGTCGGTGCTGGATTCCCTAGACGGTCTGCTGGCCGACCTGGCCCAAAGCCGCTTCCATTTGGGTGAAAAAGTCGGCGATGCGGCCAAGGCCAAACTGGTGAACAACCTGCTGGCCGGCATCAATCTGGCGGCCGGTGCCGAGGCGCTGGCGTTGGGCGTACGCTTGGGGCTGGAGCCGCAAAAAATCTTTGACATCGTCAGCGCCAGCAGCGGCAACTCCTGGGTGTTTCAGGACCGCATGGCCCGCGCCATACGGGACGACTTTGTGCCCCGCGCAGCGGCGCCGGTGCTGACCAAGGACCTGGGACTGGCCGTGGCCCTGGCTGCGACGGTGCATGCGCAGACGCCGCTGGGCGAGGTGGCGCACGCAAAGTTCCAGGAAACCGTGGCGCGCGGCTGGGCGGCACTGGACGACGCCGCCATTCTGAAAACGTATTTGCACAACAAGGAGGCATGACATGAACCCCACACCAAAAATCGCCCTGGTCACCGGCGCCGGCACCGGCATTGGCAAGGCCGTGGCCCTGACCCTGCTGGCCAACGGCTACACCGTGATCCTTACCGGGCGCCGCCTGGAGCCGCTGCAAGCGGCAGCCCGGCAAGCCGGTACCGACCGCGCCCATGCCTTTAGCGCCGACTGCAGCCAGCCCGAGGCAGTGGACGCGCTGTTTGCTTTTGTTCAGGAAAAGTTTGGCCGACTCGACCTGCTGTTTAACAACGCCGGCATGAGCGGCCCCAAGGTCGGCTTCGAAGACATCACGTTCGCACAGTGGCAGGATGTGGTCGGCATCAACCTGACCGGCTCCTTTTTGTGCGCGCAGGGGGCCTTTCGCCTGATGAAGGACCAGACGCCGCAGGGCGGACGCATCATCAACAACGGCTCCATCTCGGCCCACGCGCCGCGCCCCAATTCCGCGCCCTACACCGCCACCAAACACGCCATTACGGGCCTGACCAAAGCGCTGTCGCTGGACGGGCGCAAGTACCAGATCGCCTGCGGCCAGATCGACATCGGCAACGCCCTGACCGAACTCGCCGCCCCCATGGCCAAGGGTGTGCCTCAGGCCCATGGCGCCATTGCGATTGAGCCGATGATGGACGTGCAGCAGGTGGGTGATGCGGTGCTGCACATGGCCAATCTGCCACTCTCCACCAATGTGCAGTTCATGACCATCATGGCCACGCAAATGCCCTTTGTCGGGCGCGGTTAGGTCTGGGTCTTTGCGGACAGCCCGTAGCGGCTGACTTCCAGTCTGTCCTTCCAGACGCGTCGCTCGTTCGCAGGGACGCCGGCCATGAGCCTGAACGTGCTCAACTCGGGCTCCTCCTCGGTCCAGTAGGCATCGCGCAGACCCAGCTCCAACTCGCTTCCGGTCGAGACAATGCGGGCCCCACGCAGGGTGCTGTGGATGGTGCGTTTGTCTGCATGCAGCGTGATGCGTCCGTCCTCTGCCAAATCGACAAACCACAGCACCACTCCGTTGGCATCGGTTTGGTGCAGGCTGTGCTTGCCGACAAAACCCGCAGCCTGGCGCCACTGGGCAATTTGCGCCGCCGCGATGCGCTCAAGGTCGGCCGGTGAACGCGGCTCCTTTGGCGCGCCATGGCCTATCAGCTGGGCCAGCAGTTGGGCATGTTGTTGGGCCTGTGCCGCCGCCTCTTCGCTGCGCAGGCGCGCCACGCGGACCTGCTCGGCCCGATATTCCAGCCGCTCTACCCAATGCCCCACTTGCAGAAAAAAGAGCTTAAAGCTTCGTGCCACGGCCCCGTTCACTGGCTGCAGCACGAGCTGGGATTCATTCGCACCCCGCATGACAATTTCAAAACGGTCGGTATGTGTAGGCTGTGCCTGACCCGACTGCAGCGCCACGCTTTCATGCACATCGACCCGAAAACCAAGCGCTGAAAAAGTGCATTCCGTGCGTCCGTACTTTGCCAAACCCTGAACGGCGCCCTGTGCCGGTGGGGTCCAGATGCCGCGCACATACTGCACACACAGCTCCTGTTCCTTGCGCAGAACCTGCAGCGAAAAATCGTGGGCTTCAAAGCGCAAGCCTCCGGGGGTGTGCAGCACCTGGGTGCGCAGCGCACGCAGCCGCATTTCCAGCACGACCCAGCCCAAGCCCGCCGACAAGACCAAGACAAGTACGACCCCGTAGACTGGATCCATGCCTAATTGCCCACTAAAAATCCGACCGAGATCCACGGAAAAACAGCCACGATGACGGTGCCAATCAGCAGCGCCAGCAGATAGCCCATGATCGGTCGTATGCCCTCGTCCGGATTGACGCGGCCGATGGCGCAAGCGGCGTAGTAGCCCACGCCCAGCGGGGGGGCAAACAGCCCCAGGCCCATGGACAGCACCACCACCATGGCGTAGTGCACGTCATGCACGCCGAGTTGGCGCGCCACCGGGAACAGCAGCGGGCCGAACAGCACGATGGCCGGAATGCCCTCCAGCACCGAGCCCAGCACGGTAAACGCCGCAATCGACACCAGCAAGAACATGGAGGCACCGCCGGGCAGACCGCTCATCACCTCGGCGAGCAGGCGCGAGAAGCCCGACTGCGTCAGACCCCAGGCCATGCCGGTGGCCGTACCTATGATCAGCAGAATGGCGCCCGACAGGCAGGCCGTGTCGACCAGCATGGGGAACAGGCGGCGCCAGTCAAATTGGCGGTAGATCAAAAGCCCGGCCAGCACGCTGTAGACGATGCCTATGGTGGACACCTCGGTGGCGGTGGCAATGCCCTGCACCACCGCCGCGCGGATCACAAAGGGCAGTGCCAATGCGGGAAAGGCAATTACAAACAACCAGGCCACCTGCTTTTTGGGCACGCGCAGCACATGGCGCAGGTCTTCCTTGCGGTTGCGCCACCAGACCACGCCGCACAGCATGGCACCCAGCACCAGCGCCGGCAGCAGGCCGCCGGTAAACAACGCAGAAATGGAGACGCCGGTGACCGAGCCGATGGTGATCAACACCAGACTGGGCGGCACAGTTTCGGTCTGCGCGCCGGTGGCCGCCAACAGCGCCACCAACTCACCCGGCTTGGCGCCGCGCTTTTTCATCTCGGGGAACAGGGCCGGCGCAATCGCCGCCATGTCGGCCGCCTTGGAGCCGGAAATGCCCGACACCAAATACATCGCAGCCACCAGCACATAGGACAGCCCGCCACGCACATGGCCGAGCAGCCCGGCCAGAAACTGGATCATGGCGCGCGCCATGCCGGTCATCTCGATCAGCAGGCCCAGAAAGATAAACAGCGGCACGGCCAGCAAAATCATGTGCGACATGCCCTCGTCCATGCGGCCAATCACCACGCTGATGGGAGTGCTGGTGCTTAAGGCCAGATAGCCCACGGTGGCCAGCCCAAAGGCAAAGGCAATCGGGATACCGGTGAAGACACAGGCCCCAGCCACGCCGACAAAAAAGATCAACAGATTGAGCCTACCCAGGTGCATCAGCCAAGGGCTGGCGAGCCAGAAGGCCAGCACCAGCGCGGCAATCAAAGCAACAGCCTGCGCGGCCTGTTTGAGGCTGGAATCGCGCAGCAGGCGGAACAGGGCAAACAAGGCCATCAGCCCCATGCCAATCGGCAGGGCGGCGGCGCGCCAGGCGTTGGAGATTTCCAAGGCCGGTGTCGTGACTGCCAGCTCGTCCTGCGCGAAGTTGAGCGCTGGCGTCGCCACCATGGCCAAAAAGGCCAGGCAGGCCGCGACACCCATTGCCTCATAAAAGGCGCGGCGTTTGGGCGCGGCGCGACTCACCCAAGCGGTCATGCGCATGTGTTCGCCGCGGCGCAGCGCCAGCACCGCTCCCAGCATGGCCAGCCACAGGAACAGGATGGAGGCCAGCTCGTCCGACCAGGCCAGCGAGTCATGCAGCACATAGCGAGAGAACACGCCAGAGAACAGCACCACCATGCAGGCCAGCACCAGGGCGCCGGCGCAGAGCTGCACCAAAGAGCCCAGCAGGGCTTCTAGACGATGCAGCCAGCGCCAGGCGCCGCTGACTGCAATCCTATGCTGCGCGGGCGCCCCTGGGTTCAAGACAGTTTTCCAGTGGTTTTTTCCAACAGGGCCCAGGCCTCATCGCCAAACTTCTTGTGCCAATCGGCATAGAAGCCGGCGCTGCGCAGCTTGTCGCGAAAGGCGTCGGCCGGTGCGTCGTTGAACGCCATTCCCTTGGCCTTGAGGTCGGCCTGCAACGTGTCGTTGGCCTTGCGGATATCGGCGCGCTGCAGGGCAGCAGACGCCCCCACATGCTTGGTCAGCATCGCCTGCAAATCGGCAGGCAGACGCTCGAACACTTTTTTGTTGCCCATGAACCAGTAGCCATCCCACATGTGGCCGGTAAGCGAGCAGTACTTCTGCACTTCATTGAGCTTGGCCGTGGAGATGATGGCCAACGGGTTTTCCTGACCGTCCACCACCTTGGTCTGCAGCGCGGAATAGACCTCGGCAAAGTTCAGCGGTGTCGGCGAAGCGTCCAGCGCCTTGAACATCGACACCCACATCGGGCCGGGCGGCGTGCGCAGTTTCAGGCCCTTGAGGTCATCCGGCTTGACTATGGGGCGCACGCTGTTGGTGATGTGGCGGTAGCCGTTGTCCCAGATCTTGTCGAAAGCAAAGACGCTGCCGGTGGCGGCAATCTGTTTGCGCACATGGGCGCCGAGTTCACCGTCCATGGCGGCCCAGACCTGGTTGTAGTCCTTGAAGGCAAAACCCACGCCATTAATCTGCGCGGCCGGCACCAGGGTGCCCAGAATCAGCGGCGACAGGGTCATGAAATCCAGCGCGCCCGAGCGCAGCTGCGACAGCATGTCGGTGTCATTGCCGAGCTGGTTATTGGGGTAGACCTGCAGGTCGATGCGGCCCTTGGACTCGGCCTTGAGGTTGGCCGCCATCTCGCTGGCGCGTATGTTCAGGGGGTGGGTGGCGGGCAAGTTGCTGCCGAACTTGAGCGTAAATTCGGCGCTTTGCGCCAAGCTGTTGGCTGCGCCAAAGGGCAGCGCCAGTGCGCCAGTGGTTGCCAGTAGCTGGCGTCGGGTCATAACCATTATTTTGTCTCCAGATATGTGTTGCGTCGGGCCTGCGCAGCATAACCCAGAGATCAGGCCTGGGGCGGCTCCGAAGGCCTGGCGGTCAGCCAGCGCTCCAGGCAGGCGCCCAGCAACTCGCGGCTGAAGGGCTTGCTCAAAAAGTCATTCATGCCGGCTGCCATGCAGGCCTCGCGATCGGCCTGCATGGCATTGGCCGTGAGCGCAACAATGGGCGTATGCTGATTGGGACCGGGCTGCGCACGGATGATGCGGGTGGCCTCCAGCCCGTCCATTCCAGGCATCTGCATGTCCATCAGCACCATGGCGTAGGTAGTCTTGGCGGCGGCCGCAACGGCCTCGTGGCCATCCTGCGCCAGATCCACCGAATAACCCATGCGGCCCAGCAGGGCCAGGGCCAGCTTCTGGTTGATCTTGTGGTCCTCGACCAGTAAGATTTGCGGCTGCGTGGTGACAGGCGCCGCTTGATTGTCGTGCGCAGGCACGCTGGGCGCTGAGGGCAGTGGCGACCCGTCGACACGTGCGTCTGATGCCGACGCGGGCTGCAAGGGCAGCTCAAACCAGAACAGGCTGCCTCCCCCGGGCGCATCCTGCACGTCAATGCGTCCACCCATGCCCTCGACCAGATGTTTGCTGATGACCAGCCCCAGACCGGTGCCGCCAAACTTGCGCGAGATGGAGGCATCGACCTGGCTGAAATTGCTGAACAAGCGGCTACGCGCCACCAACGGAATGCCGATGCCGCTGTCTCTCACCTCAAAGCGTAAGCCGGTGGTCAGCCGCCGCACCGTGATGCACACCTCGCCCTGCTCCGTGAATTTGACGGCGTTGCCGGCCAGATTGATCAGTATCTGACGTATGCGCAAACTGTCGCCAATGAAACTTCCACCGGCATCGGCGTCAAGGTCCAAGCGCAGAACTATGCCCTTGTCGCTGGCGCGCGGCTTCAGCAGCGAGGCAATCGACTCCACCAGGCGCAACACGGCAAATGGGTGGTAATCAAACTCCATGCGGCCGGCCTCGATCTTGGACAGGTCCAGGATGTCGTTGATGATGGCCAGCAGCGACTGGCCGGAGGAGAGGATGTCACGCGCATAGCCCATTTGCTGGCCATCGAGCGGGGTGTCCAGCAGCAACTGCGCCATGCCGATGACGCCATTCATGGGCGTGCGGATTTCGTGCGACATATTGGCCAGAAACTGCGACTTGGCGCGGTTGGCAGATTCGGAAGTCGCACGCGCCGCACGGCTGGCCCGCAAATACAACAGCAGCGACGCCACGGCAACGATCAGCATGGAGCCGGCCAGAGCGGTCAACAAAAATATGCCTATGCGCTCCTGGCGCAGGCGCAACAGCTCGGGCAAGGCGCGCGGCACATAGACGCTGATGTAACCATCGGCCGCCGTCCTGGACTGAAGAATGGTGGGAACGGCCAGGCCGCCCAGGGTCACCAGATCCATGTCGCGGCCCTCCTGCCAAGGCGCCACGTCCAGCGGCAGCAGTTGCAGCGTGCGGTAACGCGCCATCCGGATTTCCGCCGGCAGAGATGCCACATTGCTATGCGGCATGGTGCGGTATTGCAGCTCGGGGTTTTCGGTCAGCACGATGACGCCGGCAGAGTCGGCAATCAGGGCGCCCAGCGGCCGCGTCCAGTGCAGGAAGTCGGAGATATCGCGCTTGACAACCACGGCACCGATAAAGCGCTGGCGCCGGTCCAGCACCGGGTAGGAGTAGTACAGGCCAGGCACCTTGCTGACCTTACCGACCGCGTATTGGCGCCCGGACTGGCCGGCGCGCGCCTGCAAAAAGTACTCGCGCTCGCTGTAATTGGTGCCGACAAAGCTGGTGCTCTTGTCGGCGTTGCTGGAGGCAATGCAGTCACCCGAGGCATTGAGAACCCAGATCACCTCGGCATCCAGACCGTGGGCCGCAGCCTCCAGAAAACGCCGCATGCCGCTGCGCTCCTGCTGCTCGGTCCAGCGCTGCTTGCGCACTTCGTAAGGGAGTTTGGAGGCCTGGGCCTGCGCACCAAAGGGCTCCAGTTCGCTCAGTACAGCCACCTCTCCGGCCAGAATGCGCGGCACGGCGCGCAGGATTCTCAGCGCGGTGTCTATGTCTTCGGTGACGTTATCGATCTGCGTTTGGGTGCGGGCCACACCGCTCTGGTAGACCTGTAACGCCAGCTTATCGCGATAGGCCGCCGTGAAGGTCCAGCAAACGGCTACCCACACGGCCATCAAAACCAGTGTGGCGACGTAGACACGGCCATTTGCCTTTGCACGAAACAGGATGCGCACCATAAAGTGTCTTCTAAACCCTTGTGCAGGCCATCATACGCCGCAATGCGCTACTGGCCCTACAGCATGGAGCGGTCGGTAAAGCTGGCCGGATCGGGCAGGTATTGCGCTATCCATTCGATGTCAATGCCCAGCCTGGCTACCAGCTCTGGCGGCATGGCCTGCAGGATCGCATCGTCGCCCTGACCGGCTTCCGAAAGCGTCGCAGCCAGATGCAGCACCACCGCCAACGGTGAAAACGGCGTGACCTCCAGCGGCTGGGCACAATCCCTCAAGGCCTGGACGATTTCCGCAGGAAAGTACCAGCGCCTGGCGGCCTCTGCCATGACCTGCCCCTCGTCAAAGCCAAACTGTGCGCGCTCGGCCTGCCAGCGTGCATCGGGTGGCACAGCGGGCGCTGGCAGCGGCGTTTGCATTTGCCAGATCAGCACCTCGCCCAGGTGCAGCATGATGCCGGTAAGCCAGGCCTCGTTTTCGTCCAGGCCCACCGCCAGGGCCAGCCACATGGCATAGCCGGCACAGCACATGCTGCGGCTCCAGAAGCTTTCGCGCGACATGCCGCGGGGCAACTCGATGGCGTTCGACAGGCAGACCGCGATGGCCTGGGTCCGGACCTTGGAGATACCCAGGATGCTGATCGCCGCATCCAGGCTATTGACCGAGCGCGACAGGCCGTAGATGGGACTATTCGCCAGACGCAGCACCGACGCAGTAAGGGCCGGGTCCTTGGAGATCACATCGCGCATGTAGGTGATATCCAGCGTTTCCGAAGCAAAGCTGGCAACCAGCGTGAGAGCCACTTCCGGCATCACCGGCAAGCGCGCCGTCTGCATCAACTCGTCAAGGCTTTTCATGGTGGGCATCCCGTATATGGGTCAAGTCTATTCGACTTCCAGCCCCTTGCCGGTCACTGCGACACGTCGGCTTATGCGCCCAAGGCGGCGGAAAAGCGCGCCAGTTCTTCGGCGTTGATGCTCACCTCGTGTGCAGCCGCCGGGTAGGCGCCGTAGTCCACGTCGCTCTTGTATTCCTTGAAGGCGGCAATGCGCTCGGCCTGCAGGCGCTGGTATTCGGCGGCAAAGTTGCGGTAAACCTTGGCATGGCGCGGCACATGGCCGCGATTGGCACCCAGCACGTCATCGGCAAACAGGTACTGCGCGTCGCAACCGGCGCCAGCGCCCATGGAGATCATCACCAGCGAGGTGCGCGCCGAAATCAGCGCCGCCACCTCGGCTGGAACCACCTCAATCTCGGCGGCAAAGGCACCCGCCTCTTCCAGCGCCTTGACCTGCTTCCATACCAGGAGGGCTGTATCCAAGGTCTTTCCCACGGCCTTGAAGCCGCCGGTCCAGGTGGCTTGCGAAGGGATCAAGCCCGAATGGCCGCAGACCGGGATGCCTTCCTCGCGAAGACGCCGGACTATGCCCATGCCGGCGGCACAATACACGGCATCGCCGCCGGCGCGCATGGCCTTGAAGGCGGCGCGCAAATACTCGTCGGCAGTCACATAGTCGCCATACTCCAGACCTGGCACGGCAAAGCAGCTTGGGGCGGCTTCGCGAAAGGCCGGGCCGAGCAGGGCGGGCGGCACCGATAACATGTCGATACCGGCCTGCTGTGCTGCGGCTGCCTCGTCTAGCGTTTCCACGCGCAGCATGGAGAGCTGGCGCTGACCCTTGAGGGCGCGCAAATCAGCAATGGTTGGGCGTTTGGCTTGGGTCATAAAATATCCGATTAAAGAAATTATTTTCTATTGTAATGTTTACCTAGAATAAAATGGTTGCAATTCGCACTCCTTTCCACCAGACAAACCCTAAGGCCATGAGCACCAGTTACATACTTACCCTATCCTGCCCCGACAAGCCCGGCATCGTGCACGGCGTGACCGGCCTGTTGCTGTCGCTGGGCGGCAATATCCAGGAGGCCGGGCAGTTCAACGACGCCCAGACCGGCCTGTTTTTCATGCGCGTGCAGTTTGCCTGCAGCGCCTCCAGCCAGGAGCAGATCAACAGTGCGCTGCAGGAACTGGCCGCCGTGTGGCAAATGGGCGTGGAGCTGCACCGGTCCAATGCACGCATGCCCATCGTCATCCTGGTCAGCCAGCAGGGACACTGTCTCAACGACCTGCTATTCCGCTTCAAGAGCGGCCTGCTGCCGGTGGATGTGAAGGCCATCGTCTCCAATCACCGCGACTTCTACCAACTGGCGGCCAGCTACAACGTGCCGTTTCACCACATCCCGGTGACGGCCGCCACCAAGGCCGAGGCCGAGGCGCGCCAGCTCGATGTGATACGCGCCGAGGGTGCCGAGCTGGTGGTGCTGGCGCGCTATATGCAGGTGCTGTCCGACCCAATGTGCCGGGCACTCAATGGCCGGGCCATCAACATCCATCACAGCTTTCTGCCCAGCTTCAAGGGTGCCAAGCCCTATTACCAGGCGCATGATCGCGGCGTGAAGCTGATAGGCGCAACGGCGCACTACGTCACGGCCGATCTGGACGAGGGTCCCATCATCGAACAGGACGTGGCCCGAGTGGACCACAGCCTGACGGTGGAAGACTTCACCAGCCTGGGCCGCGACACCGAAAGCCAGGTGCTGGCGCGCGCCGTCAAGTGGCACAGCGAACACCGCGTGCTGCTCAATGGCCACCGCACCGTCATCTTCAAGTGAGCATGGTGGTGGCATCGGAGCCTGCAGCGCTGCAAATCGGCATCAACCTCGATGGCGTGCTGGTGCACGATGGGCTGAGCACGCCGCAGGCCCAAACGCGCATGGCCTGGGTGAAGCACAGCGGCGCCTTTGACTACATCGAAAAGAACATAGACCCGACCGAAGACTTTGCGCCCTACTTCCAGTGGGTGGAACAGCACGGCGTGCCGATCCGCGTGTTTGGCGGCATTTTTTGCGCACACCAGGACGAGCACCGCATGCGCTGGGGTCTGCGCACCGGCGGCCCACTCGGCGCGAAAATTTTCAACATGCAGCTCTATGCGCGCCGCAGCGATGGACGCGAGATCAGCGACCGCGAGGTTGCCGACTTCTTTCTGGAGGCCATGGAGCACGGTTCGCAATCCGGCTGCCTGCCCAGCCTGGAGGTGCACGTGGACATGTGGAGCGAACGCTTTGCCCGCGTGGAAGCAGTAGCGAATCTGCTGGCGCAATCCAACGTCGATCTGCGCCTGACGCTGGACCATTCACATCTGATTTTCAAGATCGACAACCCCGAAGAACTGGGTTTAAGCAGCGTGGAGCCGGGCAGCGATGGTGGGCGCCATCGTCTGGCAGCCGGAAACCCAAAGGCCTTTTATACGCAGTGGCTCAAATCCGGATGGGTGGTGCACGCCCATGCCCGCAGCGTGGCCACAGGCGTGGCGCACAACCCGCGCGCCAGGCGCACCCGTGAGCTGCAGGGACGTGCCATCCAGTACCCGTTTGTGCAGCCGGGCACAGGCCAGTTTCACAGCGACTGGAACGAACAGCGCCTGCAGGAATGGAAGGCCGCCGTGCGCGAACTGCTGGTTCACATGCGCCAGCAAAAATCACCGCAACAGATCAGCTGCGAGTTCATCCCCTTTGCCGACTATGGCGGCGGTGCCCGCTACTCCATCTGGGACAACAACCTAGCCTGCGCGCAGTGGTTGCGAGAGGAGTGGGCGACCATCCAAGCGGCTGCAACGAGCTAGCCAGATGAACGTCGTGGGTTAGCCCGCTTTCATCACCTCTTCAAACTCGGCCAGCTCCGTCGCAATGGCTGTGTATTTGCGGGTTTTGGCCTTGTTGTCGGCCCAGTTGAGCAAGGCGCCTTCCAGGTTTTCCTTGAAATGGCTGAGCGCCGATTCCTTGAAGGCCTGGGTCACAGCGGTGTCCGCGCTGGACCAGATTTCAATCAGGTCGGACAGGCCGTTGTCAAAATCTTCAACGGTATCGAGGTGGATCCATTTGTTGTTTGTGTCGAACATTTTTTTCTTTCAGTCGTTGATTGCGTAGGCGCATTAAATCACCATGACAGGGCGCAACGGGATCGGACGCGCTGCGATGACATCTGTCACCACCACGGGCTGGCCGTGAAACTGCCATGCGCTAAGCTCAGCCCCATGTTGACACCCCCCTTACCCGATTTCCGAGCTACCTCGTTCTTGAAGCAGCACGCGCTGTGGACCCTGTCCTTTTACGAGGCGCAGTCGGTGGACGCGAGCGGCGGTATGTACCACTTCTATCTGGACGACGGACGCGTCTACAACGCCAGCACGCGCCACCTGGTCAGCGCCACGCGCTTTGTCATCACCAACGCCATCGGCTTTCAACTCAGCGGCGAGCAGAATTTCAAGGAGCGCGCCGTTCACGCCCTACGCTTTGTCGAGACCGCTTTTTACGACTCTGAGAACGATGGCTACCACTGGACTATCGATTGGCGGGACGGCCAGGCCACGCCCCTGGACCAGACCCGCCACATGTACGGGCTGGCCTTCGTCATGCTGGCCGCAGCCAAGGCGGTGCAGATCGGCATAGCCGGTGCCAAAGGTTTGCTGGAACGCACCTTCGATCTGGCCGAGCGCCGCTTCTATGACGCGCAAGCCGGCCTGTACGCCGACGATGCCAGCGCCGACTGGACGCTCTCGGGCTACCGCGGCCAGAACGCCAATATGCATACCTGCGAGGCGCTGATCACGGCCTTTGCCGCCACCAAAGATGCACGCTATATCGAGCGTGCCGAAGGCCTGGCACGCAACATCACCCTGCGTCAGGCCGCGCTCTGCGACGGTGGCATTTGGGAACACTACACCGCCGACTGGAAGCCCGATCTGGAATACAACCGCCATGACAGCTCCAACATTTTTAGGCCATGGGGCTTTCAGCCCGGCCACTTCACCGAATGGGCCAAGCTGCTGTGTCTGCTGGATACGCAGCTGCAGGCAGACTGGCACCTGCCGCGCGCCAAGGAGCTGTTTGACCGTGCGCTGGCTGTGGCCTGGGATGCAAACAATGGCGGCATCCATTACGGCTTTGGTCTGGACGACAGCATTTGCGATGCGGCCAAATACCACTGGGTGCAGGCCGAGTCCATGGCGGCGGCGGCCTATCTGGCACTGCGCACGGGCGAGGCAAGATATTGGGATTGGTTTGACCGTCTTTGGCAGTATTGCTGGCAGCATTTTGTGGACCACGAGCAGGGCGCGTGGTTTCGCATCCTCACCGCCGACAACTTCAATCTGACACGCGAGAAGAGCCCGGCCGGCAAAGTGGATTACCACAACATCGGCGCCTGCTTTGATGTCTACCAGGCGCTGACAGGGGCGTTGAGCCAGCCTGCACAAGCCTAAGCTGACCGCTCGGGGCCAAGGGTTTGCGCCCGATTGACACAGCTCAGCTTGTGGACGATGGTGTCAGGCCCTGCCAGCCTCACCGGAAGAAGCCCATGCACGTCACGCCCCGCCAGCACATGGATACCGTCCTGCAAGTCGCCCTCCACGGCCAAGCCATGGCAAGCCGGCATGAGCTGCTGATACGCGACAGCTGGCAGCGCTGCGTGCACCAGCACCGGCTCGACCCCACGCGCATGCAGGAGGCCGTGATCCTGCCGCAGGCGCGCCTGCGTGAGCACAAGGAGCAGATGGACGCGCTGCTGCAGATTGCGCGCCATGGGCTGGAGTCGCTTTACAGCAAGGTGTGCGGCCTGGGCTATGTGGTGCTGCTAACCGATGCGCGCGGCGTGACGGTGGATTTTCTGGGCGATCTGGTGGCCGAGCCCAGCCTGCGCAAGGCCGGACTTTACCTGGGCGCTGACTGGAGCGAACCGCTCGCCGGCACCTGCGGCGTGGGCACCTGCATCAGCACCGGCCAGGCCCTGACCGTGCATCTGGACGACCACTTTGATGCCACCCACATTCCGCTCACCTGCACCAGCGCGCCGGTGTATGACAGCGTGGGCCATTTGAGCGCGGTGCTGGACATCTCGCAACTCAGTTCCTCGCAGCCCAAGGAGAGCCAGCACCTGGCGCTGCAGCTGGTGACCATGCATGCGCACGACATAGAGAACGCGGCATTCCTGTACCGGCACCGGCGCGACTGGGTGCTGCGCCTATCCAGCGCGCCGCAGTTTCTGGAGGTGCAGCCCGAGTACCTGCTGGCGCTGGATGCCAGTGGCCGCGTGGTGGGCCACAACCGGCGCGCGCAGCTGGCACTGCAGCGCAATGCGTCGGCGCCGCTGCTGGGCCAGCGCTTTGAGGAAGTGTTCGAGCTGCCGTTTTCGCGCATAGCCAGCTACGTCATGGCTCAACCCAGCGACCAGCGCGCGCTGATGTTGGCAGGGGTGCGGCGCCTGCTGTTCCTGTCGGCCACGCCACCGCCACCGGCCGCCGTGGTGGCACGCGCGGCCGTGGCCAGCAAGCTGCCCGCACCGCTGGCCGCGCTCTCCGAAGGCGACCCGGCGCTGGACCGGCAGATTGCGCGCGTGGCACTGCTGGTCAACTCGCCCATCAGCCTCTTGGTGACGGGCGAGACCGGCTCGGGCAAGGAGTATTTCGCAAAGGCCGTGCATGCCAGTGGCGCGCGCAAATCACGGCCCTTTGTGGCGGTGAACTGCGCCGCCATTCCCGAGACCCTGATCGAGAGTGAACTGTTTGGCCATCTGGCAGGCAGCTTCTCCGGTGCCAGTAGCCGGGGCAAGCGCGGCCTGATTCAGGAGGCCGATGGCGGCACGCTGTTTCTGGACGAGATTGGCGACATGCCGCTGCCCCTGCAGGCGCGCCTGCTGCGCGTGCTGTCCGAGCACGAGGTGCTACCGGTGGGCGCACTCAAACCCGTCCCGGTGAACATCCGCGTGATTGCCGCCACCCATGCGCCGCTGGAGGCCATGGTGCATGCGAGGCGCTTTCGCGATGACCTGTACTACCGCCTCAACGGGGCGCACTTCAGCCTGCCGCCCCTGCGCCAGCGCGCAGATCTGGGCGCCACCCTGGACCGCATGCTGGGCGAACGCAGCCTCACCTCAGCGGCCCGCGAGCGGCTGATGGCCTACGCCTGGCCGGGCAATCTGCGCGAGCTGAAAAACGTTTTGGACTATGCCGCCAGCATGAGCGAGGGCAGCACGATTGATGTGCAGGATTTGCCGGAACTCACACAGGCCGCCAACCTGCCCGCAACTTCGCAGGTTCAGCCTCCATCCACGCAATCCGGTGCCGCCACACTGCTGCTGGCCTTGCGCCAGGCGCACTGGAATGTGAGCCAGGTGGCGCGCCAGCTGGGCCTGTCGCGCATGACGCTGTACAGGCGCATGAAGCGCGCCGGCATCGTGGCACCCAACCGTGAATATTCACCCTGCCACGTGCCAGCTGTCGCGCCCAGGGAGTGACAGCTGTAACCCCGTGACACCTGATTGGCTGTACCCGCTTTATAGGAATCAAGCACTTACGTGCGATTGAGGCGTGGCACGGATATTGACTCTTTGGATGCAGCAGGCCCGCATTGAGGCCCGCGTTACAGGAGACACAAGAATGACAAACCCCACCCCGTCACAGCGGGCCACGGCCTGGCTGGACGCTTTCGGCGCCGCGCTGGCAAAGGGCGATCTGGACGCCACGACCGCCCTGTTTGAGGACGACTGCTACTGGCGCGACCTGGTCAGCTTCACCTGGAACATCTGCACCCAGGAGGGCAAGGGGCCCATGCGCGCCATGCTGGAAAGCCGCCTGGCAGATGTGGCACCCAGCGACTTCGCGCTGGAAGGCGAAGCGTCTGAGGCCGGTGGCGTGATCGACGCCTGGTTCACCTTTGCCACGCGGCTCTCGCGCGGGCGCGGCCATCTGCGCCTCAAAACTTCGGACACTGGCGACAAGGGCTGGACGCTGCTGACCAGCATGGTGGAGCTCAAGGGCTTTGAAGAAAAGACCGGCACGCACCGCGTGATGGGCGCCGAGCATGGCGTGCATCCGGGGCGCAAGACCTGGCAGGAGCGGCGCCAGGACGAACTCGCGAACCTGGGCTACAGCGAGCAGCCTTATGTGGTGATCGTGGGTGGCGGCCAGGGCGGCATCATTCTGGCGGCGCGGCTGCGGCGCCTGGGCGTGCCCACGCTCATCATCGAGCGCAACGAGAAGCCCGGCGACAGCTGGCGCAAGCGCTACAAGAGCCTGTGCCTGCACGACCCGGTCTGGTACGACCACCTGCCCTACATTCCCTTCCCCGACGACTGGCCGGTGTTCGCCCCCAAGGACAAGATTGGCGACTGGCTGGAGATGTATGCCAAGGTGATGGAGCTGAACTACTGGGGCTCGACCACCGCCACCAAGGCGCAGTTTGACGAGGCCAAAGGCGAATGGGTGGTGGAGGTGGAGCGTGCCGGTGAGAAGGTCACGCTGCGACCCAAGCAACTGGTGTTTGCGCTGGGTGTGTCGGGCTATGCCAATGTGCCCAAGATCGAGGGCGCCGAGTCCTTCGAGGGCGAGCAGCACCACAGCAGCAAGCACCCCGGGCCGGAGCAGTACAAGGGCAAGAAGGTGGTGGTGCTGGGCTCCAACAACTCCTCGCACGACATCTGCGCCGCGTTGTGTGAGCAAGGCGTGGACGTGACCATGATCCAGCGCAGCAGCACGCACATCGCACCCAGCAAATCGCTGATGGAGCTGGCCCTGGGCGGCCTGTACAGCGAGCAGGCGATTGCGAACGGCATTGACCACCACAAGGCCGATCTGATCTTTGCCAGCGTGCCCTACAAGATCATGCACACCTTCCACATCCCGGTGTACGACGAGATGAAGAAGCGCGATGCCGACTTGTATGGTCGCCTGGAAAAAGCCGGTTTCATGCTGGACTTTGGCGACGACGGCTCCGGCCTGTTCATGAAGTACCTGCGCCGCGGCTCCGGCTACTACATCGATGTGGGTGCCTCCGAATTGGTGGCCAATGGAAGCATCAAACTGCGTAGCCATGTGGACATCAAGAAGGTCAACCCCAAGTCGGTGACGCTGACCGATGGCACGGATTTGCCGGCCGATGTGATCGTCTATGCCACAGGTTACGGCTCGATGAACCAGTTCCTGTCGGACATCGTCTCGCCCGAGGTGGCAAATCGCGTCGGCAAGGTCTGGGGCCTGGGCTCCAGCACCACCAAGGACCCCGGCCCCTGGGAGGGCGAGCTGCGCAATATGTGGAAGCCCACGCAGCAGCCGCAACTGTGGATACATGGCGGCAACCTGCACCAGAGCCGCCACTACTCGCAGTTTCTGTCGCTGCAGCTGAAGGCGCGCTTTGAGGGCTTGGACACGCCGGTGTATGCGCAGGCAGGGGTGCATCACCTGCGCTGAAGCACAGGTCGCGCTGATTGGTTAGCATGGGCGGACAACCTTTTGTCCGCCCGCCTTCGCCGATGCAGCACTACCGCCAGTGGAGCGCAGCCTTTGCCTCCTACTTCACCATCCTGGGCCTGTGGACCGCCTTCGGCCCCAGCGCCCTGATGGCATCCAACCCCGGGGCCGCGCCTGCGGCCCTGGCGGCCATCACCCTGGCCTATTTCGTCGCAACACCCTTTGTGCGCACGCTGTGGATACGCTTTGGTTTTCCCAAAACCATGGTATTCATGGGCGGCGGTGTCGCGGCCAGCATGTGCCTTGCAGCGCTGCTGCCCCAGTGGCTGGCCTGGTGCGTGCCCGTGGCCTTTTTCTTCGGTTCCGGCTCCTACACGCTATGTGAAACCAAGATGTTGGAAGACCTGGCCCGCGCCGGCGAGGGCCATGCCTTTGGGCGGGCACGCAAATGGGGATCGTTTGGCTTACTGGTTGCACAGTGGCCACAGCCCGTTGCAAACGGGCCTGCTGTGCGCGCTGCCTGTGGCGGCTGAGTTTTTGGCGATGTGGAAGGGTGGCGCGTTTTTGCAGCGCTTTAGCCCCACTGCCGTCATGCTGATCTGCAGTTCCGTCTCGGCGCTGCGCTGGCTTGGAACACCGTTTTGCACGCAACTGTGGTGCGCAATTCCTCTGCAATCGGTGCATGCCTTGACCTTCGGCTTTTTCTATCCGGCTTCTCTGATCTGGCTGAAGCATGAATTTGACGGCAGCTTTTTTCAGGCTCGCTATGTCACCGAGTCGGTGGCACGCGCGCTCACCGCCGCCGTCAGCTATCTGGCCGCCGGTTGGCTCATCGCGTCCCTGGGCTATGGCGCCGTCTTTGGTGTGAGCTGCGCGTTGGCCCTGCTGTGCTGCCTGTGGTGGACTCGGGTGCTGCGCCGCTAAGCCCCACGGGCGCCCAGTGCGTGGGGTCAATACCAATCATCGGCGCAGGTGCAATCGCCGGGGCAGGCCGGTGTGGCGTTGGGGCTTTTGACCACCGGCGCCGCGCCGGGGGCAGCTACGCTGGCCCAGGTTCCGCTGTGTGCGCTGTGCAGGGCGGCCGCCACATACGACAGGCCCTGCACGCCGTCCTGCACCTGCGGGTACAGGCGCGGCATGGCCGGGGCGCTCTGCCCGGCGATGCGCGCCGCAACCACCTGCGCAAACTCGGTGTACAGATTGGCAAAGGCCTCCAGATAGCCTTCCGGATGGCCACGCTCCACGCGGATGGAACGCTGTGCGCCTTCGCTCATCAAGGGCCCCAGGCGGCGTGTAAGCACCTGGTCAAAACCGTCGCCACTGCGGTGCAGCAGGCGGTTGGGTTCTTCCTGGTGCCATTCCAGAGCGCCCTTGTCGCCATGGATGCGAAACGACAGGCCATGCTCGGAACCCGCCGCCGCATTGGTCACCCACAGGGAGCCGCGCGCGCCATTGTCATAGTGCATGAGCGTTGCGACGTAGTCGTCCACCGCGCCGCCCGGGCGCGTGGCACCCACGTCGGCAAAAAGGGTCTGCATTCCCAGGCCGCTCACATAGGCGCCCAGGTGGAAGGCGTGGATGCCGATGTCCAGCAGCACCAGCGAGCCGCCCAGGCGCGACGGGTCCATGCGCCAGCCGGTGGCGGAAGGGGCATCGGCCAGATTGCCCTGCACATATTGCAGATGGATCTGCCGGATGGTGCCCAGTTGGCCGCTGTGCACCATGTCGCGCGCCTGGCGCACCATCGGGTAGCCGGTGTAGCAGTAGGTGACGCAGAACTCCAGGCCGGTGGCCTGCACCTTGTCCGCCAGCCGCTGCGCGGACTGCAGGTCGGTGGCCAGCGGCTTGTCGCAGACGATGTGAAAGCCCGCATCCAGCGCCGCCATGCAGATATCGAAATGACTGTCGTTGGGCGTCATGACGGCCAGCACATCGGCGCGGTCGGCGCGCGCCGCCTCGGCCTTGATCAGGTCCTGCCAGGAGCCGTAGCTGCGCTCGGGCGATAGCCCCAAGTCCAGCCCACCCTGGCGGCCGCGTTCCGGGTTGGAGGACAGGGCAGAGGCGACGATGTCGTACTGCCCGTCCAGACGCGCCGCCATGCGGTGCACAGGGCCTATGAACGAACCTGCGCCGCCGCCAATCACACCCAGGCGCAAGCGCCTACCCAACAGTTTGACCACCATGGCACTCCCCTGGAAACACATGCGAACTAAAAACCCTGCAAGCCATCAAAAATGCCCCTAGCCCAACAGGTCAATCATGCGGCGCGCCTCGACCTGCAAGGCCGATACCACCGGTTGCATCAATTGCAGCCGGTCAAAGCGCTCGGGCGTGTCGGCCAGGCTTTGGCGCAGGCTTTGGTTAAAGGTCATGCGCATGGTGGTGCCGATGTTGAACTTGGCCACCCGCATGGTCTTGAGCCGCTGGATGTCGGCCTCGCGTATGCCGCTGGTGCCATGGATGACCAGGGGCAGCCTGGTGCAGGCCGCAATGCGTTGCACCAGGCCGAAATCAATGGCGCTGATGGCTTCGGTCAGGCGGTGCACATTGCCCACAGAAATGGCCATGGCGTCCACCCCGCTCTGCTCGGCAAAGGCCAGCGCCTCCAGCGGGTCGGTCAACTCGCTCTTGATATGGTCGCGCCCTTCGGTATAGGGAACCGAGCCGACCTCACCCTCCACACTCGCACCAAAGCCCCGGGCCAGCCGGACGATGGCCGCGGTGCGCGCAATATTGTCTGCCAGCGGCAGCTGCGAGCCGTCGAACATGACCGAGCTAAACCCGGCGCGCAGGGCCGCGTGGATGCGCGCCTCTTCATAGCAGTGGTCCAGGTGCACACACACCGGCACCGTGGCCGCATCGGCCAGGCCGCGCACCATGCCGGCAAAGCCGACCACGCCCATGTGGTCCGCCATGTCCTTGTTGCAGGCCAGGATCACGCCGCGCTGCGCCTCCTCGGCCGCAGCCAGAATGGCCACCACTTCCTCGCTGCCAAACACATTGAAACAGGGCAAGGCATAGTGGCCGTCTGCAGCGGCGGGCAAGAGCTCGTTCAGTGTGGCAAGCATGGGCGACTCACTTGAACTTGGCGATCATGTTTTTGATGCCGGGTATGGTTTCAATCTGGTAGGCATGGTGCGGGTCAAAGTGCTGCACCAGCGACTTGGAGCGCGCACCGACGATGACGGTGAAGTAATACATCTCGTAGCCGGGTGCTGCCACGCTGGGGTGGTAACCCTTGTCGATGGCCACCACGCTGCCGCTGCGCACGTGGTAGACCGGGCCGTGGTCGTCTTCATGGGCATAGACAAACTGGGCACCAAAACCATGGTCCGGGTTGAAGCGGAACTGGTAGACCTCCTGGTACTCGGTCTCCTGCGTGCCCTGCTCGCTGACCCGCTCGGTGTCGTGCTTGTGCGGTGGAAATCCCGACCAGCCGCCCGCACCCACCGTGAACAACTCGCTCACCAGTAGACGCCCGCGCCGGTCTGCATTTTTTTGCCCCAGGATGTGCTTGATCTTGCGGTGGGTTTTGGTGTCGTCCGAGCCGTACTGGATCTTGTCGACATCGCCCTGGCGCACGGCAAAGGGCTCCAGCACCTCCTCGAAACGGCCGCCTCCAATCAGCAGGTCGAGCTGCTCGCTGGTGCACAAGACTTCGGCCTCGGCACCCACCGGCACGTACACCGCCTCCGGGTCGCCGTCCCACAGGTGCTGGCGCTTGCCTATGGCCTCAAAGTGCGCGCTGCCCACCCGCACGTCGCAGCTGCCCGTGGTGGGCATGAGCAGGGACTCATAGCCCGGCACGCAATGCACGAAGCGTTCACCCCGGCGCAGGCGCACGTGATTGAAATAGCACAGCGGCGTGGTGGCGTCGTCGCGGTCCACGATGGCGATGTTGTGGTTGTCGGCGGGGGGAATGTGGCGGCTCATGGCAGTGTCTCCTGGCGCGTGGCGGGTTGAGGGGGGAGGAGGTTGTGCAGTGCCATAAAGGCATTCAGTTCTTCGGTGCTGGCCATGGCTTCGGCGCAGCTGTCGCGGCTCACGTTCAGGGCGGCAGCGGCAGCGCCCCAGCGCATGGCCTGCGCCCACTCATGCCCCTGCAGCAACTGCCACAGCAGGGTGGCGGCAAACGCATCGCCCGCGCCAAAGGGCTTGCGCGCGGTGACGGCAAACACGTCCTGCTGAAGGGCCTGGCCGTCGCGCAGGAACGCGCGGCAACCGTGCGCGCCGTCCTTCACCACGGCAGCCTGCGTCACGCCCTGCAGGACCTGGCGTGCGCTGTGCCGGTCGTCGCGCTCAGTCACCGGTTGCAGGTGCTCCAACACGTCAAATTCTTCGCGGTTGCCGATCACGATGTCGGCCATGGCGCAGGCCACGCGCAGGGTCACGGCGGCCTGTGCGGTGTCGCTCCAGCCGTAGGGCCGGTAGTCCAGGTCCAACACCACCACTGTGCCCGCGCGGCGCGCCAGGTCCATGGCGTGCAGCGTGGCTTCGCGGCTGGGGCTGGCCGACAGGGCCGTGCCGGTGACCAACAGGGCGCGGCTGGCGGCTACCAGTTCCGGTGCAATATCGGCGCTCTGGAGTTGCAGGTCGGCCGCATCGTTGCGGTAGATGATGACCTGGCAGTCGTCGAGCCGCATTTCCGTGAAGGCCACGCTGTTGCGTGCACCGCCGCTTGCGGTCTTGAGCCCCTGCACATCGACGCCGTTGTCTTGCAGGAAGCGGCGCACGTAGCGGCCAAAGCCATCGTCCGACACGGCGCTGAGAATGCCGGAGCGTCCGCCCAGGCGGGCCACCGCAGTGGCGATGTTGGCCGGTGAGCCGCCCACCGATTTGCGAAAACTGCTGACATGCTCCAGCGGCGTGTCGGGCTGCATGGCGTACAGGTCGACCCCGGCACGGCCCAGGCACAGCAGGTCCAGCGCACGCCCTTCGGGAAAGGCGAAGCCGCTCACGCGAAGTCCACCCACTGGCTGGCGCTGTCGGCCGAGTCCACACAGCGCAGCATGAAGCGCACGCCCTCCACGCCATCTTTGGCGCTGGGAAACCACTGCCCGGCCAACAGCGCCGCAGCCTCTGGCTCGCCCGACATGGCCAGGGCAAAGCGCCGGTACAAATTGGCCCAGGCATCAAAGTAGCCTGCGGGGTGGCCGCCGCCTACGCGCTCGAAGCGGGCCGAGGCATCCAGATAACCGTGGCCGCGCTCGTAGGTCATTTCAGGCTTGCCGGCAAAGGCGACCTTGAGCTGGTTGGGCTGCTCGTCCCACCATTCCAGGCTGCCTTTCTCACCCACCACGCGCAGCTTGAAGCCGTGTGCGCTGCCGATGTTGACGGCGCTGGCCCAGAGCATGCCCACCGCGTTGCCCTTGTAGCGCAGCATTACATGCGCATCGTCCTCCAGCGGTGCGCGCGAGGCCACAAAGCTGCGCCGCACGCAGCTCAGGCTCTCGACCTCCAGGCCGCTGACCAGTGCGCCCATCTGGTAGCAGTGGGTGGCGAGATCGCCAATCACATAACTGGGGCCGGAGATGGCCGGCGTGACACGCCACTTGGTGCCGGGGTCGGCGCTTTCCACCTCGGCAGAATGGTAGCCGTGGGCAAACTGCATGTGCACCACGCGCACGGCACCGAGCTCGCCGTTTTGCACCATGGCGCGCGCCTGCTGCACCATCTCGTAGCCGGTGTAGCCGTACATCACGCCCAGCACCACGCCCTGCTGTTTCGCCAGCGCTTCCAGCTCCTGCGCATCTTCCAGCCGGATGGTGAGCGGCTTCTCGCAAATCACGTGCAGGCCGGCCTGCAGAGCGGCCTTGCAAACCGCAAAGTGCGAGCTGTTGGGCGTGGCAATGCTGACCACCTGCATGCCGTCTGCGCGTGCCGCTTCGGCAGCGAACAGGGCCTGGTAGTTTTCGTAGCAACGTTCAGGTGCTACACCCAGGCTGACGCCAAAACTGCGTCCGCGTTCGGCGTCAATATCAAAGGCACCGGCCACCAGTTGCATCAGGCCGTCGCGCGTGGCGGCGTCGCGGTGGGAGTAGCCAATCTGGCTGCCCCGGCCACCGCCAACCATGCCCCAGCGCAGGGGGTTCTTGAGCATCTGCCCTTCAACAAAGTGTGTCATACGTTTACCAAAAAAGTGAGGTTGATCAAAGCAAAGGTGTGTGGGCAGCCACTGTGCCCTAAATGCCGTGGCGCTGCTGCGCATTGCCTGCGCGCCAGGCTGCAACCGCCTGGGCCTGGGCGTCCGAGCGGGTGACTTCGGGCAGGCCCACATCCCACCAGCAGTCGCAGCTGGACCATTGCGTGGGGTCTATATCCACCACAATCACCACGCTGCTGGTACTGGCGCGCGCCGACACCAGGGCCTGCTCCAGGGCGGCCACGGTGTCCACTTGGGTGGCGCTGGCACCCATGGAGCGGGCATGCTGCACAAAGTCCACACGCGGCATGGCCGTTGGCGCGCCGTCCAGGCGGCGGCAGTCTTTCAGCAGGTTGTTAAAGGAGGCATGGCCCACGTTGCGTTGCAGCTTGTCGATGACGGCAAAGCCGGCGTTGTCGCAGACCACGAAGATGACCTTGTGGCCGGTGAAGACCGTGCTGTACACGTCCACGTTTTGCATCAGGTAAGAGCCATCGCCCACCAGCACAATGGCCTCGCCCTGCGGTTTGGCCATCTTCACGCCCCAACCGGCGGCCACCTCGTAGCCCATGCAGGAGAAGCCGAAATCGATGTCAAAGTGCGCCAGCTGCGGGCTTTGCCAGTTCATATTCAGTTCTGCGGGCAGGCCACCGGCGGCGGTGATGACGGTGTCGCCGTCCTGCATGCCGCGGTTCACCGCACCCACCACCTGCGCATAGGACACGGCGCCTTCGGCGGCACGGGTGCGCGTGTGCACCACAGCCTTCCAGGTGGCGGCGCGGCTCTGGCACAGCGCGCCCCAAGCGGCATCGGCCTGCCAGCCCTGCAGCTGCGGCTCCAGCGCGTCCAATGCAGCCCCGGCATCGGAGCGCACCGCCAGCGCAAAGTGCTTGACCGCATCGTGGCGGCAGACGTTGATGCTGGCCAGTTGCATGGCCGGGTTGTGAAACACCGACCAGGAACCGGTGGAGAAATCCTGCAGCCGCGTGCCTATGGCCAGCACCAGGTCGGCCTCGGCGGCCATCTGGTTGGCCGAGTCGGAGCCGGTCACCCCAATCGGGCCGGCATTGAGCGGGTGGGACTGCAGCAGCACGGCGCGCCCGGCGATGGTTTCCACCACCGGCACGCCATGGGCCTCGGCAAAGCGCAGCAAGGCCTGCGTGGCCCGGGCATAGTGCACACCGCCGCCGGCAATCACCAGGGGGCGGCGCGATTGGCGCAGGGCTGCGGCCAGCTCGGCAATGCTGCGCAACTCGGGCTCGGGGCGCGCGATGCGGTGGACGCGTTTGGCAAAAAACGCGGCAGGGAAGTCATAACGCTGACCCTGCACGTCCTGCGGCAGACCGATGAACACGGGGCCGCAGGTCTCGGGGTCGAGCAGGGTGCTGATGGCCTGCGGCAGGGTTTGCAGCAGCTGCGACGGCGTGACGATGCGGTCCCAGTAGCGCACCACCGGCCTGAAGGCGTCGTTGACGCTCAGCGTGGGGTCCTGAAAATGCTCCACCTGCTGCAGCACCGGGTCGGGCAGGCGGCCCACGTGGGTGTCGCCTGCCAGCATCAGCAGTGGCAGGCGGTTGGTGTGGGCCACACCGGCGGCGGTGACCATGTTGAGTGCGCCGGGGCCGACCGAGGCAATGGCCACTCCGATGCGTCTGCGCTGGTGGGCCTTGGCGTAGGCCACGGCCGCCATGGCCATGGACTGCTCGTTCTGGCCGCGCCACAGCGGCAGCTGGTCCTGGTGCGCCTGCAGTGTTTCGGAAAAGCAGGTGACGTTGCCATGGCCGAAGATGGCAAAGGCGCAGCCGAACAGGGGCTCGCTGCCCTCCTCAGTTTCAATGTACTGGGCGCGCAAATAGGCCGCCAGCGCTTCGGCAACCGTCATGGAAAGGGTGTTTTGCATGGCAGGCTCGGCTCAGGCCTGCCAGACGCCGGCGGCTTCGCGGTAGCCGATGTGGGTCAGGACATTGGAAATATTCTGATGGGCCAGGCGCGCATAAGTCAGGGGGTGGGCCTTGGCCGGGTCCTGCTCGGCCTCCACCACCACCCAGCCACTGTAATCAGCAGCCTTCAGGCAGGCCAGCACGCCGGCGAAATCAATCACGCCATCACCCGGCACCGTAAAAGCCCCGGCCAGCACCGCATTCAAAAACGAGTCATCGGTCGCGCGGGTGTGGGCAATGACGGGCGGGCGCACGTCCTTCACATGCACATGGGCCACACGCTGCACACAGGCTTGCAAGAGCGCCAGCGGGTCGGCGCCGCCGAAGGTGGCGTGGCCGGTGTCGAAGGTCAGACCCACGCTCTCGCCGGTGCAGGCTAGCAGGCGCAGGATGTCGTCCCGGGTTTCAATGATGGTGCCCACATGGTGGTGAAACGCGATGCGCATGCCGGTCTCGGCCAGCAGCCGGTCGCCCAGGGCGGTGAGGCGCGCGCCATAGCGCTGCATGGCAGCATCGTCCAGGCACACGCGCTGCGACAGGGGTGTCTGGATGTTGCCATGCACCGTGTTGCTGACTTCTCCATAGACCATGGCACGCACACCAGCCGCTTGCAGCAGTGCCACATGGGGCGCGATGGCGCGCCACTCGGCCTCCACATCCTGCTTCACCAGATTGCCGCTGCACCAGCCGGAGGCGAGCTTCAGGCCGTGCTGAGCCAGCAAGGGCAGCAGGGTGGCCGCGTCGCGCGGGTACTTGGTACCCAGCTCGGTACCGGTGAATCCGGCCAGTGCCATTTCGGAAAGACAGGTCTGAAGCGGAATGCCGCCGCCCAGTGCCGACATGTCGTCGTTGGTCCAGGTAAGCGGGCTGATGGCAAGTTGCAATGCGGACATGAAAACTCCTGAAGAGCGGGGTGCACGGTGGATGAAGGGGCTGCACGGGCGCTTGCAATGGACGGGTTGGCCGCGCCGGATTCACAGCAAAAATTCTTGTAAGTGAAATTATAATTTCATACATTACAACAAGTCAAACGTTTCTTTTTGGACGGAGTTTTTGGTGCCTGACCGGATTGACATCCAAAACAATGAAATTATTATTTCACTTTGATTCGATCTGCTGCGCCAGACATCGGTCGCCCCCTGACGAACCACTGCACCACAAGGTGCATAGGCTAGGATGCAGCATGGCCAATCGCACTATTTTGAACAATGCCCCCCACAGCGTCGAGGACCTGCGCCAGGCCATCCAGCAGCATTACGCGGCACTCAGCCCGCGGCTGCAGCAGGTGGCCGAGCTCCTGCTGCGCGACCCGCATGCCATTGCCGTCGAGTCCTCGCGTGACCTGGCCCAGAGCCTGGGTCTGCCGCCGTCCACACTCACGCGCTTTGCCAAGGTCATGGGCTACCCCACCTTCAAGGAAATCCAGGCCCTGTGCAAGCAGCAGTACGTCAACCTTCCGCGCGACTATCTGGACCGCATCAAGCACGCGCGCGCGCCCGGCCAGGGGCCAGCCGGGCAGCCCGCGCTGTACCTGGACTTTGCCCATGCGGTGCAACAGTCCCTGCAAATGACGGCGCTCGAACTGTCAGAAGCCAAGCTGCGTGAGGCCGCCGCCCTGCTGCGCGGCGCCAGCGAGGTGTGGATCCACGGCATACGCCGCGCCTATCCGGTCGCGCAATACCTGCATTACCTGATGCTCAAGCTGGGTTTGCGTGCCAGCCTGCTGGACACCCAGGGCGGCCTGCTGGAGCCTTCGCTGTCCCGCATGCATGCGCAAGGGGTGCTGCTGGTGGTGACCTATTCGCCGCATGCCCCGGAAACCGAGCAGGTGCTGGCCAAAGCCCTGTCCCTCAAGGTGGCCACGATTGCCTTCAGCGACCCGGTGCCCAGCACCCACGCCAAGCACATGCGCGTGCTGTTCGAGATACGCGAAGGCGAGGTCATGGGTTTCCGTTCGCTGTCCACCTCCATGTACGTAGCGCAGGCGCTGGCCATGCAGGTCGCGCAGGACTCCCTGGGCGGCAAGTCGGCCGAGGCGGCACCGCCACCCAAGCGCCGCAAGTAGGCGTCCCGGCGCTGACGGGGCACTGGCTACTGAGCCAGCGCGCTCGCGGCTGGCGCCAGTGCCGCAATGGCATGACGCTGGTTGTTGCAGCGGCCGTGGCTGATGGCCAGGTTTTCCAGATGGCTGCTGCCACCCTCGCTCAGGGGCTGGATGTGCTCAAGCGTGGCGTCTGCCGGCAGCACATGCTCGCCGCACATCCAGCAGGGCACCACCCCATGCAACTGGCGTGCAACCGTCTTGTAAATTTTGTCTCTGGTGAGTCCGAGTTTGCTCATGGTGTTGAGCATACCGCTTGGGCCGCGGTCCACAATGCAGGTACTCCTGAAACATCGAAGACAGCCCCTTGACCACCATCCCCATCCGCTACATCAACCCGGTCTTCCGCCCACCCAGCGAGGCGCAGTCCCTGATCCTGCCGGTGACCAACGGCTGCTCCTGGAACCAGTGCACCTACTGCGAGATGTACACCGCGCCGCAAAAGAAGTTTGCCCTGCGCGACGCGGACGAAACGCTGGATGCGCTGCGCCAGATCGGCGAGCAGTTTCCCGGCCAGGTGCAGCGGGTATTTCTGGGCGATGGCGATGCCATGGTGTTGTCCACCCGCCGCCTGATGACCTTGCTGCAGGCCATCAAAGATCAGCTGCCCCAGGTGCGGCGCATTTCGAGCTACTGCCTGCCGCGCAACGTGCGCAACAAGTCGGTGGCGGAGCTGACCGAGCTGCGTGCCGCCGGGCTGTCCCTGGTCTATGTGGGCGCCGAGTCGGGCGATGACGAAGTGCTGCAAAAGATCAACAAGGGCGAAACCTTTGAGACCACGCGTGACGCGCTCGACAAGCTGGGCCAGGCCGGCATGACCCGCTCCGTCATGCTGCTCAATGGCCTGGGCGGGCGCGTGCATTCGGAGCAGCACGCGCGCAACTCGGCGCGGCTGGCCAACCTGACCCAGCCGGAATTTCTGGCCACGCTGGTGGTCAGCTTTCCGCAGGGCGAGGAGCGCTTCCGCCAGCACTACCCGGAGTGGGAGCCGCTGGATCAACAGGCGCTGTTTGTGGAAATGCAGCAGTTGCTGCAGGCGCTGGAACTCCAGCGCACGGTCTTCCGCAGCGACCACGCCTCCAACTGGCTGGTACTCAAAGGGGTGCTGGGTAGAGAGAAGAACCGGATGCTTCAGCAGGTGGCGCAGGCCATCGCGCAACCGGAATCGGCACAGCTGCGCGCGGACTGGCAGCGCGGGCTGTAGCCATGGCCTGGCCGCGCTGCGGAACTCAGCCCACCTGGATCAGGATGTTGCCGTCCTCCACCTTCGCCGGGTAGGTCTTCAGGTTGACGCAAACCGGCGCGCCCAGGGCGCGGCCGTCGCGGATGTCAAAGCGGCCGTTGTGCTTGGGGCACTCGATCACATGCTCCATCACCAAGCCATCGCACAGGTGCACCTTCTCGTGGGTGCACAGGCCGTCGGTGGCGTAGACCTTGTCTTCATAACGGTAGATGGCGTAGCTGTGGCCAACATGGTCGAAGCGCATCACGTCCTCGTCGTCTATGTCGTCAAAGGCGCAGGCATTAATCCATTGGCTCATGGTCTTGTCTCTTGTTTATGGTTTCAGGCGGCTTGCGCAGGAACGGGTCGGGGCACAAAGTGTTGGGTGTCTTTGGCCTGGCGCAGCAGGGCGGGCAGGATTTCGGCCCAGGCCGCCAGGCTGCTGGCGTAGGGCGGCGGGCAGTCGGCCTTGATAGCTTCGTGCAGCCGGGGCAGGGCGTGGTAAGGCACCATGGGGAACATGTGGTGCTCCACGTGGTAGTTCATATTCCAGTACAGGAAGCGCAGCACCGGGTTCATGTAAACGGTGCGGCAGTTGAGGCGGTGATCCAACACATTTTCGGGCAGACCGGCGTGTTGCGTAAGCCCGGTGTAGTTGTACAGCCAGGCGCCCAGCATGCCAGGCAGCAGGCCCAACAACAGCACCGGCATGCAGTTGTGCAGCATGGCTGCAGTACCGATGATCAGCGCGTATACCAGCAGCCAGACTCGGGCCTCGCGCACCATCTTTGGCCACTCCATCTCGGGCACAAACGTCTTCTCGTCGGCGCTGATGCTGCCCGTGGCATTGCGCAGCACGGCCAGCAGTTCCTTGGGACCATTCTGGATGGCAAACACATTGAACATTGTGCCGACGATGTCGATGGGCAGGGGCGCGGCAATCTCGGGATCGCGCCCGGTCACCAGCGTGTCGGTGTGGTGGCGCGCATGGCTCCAGCGCCATTTTGTTGGGCGGCGCAGCACCTGGAACGAGGCGCATTGGTAGAGCAGGTCGTTGATCCAGCGCGTCTTGAAGGCAGTGCCGTGGCTGGCCTCGTGCCAGCGGCTGTCAGCGGGGCCGCAATACAGGGTGGCATAGACAAAGTAGGCGGCAAACAGAGACCAGGTGCTCCAGCCCGAGGTCCAGCCATAAACGAAGAGGGCACCTGATCCCAAGATAAGCGCGTACCAAAGCGCCGTGTCGCGGATGGCATGGACATCGTCGCGCTGCATCAGCTGCTTCATCAGTTGGCGCGGCACCGGGCATTTGTACCATTCGGCGTTGACCAACTTGGCGGCGGCGGCGCGCTCACCGGCTCCGCCAATCAGCTGGTAGTCGGCGCGCGAGCGGGGCGGCTGGGGAAATGCAGCAATCGTGGCGGCGGCAACGGGCCGTTGTGCAGTGGCAGTGTTCATGAATCGCTGTCTCCGTTTTGGTTTCCACGGATAGTAGCGATTTGAAAAATATTTTCCATCACAAGGCATCAAAAGACATCAAAAACCATCAGAATGGGGTTCAAAACCCTTGCATTGCTTGCAGATCGACCTCGCCCATGCGCAAAATCAAAGCCAAGATCACCATTCCGGCCATTGCCCAAGCGGCGGGGGTCAGCACGGCCACGGTGGACCGCGTGCTCAACAGCCGCCTGCCGGTGCGCGAAGCCACGGCCCTGCGCGTGATTGAGGCGGCCGAACGCCTGGGCTACCACGCGGTGCATGTGATGCGCCAGCGCCTGCCCACGAGCGGCTCCAGCTACAGGCTAGGCTTTTGCCTGCAAAAACGCGCCTCGCCCTTTTACCAGGCCTTGGCCCAGGCGCTGCGTAATGCAGTGGAGCGCCACTGCGGCGGTCGCAGCACGGCCATCATCGAATTTGTCGACGACCTGGAGCCGCTGGCCATTGGCGAAAAACTGCTGGAGCTGGGCCGACGCTGTGACGCCCTGGGCGTGGTGGCGCTGGATCACCCGCATGTCAATGCAGCAGTGGCGCAGTTGCACGCCGAACACCACCCGGTGCTGGCCCTGCTGACCGACCTGAGCGCGCCGCAGCGCCTGGGTTGCGTCAGCATAGACAACCGCCAACGCGGCCGTACCGCCGCCTGGGCCGTGCGGCGCCTGTCACGCGGCGAGGGCGTAGTGGGCGTTTTTGTCGGCAGTCACCGCTACCAGGGCCAGGAGATCAGCGAAATGGCCTTTCGCTCGGCTCTGCGCGAACAGGCACCTCACTTAAGCGTGCTGGATGCCCAGGTGAATTTGGAAGACGAACAAATGGCCTACGAGGCCACGCTGGGCCTGCTTCAACGCAACCCCGAGCTGCTGGGCCTGTACGACGCGGCCGGTGGCGGCGCCGTGGGCATCGTGCGGGCCCTGCGCGAGGAAGGCCAGGGACGCGGCATCGTGCTGGTCTGCCATGAGCTCACTCCTGCGCACCGCCTGGGTCTACTGGACGGCACCATAGACCTGGTGATACAGACGCCACTGGCCGCGCTCTGCGACACCGCCGTACGTGTGCTGCTGCAGGCATTGGAGCCCGGACAAGAGCCGGTGCTCGGGCGGCCACACATCCTGCCATTTGAGATTTACACCTCGGAAAATGTGTAGGATAGGACCAAAAAAAGCCTCCACGTGGGAGGCTTTTTTGCCGAGTGAACGCTACTTTTCAGTCGGCAAGACACTTGGAAGCACCGGCTTTTTCTGCGTGAACTTGGCTGCCGCTTCGGCCAGCTTGCGCTTACGCTCGAGGTTGACTCTTTCGAGCTCCGCGTGATTGCTTTTCTTCATGTTGGGATCTTTGCCGAATACGCCTGCCATGGTGATGATTCCTTTTACT
This sequence comes from uncultured beta proteobacterium, assembly GCA_903845935.1. Taxonomy (GTDB): domain Bacteria; phylum Pseudomonadota; class Gammaproteobacteria; order Burkholderiales; family Burkholderiaceae_C; genus Allorhodoferax. Next base: position 140,202 of record CAIMZI010000037.1, on the reverse strand, counting down.
CAGTCTAACTGAAAGCCTAGGCCGGTTGTCACTGCGCTCGCGTCTGGGCGAAGCTGCTGTTGGAGAAAAGCGCTCATTGCGGCACAGCAGAGACCTCTTTCCACGAAGCATCCGGATTAAACAGCCTGGTTTGGCGGGTGACCCATTCCGAGTGACGGCCCATATCCTTTTCGTAGACGGTGTGATTCTGGTCGACCATGAAACTCATTACACCGGATGCGCCGTAGCGAGCCGGGTAGGCCATCACGGCCACGCCACCGATGAGCCTGCCGTTGACCGCATAGTCGTAGGCGCCGCCCGCTGCGCTGGCGCCTTGGGCTGTGAGTATCTTGTAAAAATAGCCGTGATAAGCCACGCGTCTTCCGGGCTTGACATCGGCATAGCCTTCGACCGACGCCTTGGCCAGCAAGGGGCCGAGCGGGCTGGGTGTTTCGCCTGTAGTCTGGGGCCAGTAGAGACCGTCATGTGTGCCAGGACTGCTGCTAAAACGGCGGGTATATTCCCCCACACCGGCGGTGTTGGCGTGTTGCAGTGCGTATTCGCGTTCGGCATCCATTATTGCCAGACACACTTGCATGGCCGAAAGTTCATTTCTTCCTATGCGTCGCGCCAGTATTTCCTTGGCCCCGCTTGCCGCAGTGAAGTGCCAACGCGCATTGGCAGACTTGACCACCGGAATGGGAAAAGGCCAGGCGCCACTTCCGATCTGCAACTCTGCCACGCTGTCGCCCTTGTAGACCAGCTTGTGAGCCTGGTCATAGGCGGCAATAAATTTTTGCCGGCCCAGTGCGTCCTCGACCGCGTCGCCGGAGTGCACCAGCTTGCCGCTGCCAGGACCCAAAATAGATCGTAACGGTGATGGATGATTGGATCTGATTGCCTCTGCGAGCGCAGCGACGGCTGCATCCGGCGTATCAAAATCCTTCGCGTGAACGTCCGCAAAGCAAGGGTAGGCCGCCAGCAACAGTGCCGCCAGATAAGTGCCGACACGCCCGCCACACATGTCGCGATTGGCTTCCAAGATTCGCATTGTCAAATCTCCGTGATGAATGGCATGGCTAGTGTTTGCGAATCAAGCGACCACCCTGAGGTGCGTCTCGAGGCTGGACTGCATCCGACGTGCAGCCCCCAGGGGGACACCTTGAATCCCTGGGTGGAGCGCCGGAACGCACACTGTTTTGCCCTCTGGCGCTGAAATCACGAACTGCTCGGCCCTGGTCAATATTTTCAAAGGCATGGGGTTTGGGTGCCAAGGGTTGTCGCGCTGGCGGCACAACGGTCCGACCGAAAGGCCTGGCCATAGGCGCAACTGGTGCTGCGGGCGGGACGGGCGCAGCCTGAAAGCCGCGATATTCCCGACGTTCTGGCGGTAAGGCTAGCGGCGCAGTCAAGGGAGCATGCGGACCAGGCTGGCGGTACTCCACTCCCTGGCGATGCTTGGGGTTGTGTTCCCAAGGGGCTACACCCCCGTGGTGCGTGCCACCATCATGGAAGTGGTCATAGTTGACATTGACATGGTGCGCATTCCAATCAAAGGACCCGAATAAAAAGTCAGCCGCAAGCACCACGCCAGCACCCCACATAAAACCCGGACCAAAGCCATCAATATATGTATAGCCAGGCCAGGGTGCCCATGCTATGGGCGGATACTGCGGCCACCACCACGGCCCATAAACCACAGCAGGGTCGTAATTGGGTGCGTAGACAATTTGCGGATCGATCGGCAACACGGTGATCTGGCCGTCCACCACCGTCACCCGGTCCTGCGCATTGGATACCAAATTACCTGCCGCATAGGCCTTTTGGCGCAGTGACTGAATGGTGTCCATTACCTGTTGCTGCTGCCCAAGGAAGGCATCCCCCAGACGCCGGGTCCAGTCCAGCTTGGAGCTCATGGTTTGCAAGATTCGGGGGAAAGCAAGCAGCGACTTGACGCTCGGATCCCAATTGTTTTGGTCAACGGCCTGTACCGCCGCGCTGCCCGTAACCGAAGGGTTGGCCAAGCTCCATCGCTGCGCCTCAACTACTTCCAGTGGATAGCTTGCCGCCATCAGAATCTGCGACAGCAAACCGTCGGGATACAGAGCGACCGGCGCCAACATCTGATCCAACTCCTGCTGGCTGAAGGCTGGTGCGTCCTGGGGCCAAGCCGATGTTGCCGGCACCCATATGAGCAGTGCCAGAAATAAGGCACACGCGGCCCGCATATGGCATGAAAGACTTTTCATGGCGAATAAGGTTCAAACAACATGACGCCATTGAATGGCACTGCGCGGACTTGGCCTTGCGCATTGTCAAGCGCAGGCGGTGCTTGAGAAAGCAAATTCAAGCATTGGAGACCTGACTATGGAATTTGTTGAAGGCGATTTTGAGAAACCCATGAAAGATATTGGAGAGGCGGAGCGCTTTGAAGCCATGATGATTGCAAGGAGGCTGGCGCATAACGGCGTCGAGCGTAACAAGGCCATACGCATTGCCGTGGTTGCGGTGAGACACTCATTTCATGAAAAGCACATGCCCCTTTCGGCAAAAGACTATAGCTCTGACGCGAGCTATTAGGCTTTTGCACTCCTCTTGACTTGGATGGTGCCTGGTGCTGTTGCCTAATGATCGCGCAGAGTTTGGCTCAGAGCGTCGACGCCATGGACCGCTCCGGCCTGAAAATTCGATCTGGCAAACGCCGCTGGCAGATGGCATTCCAAGTGGGCCTACTGGCACGGGCGTTGATGCCCCGATCGGCCACAATCTCTACCGCCTTATCGGCCAGCAGCAGATAGATCAGCACGCCATTGTTGTGCTCAGTATCCCAGACCCGCAGCTGCGAAAACAAGTCAATGGCCCGTTCACGCGCGGCCTGGCCCCGCCACAGAGGCAATCCATCGAGAGCGCCTTCGATGGCAAAACGGATTTCTCCGGAATGCACTCTTTCGCTCGCTTGAATGGCCTCGGCAATGGCGTTTGACAGGCCGGGGGAAAGGCATTGCGAATCCGCCAGTCCGGATAAAGCAGATGCTTGATGATGCGGGGAAATTGCATGCTCACCACTGTCCCGAGGCGCCACCGCCGCCTCGACCACCACCATAAATGCCGGCCAGTGCGGCAAGCAGCACCAAGACTAGGATGAACAGCACCGGACCGAATTGCCGCAGGCTCTCCAATATGTCGGCCGCAGGCACAGTTACGGACGGCAGCGACTCTCCATCCACCACCTGCATCATCTGCATCAGGCCGGTCTGCAGGCCGCCGAAATAGTCATTCTGCTTGAAATGCGGCAGTATGGTCTCTTCAATGATGCGCTTGCTGGTGACGTCAGACAGTGCGCCCTCCAGCCCATAGCCCACCTCGATGCGCAGGGCGCGCCGCAGCACTGACAGAACCATCATGGAGCAACGCCGGACGCGGATCCCCTGGGTGGCGTGGCTTCAAAGCTCACAACAGGCGGCCTGGAAATTTCTTTCTCGTTTTCCACCGTGAAGTTGGCCTTGGGTTTGTAGCCAAAGCAGATGGCGGTGATGTTGGTAGGGGAGGAACGCGCCGCCTCGATATAGCGCTTGCGTGCCACCGTGATGCGGTTCTCCGTGCCTTCGAGTTGCGCCTGCAGATCGCGGAAGGGCTGGTTGGCCTTGAGATTCGGATAGTTTTCCGACACTACCAGCAACCTGGACAAAGCGCCGCTCAGTTGACCCTGAGCCTGTTGGAACTTCTGGAAGGCCCGGGCGTCACTCGCCAGTTCCGGCGTGGCCTGGATGGACGTGGCACGGGCGCGCGCCTCGATCACCTGCGTCAGGGTCTGCTGCTCAAATTGGGTTTCGCCCTTGACCGTTCTCACCAGATTGGGCACCAGGTCGGCACGACGCTGGTACTGGTTTAACACCTCGGACCAACTTGCCTTGATCTGCTCGTCGCTACTTTGAAACCGGTTGTAGCCGCAGCCCGACAAGCCCATCGCGACCAGTGCCATGAATAGGAGAAGAAGCGTGCGCATAACGAACACTCCGTGAGATTGTTCGCTCCCTAGATTGCTTCATACTATTTTTCCCAGAGCCTTCGCAATTGCGAATTCGCAATTCGCGATGGACGGGAATTCGAAAAAATGGAACGACGCCGCAGACCCTTCTGCGGCATTAACCCTGAAGGATTTACCATGACCCGACTCACTACCCTACCGGCCAACGTACCCGAGGCTTTTCAAAGCGTGTTTCGCCAATTGGCACAGCCTTGGCGACTGGACGATGGCTTTTTTGACGGTATGTTCCGCCCGAATCTAGGCTTTCTGGACTCGGCCTTTGAACAGCAGTTAGATACCATGGCGCGCCATTTTTCCGATGCCATGCGCACGAATAATGGCTTGATGCATGTGGAGATAGTTGAGAAAAATGGCGCCTACAAGGTACATGCCGACCTGCCCGGTGTAAAGAAGGAAGACATCAGCGTCAGCGTCGACGGAAACGTGGTTAGCATTGAGGCCACCATCCAAGGCTCCACCGACAGCAAGGGCGGCAAGGTGCTATTCAACGAACGGCACTATGGGCAAATGTCGCGCAGCTTCACGCTGAAAAACGAAGTGGACGAAGACAAGGCCACGGGTAAATATGCCGACGGTGTGCTCACCCTCGAACTACCCAAAAAACCCGGTGCGCCCAAGCCAGAGACTAAACAGATTGCGATTGAGTAGGCCGTTGCGCTGAGTTGAAGGGGCGTCGCAGCGACTACACCACTACCTAGACTTGAGGAAATCCGTTACATTCCTTTGAACATACAATCGCACAATCCTATTTGGACACGTTGCGTTTCGTTTGGTTCTATCTAGAGCCAGTTCAATAATGTTCTCAAACCCGCCCTTAAGTGCAGGGAGACTTGATATGGATGCCCCCTTAAGCTTTTCCGCCCTACGACAGCAGTCGGTTTATCAACTGCTGTTTGAATGTAACCCCTTGCCCATGCTGGTATACCAGCCCGACTCCAGCCGTGTGCTGTTTGCCAATGCGGCGGCAGCCAGTTGCTACGGGCATTCGGTGCAGGAACTAGTGGAGTTGCATTTTTATGAGATCCACCATGCCGAAGACTGGCCGATTCTGCAGGAGAGCCTGAAGCTGAGACCGGAACAGCGGACGCAAAATTCCTGGCGTCAACTGGATAGCAAAGGCAATGTAATTCATGTCGAGCTCGAAACGCAGGACATTGATCTGGAGGGCAAACATGCCCGCATCGTTCTGATTCGGGACGTAAGTAAACGCCACCAATCCGAGCTGGTGCGCAAAGCGCTCGCCGACCGGCACAAGGCCGTCGTCGATGTCTCAAGTGACGCAATCATCAGTACCGATAGCGAAGGCCATATCCAGACCTTCAATCCGGGTGCCGAGCGGGTGTTTGGCTACAAGGCCGCCGACGTCTATGGCAAATCCTGCTGCCAGTTGCTGCCCGAGCGTTTCCGTGCCGCGTGTGCACCGCAGCTTGCGGCCTATGCCAGATCGGCCGATGGGGACCCGCGCGTCATGGGCTTACAACTGCTCAAGGGTCTGCACGCGGACGGGCATGAGATTGATCTGGAATGCTCCATGGCGAAGGTGATCGTTGGAAAGAACCAGGTGCTGATCAGCATTCTGCGGGATGTCTCTGAACGGCTTGCGGCCGATGTCGAGCGACAGGCGGCACGCACCCAACTATCGCATCTCACGCGCCGGCTGATGTCCCAGGAAAAAGACCTGGTCAAGCGCATTGCCCGGGTGCTACACGATCAGCTCGGCCAGACCATGGCGGCCATCCGCCTAGTCCATGACAGTATGGCCGCATTGGGCAATGGTCAGACCTCGAACGAGTTGCAGCGGCTCGATTTTCAGTTGCGGTCGCTGATTGATCAGGCGATACGCCAAGCGCGTGTGGTGTTGGTGGATTTGCAACCGCCACTGCTTGAAGCCAGTGGCCTGGTGGCGGCACTGGACAACGAAATGCGCATGCGCGCCATGCGCGACAAGTCGATGGACCTGGTATTCGATGTGGCGCCCGGTCTGGCGACGCAGCGCTGGGAATCCTCCTGCGAATACGCTGTCTTCATGATTGCCAGAGAGGCGCTGGAAAATGCCGTTCGCCACTCGGGCGCTTTGAAGCTGGTCTTATCCTTGTCCGGCGACGCCACGGGGCTGACTCTGGCGGTACAGGACAACGGGCGGGGGATACAGCCGGGGGCAGCAAGCAAGCTCGGACATCTGGGCATGGCGGGCATCATGGAACGTGCCAAATCGATTGGCGCCACGCTGGAGATCGGTCCTTGTGATAACGGCGGCACCTGCGTGCGACTGCACTGGCAGGCACAGGCATGATCAGCATCTACTTGGTAGATGACCACAAAATCATGCGTGAGGGTCTGCGAACCCTGCTGCAGGCCTGGGGCCATGTGGTGGTGGGGGAGTCGTCCGATCTAGTCGGAACACTGGAGGCCATTCAGGAACTCAAGCCCACCGTGGTCCTGCTGGACCTGCATCTGGCTGGAAGCTCCGGGCTGGAATTGCTCTCTGAAATGCGACTGCGCAAGCTCCCCAGCAGCTGCGTCGTGCTTACCATGCTGGCCCAACCGCGCATGGTCTCCGAGGCCCTGCGCATGGGCGCGAAAGGCTATGTGCTCAAGGGTTCCAGCAGCAGCGAACTGGCAACCGCCATCGAAGCCGCCGCCCACGGACGACGTTACCTGGGTTTGGAGGTGGCCGGCTTGGCTGCACAGTCGGCAAAGGAGGGCGACACCATTGATACCCTTTCGCCCCGCGAGCATCAGATCATTGGCATGGTGGTCAAGGGACTTTCCAGTGTGCGCATTGGATCGCTGCTGCATCTTTCACCCAAAACCGTGGACACCTACCGCAGCCGCATGATGCGCAAGCTGGAGGTCCACGATGTGCCCTCACTGGTGCGTCTGGCCATTCGCAACCGGATGGTGGACGCCGAGCCGGTTTAAGCTGAGGGGGCGCTGGCTTTGGCACCAGACCCTACAATGGATTCTTAAGGGAGTTTGCTTCACCATATAACCAGGCTGCCAAGCCAATAACCGAATGAAGACTTTTGCATTGACCGCGTTTATTGCGCTGACCGTTTTTCTGTTTCTGACCGCGCTATTCTTCTTCGTGCTCACCCGTGGCGCCCTGCTTCTGCGCAGCCTGTCACCCCAGCAGGACGCCGCATCGCATGTCTACCCCATTTACTCAAACATGCGGCTGATCAAGTTGGTGGACTACCAGCCGGTGATTTCCGCCATTCTGCTGTTCCAATACCCGCGCCTGGTGTCCAGAATCGTGACCGAGCTGCAGCGCAATAACCTGACCGGCAAGAAGGTTCTGGTCACCTCCTGCGCCTTTGGCAATGTGATTCCGCGCGTGGTTGAAGCAGCGGTGCAGTCCGGCGCCAGCGAGGTGCTAATCAGCGACATCGTGAACAACGAACTGCTCAATGCCCAGGGCAAGCTGCAGTCTTTTGAAAGCAAGATTCGCTATATTTCCGACGATGCCACGGCCATGCGCCAGCCCGATGCCTCAGCGGATGTGAACGTGCTGTTTTTCCTGCTGCACGAGCTGCCCCATCCGCTCAAGGCCAAGGCATTGAATGAGGCCAGTCGTGTGCTGAAATCCGGCGGCAAGCTGTTTATTGGCGAGTTTCACCGCCCGCGCATTGCCATTCTGCGGGCCTTTAGCTGGCTGTATTTCAAGGTCTTCGAGCCCTACGGCCTGGCCTTGTGGGACAAGGAAGACCCAGTCCACTACCTGCAGTCCATTGGTGATTGGAGCGTGGTGCGCAACACCTACTTCTTCAGCAACTTCCAGATGATCACGGCCACCAAGAAGTAAGCCGCTGCGCCACCACCGTTGCAGAGAAAGGACTATGCAGAGTAGGGTAAATCATTAGCCATACTACTACACGGCGAAAATCATTAATTCCTGTTTGCAAGTGACCGGCCCGCAGGCACACTGCGCAATTCCAGCAAACCATTCAGGAGCACCGCATGATCATCGGCCTACCCAAGGAAATCAAGAACCACGAATACCGAGTCGGACTGACCCCCGCCAGCGTGCGCGAGCTGACCTCGCACGGGCACACGGTGCTGGTGCAAATCGGAGCAGGTGCCGACATCGGCCTGTCCGACGAACAATATATTGCAGCCGGTGCCACCCTGGCTGCCACCGCTGCCGAGGTGTTTGAAAAGTCCGAGATGATCGTCAAGGTCAAGGAGCCGCAGCCACAGGAATGCGCCATGCTGCGCCCCGGCCAGATTCTCTACACCTACCTGCACCTGGCGCCGGACCCCGAGCAGACCGAGGCGCTGATCCAATCCGGCGCCATCTGCATTGCCTATGAAACCATTACCGGCCCCGGTGGCGGCCTGCCGTTGTTGGCGCCCATGAGCGAGGTGGCCGGGCGCATGGCGGTGCAGGCCGGTGCCGCGCACCTCGAAAAATCCAAGGGCGGTATGGGCGTGCTGCTGGGCGGCGTGCCCGGCGTACCCGCGGCCCACTGCGTGATTCTGGGTGCCGGTGTGGTTGGCACCCACGCGTTGCAAATGGCCGTGGGCATGGGGGCCCGCGTCACTGTGCTGGACAAGAGCATCGAGCGCCTGCGCCAGCTGGATCTGATCTTCGGCAACCGCATCCACACCGTGTATTCCAATGTGGCTAGCGTGGAAGAAGCCGTGCTGGACGCAGACCTGGTTATCGGTGGTGTGTTGATTCCCGGTGCCGCCGCACCCAAGCTGGTGACGCGCGCCATGATCGCCAAGATGAAGAAGGGTGCCGTGCTGGTAGATGTGGCGATTGACCAGGGTGGCTGCTTCGAGACCTCCCATGCCACCACGCATGCCGAACCCACTTTTGTGGTCGATGGCGTGGTGCACTACTGCGTCGCCAACATGCCGGGCGCAGTGGCCCGAACCTCCACCTTCGCCCTGAACAACGCCACCATAGGCCACGCCCTCACGCTAGCAAACAAGGGCTGGAAGCAGGCGCTCAAAGATGACGTTCACCTGAAGAACGGCCTGAACGTGGCCGAAGGCAAGCTGACCTACAGGGCCGTGGCCCTTGCCTTGGGCAAGACCTACGTGTCGGCCGACTCGCTGCTGTAAGTCGGTGCGACTGCCGCCATGCCGATGCCGCAGGCCAGCGCATCGGCCTGGTTTTCCAAAATGGCCAGATCGTCCTTGGCGGGCCCCACCTGAATATCCCGGGGCAGGCTGACGCCGTTCTTCACGGCCAACAGTTCGGCCATGATGCTGACCGCAATTTCGGGCGGCGTCTTGCTGCCTATGTAAATGCCAATCGGTCCGCGCAGCTTGGTCAGCGCCGCTGCGCTGGCGCCAAAGTGCTCCATCATGCGCTCGCTGCGCGCCAGGTTGTTGCGGCGCGAACCAATGGCACCGATGTAAAAAGCCTCGCTGTGGATGGCTTCCAGCAGGGCCAGATCATCCAACTTGGGGTCGTGCGTCAGCGCCACCACGGCGCTGCGGCGGTCCGGCTTGAACAGGGCCATGGTGTCGTCCGGCATGTCCCGCACCAGCTGCACGCCCGGCACCGACCAGCTGCTGCGGTACTCCTCGCGCGGGTCGCACACCGTGACGGCAAAGCCATTGAACTTCGCCATGGTGGCTAGGTACTCACTCATCTGCCCGGCACCGATGATGAGCAGGCGGTATTCCGGCCCGAACACGTTGGTCAGGGTGGCAGCACTCAGCTTCAGGTCTGAAGGTTGGCTGCACAGTTGTAGCGTGGCGGCTCCGGTAGCGAGAGAAACACAGCGCTCCACCAGCAAACCACGGTCCAGCCAGGCCAGCAGCGTGTCCAGTGATTCGAGTGCCGGGTCGAACTCCAGCAACAGTTCCAGCGTGCCGCCGCAGGGCAGGCCGAAGCGATGGGCTTCGTCCGCGCTCACGCCATAGGTCAGCAGGCGTGGTGGCCCCTCGGGCAATTGCTGCGGCGCGTTGGGAGCAGCCGCATGGGGTTGCGCATAGGCCTGGGTAAAGCGGTGGATCAGGTCATCCTCTATGCAACCGCCGGAGACCGAGCCCACCACCGAGCCGTCTTCGCACAAAGCCATGATGGAGCCTGTAGGCCGCGGCGACGAACCCCAGGTGCGCACCACGGTTGCCAGCAGCGCGCGCTTCGAATCGGCACGCCAATTGCGCAAGGTGCGCAGCACCACGGCATCCAGGTTTTCCATTGTGATACTCCGTTTGTATGGGTGAATGTGCGGCTTCAGCGGCACTTGCCGTTTGCGTCGGCCGCCCGGTTACGCCACGCAAAAAACTGCCGGTACAGCGCCACGCTGCCCACCATTCCCCAGGTCATGCCAACAAACATGCCACCCAGCATGCCGGTTATGGAAGGCGCGTCCAGCGCGATCTGCAACCGCACCATCCAGACCGCACCCAGGGTCATGCCCACCAGCATCCAACCCGAACACAACAGATTTTGTGTCAGCAGCGAGCACAGATAACGCCCGCAATGCGAACGTAGCATACGCAGGCTGGGAATAGCCAATAAACCACCCAACAACATGCCGATGTGCATGCCGGGCAGGTAGCGCAGGTGCAGGGAAAAACTTTCGCGCAATGTGAGTGTTGCGGCTTGCTGGCACAGGCTGCCCAGTTGGGCCGGGCCCGCATGCAGCCAGTCTGCCAACAGGCCCAGCAGCATGCCGCCAAATCCCAGCGACAACATGACATGGGGCGGTGAAAGGCCGGCGCGCTGAGGTCGCACCCAACTCAGCGCGGCGCAGCCCGCGGCCACCGCCAGCAGTGACAGCAGGATGACCGGACGCATCACATCGAGCGGCGACTGCCGGTCGGCAAGCCACAAGGCGATGCCCACCAGGCCAATCAGCAGGGCGGGCGTGATGGATGCTGACCCTATGCCACGGGCCAGCCAATGGGCTTGTGTGTTGCTGTGGGCCACCTGTTTGTGCTCGCTCTGTTCTTGTTGCACGGGCCTCAGGGTTAACCCGTAGCCCGGCCGAATTCTGTATTTCCGACCGTATCAAGGGATCGCACTGTATGCCCAATTTATATAGTTTGCAGGCCGTTTAACGAAGCGCCTACAGTCTGCATGAGTAACCGTACATGGGCATGAGCGATGGACTGGATCGCGCTGTAATCCAACTGACTAAATATAAGGAGACAAAATATGGCACCCTGCAAGCACGCGGAAGGCGCGGGAAATTCCAGCGCGTCGAATCCGAATTCCTGGCTTTATTTACTGGAGCGTTTTGACGTGGGCGTGGTCCATCTGGATGTGCAACTGCATGTCATCGGTATGAACGATTACGCAAGACGCAGCCTACCGGTGGATGACAAGCTGCCGTTCGGAAAGATCGTGACCGACTTCCATCCCGAGGCCGCCAAACCCAAGCTCAAGTTCCTGCTGGGTCAGGCAGAGTGTCCGATCAACAACGCACCGCCCATGGCGATGATGATCAGCATTCCGGAACGCATGCTGCTGATCAAGGTTTCGAAAATAGCCGATATGCAAGGCGCGACCACCGGCTACACGCTGGTCTTTTATGACATTACGGAGGTAGTGAGCAAGGACGCGGAACCCGCATCCGCCAACAGCCTGCAGCCAGCGGCCAAGCGCCAGTTGCGCAAGATTCCCACCATCAAGCAAAACCGGGTACTGCTGGTGGATGTGTCCCATGTTTCGTTCATCCGCTCCGAAGGCCATTACACCTGGGTGCACACCTCGCAGGGCGGACAGTTCTGCAATATCACCATCGGCGATCTGGAGAGCCGCCTGGATCCCAACCTATTCCTGCGCGTGCACCGCAGCTACATCGTCAACCTGAGCATGGTCGACGAGATCGTGCGCGATGACGGTCGCATCATTCTGCGCATGATGGGCTCCACGCCGGTGGAGATTCCGGTGTCGCGCTCCAGCGCTGCGCGCCTGATGGAGCATCTGGGTTTGAGCGATACGACGCTGGCGCGCACCTAGTTTGGCGGACCAGCCATGGGGCCGGAAAAATTGTGCAAACGCACATATTTTCTTCGTGCGCCCTGGCTGCCATTCATGCGCCGCAATAGCCATTGATTGGATAGCGTCCCTTTTTTGACGAGCCAACTATAGAGTGGGCGGCCCTGCATTGACAGGCATCAATAAAAGGAGACAAAGTGATTCCACCCGCATTTGATTACCACGCGCCACATACGGTTGCCGAAGCTATTTCGCTGCTGACTTCCCACGGCGATGAGGCCAAGTTGCTGGCCGGTGGCCACAGCCTGCTGCCCATGATGAAGCTGCGCTTTGCGGCACCCGGCGTGCTCATCGACATCAACCGCATTCCCGAACTGCGCGGCATTAGCGAGGAAGGCGGCGTCATCCGCATCGGCGCCATGACCAGCGAGAACGAACTGATTGACTCGGCCCTGCTGAAGGAGAAACTGCCCTTGCTGGGCGAGGCGGCCAAGCTGATTGCCGACCCCCAGGTGCGCAACCGCGGCACCATTGGCGGTGACATTGCCCACGGCGACCCCGGCAACGACCACCCCGCGATTGCCATGGCGCTGGACGCCACCTTTGTGCTGCAAGGCCCGGGCGGCGAGCGCCAGGTGAAAGCAGTGGACTTCTTCCACGGCACCTACATGACGGCGCTGGCCGAGGACGAGCTTCTCACCGCCATTTTGATTACGCCCTTCGCCCCCGGCACCGGCAGTGCCTACCAGAAGCTCAAGCGCAAGACCGGTGACTGGGCCACCGCCGGTGCGGCCGTGGTGCTGCGCATGGCCGGTGGTGTGGTGACACACGCCAGTATCGGTCTCACCAATGTGGCGCCCACCGCGCTGCGCGCCCGTGAGGCCGAGGCCGCCCTGATCGGCCAGCCGATCAACGCCGCATCACTCGAAGCCGCAGCCCAGGCCGTGCGCGCCATTTGCGATCCGGCCGAAGACCTGCGCGGTGACGCCGAATACAAAACCGCCATGGCCGCTGAAATGACCAAGCGCGCCATCTCCGCTGCTGCCGCACGCTGCGGCTGAAGCCCCTTACCTATAAAAACGGAGACACACCCATGAGCAAAAAAATGGTGGCCATGACCCTCAATGGCAAGAGCGTGGAAGAGGCGGTGGAGCCGCGCACGCTGCTGATTCACTTCCTGCGCGAGAAGATGTGCCTGACCGGCGCCCACATCGGCTGCGAGACCAGCCACTGCGGCGCCTGCACCGTGGACATTGACGGCCAGTCCGTCAAGTCCTGCACCCACCTCGCGGTGCAGTGCGAGGGCAGCGATGTCAAGACCGTTGAAGGCATGGCCAACGCCGGCGCGTTGCACGCCATCCAGGACGCGTTCTACAAAGAGCACGGCCTGCAGTGCGGCTTCTGCACCCCGGGCATGCTGATGCGCGCCTATCGCTTTTTGCAGGACAACCCCAACCCCACGGCCGAGGAAGTGCGCCACGGCATGTCGGGCAACCTGTGCCGCTGCACCGGTTACCAGAACATCATCAAGGCGGTGCTGCATGCCGCCAAGACCATCCAACAACAAAGCGCGGTGGCCGCGTAAGCGGCGCCCAGCGTCTAGGAGACAAGCACATGAACGCACCCCTAAGTGACCGCGAAAAAGCCCTGATGGGCATGGGCGAAAGCCGCCTGCGCAAGGAAGACGCCCGCTTTATCCAGGGCAAGGGCAACTATGTCGATGACATCAAAATGCCCGGCATGCTGCACATGGACATCGTGCGCGCGCCGGTGGCCCACGCCCGCATCCTGCGCATCAACAAGGAAGCCGCGCTGAAGATTCCCGGCGTGATTGCCGTGCTCACTGCCGAAGATTTGAAGCCCCTCAAACTGCACTGGATGCCGACCCTGGCGGGTGACGTGCAGGCGGTGCTGGCCGACGAGAAGGTGCACTTTCAGATGCAGGAAGTGGCCGTGGTGATTGCCGAAGACCGCTACGCTGCCGCCGACGGCGTGGAAGCCGTGGAAGTGGAATACGAAGAGCTGCCGGTGGTGATTGATCCCTTCGATGCGCTGCTACCCGATGCACCCGTGCTGCGCGAAGACCTGGTCGGCAAGACCGTGGGCGCGCACGGCGCGCGCAAGCACCACAACCACATCTTCAACTGGCAGGCCGGCGACAAGGAGGCCACCGATGCCGCCTTTGCCAGCGCGGCCGTCACCGTCAAACAGGACATGCTCTACCCCCGCGTGCACCCCTGCCCGCTGGAAACCTGCGGCTGCGTGGCAAGCTTTGATCCCGTTCGCGGTGAGCTCACCACCTGGGTCACCAGCCAGGCGCCGCACGTGGTGCGCACCGTGGTGTCCATGCTCTCGGGCATTCCCGAATCCAAGGTGCGCATCATCTCGCCCGACATCGGCGGCGGCTTTGGCAACAAGGTGCCGATCTACCCCGGCTATGTCTGCGCCATCGTCGCCTCCATCGTACTGGGCCGCCCGGTCAAATGGGTGGAAGACCGCATCGAAAATCTGTCGAGCACCGGCTTTGCCCGCGACTACCACATGACCGGCGAACTCGCGGCGAACGCCGACGGCAAGATCCTCGCCCTGCGCACCCATGTCACCGCCGACCACGGCGCGTTTGATGCCTGCGCCGACCCGAGCAAGTTCCCGGCCGGCATGTTTCACATCTGCTCCGGCTCCTACGACATTGCCGCAGCGCACTGCTCGGTGGACGGTGTCTACACCAACAAGGCGCCCGGTGGCGTGGCCTACCGCTGCTCCTTCCGGGTGACCGAGGCGGTGTACCTGATCGAGCGCATGGTCGATGTGCTGGCGCAAAAGTTGGGGCTAGACAAGGCCGAGATCCGCAGCAAGAACTTCATCAAGCGCGAACAGTTTCCCTACAAGTCGGCATTCGGGTTCGAGTACGACTCGGGCGACTATCAGACCGCGCTCGACAAGGTGCTGGAGGCGGTGGACTACAAGGCCCTGCGCGCCGAGCAAGCTGCTCTGCGCGCCGACCCGGATTGCCCCACGCTGATGGGCATCGGCCTGGTCAGCTTCACCGAAGTGGTGGGCGCAGGCCCCAGCAAGATCTGCGACATCCTGGGTGTGGGCATGTTCGACTCCTGCGAGATCCGCGTGCACCCCACCGGCAGCGCGATTGCGCGCATGGGCACCATCTCGCAGGGCCAAGCGCACCAGACCACCTATGCGCAAATCATCGCCACCGAGCTCGGCATCTCTTCCGAGGTGATCCAGGTCGAAGAGGGCGACACCCACACCGCGCCCTACGGCCTGGGCACCTATGGCTCGCGCTCCACGCCGGTAGCCGGTGCCGCGATTGCCATGGCAGCACGAAAAATCCACGCCAAGGCCAAGACCATAGCCGCGCATTTGATGGAGGTCAGCGAAGCCGATCTGGAATGGGAAATCGACCGCTTCAAGGTCAAGGGCAATGACGCCAAGTTCAAGACCATGACCGACATCGCCTGGGCCGCCTACCACCAGCCACCGGCAGGACTGGAGCCCGGCCTGGAAGCCACCTACTACTACGACCCGCCCAACTTCACCTTTCCGTTTGGCATCTACTTGTGCGTGGTGGACATCGACAAGGCCACGGGCGAGACCAAGATCCGGCGCTTCTACGCGCTGGACGACTGCGGCACGCGCATCAACCCGATGGTGATCGAGGGCCAGATCCATGGCGGCCTGACCGAGGGCTTTGCCGTGGCCATGGGGCAGCTGCTGTCGTTTGACAAGCAGGGCAACATCCAGGGCAACTCGCTGATGGATTACTTTTTGCCGACCGCCGTGGAGACGCCAATGTGGGAAACCGACTTCACCGTCACCCCCTCGCCGCACCACCCGATCGGCGCCAAGGGCGTGGCCGAGTCGCCCCACGTGGGCAGCATCCCCACCTTCACCAGCGCCATGGTGGACGCCTTTGCCCACCTGGGTGTGACGCACTTCAACATGCCCCACACGTCGTATCGCGTGTGGCAGCAGCTCAAGGCGTCTGGCATCGTCAGTTAGTTTTTCCCGGGGCATGCGCTGCGGTGCATGCCCCCTTTGGTTTTCAAGGATTTGATATGGAAGTTGTTCTCGACAAGACCTACCCGGTGGCCGCCAGTGTGGACGCCGCCTGGCTGATCCTGGCCAATATGCACGAGCTGGCCACCTGCATGCCCGGCGCGCAGATCACCGAAGACATTGACGCCACGCACTTCAAGGGCGCGGTCAAGGTCAAGGTCGGCCCGGCCGTGGCGGCCTTTGCCGGTAGCATCGAAATCATCACGCTGGACGCGGCCACGCGCACGCTGAAGATGATGGGCAAGGGGGCCGACAAGGGCGGCTCTTCGGCCTCGATGGAACTCACTGCAAACCTGGTGGAGGCCGCGAGCGGCGATAAGGGCACGTGCACCCTGGTGGGTCACGCCGAGGTCATCGTCAACGGCAAGTTCGCGCAGTTCGGCGGGCGCATGATGACGTCGGTGTCCGACATGATCCTGCTGCAGTTCGCCGATGTGTTCTCGCAAAAGGCCGCCGTGCAGCAGGCTGCGTTGGTGCCGGTTGAGGCTGTGCCAGTGGCGGCCGAAGCAGCGGCTTCAGTCGATGCAGGCGCTGTCCCTGCTGCAGCCAAGCCAGCGCCAGCGGCCCCCATAGTCGCCAAGGAATTCAACGCGCTGGCCTTTGCCTGGCTGATGATCAAGAATTTCTTTGCTGGCCTGTTCGGCCGCAAGGCCTGAGCGAGCACCATGGACGAATCGCAAAGCCCCGAGGGCTTGCACGAGCAGCTCTTCAGGGCCGGCTACATTGCCGATGAGGACCTGGCCAGCCTGGTCTGGATGGGTTTGGCCCTGGAGCGCCCGCTGCTGCTCGAGGGCGAGGCCGGTGTGGGCAAGACCGCCATTGCTGCGGCCAGTGCCCGCGCGCTGAACCGCCCTCTGCTGCGCTTGCAATGCTACGAAGGGCTGGACCTGGCCCAGTCGGTTTACGAATGGAACTACAGCCGTCAGCTGCTGGAGATCCGCCTGACAGAGGCCGGTGCGGGCGACCGCGCCGCCCTGCGCGACAACCTGTTTTCCGAGGCCTTTTTGCTGGAGCGCCCGCTGTTACAGGCGATCCGCTGCGAGCAGCCCTGCGTGCTGCTGATCGACGAGATTGACCGCGCCGACGAGGCCTTCGAGGCCTTTCTGCTGGAGATGCTGTCCGAGTACCAGGTGACCGTGCCCGAGCTCGGCACGCTGCAGGCACGCAGCAAACCGCTGGTGGTGCTGACCAGCAACGGCACGCGCGACCTGTCGGACGCGCTGCGCCGGCGCTGCCTGTTCCATTACCTGGATTTCCCGACGCTGGCGCGCGAGACGCAAATCGTGCGCAGCCTGGTGCCCGAGGCCGCCGGCCGTCTGGTCGAAGAGGCGGTGGCCTTTGTGCAGCGCCTGCGCAAGCAGGACCTGGAAAAAAGTCCCGGCGTGGCCGAAACGCTGGACTGGGTGCGCGTGCTGTTCAAGCTCGGCCACAACGGCCTGCCGGTGGACCCGCAGCTGCTGGTGCCCTCGCTGGCCGCCCTGCTCAAGACCCGCACCGACCGCTGGCGGGTGACCTCCGACACCGTGGCCAAGCTGCTCGACGGCCCGCGCATTGCGCAGGACGTGGGCGTGGCCGGGGCCATGAAGTAATCCTGCGCCATGCTGGCCACGCCTGTACCGCCCACGCCGAGGCATACGCCAGCAACGGCTCCAGCCATTGCCGAAGCCACCGACCCGCGTGAGCAGCTCGGCGAGTTTGCCCACTACCTGCGTGCCCACGGCTTTGCGCTGGGCTATGCCGAGGTGGATCTGATGGCCCGTGCTGCCGCCGCTTTGCCGGTCATGCAATGGCCGCGCCTGGAAGCCCTGTGGCGCGGCATCGCCTCTGGCAGCCAGACGCAGTGGACGCGCTATACCGCGCTGCACCAGGCCTTCTGGTTTCCGCACAAGGTGCGCGGCACAACGCGCAGCTCCGGCTTGACGCAAAAGTCGCGCTCTCTCCCCGAGGTGGTGGCGCAAATGCACAAGGACATGGCCAACCAGCCACCGGGTGCCGCCAAGCCCAGCATCGGCGTGGCAGATCAGGCCGGTTCCGGCAATCCGGATGCACCGGATGCTTCCCCCAAGGCCCAGGGCGGCGCCAGCCGTTCGGCACCGCAGGACACCCGCGACTTTTCCGACTGGTTACCCGGTGACATGGACCGCTTCGAGCCCCTCGTGGAGGCCTTCAAGCGCCGCCTGCGCGCCAAGCTGATGCGCCGCCTGCAAGACCACCCCGAGCGCGGCGCCATCCACCTGCGCCGCTCCCTGCGCCAGGCACTCAGCACCGGCGGTGAGCTGGTGCAACTGCACCATGTGCGGCGCAAACGCCGCCTGCCCAAAGTGGTGGTGCTGGTGGATGTGAGCCGCTCCATGGAAACCCATGCCCAATTCTTCCTGCGCCTGGGCCGCGCCCTGGTGGAGGTGATGGACGCACATGCCTTTGTCTTTCATACGAGGCTGGCCGAGGTCACGCCGCTGATGCGCACGCGCAGCAAGCGCATCCAGGAAAAGGTCAACGCCGTGAGCTTTGGTTTTGGCGGCGGCACGCGCATCGCGCATTGCTTGGGAGAGGCGCTGGACGTGCACCTGGGCCGGTCGCTGAAAAGCGGCGACATCTTCATGGTGCTGAGCGACGGCTACGACACCGATGCGCCGGAAGATTTAAGTGCGGTGCTGGCGCGGGTGAAGGCGCGTGGCGCACGCATCTGCTGGCTGCATCCCACCGTGGAGCGCCCGCAGTCCGAGGCCATGCGCCTGGCCGCACCGCATGTGACGCACTTCATGCCGGTGCACAACCTGGCCAGCCTGTCCAAGCTGCCGGAGCTGCTGGCATAGCCATCGAATAAACAATTTCTGGAGAACGCTTATGGGATGTCAGTTCAAACAAGGCGGCGGGTTGTACACCCGCCTGCGTGTGGGCGCCGTGCTGCTGGCCGCCGGCGAAGGCCAGCGCATGGGCGGGATGGCCAAGTCGCTGATCCGCCTGCAGGGCGTTCCGCTGATCAACCGCCAGCTGGTGGCCCTCAGCGGCGCTGGAGTGGATGAGGTGGTGGTGGTGACCGGCCATGCGCGTGACGCGGTGGAGGCGGCTGTGGCCGGTTTTCCGGTCACGCTGGCGCACAACGAACATTACAGGGACGGGCAGCAGGGCTCGGTGCGCGCCGGGCTGGACAAGCTGGGTGCGCGCTGCGACGCCGTGCTGGTGCTGCTGGCCGACCAGCCGCTGATTGGCGCGGCCGACCTGACCGAGCTAATCGCCGCCTTCAAGAAGCGCGGCACAGGCCATGTGGTGGTGCCCGTGGTGGCCGGTCAGCGCGGCAACCCCATCGTGCTGGACGAGGTGGCCCGCGCGCGGATCCAGGCCAGTGGCACCAACCTGGCCTGCCGCAACCTGATTGAGCGCAACCCGGAACTGGTGTGCGTTTTGGATACCGCAAACACCCGCTTTGTCACCGACCTGGACACGCCAGAGGATGTGGCGGCGCTGGCGCAGCGCACCGGCTGGCGGCTGGAGCTGCCGCAGGCCGGGGCCACAGCGTGAGCATGGCGCCACCACCCGTCGGCGCCCTGCAGGCGCATTGGCCGGTGCCCATGGCCATGCACCGTTTTGCAGATGCCGCCGAGGTCAATGCCGTGCTGGCCCGTGTCTTCACGGTGATGCGCGCCACCGACCCGAATCACAAGCCCGGCTGCAGCTTCTACGCCAGCAGCGACGACCTGCTGGGGCGCGTGGACCTGCCGGAGTTTGCGGCGCTGATCCAGTTCATTGCCCAGGCCCTGCAAGCCACAGTGAAGCAGGCCAACGCCGGCGTCTGGCCGCAGGGGCGCCACGCCCTGCGGCTGGAGCTGGTGGGGCTGTGGTTCCAGATCCAGAACGGTGCCGCGTTTCACGACATCCACACCCACGGCAACTGCTCGTGGTCGGGCGTGTATTACGTGCAGATCGACCCGCCGGAACAACGCCAGGCCCATGCGGAACTGGGCGCGCTGAACGGCGCCACGCGCTTTTACAGCCCCATGTTTGCGCTCTTGGGTGGTGCCCACATGGACATGGGAAATGCCTGGCTACAGCAGGCCACGCTGGATGTGGCGCCGCAGGAAGGCGAGCTGGTACTTTTCCCGGCCTTTCTGCCGCACAAGGCCATGCCCTACAGCGGCGAAAAAGACCGCATCGTCGTGTCCTTCAACGCGCAAATCCACGGGCCGGGCACTGACAAGGTGTTTTCCTATGCCGCCACCTGAGCGGTGTGGTAGTTGCCGAATGGCTTAAGGTTTTTGCAGACGCTTTTGGGCCTGCTCCATGCCGCCGTAGTTCTCGACATTGGAAAAGCCCAGGCCCTTGAGTGTGCTCTGGGCAATACCAGAGCGGTGGCCTGTCCTGCAATACAGAATGACATGGTCGTCCTTCGCTACCTTGTTCTTGGCAATGTCCTGGCCAATGGTGTCGTGCGGCAGGTTCAGCGCACCCTCCACATGGCCGCCCTGAAACTCCTGCGCCGTGCGCACGTCGATGACCACGTCCTTGGAAAACGCCGAAACCGCCAGCAGCAGGCCAAGGCCTGTTGCGACGATTCTTTTTGTAAAAATCATGTGAAACTCCCGTCGTTTGATTAGGCGTCGGTTTTACCACTTTCCTGCTGGCGCAGTAAAAAACGCTGGATCTTGCCGCTGGGTGTCTTGGGCAACTCAAAAACAAACTGCAGCTCGCGCGGATAGGCATGCGCCGCCAACCGGTGCTTCACCAGTTGCTGCAACTCCTCGGCCAGCGCCGTGCTGGCGGCATAGCCCTGCTTGAGCACCACAAAGGCCTTGACGATTTCGGTGCGCTCCGGGTCGGGCTTGCCGATCACAGCGGTCTCGGCCACGGCCGGGTGTTCGATCAGACAACTCTCCACATCAAACGGGCCTATGCGGTAACCGGACGAGGTGATGATGTCGTCGCCGCGCCCGACAAAGGCAATGTTGCCGACCGCGTCCATCTCCACCGTGTCGCCGGTCAGGTAATACTTGCCGACAAAGCCGGGGGTATTTGTCTTCCAGTAACCGGCAAAGTAGTACAGGCTGGAGGCCTCGCGGTCCACCGCCAAGGTGCCCTGCTGACCCGGCGGCAGTTCCACGCCCTCGTCATTGACCACCACCATGCGAAAACCGGGCACGGAATAGCCCGCGGAGCCGGCGCGCACCACGTGGCGAAGCCCATGGAAGTTGCACAGCACCATGCCGATCTCGGTCTGGCCATAGTGGTCGTTCACCGGACAGGCCAGGTGCTCGTTAAACCAGCGAATCACCTCCGGGTTAAGCGGTTCACCGGCGCTGCTGGCCACGCGCAGCTGGCCCTTGATAGCAGCGGCTTTTTCGCCCCCGGCGGCAATCAGCAAGCGGTAGGCCGTGGGCGCACCCGCCAGGTTGGTGATGCCGTATTTCTGGATCACCCGATAGCTGCTGTCCACTGTGAACGAACCCTCGTAAAACAGCGTGGCGTGGCCCATCAACAAGGGGCCTAGTGCCGCGTAGTACAGGCCGTAAGCCCAGCCCGGATCGGCAATATTCCAGTAAGCATCTTCTGCGCGCAAATCCACCGCATAGCGCATGTACATGTAAAAGGCCTTGAGCGCCTTGTTCGGCACGGCCACACCCTTGGCCAGACCGGTGGTGCCGGAGGTGAACAGCATCATGCAGGCGTCGTCGGCCTGGCGCAAGACCGGTGAAAAGCTAGCGCTGTGGCGAGCCAGCTCGGCGCGGAAATCAAAGTCATCCGCAGCTATTGGTGCCGCATTGCCGTCGCGGGCAATGGTGGCAATCTTCGGGCAATGGGGCACCTCGTCCAGCTTGGGGCGGTTGACGCTGTCGGTGACGATCAGCTTGGCCTCGCTGGACGAGACCCGGTATTCAATGGCCTTGGGGCCGAAGGCGGTAAACAGCGGCTGATAAACGGCACCGGCGCGCCAGGTGCCCAGAATCACCACCAGCAGTTCCGGAATGCGCGGCAGCAGGCCCGCCACGCGGTCACCCGGCTGCACGCCCTGGCTCACCAGAAAATTAGCAAAGCGAGAGGATGATTCTTTCAGCTCTTCGAATGTGTGGCTGCTGCTGCGCCCGTCCTGTCCCTCCCAATACAGCGCAATCCGGCCGTCCTGCGCATAGCGGTCGCAGCATTCGATGGCCGCGTTCATGCCTTTTTCAAAGTCGCCGACAAATTGCGGGTTCAGGCTGTCGGCGGTGAACGCCGCCAGGAACTGCTGGTAATCGGGAATGGCGGTTTCATCGGGCGTGCTGCTGCGGGACATGGGCTTCTCCTGTGGACGGTAAACGGTGGCCGATTATGTCCACGAGCGCCGCATCCGGGTGTCACAAGTGCACCCTGCTTGAGCTGACGCAAAAAACCCGGCACCACATGGCTGCAGGCCAGGCTTTCGGTGCCACAAGCGTGCCGCTCGGACTTTTGAGCTGCGGCGCTGGAGCGCAGGCTTAGGCGACTGCCTTGACGTTTGCAGCGTTGGCGGCCGTGACCGACTTGATGTCGGAATCGGCCGAGGCCAGGGCCTGCGCTTTTCCGGCGTCACCCATGGCCAGGCCTTCGGCGCGCACGAAGCGCACATCGGTCACACCGAAAAAGCCGAACACGGTCTGCAGATAGCTTTCCTGATGTTCCATGGCGCGTCCGCCTTCGCTGGTGGAGTACATGCCGCCGCGGGTGGATGCCACGATCACGGTCTTGCCACCGGCCAGGCCCTTGGGTCCGGTTGCGGTGTACTGGAAGGTGCGTCCCACCTGGGCCACGCGGTCAATCCAGGACTTGAGCTGGCTGGGGATAGAGAAGTTGTAGAGCGGGGCGCCAACGACGATCACATCGGCGTCCAGGAACTGCTGCACCAAGGCTTCGGAAATGGCGTTCTCGGCCTTTTGCACATCGCTCATATCGGAGCCAGCGGGCAGGCGAAAGCCCAGGGAGTCGGCCGACAGGTGGCTGGGGGCTTGGGCTGCCAGGTCCAGATACTCCACCGTGGTGCCGGTATGGTTGGCGCTCCATTCGGCGACGGTCTGGGCGGTGAGTTTGCGCGAGACCGAGTTGTCGGCCAGTATGCTGGAGTCGATGTGCAAAAGTTTCATGGTGTTTCCTGTGTAATGAAGGGCTTGCGGCCAGTGCCGCGACAGTGATGTCCAATGTAGCGTTTCTTTTTCAAGATAGAAACAGCGCATCAGGCATTGATGCATTGCTTAATCCGCAACAATAAAAGCATTTCCAGAAGGCCCCGCATGACCGCATCCAAACCTAGGCACTCCGCCCCAGCATCCCAAGGTCCCATCAACCTGGCACTGCAGGGGGTTCGCATGGCCTGGCGCAGGCCCAGAGCCAATCGGGCGCCTCCATGCGCGAATCGGCGCGGGCCTCCCTGAAGGCCTTTTGGGACGGCGTGGTCTCGATGGGCGCCTTGCAAACCAGAATATCCCAGGGCCAGCAGTCGCCCGGGCAACAGCTGAGTGACGCATTGGCGGGCTTCTGCGGCAAGTCCTTTTCTCCTTACCAGACCAACCCACTGGACATCAACCCGCTCAAGAACTTTCTGGAGCGGCAAATCGACTTTGAAAACCTGGCCTCCTTCCAAGGGGTGAAGGTGTTTGTGCTGGCCACCAAGGTCAGCACCGGCAAGGCCGAGGTGTTTACCGGCAAGCGCCTGACGGCCCAGGCCGTCATGGCCTCGGCCTGTCTGCCCACGGTGTTTCAGGCGGTGGAGATCGAGGGCGAGCACTACTGGGACGGCGGCTAATCCGGCAACCCGGCGATTCACCCGCTGATCTACGACTGCCAGAGCCGCGATGTGGTGCTGGTGCAAATCAACCCGATACGCCGCAAGACCCTGCCTACCAGCGCTGCCGACATCCTCGACCGGCTCAACGAAATCACCTTCAACGCGGCCCTGATTGCCGAGATGCGCGCCATCGACTTTGTAAAACGCCTGCTGGCCGAGGGCAAGCTCGACCCCACGCACTACAAGGACGTGCTGATGCACCGAATCGACGGCGGCCAGGAGCTCGACGCCTACCCGGCGTCCACCAAGGCCGAAACCAATGGAGACCTGATTTACCGCCTGCGCGACCTGGGCAAGCGCAGCGCCACGCAGTGGCTCAGCCAGAAACTGCCCAGCGTGGGCGTGGCTTCCAGCATCCACATCGCGCAGGACTATTTGGACGACTTGCGCGTGCCGGTAGGCAGCTGACAATAGCGCCATGAATGCAATCGACACGCTTGGCGGCCTGGACCTGCCCTCACCGGCCTATTTACTGGGTGCCCTGCTCTTTGGCATCTGCGGCTATGTAGTGTTTCGCCGCGGCAAGACTGCCGCCAGCAGCCAGCTGCGTTGGACCGGCATTGCCCTGATGCTCTACCCCTACGCCGTGGCTCAGACCTGGCTGCTGTGGCTGCTGGGCGCGGCGCTGTGTGGCTGGGCCTACCGACAGTGGGAGTGAGTTCAGGGCGCATTCAGATGCAGCAGTGCGGTATCAAAGTCGAAGGCAACCAGGGCCGCCTCGATGGCATCCCAGCATCCCTGCACCGGGCGCAGTATGCGGGCATGGGTTTCCCATAGTTCCACCGCGCTGGCATCGTCTTGCTCCAAAAAGGCCTTGATCTGCGCCAGAACCTGGCTTGCCAGTTGGCGCTCGGCCTCGCTCAAGGCATGTTCTGCCAGGACGACTCTATCGGGCAACAGGCCCGGCGTGTGGCGCAATGCCTGTACCAGTGAACCCAGCAAGGCCTCGGTGTCGTTCAGTGCCTCGGCCCTTTCCGACGCTGAACCAGCCGGTCGCAGGACGACCTCCAGGGTGGAGGCACTGGCCTGCAGGCGCAACGCCCCAAGGTTGCCACAAACGCTCTTCAAGCTATGGGCCATGCGCTCGGCCACCGCCAGTTCATCGTTCGCCAGACAGTGGCGAATGCGCGTCAACGCCTCGGCCTGCGAGGCGACAAACTTGCGCAACATGGAAAGGTAAAGTGCCGGCTTGTGCAGGGTGCGCTGCAGGCCCTGATCCACCTGAAGGTCCGGTATGCGTCGCAGGCACTCCACGAGCGCCGGGTCAACCGGTTCTTCGCCCGCGGCTTGCTGCGGTGCAGGCAGCGGTGCACCCAGACCAGCGCGGACCTTGATGCCGTCCAACAGCGCCAGCCAGAGTTCATCGGCGGCAATGGGTTTGGTGACAAAGCCATTCATGCCGGCCTGCAGGCAGCGCTCACGATCGGCCTGCATGGCATTGGCCGTCATCGCCACAATCGGCAGTTCCTGCGCCGGATACTGGCGGCGAATCAGTTGCGTGGCCGTAATGCCATCCATCACCGGCATCTGCATGTCCATCAACACCATGTCATAGGGCTGCTGGTCTGCATGGCGCGCCTGCACCATCTGGACGGCGCTCTGGCCATCGCTGGCCAGCTCCACCTCCAGGCCCACGCTGCGCAGCATTTCACAGGCCACCAACTGGTTGATTTCGTTGTCTTCAACCAGCAGGATGCGTGCACCCCTGAGTGCGCCCAACTGGCTCTCCAGCGTGCTGGGAGCGGCCGCAGTCAGTGCCAACGTCGACTCGCTCGCCAGGCCCAGCAGTTGCATCATGGTGTTGACCAAGAGCGAACTGTTGACCGGTTTGGACAGCACATGTTCAATGCCCAGCAGCGCCGCGCCCTTGACCAACTCATGGCGCCGGTGAGCCGTCACCATCAGCACAAAGGGCGCACTGCGGATGTGCGCGCCGCGAATGGCACGCACGGTTTCCAGCCCATCCATGCCGGGCATCAGCCAGTCCAGCATGACAAAGTCATAGGCGGCCTGTTTCAGTGCCTCAATTGCCGCCAGGCCCGAGTTGGCGGTTTGCACGCTAAAGCCCAGCTCCTGCAGTTGTTCGCTCAACAGCTGCGCGGCGGCGCTGTTATCGTCCACCACCAGCACGCGTCTGCCACGCAGCTTGCTGTGGGGCCGAGGCACCAGCTTTTGCGCCGATCCAACGCGCAGGGCGGCGGTAAACCAGAAGGTGGAACCCTGGCCGTACACGCTTTCAACGCCGACCTGACCCTGCATGGCGTGAGCCAGGCTTTTGCTGATGGCCAGGCCCAGACCGGTGCCGCCAAACTCGCGCGTGGTCGAGGCGTCGGCCTGCTCAAAACTCTGGAACAAGCGGGCGATCTGCTCTGGCGTCAAGCCAATGCCAGTGTCGGACACGCTGAAGTGCAGCAGCAACTTGTCGCCCTGGGCGCGCTCGATGCGCACCGCGATGCGCACATTGCCGCTGCGCGTGAATTTGACCGCATTGTTGGCGTAATTGATCAGGATCTGGCCGATGCGCAGCGGGTCGCCAATCAGGGTCTTTGGAATGGCCGGATCTACCGTACACAGCAGCTCCAGCCCCTGTTCCTCGAGCTTCTCCGACACCAGGTTGACCACATTGTCCAGCACCGCATACAGGTCAAAGGGCACGGCCTCAATCTCCAGCTTACCGGACTCTATGCGCGAGAAGTCCAGGATATCGTTGATGATGCCCATCAGATGTTCGCCGCTGTGCTGGATCTTGTTCAGGTAGTCGCGCACGCGGGGTGGCAGCTCACATTTCAGCGCCAGGCCCGACAGGCCAATGACGGCATTCATGGGGGTGCGGATTTCGTGGCTCATATTGGCCAGGAAATGGCCCTTGGCACGGGTGGACTCCTCGGCACGCTGCTTGGCCAGTTCCAGCTCCTGGGTGCGCTGGCGCACCTCCTGCTCCATGCCACGGTAGAGGATGGCGCTTTCCAGCGCAATGGCGGCCTGGCCGGCCATGATGCCCAGCACGCGCGCCTGCTGGTCGGTGAACATGCCGGGCGCCAGATTGTTTTCCAGGTACAGCACGGCGCTCATCTGTTGCTGGCGTATCAGGGGCAGACACAGTACCGAACGGATCTGGCGCGCCACCACCTCGGCATCGCGCGCCAGCCGGTGGTCCTGCGTGGCGTCCGTAAACACCAGGGCGCGCCCGCTGTGCCAGACGCTGCGCAAGGCCAGGGCAGCGGGCTGGAACGGCAGGGGCGCGGTGCTGCCAAATTGCGGTCCGCTGCCGGTTTGCACCAGCCAGGCCTCGGGCAACAAGCTGCCATCGGCGCCGGGACGCAGCAACACGGCACGCTCGGCGCCGGCGTTTTCCAGCACCAATGCCAACAGCTTGCGCAACAGGGTGTCGTAATTGCGCTCGGAGCTGATGGCCTCTGCGCTTTTGAAAATGCTCTCCAGGTCCAGCTGGCCCGCCACATCCAGATCGGGTGCCTTCAGGCCGACGCCGCCGGGCGGGCACAGCGCCGCTGCTCCCCAGGCCGCATAGGCGGTTTTGGAGCGCAGCGCAAACGCTTCGGCCACGCTGTGCAGATGAAAGCGATGGCAGGCGCGCGCGGCGCGCGCGGCAACCATCGCTTCCTCGGGCAGGCATCCCTGCTTGTGCGCGCCCTGCAAGGCCAGTTCATACAGCTCCAGCGCCAGCCAGGACTGGCCGCACAGCGCTGCACGCTCGGCCTGCACCAGGTCGGCCTTGTGGCCATAAGTGGAGGGCGCACCCTGCGTCCACTGCAGCAACTGGGCCAGACCGGCATCGATCTGCTCCAGGGCTGGCTGCAGCTCGACCTCACCCTTGGCCGCAGCGGCGCTCCAGGCCAGTGCAGCATGCATGCAAAAGCCACCAGTGCCCAGAAACCCCAAAATGTGGGGCAGCAGGACGGCACCGGCGCGGGCATGTTGCAAGGCCGTGGCGCTGTCCCCGCCATGGTTGGCCAGACTCAGCTTGCAGACATGGTAGTGCGCCAGCGCCATGGGGTTTTTATCCAGGCGCTCAAGGTGCGCGGCTTCGGAAAAATCGGCGGCGTCCAGCGTGGTCGGGCTGTGCGTCTTGCCCTGCAGGGCGGCCACCATCTGGCGCAGGGTCCGCAAGCTGGCATCGGCATGCAGATTGCCGGTGCGGGTGGTATAGGCCAGGGCCCGTTCGATTTCCTGCGCCACATCGGGCAGGGTGTCACCCATCTCCAGGCGCGCGCAAATCACCGGGTACAGGCTGAAGCCAGCCATGGGCAGAACGCCACAGGCATCGAGCTGTTCAAAGGCGCTGCGGGCCGCCGCCAGCACCTCCGGCAAGGGCTCGGTCCAGTGCAGCGTCAACACATGGACCAAACGGGTTTGCGCCAGCTGCACCGCCTGGCCATGCTTGCGTGCCAGCTTCAGGGCAAAGCGCGTCACGGCGCCGGCGCCCTGGTAGTCGTTGCGCAAGGCAATAAATGCGGCGCTGACGATGGACCAGAGGAAGGCCACGCCACTGGTCTGCCGGCGTTCCAGGGCAAAGTTGGCGGCGCGCAGGCCAAGCACCGCCGACAGCACGGGATTGGTAAAAAAAGTGGGCAGGGCGATGCCGTCCATTACCGACAGCACCATCTCAAAGTGCGGATCGGCGGCGGCATCAAAAGCATAGATGCGCTCGTAGCCTTGCTCGTTCACCCGCGCAACGTAGCGCTCCAGGCTGAGCGTGGCCTCGTCCATCAGCTGGTCTAGTGCGATGCAAACGCCTAGTGTGTCTAGGGTTTCCAGACCGAGCGCCGTGGCGTGCGCGTATTCACCCCGCATGGTCAGCAGGTTGATGCTGCACAGGTGGACGCCCGCCATCTCCATGGCGCTTCCCGGGTGTGCCAGCAACTGCGCGTAGTGGGCTTGTGAGGCCTCGAAGTCCGCGCACAAATACGCCGCAATCTGGGCCTGGCGCTGCAGACCCAGGACGGTAGCCCGGTCCCCGGTCTGCGAACCCAGCAGGGCCAAGGCCTGCGTGGCGTATTGGCGAGCCTGGGCGTAGGCGCCGGCCTGCAGTGCCCGCTCGCTGCCCTGCAGCGCCAGTGCGGCAAAGGCGCGACGCTCCTCGGCCGGGCTTTGGTCTGTCAGCGATTCCATTAGATGGCCCAGCCATTCAAACAGCCGCGTCTTGCGCTCAGGCTCCGACAACCGGCCCATCTGCTGCGCAATGCGTGCGTGCAGTGCCAGCCTGGTGGGCCGGTCCAGCAGCCGCACTGCCGCCTCCTGGATGCGGTTGTGGCTGAAGCTGTACAGTCCCATTTGCACGTTGCGGATATAGCCGCGTGCGCCCAGGCGGTCCATGGCGTGCCACAGCATGTCGGGTGTCAATGCCTGCAGGGCACCGGCTTCGCCGGCCCGAAACACATTGCCCAGCACCGCTGCCGTGGCCAGCAACTGGCCCTGCTCTTGCGGCAACTGCTGAATCTGGTTGAGCAGCATGTCCACCACGTTTTGCGTCAGTGCACTGGCGCGTATGGCAGCGGCGTCCCAGGTCCACTGGCGCTCCACCCGGTCAAAGCGCAGCCAATCCTGTTGCACCGCATATTCCAGAAAGCGCTGCACAAAGAACGGGTTGCCGCCGGTCTTGCGCAGCACCAGATGCGCCAGCGGCTGCAGAAACTGGTCCGCCCCCTGCAGCACATCGTTCAGCCAGGCGGTGATGCTGAACTCATCCAGCGCCTTGAGCCGCAGTTGCAACGGCGCACGCCCGGCCTGCTGCAGGCGGTGCAGCAAGAGCTGCAAATGGTGCTGTTCGTCGAGCTCGTTATCACGGTAGAGCAGCAGCAGCAGCACGTGCTGCAGCGTCGCATCGCTCAGTATGTGTTCCAGCACCTCCAACGTGGCATGGTCGGCCCACTGCAGGTTATCCAGACATAGCACCAGCGGCGCTTCGGTGCGAGCAAAGCATTGCAGCAAAAGCCGGGTGGCCTGGTAATAGCGCGCCCGCAGTTCGGCTGCCGTAAAGCCCTGCGGCAGGTTCACACCCGGCGCTGGCAGCGCAGGCTCCAGCAGCTGCAACAAGGCATATTCGTCGCCCAGTGCAGCGCGCAGGGTGTCGCTCCAGGCCGGGTCGGCTGCGTCCTGTGCCTCGCGCAGGGAATCGAGTGCCTGGGTCAGAGCCGAGTAGGGAATGTTGCGCTGGAACTGGTCCACGGCACCGGTGACAAAATGACCACCTTCGAGGCTGAGCTTGCTGCGGATGTCGCCCACCAGGGCGGTCTTGCCAATGCCGGCATAGCCCATAATTGCTACACCCGCACAGCCGCCCAGTCGCACCTGTTCCAGGCTGCTGCTGAGGATCTGCAGCGGCTCTTCCCGGCCATAGAGGCGGCTGGGGTTGCCCAATTGTCCAGAATAATCATCCAGCGCCAGAGCGAAGCTCGGGATATGGCCGCTGCCGCTAACGGCCAACAGACATTGCTGGAGATCGTTGCGCAGGCTCCAGGCACTCTGGTAACGCTGCTCCGGCATTTTTCCCAGCAAGCGGTCTATGATGCGCGACACCATCCAGGGCACGCCGGGCCGCAGCTCGTGCAGGGGGCGAGGGCGTTGCGCAACGTGGGCATGGATCCAGCCCAGGGTGTCGCTGGCATCAAAGGCATAGGATCCAGCCAGCAGACGGTACAGCACCGAACCCAGCGCGTAAAGATCGGCTGGCGCATCCACAAAGCGGTTCATGCGCCCGGTGCATTCGGGCGGCATGCAAGCCAGTTCACAGTCCAGCGCGTGGTTGAACAGCACCATGGCTTGTGCTTCCTTGCGGCCATGCGCCAGCTCGAAGCCACACAGGCTGGCACTGTCGGTATGCGGATTCCACAGAATGTTGGCAGGTGACACATCGCCATGCAGCAGGTCCAGGCTATGCACCCGCTCCAGTCCGGCGGCAATGTCGGCGCCCAGGCGCAAGGCCGCCTCCAGGTCCCAAGGTTTTGCATCCAGCTGCATGTGCAGCGGCAGGCCACCCAGGTCCCGCATCGCTACGCAGGGTCTGCCCCTGAGCGTGATCAGGCTGTCGGCGCTGGCCACACCGCGTCCGTGGGCGCGCTGCTGCAAGCTGTAGCCCTGGCGAAAGCGCTGCTGCAAGTTGCGCTCGGAAAAGCCGCGGCCCGGGCGACTTTTGAGCACACGCAGCAACCAGGGCTGGCCCTGCGCGTCCTGCGCACGCAAAAACTCCACCAGCGGGCCAACGCTGAGCAGGGACACTTTCAGAAAATCACCGGGTGGCAGTTCAGGGGCTGGGGTCATAGATTCCGATCGGCGGCCAATCGACCACCTGGTATCCCCCCTGGGTTGAAGCCGCGTGAACCTGTGCCAGCGGCTGAAGCGGCCAAGTCTATAACGGCCGCCGCAGCTTGTCTTGCGCGCCTATGGGTAGTTCTACAGATGCGCGTTTGCGAGTACGGGGACAGAATCTGCACAGAGCCCAACGCAATGGCGCGCGGCCAACACCCTCCATGGAGACAAAACATGTACCTTAAACCCATTGCTGCGGGCCTGCTGGCCTGCGCCACCTTGCTCAGCTTTTCCGCCCATGCCGCCGATGACGTGATTCGACTTGGCAACCTCAAGCTGGCGCACTTTGCCGCAGTCTCCTACATCAAGGAAATCGCGCCTAAGTGCGGTATCCAGGTGCAGGAAAGTACCTTTGCCAAAGGCCTGGACGTGATGCAAGCCATCATTGCCGGTGAGCTGGACGTGGGCGCCACCGCCTCCGAGGCAGCCATCTCTGGCCGCGCCAAGGGCGTGCCGATTTACGCGGTGGCCGGTTTTGCCAAGGGCGGCGCGCGTCTGGTGGCTAGGCCCGATGTCGGCATCAAGAGCGTGAAAGACCTGAAGGGCAAAAAGGTCGGCGTGACGCGCGGCAGCATCCAGGAGTTGCTGCTGGCAACCGAACTGGGGCAAAACGGCCTGACTGCCTCCGACGCACCAGGCAAGGACGTGCAGCTGATTTACCTCTCCTACCCGGACCTGAACGCCGCCCTGATCGGCAAGAATCTGGACGCCATCATGCAGACCGAGCCGCAGGCATCGCAGGCGATCAACAAGAAGTTTGGCGTCGAGGTGCTCAAGCCCTATGACACGCCGATTGGTGAGCCGGTGCGCACCCTGGTGATGAGCGAAAAATTCTATAAAGAGCATCGCTCTGCGGCCGAAAAGTTCATGCGCTGCTTTGTCCAGGCCACAAAAACCTTTATCGATGACAAGCCCACCGCCGAAAAATTTGTGACGCAAACCCTGTTCAAGGGCCAGATCAGCAAGGAAGACTTTGATGACGCGATTGGCAACTCGCCCTACAGTTTTGACATCACGCCCGCGCATATCCAGGTCTCCACCGACCTGATGGTGAAGTACGGCATCGGCAAGATGGACAAGCCACCGGTGGCGACCGATTGGGTCAAGACCGACCTGCTGGACGCGGCCAAGAAGTCGCTCAACATCAAGTAGGGTAAAGCAAAGGCCATGAACAAAACATTCAAATGGCGCGAGCTTGGCGCCGGGCTCATCGTGCCCATCGTGCTGATCGCCGTCTGGCAGACCGCCTGCAGTCTGGGCTGGGTCAACGAGCATGTACTGCCCTCGCCCTGGGCGGTGGTGACGCGCTGGGTGGCCTATCTGCTGCCGCCCAGGTCCTTTGCGGAAACCGGGGGCAGCTGGCTGGCCTGGGCCATCTCGGGTGAGCTGATTCTGGACGCCACCGGTAGCATGTACCGCGTGGTGGTCGGCTTCGTGGTAGGGGCCGGTCTGGCCCTGCCTCTGGGCTTGGTAATGGGTGCTAGCCCGCGCGTCTATGCCTGGCTCAACCCGCTGGCGCAGGTGCTGCGGCCGATTCCGCCGATTGCCTATATTCCGCTGGCGATTCTTTGGTTCGGTCTGGGCAATCCGCCGGCCATCTTTTTGATCAGCATCGGTGCCTTCTTCCCGGTGCTGATCAACACCATCGCCGGTGTTCGCCAAGTGGATGGCATCTACCTGCGTGCGGCGCGCAACCTGGGCGCCAGCCAAAGCACGCTGTTTTTACGCGTGATCCTGCCGGCCTCGGTACCCTATATTTTGTCGGGCGTGCGCATCGGTATCGGCACCGCCTTTATCGTGGTGATCGTGTCCGAGATGATCGCGGTGAATAACGGACTGGGCTTTCGGATTCTGGAGGCGCGCGAGTATTTCTGGTCCGACAAAATCATCGCCGGCATGATCAGCATCGGCATGCTAGGCCTGGCCATCGATATGGGCGTGAACAAACTAAATAACTATTTGCTGCGCTGGCACCGCGGTCTGGAGCATTGAGATGAGCACAACACATATTTCAGTCAAAAGCGTCAACAAAATCTTCGCCAGTGCGGAGCGTGAAGTGGTGGCGCTGAAAGACATCCAGCTCGACATTCCGCAAGGCCAGTTTGTCTGCCTGCTAGGGCCCTCGGGCTGCGGCAAGTCCACGCTGCTCAACGCCATTGCCGGCTTCTCGCTGCCCAGCAGCGGCAGCATTACGGCCGACGGCAAGACGGTCACCGGGCCGGGCCCGGACCGCGGCATGGTGTTCCAGGAATACGCGCTGTTTCCCTGGATGACGGTGGAAAAAAACATTGCCTTCGGTCTGGAAATCAAGGGAACGCCGGCCGCCCAAATCAACGACACGGTGGCCACCCTGCTGGCCAAGCTGGGCCTGACCGATTTTCGCAACCGCTATCCAAAAGACCTGTCGGGCGGCATGCGCCAGCGTGTGGCCATTGCCCGCATCCTGGCGCTGGACTCGCCCATCATGCTGATGGACGAACCCTTTGGTGCGCTCGATGCGCTGACAAGGCGCAACCTGCAAGACGAGCTGTTGCGCATCTGGGCCGAGCTCGGCAAGACGGTAATTTTTGTGACGCACAGCATCGAGGAAGCCATTTATCTGGCCGACCGCATTGTGGTGATGACCTACCGGCCGGGCACCGTCAAGCGCGACCTCTTGGTGGAGCTGCCGCGCCTGCGCGACCCGTCCTCGCCCGCGTTCAATACCCTCAAGCGCGAGCTGGGCCAATTGGTGATGGAAGAGCAGCAGCGGCACCACGATGCCGAGCTGGTGGCGGCGATGGACTGAAGATGAGCAACACGAAACGTATTCCATCCATACCCGAAGCGCTACTTGGCCCGCGTGAGGTGGTGGAGGCGATCCGCAAGCGGCGCGGCGGCAGCCTGCTGAATCTGGACCGCATGCTGCTCAACAGCCCAGCCTTTGCCGTCGGTTGGAACGGCTTTTTGGGCGCGGTGCGCAACTCCTTGTCGCTGGACGCCAGGCTGCGCGAACTGGCGATTTGCGCGGTGGCTGTGCTGAACCGCGCCGACTACGAACTGCTGCAACACGCGCCGGAGTGGCTGGCTGCTGGTGGCACGCAGGCGCAGCTGGATGGTCTGCAGGACTATGACGCCGCGATGCAAGACGTAACGCTGTTCAGTGAGGCCGAGCGCGCCGTGCTGCAACTGACGCTTGAGGCTACGCGCATGGTGCAAGTCAGCGACGCCTGCTTTGCACGCGTGCAACAGGTTCTTGGCTCGCAACAGGCCCAAGTGGAATTGGTTGGTGTCATCGCCGCCTACAACATGGTGTCGCGCTTTCTGGAAGCGCTTCAGGTACAAGCGGAATAGGGGAGGCGGAGATGCTTGAACATCTCCGCCCTTGCCTGCAAGCTAGCGCATGGCGTCTAGCGGGTAGGGCGCGTTACTTGCGAACGCAGTAAAAGCCGCCTTCGGCCAGGGTCTTGCCGTCCAGGCCCTGTGCGCGCGAGTGGTAACCGCTGGCCATGAAATGGGCCTCCATGGTGTCTAGCTTGGAGCAGGTTTGCGCGCCCAGAGCCGCGCGTGCGGCAGGCACCGGTCCAAAGCTGCCCACGTTGTCCCATACTGCCATCTTGTCTTGCATCGACAAGCGCGGAGGTGTCGCCCCCTCCTGGGTACCAGGGGCCGGCGCCGTCACGCAAGCGCCGAGCAGCGCTGACCCCAGAATCACCGCGATGAGTAACGATTTCATAGTAACCAATCCTTTTGCTAAATAAGGCCGCATCAGTACGGTCTATTTTTCATGCTAGCTATTTGGATAGGTACCGGCACTGCAGATTGTTCAGCGCCGCACTTTCAACTGCAACTTGTTTGAAAGCCGCCCACTATCGCAAGATTTCAGGGCAAGGCCTTGAGCGTCTCGCCCATGCTTTGCAGCGGACCCAGCGGGTTGGTGCGCAGGTCGGTGGATTCGATCTTTGGCTGGCCGGTCCACTGCTTGTAGACCACCTTGTTGTCGATGACGACGATCAGCGCCGAGAACTTCCAACCGGTGGTCAGCGTGTTGCGTTTGAAGTTCAGAAAGTCGAGCAGGAAGTTTCCCAGACGCTTCTGGTCGATCTTACCGGGCTCCATCAGGTAACCGACGCAGTCCTGCTGCACCTGCATGCAGTCTCTGATCCCTTGCGGAATGGTGGACCGCTCCTGCAGCGGAGATGGCAGTACGGCGCTGACCACCTGTGCCTGGTTCAGCACCTGCATATTGGCAGTCTTGTACGGGTCGAAGCCCAGCTTGCGCACCGTCTCCATGTCCGTCTGAAACGGGATTATCTGGTCGAAGCTGCTTTTGGCACCATCAAAGTCGGCCCAGGGTGAGATCACGTCCTGCCTGGCATCCGGGAGCATGGCCGAGCAGGCACATAGACCGCAGACCGTCGCGGCCAGCCAAAGTTTGTGGTTCAGGTTTTCCTTCACACGTCCAGTCTATCTGCACTTGTCGTATTCTGTCCAGTTCACAAAAGTTGACTTTATACCCCATGGGGTATACAATACCATCCATTCCTTCAACACTGTGAGCCCCCATGAGCACCTTTGACCACACCGGCCTGATCCAGAACATCAATGCCCACCTGGCACCTTTGCGCAAGGCCCAGCCCGACGCCATGCAGGCCTTTGGCCAGTTAGCGCGTGCCGCCATGGCCGAGGGGGCAGTCAGCGCCAAGCACAAAGAGCTGATGGCCCTGGCCATAGGCATTACCCAGCACTGCTCCGGCTGCATCGGCTTTCACGTCAAGGCACTGATCAAGCTGGGTTGCAGCAAGCAGGAGCTGGAAGAAATGCTGGCCGTGTGTGTCTACATGGGTGGCGGCCCGGCCCTGATGTATACAGCAGAAGCCATAGCCGCCTTCGACGCCATGTCCACGCCCGCAACTGTTTGAGGAATGCCATGAAGACCGCACACGATCTGGTTGCCGCCGCCAAGAAGCGCGTTTTGGAAGTACCTGTCGCCGATGCCGAGCAGGCCATACGCGCAGCCGATGTGCTGGTGGATGTGCGCGAGGCGGATGAATTTGCCGCTGGCCACCTGCCCGGCGCCGTGCACATCTCGCGCGGCATGCTGGAGTTCCGCTTCAGCGCCATGCCGAGCTTGCAGGCGCGCGACATCAAGATCGTGCTGTACTGCAAGACCAGCGGCCGCGCCGCCTTGGCCGGTGCCGCTCTGCAGGACATGGGCTACCTGAATGTGCAAAACCTTGCCGGTGGTTTTGATGCCTGGATGGCTGCGGCTAAGCCTGTGGCCACGCGCGAGGCACCTTCCTTCGACTAAAGAACCGGGTCAGTTCGACTGAATAAACCCGGTTGCGGCCAGCAGCCACAGTGTGCCAAAAACAAAAGGTAGGGACTTGGCGGCCCAGTTGCCGCGGTGCGCTGTGATGCTCTGCGGCGTCAGGTGACAGAGCCGATCCAGTCCGGCTTTTTCATAAGCCGCCTCGATGGCGCCGGATGCGTCCAGCGCAGCATAAATGCTGACCCCTATCACCAGCGCCACCGCCATGCCGAACACCGGAAAGCCGTAAACCAGCCAGCGGTGCTTGTCGATGGTCAGCGTGCCGTAGGCCGTAAACAGCAGACCCTGCGACAAGATCAGCCACATCAGCCGGTGGTTGACCAGGTTGTCCTCATGCGTCCACTGCTCGCGCAACGCGTGATACAGGTCCCAGTCGGGGAGGGTTGGCTTGTCGTTCACTTCGCCGTAGGCATCACAAACTCGGCACCCTTGCCGATACTCTCGGGCCAGCGCTGCATGATGGATTTTTGCTTGGTGTAAAAGCGCACTCCCTCTTCGCCGTAGGCATGCATGTCGCCAAACAGGCTCTTCTTCCAGCCGCCAAAACCGTGCCAGGCCATGGGCACGGGGATTGGCACGTTGATGCCGACCATGCCGACCTGAATCCGGCGTGAGAACTCGCGCGCCACGTTGCCGTCGCGGGTGAAGCAGGAGACACCGTTGCCAAACTCATGGGCGTTGATCAGGTCCACGGCCTCGGCCAGATCTTTCACACGCATGCAGGACAGCACCGGGCCGAAGATTTCTTCCTTGTAGATGCGCATCTCGGGGGTGACGTTGTCAAACAGCGTGCCGCCCATCCAGAAGCCCTTGTCACAACCTTCGCCCGCTGCGGCGCCGCTGAACTCACGGCCGTCGTGCAAGAGGGTTGCACCTTCCTTCACGCCCTGGGCGATGTAACCGGTGATGCGGTCATGCGCCAGTTGCGTGACGATGGGGCCCATTTCAGCGGCCAGGTTCATGCCGTCCAGCACCTTCAATGTCTTGGTGCGTGCCAGCAGCTTGGGCATCAGGCGCTCGGCAACATCCCCCACGAGCACGGCCACGCTGATGGCCATGCAGCGTTCGCCAGCAGAGCCGTAGCCAGCACCGATCAGTGCGTCCACCGCCTGGTCGATGTCGGCATCGGGCATCACCACCATGTGGTTCTTGGCGCCGCCCAGGGCCTGCACGCGCTTGCCATGGTGGGCTCCGGTCTCGTAAATGTGGTTGGCAATCGGCGTGGAGCCGACAAAGCTCACTGCCTTCACGTCGGGGTGCACCAAGAGCGCGTCGACGGCTTCCTTGTCACCCTGCACGACGTTGAACACGCCATCCGGCAGACCGGCCTGCTTGAACAGGTCCGCAATCAACAGGCTGGGGCTGGGGTCCAAGGGGCTGGGTTTCAGCACAAAGGTGTTGCCGGCGGCGATGGCCACCGGGAACATCCACATCGGCACCATCACGGGGAAGTTGAACGGCGTGATGCCGGCCACCACACCCAGGGGCTGGCGCAGGGTCCAGTTGTCGATGCCGGTGCTCACCTGGTCGGTGAAGTCACCCTTGAGCAGTTGCGAAATGCCGCAGGCAAATTCGACGATGTCGATGCCGCGTGCCACTTCACCCTGGGCGTCGGTAAACACCTTGCCGTGCTCGGCGGTGATGACGCGGGCCAGCTCATCCTTGTTGGCGTTCAGCAGCTCCAGGAATTTGAACATGATGCGAGCGCGGCGAATGGGGGGCGTGTCGGCCCACTTGGGGAAGGCGGCTTGTGCAGAGGCCACAGCGGCATCCACATCGGCGGCATTACCCAGGCGCACCTGGCGCGCCACGGCGCCGGTGGCGGGGTTGTAAATGGCCTGCGTGCGGGTACTGCTGCCGGCGGTGCGGGCGCCCTGGATGTACTGGGCAACTTCGGTGGAGTCGGTGTAAGGGGTCATTTCGCGTCTCTGTTGGAATAAGGCGGGCGGCAAAACCCGCTGAGGTTTTGCTTGGATTAAGAGTCTATGACGCGCAGCTTGAACCAACAAGACCACAGCGCTGAATTTATTGTTCCAATTGGTGAACAATAAACCCATGATTGAGCAAAAATTAAAAAACCCTGGAACCATCTGCATGGACTCACAGTACTGGCGCCGCAGGTCAGCTACACCGCAGCGGTCGCCGTCTAGGTATGAGCAAGGCGGCAATGAGCCAGCACATTGCCGAACTGAACTGGTGCCCCGACTGGCCGATTTTTTGCGCCTGTACAGCGAGGTGCGGCTGGAGCTGGACATGTCAGACCGCCTCAGCTCCATGGGCACCGAAGGCTTTGACCTGGCCATTCGCCACACAGCAGCGCCCCCGGACACGCATGTGGCATGGACCCTTTGCAGCACCCGCTCGGTGCTGGTCGCCACACGCAGCTACCTGCGCCGGCGCGGCGTACCGGCCATACCGGCAAACCTGGTCACGCAAAATTGCCTGCACTACCGTCGCACGCAGAATGCGCTGGCCTGGACCTTTGAGCTGCTGAGCGCGCAGTCGACCAGGGTGAAGGTGCCCGTCTCCGGCTCGCTGTCCGCCAACAACAGCGAGGCATTGCGCGACGCCGCACTGGCGGGCCTGGGCATCGCCCTACTGCTGGACTTCACGGCACAGAGTAGCCTGCGCCAGGGCAAGCTAGCGCAGGTGCTGCCGCAATGGAAGTCGGTAGGCGCCTTTGCCGAAACCATCTATTCCATACGGCCCGTGCCGCTCGCGGTCACCGCGTTTGTGGGCTACCTGCGCGAGGTGTTTGCCGGCGGCTTTGGTTTGCAGGCTTAGGGACGAACTGCAGCTGCGGTTATCAATCCGTGGCGCGCGTAAAAGATTTCCGACTGCTTCAGAGTCGTTAAATCGCGTTCACTCCGCAACCCACAGGCCAATACTACCAACTGTATCGGTCACCGTATATCCGTGGAATGAGCGATCGTTCTTGTTACCATCCCTCAGGTGCAAACCATCCTTCGCGCCGTTCTGAGTTGCTGTACCTTTCTGGTTCTGGCATTTGCACTGGTTTCGCAGGTTCGGGCAGGCGACGTCCGGATTGGTGTGCTGGCCTGGCTGGGTTCCGATGAGGCCGGCACCCAATGGACCCCCTTCGTGCAGCAACTGCAAGAGAAGCTGCCAGGCCACAAGGTGCTGGTGCGGCATTTCGACCTCGCTGGCATGTCGCAGGCGCTTGACGAACATGGGCTGGACTTTGTTATCACCAATCCCGGTCATTACGTCATGCTGGAGGAGCGCGGTATATCGCGCATCGCCACGCAGCTATCTGACCAGCGTCACGACCCTGCGCAGGTGGTCGGTTCGGCCATCGTGGTGCGGGAGGCTCGCCGTGAGCTGCAAAACCTGGAGGACCTGCGCCATCAGCGCATGGCGGCTGTTTCGCCGGACGCGTTTGGCGGCTACCAGGTCATAGGGGGAGAGCTGCAGGCTGCGGGAATGAATCCCGAGTCGGGCGAGCCCCGAATGCAGTTCACCGGTTTCCCCATGACGACGGTGATCGAAGCCGTGCTTCAGGGGCGCGCCGACGCCGGCGTGATCCGGGCCTGCCTGCTCGAGCGCATGCTATCCGACGGCACCCTAGCGCAGGGTGTGTTGCGGGTGCTGGCCCCGCGCCCCGCAACACCAGGCGGCTGCCGCGTTAGCTCCCGCCTGTACCCGGGCTGGGCCTTCGCTGCAGCCAGTGCCACGCCTCCTGACCTGTCACGCCAGGTGTTGCTTGCACTGCTTACCCTTCCGGCGGGCGACGGCGAGCCTGGCTGGTCGGTTCCCGCCGACTACCGTCCGGTTCATGAACTGCTCAGGCGGCTGCAGATCGGCCCCTATGCCTTCCTGCGAGAATCGGGCTGGCGTTCCATCGTGCAAAGGATCTGGCCTTGGCTGGCCGCAAGCATTGCGCTATTGCTGCTATGGGCCGTCTACACCGTGCATGTGGAGCACCTGGTCCAGCGCCGCACGCGCGAGCTGCGCGCGGCGCTGGCCGAGCGCCGTGAGCTGGAGATGCGCATGCGCAACAGCCAGCAGCAAATGGAGCATCTGTCCCGGCTCTCCATCCTGGGGGAGCTGGCCGGCCGGCTGGCGCATGAACTGAACCAGCCGCTGGCAGCCATTGCCAACTATGCGCGCAGCCTGCTGCGCAGGCAGGAGCGGGGCAGCCTATCAGCCGAGGCTCTGGGACAGGCTGCGGCTGAAATTGCCAGTGAGGCGGAACGCGCGGCGGGAATTCTGAATGGCATACGGGGTTTTGCCCGTAAGCGCGCGCAGGAGCGCTCGGCGCGGGACATGGCCGATGTGGTGCGCGAGGCCATTGGACTGATGGGAAGCATGCTATCGCAAGCCCCTGCATTTGTGATTCACGACCGTCTTGGCGCGCGGCGCACTGTGCTGATCGACACGCTGCAGGTTCAGCAGGTGCTGCTCAACCTGTTCAAAAATGCCTGGGACGCGCAACAAGCGGCAGGCGAAGCCTGGCCCATCGAGGTGGGCCTGGATACTGAAGCAGACCTTTGCTGCGTGACGGTGCGCGACCACGGGCCCGGTCTGACAACTGAGCAGCAGGAGCACCTGTTCGAAGCTTTCTTCACCACCAAACCCCAAGGCCTGGGCCTTGGCTTGTCCATCTGCAAAACCATTGTGGAATCCCACGGCGGGCAACTGCAGGCGCAAGCAGCGTCACTGGGCGCTGGCATGGAGTTCCGTTTCTTTTTGCCATGCCACTCGCACCCGGCATCACAGCCAGCAACAGAATGACCATCGATGTTTCCATTTCCGTCGTGCATGTGGTCGACGACGAAGCCCCGTTTCGGCGTTCACTGCTGTTCCTGCTCGAATCCTCTGGCTGGCAATGTGTGGGCCATGCCTCTGCCGAAGACTTTTTGTTGGCCGCACCGGCCTTTCCCTCAGGGGGGGGATGCATCGTGCTGGACGTTCGCATGCTGCGCATCAGCGGGCTGGAGCTGCAGCGGCGCCTTCAGGAGGCCGGTTCGGCCTATCCCGTGATCTTCATGACAGGGCATGGCGACGTGGATCTGGCGGTCCAGGCCATGAAGGACGGCGCCATTGATTTCCTGCAAAAGCCGTTTCGGGAGCAGCATTTTCTCGACACCGTGGAGCGGGCGGTTCGGCTCAGCCTGGAGCGCCACAACGCCAGCCTGCGCAGCCAGTGTGCACAGCAGACGCTGGACCAACTTTCGGCCAGGGAGCTGGAGGTGGCGCGTTGGCTGGCACTGGGCCTGTCCAACAAGGAAGTCGGGCGCGAGTTAGCCATCAGCGAAAACACCGTGCATGTGCACCGTCAGCACATCATGGACAAGACCGGTGCCGGTGGCGCCGCGGATTTCGCGCGCCTGATACTGCGCGCCAATCCCAGCGGACTCGACTAGTCGGTTTCGACTACGCGCCTAGTCCGATTACCTGATAGGCGAAAGGGTCTGGTTTCCTGATACTCGGATCAGTCCATTCGTAATCAGGAATCCCCTATGAAATTCGAGCTCCGCCTGGCCTGGGCCATCGCCAGCCTGGTCTTCGCTATCAGCGCGCAGGGCAGCTATGCCGCGACCGAGTTACCTTCGGCGGCAGCGGCGCAGGTGAAGGCCGGTGCATATGTTGCGCAACTGGGAGATTGTGTGGCCTGCCACTCCGCGGCAGACGGTGCACCTCTGGCAGGCGGGCGGGAGCTGCTGACGCCGTTCGGGAAAATCTACTCCACCAACATCACTCCCGACAAAAATACGGGCATAGGCAGCTACAGCTTCGCGCAGTTTGACCGCGCCATGCGCAAGGGCGTCGCGGCCGACAGGCACCAGCTGTATCCCGCCATGCCGTATCCTTCCTACAGCCGCATGGCCGAAGCCGACATGCGCTCCCTTTTCGCCTTTCTGCAGCAGGGCGTGGCGCCGGTCGCACGCGCCAACAAGCCGTCGGATATGCACTGGCCGTTCAGCATGCGATGGGGCCTTGCCCTGTGGAACTACGCCTTTCTCGACAACACCTTGTTTGCACCCGATGCGAGCCAGGGGGACAGCTGGAACCGTGGCGCCTATCTGGTTCAGGGGCTCGGCCATTGCGGCTCCTGCCATACGCCCCGTGGCCTTGCCTTCCAGGAAAAAGCCATGAGCGAGGCCAGCAGTTCTGGCATGCAATACCTTGCGGGAGAAACCGTGGAGAACTGGCGCGCCTTGAGCCTGCGCGACTTGTGGACCGTGGACGATACCGTGCAGTTGCTCAGGACCGGGCGCAACCGTTTCGCCACCGTGTCGGGCAATATGACGGAAGTCATTCAGCACAGCACCCAGCACTTCACGGATGACGACCTGCGTGCCGTGGCCGTCTATCTGAAAGCCCTGCCTGCTGCAGACGGTGGCAAGCCCCGCGCCTCGGCTGCGCCGATTGCATCCATGGCCGCCAAGCTGCCGGAGGCCTTGTACAAGTCCCGCGGGGGACTTGGCTATGTGCAATTCTGCGTGGACTGCCACCGCCTGGACGGAACCGGCGTTGCCGACATCTTTCCGCCCATGGCACAGAACCCGGCGATTTTGGCCGACGACCCGGCAACCCTGCTGCATGTGGTGCTCACCGGCGCCAGGACCGCGCAGACGGCGAGCCACCCCAGGGTCATGAACATGCCCTCGTTTGCGCAGCTGTCCGACAATGAGCTTGGCGAAATCCTGAACTTCGTGCGTGCAAGCTGGGGCAGCAAGACCGCCCCGGAAATCAGTACGTCCGATGTCAAGAAAATGCGCGAAAGTCTCAGTCCGAAGGTCGCACCCCACGCCGGCTTTGATACGCCCCGCCTGGCCAACATGCTGGACCGTCCCAATGCGGAGCAGCTGGTACGGGGCATGCGCCTGCATCTAGAAACCAAGGCACTGCTGCCGGACCATGTGGGCGGCGATCTCAACTGCACCAGTTGCCACCTGAATGCGGGCACCGTAGCCAACGGTTCACCTTTTGTGGGTGTGTCCGCGTTTTTCCCCAGCTACGTGCCGCGCTCCGGCCGAATCATCAGCCTTGCCGATCGCATCAACGGCTGCTTCAAACGCTCCATGAACGGCAAGCCCCTGCCTGTCGACGCGCCGGATATGAAAGCCATGGAGGCCTATTTAGAATGGATGAAGGGTGAGACCAAGCCCGGCGACAAAGTGGCAGGGCGAGGCGTTGGCAAGATGGACACCACCCTGGTCCCTAACACCGAAAACGGCAAGCGCATTTACGGCGAGCAGTGCGCACTCTGCCATGGCAAGGATGGCGAGGGCCTGAAATCGGCGGCGGGAAATATGGTTTATCCGCCGCTGTGGGGTGAGCAGTCTTTCAATATCGGCGCAGGACTTGCCAGGACGTTTACCGCAGCGGCATTCGTCAAACAGAACATGCCAATTGGCTTGAACGCGAAATTTCCGTTAGGGCAGGGCGGCCTGTCCGACCAGAAGGCCGTTGACGTTGCGGAATATTTCTCGCACATGCCGCGCCCGGACTTCCCGGATAAGGCAAAGGATTGGCCCAAAGACAAGAAGCCTGCCGACGCCCGCTATTGAACAGCTGCCCAAAGAGATTGGTGCAGCCGGGTTTGTGATTTCAAAGCTTGCGGCCATGCCGCTCATCAACAGGAGAAATATCCATGAAAAAAAATCGCATGCATTGGGCACTTCCACAGATGCAAAGGAATGAAGCCGGCCTGCTGGCGAGGGGGCTGCTGCTGGCCCTGTTGGCAGGCGTCGGCCCTGGCGTGGCCAGCTCGGCAGAGCGCCCGGTGGTGGATCTGCGCACATGGCCAACACCCGACATGGACCTCTCGAAGTTGCCGGACAATGAGCAGAGCCGCATGATCCGCCTGGGGCACGATTTGCTGACCAACACCTCGGAATACCTCGGCCC
Organism: uncultured beta proteobacterium; assembly: GCA_903845935.1. Lineage (GTDB taxonomy): Bacteria > Pseudomonadota > Gammaproteobacteria > Burkholderiales > Burkholderiaceae_C > Allorhodoferax. The sequence goes on along the minus strand of CAIMZI010000037.1, from coordinate 95,882 downwards.
CGAAGTGCCCGATCACTCCAAACGCTACGCGGGCACCAACATGTCCTGCGGCAATTGCCACCGTGGCGCGGCGACCGTGCCCTATGCCGCACCCTTGATCGGTACCTATAGCGTCTACCCCCAGTTCCAGCCCCGCTTTGGAAAGATGGTGTCGCTCGAGAGTCGCATCAATTTGTGCTTTACGCACAGCCTGTCGGGACGTGCCATTCCCGAAGACTCGATCGAGATGAAGGCCTTCGTGGCATATATCGAATACCTCTCGCGCGGCGTGCCCAAGGGGGCCAAGCTGATCGGCGAAAAAGAAATGGTTGTGGAAGAACCGAAGCGGGCCGCAAACCTGGTGCGCGGTGAGGCGGTATTCAAGCAGCAGTGCGTTGCCTGCCACGGCGACAACGGCCTAGGCAAGCGCACCGGCACCGTGGGCGACCACAAGGGCTACCTCTTTCCGCCACTTTGGGGAGCAGATGCCACCAGCGAGTCGGCGTCCATGTTCCGCATCCTGTCGACCTTTCAATACGTCTATGTCAACATGCCCTTCGGACAGGCGAGCTGGGACCGCCCAGTCCTGTCGAAGGACGATGCCTACGACGTGGCAGGATTCGTCGTCTCGCATCCCCGCCAACCCAGGGAGGGTGAGGTGGCAAAGGACTTCTCCAATCCCCTCGACAAACCCGAAGATTTTCCATGGGGTCCCTATGTCGATTCCTTCAGCGAGACCCAGCACAAGTATGGTCCCTTTGACGTGATTCGCGCCGAGGATGCTGCTGCGCGGGAAAAAGCCAAATTGGAGAAAGAGGCCAAGGCCAACCTTACCTCGCCGCCCGCAGCTAGGTAAGACCATTTTTTCCCACGGTCGGGCGGCAACGCCTAGCCCTTGGGAAATAAATGCCACCGTCCAGGTTCAGCTGGGCACCCGGTCGCACCGATGGGCAATTCGGGACTAGTTCTGACTGTCCCCTTTGGAGCAACAATTCGATCTATCTGGATGTCCGTTTTGGGCACCCAATTGTCTTAGGGTCGCTGGTCTTGGCGAACAACTGCTCTCCTTGGTGCCCCCACTAAATGGCTGGGAATCTATCCAAATGCCTGCCGCTGGCTCAGCCAGACTGCAAGCAGTACAGTATTCATGTGTTTCTAATCCCGATTGCAACGCAGAGGATTGAGCCCCAAATTGCAATCCACGCTTACCACTTCCAATTTACACAACTGTAGTGAGCAAGCGCGGCTCCAGCTTACTTTTTACCAGGCGAACCTGCACCCATTCCACCACCCGCAGGGCCCGCCCCTGACCCAGCACCCATACCGCTCCGTGCGAAACCTGCACCAGCCCCTTGGGGCATGGCAGGCGGGTTAGTCGGCAGCGTTATGCCCTGTACCCTTGCGCGCTCTTGCATGAGCTTGTGGTGCTCCAGACGGTAGGCCTCGCGCTCCTCTACCGTCTTGAGACTGCGCATGTGGGTGCGGAATTCGTTGCGTTCAGCATCCGTCATCAGTTGGGAACCGAAGATCGGGTCTTGCAGCCGATCCTGATCGCGCGTTTGGTCCTGGGTTTTGCTTTGCACCTTATCCTGGGCGATTGCGCTATTACCTGCAATGGCCAAGGCCACTGCGGCAGTTGCAGCCCAAGCGAAACGTGAAAGTCGAAATTTGGTGTTGGTCATTTTGAACTCCATTAAGTAGAACCGATTAACACTGCATGCAAGTGGGGTTCGGCACATGCTGTTTCGCACGTTTTCTAATTTTCTGTGTCAGCAAAGTTGCTGTTTCCTTTCACCTTAAGCTGCCAATAAACGGCAAGCCCTTGGCGATTGTCATTACCGGTATGCCGGAACCGATTGATATTTCGCATTGCCACTGGTTTGAAGTGCAAATAAGGACCCTTGGGCATGCAACACCGACTTCAATGCCTGTAGCGGCCCGCCCCCCAGTAAACGATTCCAAACCCAAAGGAAATGGGCGGTTAAGCAAGTTCCAGATACACCGGCTGTGTCTGGAGCGGTGCCGCGAGTTGCGTCGTGTAACGCTTTCCTGCGTATTCGTAACCACGTTGCAGCCCACCACATGGTTCACGTACTGGGTGCGGACTTCTCAGCGCTGCACGTTTTCAAGGTGTTCCGCACTTTATCCTTCCACGAGGTCACCCACCACCGACGTGGAAAATAGGACTTGCCCCACTTCTTGGTCCAGCACGGCACCGGCGGCCGATACCAGACCGGGTGTGATCAGCATGACGTTAAAGGCGAACCGTGCAGGTTTCATGCCTTGCGTTCAATGAATGTCAGAGAGTAGAAAACTGCGCAGGACCTTGATGGTCCTGCACCTGCTGCAAAACGCACAACACTATGCAGATACCGCCCCGGTGGAACTGGTGGCGGTGCTGGCCAATGACGAATGCAGACTGGGGTGCTCGACCGTGGCCCCGGCATTGCAGCAGACCAAATATAGGCTATGTTCCTGCCCTTTCACCCCGCAGATGCTGCGCGCTGCCCGGCGAGTGGTGGCTCCGGTCTGGGCTTGGCTATTGTCAAGGAACTCGCACGCGCCAACGGCTGGACAGTCCACTTGTGTGCCCGACCGGGCGGTGGTTTGCAGGCCTGGATTGCCTTTCCTGCACAAGAGTACCGGGTGGCGGCCTGAGCGCTCAGTGCAAGAAGGACGATCCGCTGTTCATGGTCTCGACTTCCAAGCGTCCGGTACCACGTAAATCGAGCGACCCTTGCCGGGCACAACGATGCCGGACTTCACGGCACAGCCCAGTCTGCGCCAGGGCAAGCTGGTGCAGGTGCTGCCGCAATGGAAGTCGGTAGGCGCCTTTGCCGAAGCCATCTACGCCATATGCCCCTATTCGCACCATGTGCCGCTCGCTGTCACCGCGTTTGTCGGTAAACTGAGCAAGATTTTTTTTCCGGCAGCATTGATTTGCAGCCTCAGCCCTTGGCCAGCATCCACTCATGCGCCGGGTCGTTCTTGAAGACCCAGAAACGGTTCGGTCCCGCCATCACATTCAGGTAGTACAGGTCGTAGCCATGCGGCGCGGTGACCGGGTGGTAACCCTTGGGCACCATCACCACATCGTGGTCTTCCACGGCGCAGGCCTCGTCGAGGCTGCGGTCATCGGTGTATACGCGCTGGAAGGCAAAGCCCTGCGGCGGATTCAGCCGGTGGTAATAGGTTTCCTCCAGCAATGTCTCCACCGGGGGCTGCTCCACATCGTGTTTATGGGGCGGGTAACTGGAGCTGTGGCTGGCCGGTGTCATCACCTCCACCACCAGCAGGTGCGCGGCGCGCGGGTCGTCGTGCGGCAGGATGTCGCAGACATAGCGGGTGTTGGTGCCGGTTCCGCGCACGCTGCGGCGCATGGCGGACGAGTCGATCACGCTGACCTCGCCCGAGCCACCACCGCCGCTGCGACCGTTACCTCCGGGAGCCGTGCACAAGGCCACCTCGGCCACGGTCGTCGCACCGGGCACATTGCCCACCGTCACCGTCTTGCCGGCCGGCACATAGACAGCTGCGGGAGAGACCTCCTCAAACACGCTCTTGCGCATGCCGAGGTTCGCATAGGTCTTACCGTCCACGGTCACATCCACGGTGCCCGTGAGCACCACCAGACACAGTTCGCGGGTGCCGGTATCCACGGTTTCGCTCTCGGCCGGGTTCAAGCGCAAGGCCCTGAAGCCCACATGGGTCCAGCCCGCGCGCTCGGGGGTCACGTTGACGATTTCGCGGCCCGCAGGGGCCGACTTGGCAAGCAGGGGGCTGACCATGGTGATCCTTTAAGCGAGGCTGTCTACTAGGGTGCGCAGGGTCTCAAAACCCTTCTTGGCGTATTCATAGCTAGGGGCCACGGCCGGGTCCTGCTCGGCCTCCACCACCAGCCAGCCTTCATAGCCCGCGTTCTTTAACACGGTGAGCGCTGCCTTGTAGTCGATGCTGCCGTCGCCAGGCACGGTGAACGTGCCGTTGATCACGCCGTTCAAAAAGCTCCAGCTGTCGTTGCGGGCTTGTGCGATGACCGAGGCGCGCACATCCTTGCAATGCACATGCACCACGCGCTTCACATGCTTTTCCAGCAGGGTGACTGGATTGACCGCGCCACCAAAATAGGCGTGGCCGGTGTCAAACAGCAGGAACACCTTGGCCGGGTCGGTCAGGGCCATCAGCTTGTCCACATCGGCGGGCGACTCCACATAGGCGCCCATGTGGTGATGGTAAGCCAGCTTGATGCCATAGGTCTTGAGCAGGTGTTCGCCAAAGGCGTTCAGTCGTTCGGCATAGCCCTGCCACAGCGCGTCATTGGCAAAGGTGGGACGCTTGGACACGGGGGTGTCGATCTGGCCCTGCACGGTGCCGGCACATTCGCCGTACACCACCACCTTCACGCCGTTGTATTGCAGCTTGATGAGGTGCGCCTTGCAGCGTTCGATCTCGGCGGCCACGGCGTCGGCATTGCTTTGGCCAGGTTCCACCTCGGCCAGAAAACCGGAGTACCAGCCCGACACGCAGGCCAGGCCGAATTCATCCAGCTTGGCCTTCAGGCCGGGGCCATCCTTGGGGAATTTGTTGCCGAGTTCAAAGCCTTCGTAGCCGATTTCTTTGCCTTCTTTCAGTGCCAGCTCCAGCGGGGTTTCGCCGCCCAGCGAGGGCAGGTCGTCGTTCATCCAGGACAGGGGGTTGATACCGATTTGTACGTTCCAGGTCATGTGCGTTCTCTTTAAAAAATGGGGGTTGGTGTAGCTGCAAAAAAGCGTTGCTTCAAACGAGTCGGGTGCGCGTGTTGCAGGGCTGCGTTGTCTAAACGCGCTGGTCTATTTTCGCGCTCAGCAAACCGGCATAGGCCTGGTTCACCTCGGGACGTTCCGACACTTCAGGAATGCCCACTTCCCACCAGCAGCCACCCTCAGCCGTGGTGCGCTTGTGCGTGGTGTCTATCACCAGCAGCTGGGTGCGTTTGGCGACGCGGGCGCGCACCATGGCGGCCTTGAGTTCGGCCACGTCTTTCACATGCACCGCGTCGGCGCCCATGGAGGCCGCGTGCATGGCGAAGTCGATGCGGCTGGCTTCGCCGCCCTCGGGGATGCAGTCATCCAGCATGTTGTTGAAGCTTGCATTCCCGGTGGCGTTTTGCAGGCGCTGTATGCAGCCGTAGCCACGGTTGTCCAGCACCACCACGATCAGCTTCTTGCCCAAGAGCACGGAGGTTGCCAGCTCGGAATTCATCATCATGTAGGAACCGTCGCCCACCATCACAATCACCTCCTGCTCCGGGCGCGCCATCTTGGCGCCCAGTGCACCGGCGATCTCGTAGCCCATGCAGGAGTAGCCGTATTCCATGTGGTAATTGCCCGGCTTTGACGCACGCCAGAGCTTGTGCAACTCTGCCGGCAAGGTGCCGGCGGCGCAGACCACCACATCATTTTGGCCGCTGTCGCCGCCAAAGTCGTTCAGCGAGTCGCGCACCGCGCCCATCACTTCAGCGTCATAGGGCAAGGTGCCGGCTGAGGGCACGTTGGTCGTCAGCTCGGTGACCTTGGCGACCCAGCCTGCGGCCTCCACCTTGCAGCGCGCCGTCCACGCGGCATCGGCCTGCCAGCCGGTCAGTACGACGCTGAGCTGTTCCAGCCCGACGCGCGCATCGGCCACCAGCGCCGTGCCGCTCCACTTGCCCGCATCAAAGGGCTGCACATTCAGGCTCAAGAGTTTGGCCTCGGAAAACAGTGCGTGCGAGCCGGTGGTGAAGTCCTGCAGGCGCGTGCCGATTGCAAGCACCACATCGGCCTGGCGCGCCAGCGCGTTGGCCGCAGGGCCGCCGTCCACACCAATGGCACCGACATTGAGCGGGTGGTCCCAGGCGAGGGCGCTCTTGCCGCCATGCGACTCGACCACCGGAACGCCGAACGCTTCAGCAAAGGCACTTAAGGCCTCACAGGCCTGGCTGTAGAGAACACCGCCACCGGCCACGATCAGGGGCTGCTTGGCGGTCTTCAACAGGGCAACCGCACGGTTCAGTTCAAAGGCATCGGCGGGCGGACGGCGCAAGCGGATGACTTCCGGCTCGAAGAAGATGGCCGGGTAATCAAACGCATGGGCCTGCACATCCTGCGGCAGGGCCAGGCAGACCGGGCCGCAATTGGCCGGATCGGTCATCACCTGTATGGCGCGCGGCAATGCGGTCAGCAACTGCTCGGGACGGTTGATGCGGTCGAAGTAACGGGTGACGGGGCGGAAGCAGTCGTTGGCCGAGACATCGCCCTGCTGAAAGCTTTCCACCTGCTGCAGCACCGGATCAGGCGCGCGCGTGGCAAAGGTGTCGCCGGGCAGCAGCAGCAGCGGAATGCGGTTGACATGGGCCACGGCGGCGGCGGTGACCATATTGGTGGCGCCCGGGCCTATGCTGGAACTCACGGCCATCATGCGCTGGCGTGTATGCGCCTTGGCAAAACCGATGGCCGCATGGGCCATGCCTTGTTCGTTGTGGGCGCGGAAGGTTTGCAGCTTCTCACGTTCGGCCCATAAGGCCTCGCCCATGCCGGCCACATTGCCGTGCCCGAAAATGGTGAACACGCCACCGCAATAGGGCTGGATGCTGCCGTCTTCCATTTCTACGCGCAGCGCGGCCAGGTATTTCACCAGGGCCTGGGCCATGGTCAGTCGGATGGTTGTCATATGGTGTGTCCCTGCTGAAATTTTCAAGCGACCGCGCGGACCATGCTGCGGCGATTGCGCCAGGCATCCACCAGCACGGTGTAGTTGGCGGCCACGCGGCTCACAAATAGTGCGTCATCGATGGTGCCTTGCAGCCACGCCAGCGACTCGTCCATCCACAGGCTGCGGCCCACCATAAAACCTTTGACGATGGGATTGGTGGCATTGCGAAAGCTGTCCACCAGATGGGGGATGGGTTGGTTCAGGCCCAGGATCACGGCACCGCGGCAATGCGGGTCGCGCTCCTCCACCAGAACTTCCAGGCCTTGCCAGCCGGCTGCAGACATGGGCGCGAGCTTCCACCACTCGGGCTTGACGCCGATGTTGTAAAAGCGCTTGACTGCCCGTAGCACGGCGGCGTCTTCCTGGCCGGCGACGCTCAGCGCCCGGGGCAGGATGATTTCCAGCAGCAGCTCGTTGCCGCTGGCGCGCGTGGCTTCCCAGAGTTCCAGAACGGTCTGCTCCTGCTCCAGGCGCAGTGCGTAGTGATCGTCAGGGTGGTAATGCACTAGGCACTTCACTACCTGCTCGGTCGGCCAGTGGATGAGGGCGCTGCCAATGGAGCGTGTGCCGTCAAAACGCAGCGGGCGCGAGCCCGGCAGCTCGACCGGGCGGCCCACCCACCAGCCGCGGCCGGTGGCGCTGGCCAGGGCGTCGCGGCCATAGTCGCCGCCGTCAATCAGCACGCCGGTCTGGCCCTGCATCTGGCGATCGGTTTCCACCTGGGCAGCGGCCCGCACCAGCAGCTTTTTGAGGGCGGGAATTTTTGCATCGGAAACGCCAGCCGCACGCGCCATGTCATAGAACTGACTGCGGTGGTCAAAGGCCATGACGCAGAGCTCATCCCACTGCGGGCGCGCGGTGGTGACGCGGTGCAAATGAGCCAGCTGCAAGTCCGCATCCACCTTGGGGTTGCGGCTGCCGCCAAACCAATGTTGCAGCTCGGTGGGCGTGGGCATGGCCGCAGAGCAGGCATGGCGCGACACCACGATGGCGCCACAAGCATTGGCAATTTTGGTGGACTCGGCCCAGTCCTTGCCTTGCAAGAGCGTGGCCATCAGGCCGGACAAAAAGGCGTCACCGGCACCCAGCACATTCAGCACCTCGACGCGCTCACCGCGGTAGGTGGTTGCGTCGTCCATGTGGGCGGGAATGTCGCCTTCAATCACGCAACTACCCAGGGCGCCTCGTTTCACAACGAGCGTGGCTTTACTCAAGGCACGCACGGCCTTCAGGCTGGCAATGATGTCCTCAGGAACGCCGCCGGCGATAAAGAACTCTTCCTCGGTGCCCACCAATAAATCAAAGTGCGGCAGCATTTCCTGCAACTGCTGCGTTACATGGGCGTCGGCCACATAGCGGTTTTCACCGGCACCGCGACTGGTCAGGCCCCACAGCACCGGGCGGTAATCGATGTCAAGCACCCGCACCACGCCGTGCTTGGCAGCAAAGTCCAGCGCGGTCTGCGAGGCTTTGCGGGTGGTGGGGGTGGAAAGGTGCGTGCCGGTAATGGCCAGGGCGCGGCATTTGGCGATAAAGGCCTCGTCAATCAGCGCTGCATCCAGCGCCATGTCGGCGCAGTTCTCGCGCACAAACAGCAGGGGGAAGGTGTCGCGGTCCTTCAGGCCCAAGAGCACCAGGGCGGTCAGGCGCTGAGTGTCGATCTGCACCTGCGAGGTGTCGCAGCCCTCGGCTTCCAGCGTCTCGGTCAGGAAGCGGCCCATCTGCTCATCGCCCACGCGGGCAATCATGGCGCTGCGCATGCCCAGACGCGCCACGCCAAACGCCAGGTTGCCAGAGCTGCCGCCCAGGTACTTGGCCATGCTGCGGGCGTCCTCCAGCCTTGCGCCGAACTGCTGCGCATACAGGTCTACCGCCAGGCGCCCCAGGCAGGCAAGGTCAACGCTGCGACCGGCGGGGAAATTCAAGGTACTCATTGCGAGTGTTCCATCAATAGTGAGGTAAATCGGTGGTCGCGCACCCCCTGCGCATGCTGGCACAGGGCTTTTGACCTAGTGCGACTGAATGTAGATTATAAAGAAAAAGCTTTCTCTAGGTGTAATTACTTAGAAAATATTTTCCCTTTTTAGAAAAATTTGGCTATATTTACTGCGGTGGTGCAAAAACATTTCTAGCTTGTCCGCGCCGCATAACACTGTTTGCAAATTCGTTCGTTGACCCCATTCCATCTGGAGACATCATGAAAAAACTTCTGATCGCTGCTGCCGTATCTGCCACCTTGCTGGCCCCCATAGCTGCCCATGCACAAAAAATCGGTCTGGCCATGGCCGAACTCGACACCTTCCTGACCATCCTGAAGAACGGTACCGTGGACGCTGGCAAAAAGGCCGGCGCTACCGTGCAAGTGGAAGATGCCGGCGGTGATGTGGGCAAGCAGCTCAGCCAGATCCAGAACCTGATTGCGCAAAAGGTCGACGCCATCATCGTCAACCCGGTGGACACCGATGCCACGCCCAAGATCACCAAGATGGTGACCGATGCCAAGATCCCGCTTATCTACGTGAACCGCAAGCCGGTTGACTTTGAAAAGCTGCCGGCTGGCGTGGCCTTTGTGGCTTCCGACGAAAAAGTGTCAGGCACCCTGGAAACCAAGGAAGTTTGCCGCCTGCTCAAGGGCAAGGGCGACATCCTGGTGCTGATGGGTGAGCTCTCCAACGAAGCCGCCCGCACCCGCACCAAGGACATCGAAGAAGTCATCGCCACCAAGGAATGCAGCGGCATGAAGATTGTGGACAAGCGCGAAGGCAAATGGGACCGCACCAAGGCACAGGACATCATGACCAACTGGCTGTCCTCCGGCGTGAAGTTTGACGCCGTCATCGCCAACAACGACGAAATGGCCGTGGGCGCCATCAATGCCCTGAAGGCTGGCAAGAAGTGGACTGCTGCCACCATCGTTGCCGGTGTGGACGCAACACCTGACGCACTGGCTTCCATGAAGGCCGGCGACCTGAAGGCCACCGTGTTCCAGAACGCCGCCGGTCAAGGTGCTGGCGCTGTGGACGCTGCCCTCAAGCTGATCAAGAAGCAATCGGTTGAGCGCTTTGTCAATGTGCCTTTCGAGTTGGTGACACCTGCCAACCTGAGCAAGTACACCGGCAAGAACTAAGCCGCAAGCGACAGCGAGTCTTTGCAATACAGGCCCTGCGGGGCTTGTATTGCCTTTCCCCGTTTTACACGAGACCTTCCATGCCTGAATCAGCCACCGCATTGCAGCCTGCGAGCGCAGCGGAGCCGCCGCTGCTGGAAATCCACGGAATCCGCAAGGGCTTCCCCGGCGTGGTCGCCTTGGACAATGTCGGCTTCAAGCTGCGCGCCGGCACCGTGCACGCCCTGATGGGCGAGAACGGCGCGGGCAAATCCACGCTGATGAAGATCATTGCCGGCATCTACATGCCGGACCGGGGTGACATCAGCCTCAAGGGCCAGAAGATCACGCTGAAGTCGCCGATCGACGCGCTGAATCAGGGCATCGCCATGATTCACCAGGAATTGAATCTGATGCCGTTCATGACGGTGGCAGAAAACGTCTGGATCACCCGCGAACCCAAAAACCGCTTCGGCTTTGTGGACCACGCCGCCCTCTACCGCCAGACCGAAGCACTGTTCAAGACGCTCAACATCGACATCGACGTGCGGGTCGAAGTGCAGACCCTGTCGGTGGCGAATCGCCAGATGGTGGAAATCGCCAAGGCCGTGTCCTACAACTCCGATGTGCTGATCATGGATGAGCCCACCTCGGCCTTGACCGAAAAGGAAGTGGCGCATTTGTTTGCCATCATCCACACGCTGCGTGCGCAGGGAAAGGGCATCATCTACATCACACACAAGATGAACGAGCTGTTCGAGATTGCGGACGAGTTTTCGGTGTTCCGCGACGGCAAGTACATCGCCACCAAACTCTCTTCTGAAGTGACCCGCGACGACATCATCAAGATGATGGTGGGCCGCGAAATCACCCAGATGTTTCCCAAGCTGGAAGTGCCGATTGGCGAGGTCGTGCTGTCCGTCAAGAACCTGTGCCTGGACGGTGTGTTTAGCGACATCAGCTTTGATGTGCGCGCCGGTGAAATCGTTGGCATGGCCGGACTGGTCGGCTCGGGCCGCTCGAATGTGGCCGAGGCCCTGTTCGGCGTGACCCCAGCGACGTCAGGAACCATCACCATCAATGGAAAGCAGGTTGTGATGCACAGCCCGGCCGTGGCCCTGGCCGAAGGCATGGCCTTTCTGACCGAGGACCGCAAGGAGACCGGCTGCTTCCTGGGTCTGAACATCCAGGAAAACATGGACAGCGCGGTGCTGAATCAACGCTACGTGAAGAACGGCTTTGTGCAGAACAAGCAGCTCAACGCCGACTGCATCGCCATGGCCCAGCGGCTGCGCGTGAAGACCCCCGGAATGGACGAGATCATCCTGAACCTGTCGGGCGGCAACCAGCAAAAGGTGCTGGTAGGACGCTGGCTGCTGACCAACCCCAAGATCCTGATTTTGGATGAACCCACACGCGGCATTGACGTAGGCGCCAAGGCCGAAATCCACCGTTTGGTGTCCGAGCTGGCGGGGCAGGGCGTGGCGATTCTGATGATCTCGTCGGAAATGCCCGAGGTGCTGGGCATGAGCGACCGCATCGTCGTGATGCACGAAGGCCATGTGTCCGGCATCCTCGACCGCAATGACGCAGACCAGATTTCCATCATGGACCTGGCAGCCAAATAATTTGACCCAAAAAAGCATGACCATGACTATCTCCAACGCCACAAACGCACCTGCATCCCGCGCGCCCTCGGTGGGAACCAGCACGAAATTCAAGTGGCCGCCCGAGGCCAGCATCCTGATGGTGTTGGTCGGCATCAGCCTGTTCTTCGAAGCCCTGGGCTGGTACATCAACGGACAGAGCTTTATCTTCAACAGCGAGCGTCTGCAAATCATCATCCTGCAGATGTCGGTGGTAGGCATCATCGCGGTGGGCGTCAACATGGTCATCATCACCAGCGGCATCGACCTGTCCTCCGGCTCGGTGGTGGCGGCCACGGCGGTGGTGTCGGCCAGTCTGGCCCAGGTGTCGGACTTTCCGCGCGCCGTGTTCCCGGCGCTGACCGACCTGCCCGTGATCTGGCCGATTCTGGCCGGTATGACGGTGGGCCTGTTGATCGGTCTGCTCAACGGTTCGCTGATCGCCTTCACCGCCATCCCGCCCTTTATTGCCACGCTGGGCACCATGGTGGCAGCGCGCGGCTTTGCCAAATGGTTTACCGGTGGTATGCCGGTTTCCATGCTGACCGATGACTTTGCCGCGATTGGATCTGGCGCGAATCCGGTCTACATCTTTTTGGTGATTGCCGCGATCTTTCACATCGTTCTACGCTACACCCGCTTTGGCAAGTTCACATATGCCATCGGTGCGAATCGCCAGGCGGCACGCGTCTCCGGCATCAATGTGAACCGCCATTTGGTCTACATCTACACCATCGCCGGTCTGCTTTCCGGTATTGCCGGCAGCGTCACAGCGGCCCGCGCCATTTCCGGCCAGTCTGGCATGGGCGTGATGTACGAGCTGGATGCGATTGCCGCCGTGGTGATTGGCGGCACCTCGCTGGTGGGCGGCCTGGGCCGCATCACCGGTACCGTCATCGGCGTGCTGATCCTGGGCGTGATGATGTCGGGCTTTACCTTCATCCGCATAGACGCCTACTACCAAGAAATGGTAAAGGGCGCCATCATCGTCGCCGCAGTGATTGCCGACCAGTACCGCAACAAGAAGCGCGGCCGCTGAGGTTTTTCAGCTGCGCCTCAGGCGTGCCTGCCACCCCGCGGCACCGAGAGCTTGGTCGGCCTAATCTGGATTTGCAGGCCGCGCAAGCCAGGGACTTTGTGGGCCGCGCGCTCAACCTGGAAGCGCGTTTGGTGGGTGTCAACCTCACCAATTAAGGTCACCATGCCATTGTCTACATGCACTTCGATATCGGATACATCGACTGAGGGAATGGCATCAAAGCGTTCCATCAAATCGGTCATCAGTTCGGCGTCAGTTCGCATACTTTACCTTCCTGTGTTAGTGCCCGCGCCAAGGCGTTTTTGTGTTGGATGCGCGATGTGAACTGTAGGTATTGCGGGCGATTGGCATGTTGCGAATTCACAAAATTGGGCATGGACTGCATGGCCAGCATTCGGGCTAATGGACACTGCAAGTGTCAATATATCCCTACAGACAATTGTCTTTTGGATTACTACATTAGGGCCACGGCGCTGGTATTTGTACCCGCCGGGTACACGGTGCTGGGGATAACAAGAATGAAAAATCAAACCATGCTCGATACCACGGTCTCGGACTATTCTTTAGCGCGCATGTCGCGCCAGGCATTGCAAATGCAATCGGACTGGGCCACCTTGGGTGAAGTGATCAAACTACTTCAGTACGATGGCCATTGCAGTGCCCCCACGGATATTCCGGAGTTCCGCCGCCGTCGCGTACACGCCGGCCAGTCGGTCTTTGTAATGGGACAGGAGTTCGGGGGTATTTATGTAGTGCGTTTCGGTGCCCTCAAAACGGTGCTTACGCAGGCCGATGGCAGTGAGCACGTCATTGCATTCTCGCTTCAGGGCGACCTGCTGGGTGCAGAAGGTGCGTGCAAGCAACATTATTGGTGCGAGACCTTCGCGTTGACAGAATGCGAGGTCATTCGATTGCCGACCGACGACTACTTCTCACCTGGGCGTGCGGGAGACGGGATCGAGCACATGATTTACTGGGCCATCAGCCGCGAGGTTGCCCGTCGCCAAAGTTGCCACGCCATCACGCACGCGGCCAAATCGGAGGTGCGAGTGGCGCGCTTTTTGGCAGGTCTTTCAGAACACCATGCCGCTCAGGGCTTGTCGCCGCGGTGCTTGCGCCTGCCGATGACGCGTCGCGATATCGGAAGCTACATGAGCGTGACCTTGGAGACCGTCAGCCGCGCCTTGTCTGCCTTGAGTCATCTCGAGATTATCGAAGTTTCCAACCGAGACATCACGATTCTAAATATGGAAGCGCTGGTGCATTACGAAGGCTGATGAACTAAGCGGTGAAGTTCCCAAGATCCGCTGATCTTGGGAACTAAGGAGATCAGACCGCTGAGCGAAGTTTTGCTTGCGCTGTGAAGCTCAGGCGAGATACTTGCCACCGTTGATGGAGAGCGTGGCGCCATTGATGTAGCCAGCGCCATCCGCCACGAGAAAGACCACACCGCGGGCGATCTCGGCTGGCGTAGCCAGACGCCCACAGGGTACAGACTTCAGCACTTGAGCCATCACCTCCGGGCTGAGTCCAGCCACCATGGCGGTGTCGGTATAGCCCGGAGCAATAGCATTGGCCGTGATGTTGCGTGCCGCGCCCTCCAGGGCCAAGGACTTGGTCAGGCCAATCAAGCCGGCCTTGGCTGCGGCATAGTTGGTCTGCCCCGCCTGACCAGAGAGACCATTGACCGAGCTGACGTTGACGATGCGCCCGAAGTGCCGCTCACGCATACCCTCAATCACCGAGCGGCACATATTGAAACAGCCACTCAGGTCCACATCGATCACCTCCCGCCACTGCCATTCCGTCATCTTATGCAGCATCGCATCGCGCGTGATACCAGCGTTGTTGACCAGTACCTCCACCGGACCCAGCGCCGCCTGCACAGATGCGATGCCGTCGCGGCAGGCCTGCAGATCGGCCACATTCCAGGCAAAAGTCTTGATGCCGGTGCGTGCCTCGAACCGATGTGCAGCTTCGATGTTGTGCCCATAGTTGGCGGCCACACGGTAGCCAGCCGCGAGCAATGCCTCGGAAATGGCGGCACCTATGCCAACCGTTCCGCCTGTGACCAAGGCCACGCGTGAAGTGCTGCCCATGTTTGAATTCCTTTCTGCTCTCACCGCCATATCCGCCATTTTTTGCAGGCAACGGGCTTGCGCGACTTGCGAATTCACAAAAGCGAAGGCACGGAATAGCAAGCCATGGGAAGGGCTTCGTGCCCAGCAGTTCGCGCCTTAAAATTCCCTACATGACTTCTTCAATTGCCGCACCCCTTACCACCCACGACTCCACCCGCATTGATGACACGCGCATAAGCGCGGTGCGGCCGATGATCACGCCCGCGCTGCTGGAAGAAAAGCTGCCCATGCCGCAAGCAGCGCAGTCCTTAGTAGAGAGCAGCCGCGCCGCCATTTCGCGCGTACTGCATGGTGCGGACGACCGGCTGATCGTGGTGGTGGGCCCCTGCTCCATCCACGACCATGCACAGGCCATGGAATACGCCCGGCAGCTAAAAACACAGGCGGAGGCGCTGAAGGACGATCTGCTGGTGGTGATGCGCGTGTACTTCGAGAAGCCGCGCACCACCGTAGGCTGGAAGGGCTACATCAACGATCCGCACCTGGACGGCAGCTTTGCCATCAACCAGGGCCTGGAGATGGCCCGCCGCCTGATGTTGGACATTCTGGAACTCGGCCTGCCCGTGGCCACCGAATTTTTGGACCTGCTCAGCCCACAATTCATCAGCGAACTGGTGAGCTGGGGCGCCATCGGCGCGCGCACCACCGAGAGCCAGAGCCACCGCCAACTCGCCAGCGGTCTCTCTTGCCCGGTAGGCTTCAAGAACGGCACCGACGGCGGCCTGAAAGTCGCCAGCGATGCCATCCAGGCGGCGCAGGCCGCACACGCTTTTATGGGCATGACCAAGATGGGCCAGGTGGCAATTTTCGAGACCCGTGGCAACAACGACTGCCATGTGATCCTGCGCGGCGGCAAGCAGACCAACTATTCGAAGGCCGATGTGGACGCAGCCTGCGCGCTGCTCAAGGGTGCAGGGTTGCGCGAGCAGGTGATGGTCGATGTGAGCCACGCCAACAGCAGCAAGCAACACCAGCGCCAGATCGTGGTGGCGGCCGATGTGGCGGCGCAAATCGCGTCCGGTGATAGCCGCATCACCGGCATCATGATCGAGAGCCATCTGGAAGAAGGGCGCCAGGACATCACGCCCGGTGTGCCGCTCAAACATGGTTTATCGGTGACGGACGCCTGCATCAGCATGGTGCAGACTATTCCGGTGCTGGAAGAGCTGGCGGCGGCGGTGCGTACACGCCGCGCCAGTTGATTCCTATTTCTTCTTGTTGTAAACGTCCACACACACCGCCGCCAGCAGCACCAAGCCCTTGATCACCTGCTGGTAGTCAATGCCGATGCCCATGATGGACATGCCGTTGTTCATCACGCCCATGATGAAGGCGCCGATCACCGCGCCCAGCACCTTGCCCACACCACCCGAGGCGGAAGCGCCGCCGATAAAGCAGGCGGCGATCACGTCCAGCTCAAAGCCGAGACCGGCCTTGGGGGTGGCGGTGTTCAGGCGCGCCGCAAAGATCAGGCCGGCCAGCGCCGACAGCATGCCCATGTTGATGAAGGTGTAGAAGGTCAGGCGTTCGGTCTTGATGCCCGAGAGACGCGCTGCCTTCTCGTTGCCACCCAGCGCGTAGATGCGCCGTCCTAAGGTGGTGCGCGAGGTGACAAAGTCATAGATGAGCATCAAGAGCAGCATGACGATCAGCACGTTCGGCAGGCCCTTGTAGGAAGCCAGCATGTAGCTAAACGCCGCAATCATGCTGGCGAACACCAGGTTCTTCACCATGAACAAAATGGCGGGCTCGCTCTCCATGCCGTGCTTGACGCGCTCGGCGCGTCCGCGCACCTTGCTCACCAGCAGCACCAAGGCCATCAGGATGCCAGCAACCAGCGAGGTGACACGCAGAGTTTCGCCGTGAAAAGGGTCCGGGATAAAGCCGGTGCTCAGCAGTTGGAAGGTGTCGGGAAAGGGTCCTACGGACGAGCCTTCCAGCACGGCCAGTGCCAGCCCCTTGAACACCAACATGCCGGCCAGCGTGACGATAAAGGACGGAATTTTGTAGAAGGCCACCCAATAGCCTTGGGCTGCGCCAATCACGCCGCCAAGTATCAGACAGAGGATGGTGGCGACGACAAAGTGCACACCGTGGTTGACCATCAGCACCGCGGCCACTGCTCCGACAAAACCGCTGACGGAGCCCACCGACAAGTCGATGTGGCCGGACACAATCACCAGCAACATGCCCAGCGCCATCACAATGATGTAGCTGTTTTGCAGGATCAGGTTGGTCAGATTGAGCGGCTGGAACAGTGTGCCATCGGTCTCAATCTGGAAGAACACCATGATCACGACCAGCGACAGCAACAGTCCATATTCGCGCAAATTATTTTTCAGAAAGCTACCACCGCCAGCGGCTTCCTTCGCATCGGTTTCTACAGTTTGGGTTACCATTTTTAGTTCACTCCTGATGTCACGATAGATCGCATAATTTTTTCCTGGGTGGCCTCGGCGGCCGTGAATTCGGCAACAAACTTGCCTTCGTTGAGAACGCAGATGCGGTCGCACATGCCCAAGAGTTCGGGCATCTCACTGGAGATCATCAGCACGCACTTGCCCTCGGCTGCCAGCTGCGCAATGATGGTGTAAATCTCGTACTTTGCGCCGACGTCGATGCCGCGCGTCGGCTCGTCGAGGATCAGCACCTCGGGGTCGGAAAACAGCCATTTGGCCAGCACCACTTTTTGTTGGTTGCCGCCCGACAGGTTGACCGTGCGCGCAAACACATCGGGGCTGCGGATGTTGAGTTTGCGGCGGTAATCCTCGGCCACATTGAACTCACGTCCTTCGTCGATCACGGCGTTAGTAGAAACCGCGTTCAGATTGGCCAAAGTGGTGTTCCAGGCAATGGTTTCGTCCAGCACCAGGCCGTAGCCCTTGCGGTCTTCGGTGACGTAGGCGATGCGGTTATTGATGGCTTTTTGCACCGTGCTGGTGTCGACCTTTTTGCCGTGCAAAAATACTTCACCGCTGATGTCTCGTCCGTACGTTTTGCCGAAGATGCTCATGGCCAGCTCGGTGCGTCCGGCGCCCATCAGTCCGGCAATACCGACGATCTCGCCACGCTTCACATGCAGGTCCACGCCCTTGATGACAACGCGCTCGGGGTGCACCTCGTGGTGCACCTTCCAGTTTTTCACCTCGAACACTTTACCGCCAATGTCGGGCCTGCGCTTAGGGTAGCGGTCGGCCATTTCGCGGCCCACCATGTGGCGGATCACGGTGTCTTCGCTGATCTTGCCTGAGGTGCAGTCCAGCGAGGCGACGGTTGCGCCATCGCGCAGCACGGTGATGCTGTCGGCCACCTTGGAAATTTCATTAAGCTTGTGCGAGATCAGAATGCAGGTAATGCCCTGGCGCTTGAGCTCCAGCAGCAGCTCCATCAGCGCGTCGCTATCGGTCTCGTTCAGGCTGGCGGTGGGCTCATCCAAAATCAGCAGTTTGACTTCCTTGGACAGGGCCTTGGCGATTTCAATCAGCTGTTGTTTGCCCACACCCAGGTTGGTGATCAGCGCGTTGGGCGACTCCTTCAACCCCACTTTTTTCAGTAGGGCCTGCGTCTTCACAAACGAGGTGGTCCAATTGATGATGCCGCCCGTGGCCTGTTCGTTGCCCAGAAAAATGTTCTCGGCAATCGACAGCAGGGGCACAAGTGCGAGCTCCTGGTGGATGATGATGATGCCCTTGTGCTCGCTGTCGGCAATGCCCTTGAAGTGGCAGTCCTGACCTGAAAATTTGATCTGGCCTTCGAAGTCGCCATCCGGATAGACACCGGAGAGCACCTTCATCAGCGTCGATTTGCCGGCGCCGTTTTCGCCCACGATGGCGTGGATCTCGCCCGGCTGGACGCTCAGGTTGACGTTGCTTAAAGCGCGCACGCCGTGGAACGACTTTTTGATTCCACGCATTTCAAGAATGGGTTCTGCCATGGCCTTGCCTGCCTTTTGCTTATTGAAATAAAAAAGGCCCTGTGCAACTGCGCACAGGGCCTTTGACTGTAGCCCCAATAAGCAATTACTTGAGCTGTTCTTCCTTGATGTAGCCGCTGCCGATCAGGACTGCCTTGTAGTTGGAGAGATCCACCGGTACGGGCTTGAGCAGGTAAGAGGGCACGACCTTGACCTTGTTGTTGTAGGTCTTGGTATCGTTGATCTCGGGTGTCTTGCCGGAGAGCACTGCGTCCACCAGATTGGCCGTGACCTTGGCCAGTTCGCGGGTGTCCTTGAAGATGGTGGAGTACTGTTCCTTGCGGATGATGGACTTCACCGAAGGCACTTCCGCATCCTGTCCGCTCACGAAGGGGAAAGGCTGCTTGGGTGAACCGTAGCCCACGCCCTTGAGCGAGGACAGAATACCGATGCTCAGGCCATCGTAGGGCGACAGCACCGCGTCCACGCGCTTGTTGCCGTAGTAGGCGCTCAGCAGATTGTCCATGCGGGCCTGGGCCACGGCACCATCCCAACGCAGGGTGGAAACCTTGGTCATACCGACCTGCTTGCTTTGAACAACCAGTTTGCCCTTGTCGATGTAGGGCTGAAGCACGGACATGGCGCCGTCGTAGAAGAAGAAGGCGTTGTTGTCATCCGCCGAGCCTCCGAACAATTCGATATTGAACGGACCCTTGCCTTCTTTCAGGCCGAGCGCTTTTTCCAGTGACTGGGCTTGCAGCACGCCGACCTGGAAGTTATCAAAGGTGGTGTAGTAATCGACGTTCTTGCTGCCCACGATCAGGCGGTCATAGGCCACGACCTTGATGCCCTTGTCGGCGGCTTTTTGCAGCGCGTTGGAGAGTGTGCTGCCATCGATGGAGGCAATCACCAGAACCTTCACGCCCTTGGTGATCATGTTCTCGATCTGGGCCAACTGGTTGGGGATGTCGTCGTCGGCGTACTGCAGATCGGCCTTGTAGCCCTTGGCGGCTAGGGCGGCAACCATGCTGTTGCCATCGTTGACCCAGCGGGTGGAGGTCTTGGTGGGCATGGCAACGCCCACGGTGCCCTTGTCCTGTGCCTGCGCCACGGGTGCGATAAGCGAAAAACCGAGTGCCAGACCAGCGGCCAATGCTTTGAGGGTGTATCTACGTGCGTTCACTGAATGTCTCCTGATTGTTTGGATGTTCTTTGCCGGGCGGCCAAAGATGCTGCATCATATGAAGACCATTGATAATCTTCCAATCGAGATTAAGGCACTTTAGATAGCAAAACGCAGATTGGTAATTACCCTTGATCAACTACAACCACTGGTTTATCCGAGCCCGGCTCAAGACCCGCCAGCTGCTACTGCTGGTGGCGCTGGCCGAGGAGGGCAACATCCACCGTGCCGCCCAGGTGCTGAGCATGAGCCAACCGGCTGCCAGCAAGCTCCTGAAGGATCTGGAGGACGTGCTGGAGGTGTCGCTGTTCGAGCGCCTGCCGCGCGGCATGCGCCCCACCTGGTACGGCGAGACCATGATCCGCCATGCGCGGGTCGCCCTCGCATCACTGAATCAGGCGCATGACGAGTTGCAGGCGGCCAAGACCGGACAGTTCGGCCAGGTCAGCATAGGCGCTATTACCTCACCGGGGCTGGTGCTGCTGCCCGAGGCGGTGCAAAGGGTCAAGGCCGACCACCCGGATTTGCGCGTGTCGCTGCAGATCGAGACCAGCGATGTGCTGATCGAAAAGCTCAGCCAGAACAAGCTGGACATTCTGGTTGCGCGCCTTTTTGCCCAGCATGACAAAAGCGATCTGCGCTACGAGGTGCTGACCGAGGAACCCATCAGCGTGGTGGCGCGCCCGGGCCACCCGCTGCTGAACGCCACCGGCCTGACGCTGATCGACATGGCCGAAGCCGGCTGGATTGTGCCGCCCGCAGGCAGCGTGCTGCGGCACCGCTTTGAGCTGATGTTCCAGGAAATCGGCCTGCGCGCGCCGGTGAATCTGATCGAGACCGGTGCCCTGCTGTTCACCACCAAGATGCTGCAAAAGAGCGACATGCTCAGCGTGCTGGCCACCGACGTGGCACGCTACTACGAAGAGCACGGCCTGATGGCCATACTGCCCATAGCCCTGCCCTGCCAGATGGAGGCCTTCGGCATCATCACCCGGCGCGACCGCCTGCTGTCGCCGGCGGCCGAGGTGATGCTGCGGGCGATACGGGCGACGGCGCAGGAGGTCTATGGGCTGCCGGGCGCAAGCACAGCAGCCCCGTGATCGGCTACCGCTTGCGTTACGCCGGGAAGGACGCGAATTGAATTCCTGCCATCTGTTGCGCAAGGCGCACCACCTGGCAGCTGTAACCGAATTCGTTGTCGTACCAGACGTACAGCACGACATTGCGGCCGTTGGCGATGGTGGCTTGCGAGTCCACTACACCGGCGTGGCGCGAACCAACCAGGTCGCTTGAAACGATTTCAGTCGAGGTGCTGTAGTCAATCTGTTCCTGGAACTCGGGGCTCAAGGCGCAGCCACGCAAGTGGGCGTTGATCTCTTCCTTGGTGGTCTCCAGCCCCAAGGTCAGGTTCAGGATGGCCATGCTCACGTTCGGCGTAGGCACGCGAATGGAGTTGCCGGTGAGCTTGCCTGCGAGTTCCGGCAACGCCTTGGCAACGGCCTTGGCGGCACCGGTCTCGGTAATCACCATGTTGAGCGGCGCGCTACGGCCACGGCGATCCGCGCTGTGGTAGTTATCGATCAAATTTTGATCGTTGGTGTAGGAATGCACCGTCTCCACATGGCCGTGCTCAATGCCGAACTTGTCGTTCAATGCCTTGAGCACCGGCACGATGGCGTTGGTGGTGCAACTGGCGGCGGTGACGATTTTGTCCTCATCCAAAAGGTCGCCGCTGTTGATGCCGTACACGATGTTCTTGAGCGCGCCTTTGCCCGGCGCGGTCAGCAGAACCCGGGATACGCCCGGGCTTTGCAGGTGCAGTGACAGGCCCGCCTCATCGCGCCAGGAACCGGTGTTGTCAATCACGATGGCATTGCTGATGCCGAGCGCCGTGTAGTCGATCTTGTCCGGACCTTCGCCGTAAATCACCTTGATGAAAACACCGTTGGCGATGATGCCGCAGTTCTCGGCATCCACAACAATCGAGCCGTTGAACGGGCCGTGCACGGAATCCCGACGCAACAGGGCAGCGCGCTTGTCCAGGTCGTTGCCCTTGCCCTTGCGGACCACAATGGCGCGCAGGCGCATCTTGTTGCCTTTGCCGGTGCGCTCGATCAACAGGCGCGCCAGCAAGCGGCCTATGCGTCCGAATCCGTACAGAACAATGTCGCGCGGCGCATGGAGCAGGGGGTCGTGGTGGCCTGCGATAGGCGCCAACTCCGCACGCAGAAAATCAGCGGCAGATACGCCGTTGCCCGCAGCGCGCCATTGGTTCGTGAGGCGTCCCAGGTCAATTTTTGCCGGGGCCAGTTGCAGGGCTTCCATGGCCTCAACGAGCTGGAAGCTGTGTTGAATGGACAGCTCTTCACCGGTGTACTGACGCGCAAAACGGTGCGTCTTGAGGATGTCAACGGTGGTTACGTTGTTAATGGCCCGCCCGTAAACACGCATCAGGATGCCGTTGTTGCGATACAAGCGGCCGATCATCGGCAGCATCTGTTCGGCCAACTCCTGGCGCTGGATATAGGCCTGTAAAAGCTGATCTTCCTGTTCTTTGCTCATTCTTTTTCCGCCTTCATTGATATATAAGCCAACCCCAAAACCAAAAATATTTTAGGGCTGGGGTCTTACTGTGAGCTTGCCCCGAAGCAGGATCGCGGCACCGCGATTGAAGGCCGCACAATGGTCCCGCTAAGCGCTACGCCCGACAGGGGCAGGTTAAAAGATACGTACGGTTTCGGGCCGCGAGCGGGCACAGCGCAGCTTGGATCTGTGACAGCAGCAACGCCACAGCGGCGCTTGTCACGCGAGGTTCAGTACGGCGGAAATGTCGGCGGCATGCATAGGGCGCACCAGGCGCGCTACTTCCTGGCCGTCACGCAGCAGCACCAGTGTGGGCCAGAGCTTGACGCGGTAGCTGCGCCCCAGCGGGCGACCCTGTCCATCCTCCACCTTGACGTGGCGCCACTGCGGGTGCTGTGAAAGCACCCCGGTCAGTGCGGGCTGGGCGGCGCGGCAATGGCCGCACCAGCTGGTGCCGAATTCGAGCAGGGTCAAGCCCGGCAGGGCATCCACCGCGGCCCGCGCAGGGGCCTCGGTTGCGCTGAGGTAGGGTGTGGGCGTATGCATGCCCGGATTGTGGCGCAGGTGAAAATGGCGCTTTAGACAAAGAGGTCCCCGTGAATCCATCCCTTGCCCATGCCCATGCTGAACTGATTGCCTGCTTCAGGAGGGCGCAGGCAGATGCCGCCCACAAATCCGGGTTGATTCAAGTGGTTGCAAAAAAGGGGCCCAAGGCGATTCAGGTGGCCATCGAAACGGCTGCAAAGGCAGCAAAACGCCGGGACTCATTTGCCAGAAAGCTGGATGCTCTGGGGGTTGTGGAACACAGGCTTTGATGCAAGCTTTTACAGCCTGCATGGCCGCTTGCGAAGCATGCCGTGTTGAGTCAGACCAGCGCCGGGCGCCCAACCATCCTTGGTCGCCACCCATGGGATGTGCCCGGCCTGCGCGCTAGTTCCAGCCCGCATCCACCTTGAACTCCTGCGCGGTGCACATGGCACCGTCGTCGGAGGCCAGAAACAGCGCCATGCGCGCCACATCCGAAGGCTGCAGTTTGTCGGGCAGGCACTGGTTGCGTTTGATTTCGCGCTCGCCTTCCTCGTTGAGCCACATCGTGATCTGGCGCTCGGTCATCACCCAGCCCGGCGAGATGGTGTTCACGCGGATGCGGTCCTGCCCCAGGCTGCCGGCCAGGCCGCGAGTCAGACCGTTGACGGCAGACTTGGCGATGGCGTAGCAGGGGTAGGTGCTGCCCTTGGTCTGCCATCCGGTAGAGCCGAAGTTGATGATGGAACCAAAGCCCAGACGCTTCATGCCGGGAACGATGGCCTGGATGGCGAAGAAGGCCGGGCGCTGGTTCACTGCCATGCGATCTTCCCAGTATTCGGGCGTGACCGATTCCAGCGTGTGGCGGTCGTCGCGCGCCACGTTGTTGATGAGGGTGGAGAAGTCGCCCAAGGCGGCGGTGGCGTCCGCCACGGCCTTTTGCAGCGCCGGCACATCGCGCACATCGCAATGGCAGAACCAGGGTTTGGGATGACCAGCAGCGGAAATTTTTTCCACCAAGGCCAGGCTCTCGGCCTCAGCAAAGTCGACGAAGGCGACCTGTGCGCCCTGCTGGGCAAAGGCCTCGACCATGGCCGCGCCAATACCGGTGCCACCGCCGGTGATGAAGACGCGCTGGCCTTGCAGGCTGGGGTAATGGGCGAGTTTGGTGGAGATGGGGGATAGGGATGCCATGCGAATTCCTGATCTATTGCAATTTGTATATGTCAAACACTGATAACTTGATTTTCCTTTATCAATGTGCCTTGCTAGGATGCCTTTTGTCAAGAGCGAAGTGGTCGCGAAGGCTCACCGCTCTACAAAAAACATTTACGAGGACGACACCATGGAATCCAAAAAATACCCTTTCCGCCGCAGCCAGGCCTGGTTTGGCCGCAACGACAAGGACGGCTTTGTGCACCGCAGCTGGATCAAGAACCAGGGCTATCCGCACGACGAGCTGGACGGCCGCCCGGTCATCGGCATCTGCAACACCTGGAGCGAGCTGACCCCCTGCAACGGGCACTTCCGGGAGCTGGCCGAGTTTGTCAAGCGCGGCGTCTACGAGGCAGGCGGCTTCCCGCTGGAGTTCCCGGTGATGTCGCTGGGTGAGACGCAACTGCGCCCGACTGCGATGCTGTTTCGCAACCTGGCCAGCATGGACGTGGAGGAGAGCATCCGCGGCAACCCGATCGACGGCGTGGTGCTGCTCATGGGCTGCGACAAGACCACGCCCTCGCTCTTGATGGGTGCGGCAAGTTGCGACCTGCCAACCATCGGCATTTCCGGCGGCCCCATGCTTAACGGCAAGTTCCGTGGCAAGGACATAGGTTCCGGCACCGGCGTCTGGCAGATGTCGGAAATGGTACGCGCCGGTGAGATGACGCAAGCCGACTTCACCGCCGCCGAGTCCGACATGCACCGCTCCAAGGGCAGTTGCATGACCATGGGCACAGCCAGCACCATGGCCAGCATGGTCGAAGCGTTGGGCATGTCCCTGCCCGAGAATGCCGCGATTCCCGCCGCCGACACGCGGCGCAATCGCCTGGCGCAAATGAGCGGACGCCGGATTGTGGAGATGGTGGAGCAGGACATCAAGATGTCGCAGATCCTGACCCGCGACGCCTTCGAGAACGCCATCCGCACCAACGCGGCCATCGGCGGCTCCACCAATGCGGTGATTCACCTGATTGCGATCGCAGGGCGCATGGGCATCAAGCTGAACCTGGAAGACTGGGACAAGCTCGGCGCGCAGGTGCCCTGCCTGTTGAACCTGCAGCCCTCGGGCAAGTTCCTGATGGAAGACTTTTACTACGCCGGTGGTCTGCCTGCCGTGATGCGCGAGATCCAGAACCTGCTGCATCTGGAAAGCCTGACGGCCAACGGCAAGACCATTGGCGAGAACATTGCCCAGGCCCCCTGCTACAACCGCGAAGTCATCAAAACGCCGGAAGAACCCTTCATGAAGGACGCCGGCATTGCCGTGCTGCGCGGCAACTTGGCACCCAATGGAGCGGTGATCAAGCCCTCCGCCGCGTCCGCCCATTTGTTGCAGCACCGCGGCCGCGCCGTGGTGTTTGAGAACATCGAAGACCTGCATGCGCGCATCGACAGCGACGATCTGGACGTGGACGAGAACTGCGTCATGGTGCTGAAGAACTGCGGCCCGCGCGGCTACCCCGGCATGGCCGAGGTGGGCAATATGCCGCTGCCGCCCAAGGTGCTGAAAAAAGGCATTACCGACATGGTGCGCATCAGCGACGGCCGCATGAGCGGCACCGCCTACGGCACCGTGGTCTTGCACACCTCGCCCGAAGCAGCGGCCGGTGGCACGCTGGCGCTGGTGCAGAACGGCGACATGATTGAACTCGACGTTGCAGGCCGGCGCCTGCATCTGGAGGTGAGCGACGAAGTGCTGGCCGAGCGCCGCAAGCTGTGGGTGGCACCCGAAGCGCCCAAGCGTGGCTACCAGAAGCTGTATGTGGAAACCGTGCAGCAGGCGCACCTCGGCGCCGACCTCGACTTTCTGGTGGGCGGCAGCGGTGCCGGCATCCCGCGCGACTCGCATTGATTTTTTAGAGCATTGCATGACACACAAGAACCTGATCAATGGCGAATGGGTGGCGGGCCAGGCCACTACGCCCAACGTCAACCCCTCCAACACGGCGGATGTGCAGGGGCATTACACCCAGGCCAGCGCGGCACAACTGGGCGACGCCGTGCAGGCAGCCCGTGCGGCGTTTGCCGGCTGGTCCATCTCCGGCATCCAGGCCCGTGCCGATGCGCTGGACAAGATCGGCACCGAAATCCTGGCGCGGCGCGAGGAGTTGGGTACGCTGCTGGCCCGCGAAGAGGGCAAGACCAAGCCCGAAGGAATTGGTGAAGCGGCGCGGGCCGGCAATATCTTCAAGTTCTTTGCGGGTGAGTGTTTGCGTCTGGCCGGTGAAATACTGCCTTCGGTACGGCCCGGCATTGGCGTGGAAGTCACACGTGAGCCACTCGGTGTGATCGGCATCATCACACCTTGGAATTTTCCCATCGCCATCCCCGCGTGGAAAATTGCACCGGCCCTGGCCTATGGCAATTGCGTGGTCTTCAAGCCGGCCGATCTGGTGCCGGGCTGCGCCTGGGCGCTGGCCGAAATCATCAGCCGCAGCGGCATCCCCGCAGGCGTCTTCAACCTGGTGATGGGCCGCGGCAGCGTCATTGGCGACCCGCTGGTGACGCACCCCGGCATAGACGCCATCAGCTTCACCGGCTCGCAGGCCGTGGGCAATCGCATTGCCCTGCAGTGCGTCACCAGCCTCAAAAAATTCCAGCTGGAAATGGGCGGCAAAAACCCACAGGTGATTCTGGACGACGCGAACCTGGCACAGGCCGTTGAACTCAGCGTGCAAAGCGCCTTCTTCTCCACCGGCCAGCGCTGCACCGCGTCCAGCCGCCTGATCGTGACCGAGGGCATTTACCCGCAGTTCGTCGAAGGCATGAAGGCCCGCATGGCCACGCTGAAAATTGGCGACGCGCTGGAAGCGGGTATCGACATCGGTCCGGTGGCGTCTCTTGCGCAACTGGAGCAGGACCTCGGCTATGTCGCCATCGCGCAGGGCGAGGGTGCCACGCTGGTAGCTGGTGGCGAGCGCCTGCAACGCAGCACCGACGGCTTCTACATGCAGCCCGCGCTGATCACCGACACCACCGCGGTCATGCGCATCAACCGCGAAGAAGTGTTCGGCCCGGTGGCCAGCATCCTCCGCGTGAAAGACTATGAGGCGGCACTGGCAGAGGCGAACAACACGCCCTTCGGTCTGTCGGCCGGCATTGCCACCAGCAGCCTCAAATACGCCACCCATTTCAAGCGCCACAGCCAGGCCGGCATGGTGATGGTGAACCTGCCCACCGCTGGCGTGGACTACCACGTGCCCTTTGGCGGGCGCAAGGGTTCCAGCTACGGCCCGCGCGAGCAGGGCCGCTATGCGCAGGAGTTTTTCACGGTGGTGAAGACTTCGTACACCGGCATGTAAACAGGTCTCTGCGTCTCCATCCACATTCCAACCCCTTTACCCCCGAGCCCTCACGCCATGACTACACGCGCAACACCACGCTACCAAGGCGTGTTTCCGGTGGTGCCCACCACCTTTTCGGAGACCGGCGCGCTCGATCTGGAAAGCCAGAAGCGCTGCGTCGATTTCATGATCGACGCGGGTTCCAACGGCCTGTGCATCCTGGCCAACTTCTCTGAGCAGTTTGTGCTGTCGGACGCAGAGCGCGAACTGCTGACGCGAACCATGCTGGAGCATGTGGCCGGACGCGTGCCGGTCATCGTCACCACCACGCATTTCAGCTCGCTCGTGTGCGCCGAGCGCAGCAGGCAGGCACAGGATCTGGGTGCCTCCATGGCGATGGTGATGCCGCCCTACCACGGCGCCACCTTCCGCGTGCCGGAGCCGCAGATCCAGGGCTTCTACCAGGCGGTTTCGGATGCGATTGACATCCCGATCATGATCCAGGACGCACCGGCCAGTGGCACGGTGCTATCCGCTGTGTTTCTGGCGCGCATGGCGCAGGAGATTGAACAGGTGTCGTACTTCAAGATCGAAACGGCTGGTGCCGCCTCCAAGCTGCGCGAACTGATCCGCCTGGGCGGTGCTGCCATCGAAGGCCCCTGGGACGGCGAGGAAGCCATCACGCTGATGCCGGATCTGGACGCCGGTGCAACAGGCGCCATGACCGGCGGCGGCTTTCCGGATGGCATCCGCAAGATCGTGGACGCTTACGCCGCAGGCCGCCGCGAAGAGGCTGCGCAGGCCTACCAGGAATGGCTGCCGCTGATCAACTACGAGAACCGCCAGTGCGGTCTGCTCGCGGCCAAGGCTTTGATGAAAGAGGGCGGAGTGATTGCCTGCGAGGCGCCACGCCATCCGCTGCCCTCCATGCACCCGGACACGCGTGCCGGGCTGATTGAAACGGCGAAGCGGCTGGACCCGCTAGTGTTGCGCTGGGGAAGATAAATTATTTAAACCGTGGTCCAGGCGCCATTGCTGGCGTTGGAGCGAATCACCGCATCGACAAACTGCAGGCCCAGCAGCCCGTCGGTAGCATTCGGAAAATGCAGCGCCAAGGGCTCGGCCACCTTGCCCGCGCGGCGCGCCGCAATCGCCTGCGCCGCATCGGAATAAATATTTGCAAAGCACTCGTGAAAGCCTTCCGGATGACCGGCGACGATGCGCGAGGAATGCGCCGACAGGGGCAGTGTGCCGGGGCCGTTGGGCGTGCGCGTCTGCGCCGGTGCGCCGTGCGGCTTGAAGCTCAGAAGCTGCGGCACTTCCTGCTGCCACTCGAGGGTTCCAAGCGAACCACTGACGCGGATGCGCAGCGCGTTTTCCACGCCGGTGGCGGCCTGCGTCACCCAAAAGCTGCCGCGTGCGCCGTTGTCCATGCGCAACATTGCACCTGCATAGTCATGCGTCACGCGCGTGGGCACCACGGTGCCAACCTCGGCCGCCACCTGCGCCACTTCCAGGCCGGTGACAAAGCGCAGCAGGTTGTGAGCGTGGGTGCCGATATCGCCCATCACCAGCGAGGGGCCGCCGCGCGCCGCGTCGTCCTTCCAGGGCGAGCGGGAAATGCCGGGCTGAGAGCGCCCGCCCTGCACATATTCCACCTGCACCAAACGGATATCGCCCAGTTCACCCGCCGCCACCATGGCGCGTGCCTGGCGCACCATGGGGTAGCCGGTGTAGTTATGTGTCAGGCAAAACACCAGGCCGCTGCTCCTGACCTTTTGTAGCAGCACCTTTGCCTCGTCCAGCGTGTTGGTCATGGGCTTGTCGCAGATGACGTCCAAGCCGGCGTTCAATGCCGCCATGGAGAAGGTGAAATGGCTGTCGTTGGGCGTCATGATGGCCAGCACATCGGCGCCGTCGGCACGCGCTGCCTCACCTGCAATCAACGCCGCGCCGTCGGCGTAGCAACGTTCAGCGACCAGTCCCAATTCGCGTCCAGCCTGCACCGAACGTTCGGCGTTGGAAGACAGGCAGGCGGCGACCAGCTCATAGCGGTCATCGATGCGGGCTGCCTGACGGTGCATGGCGCCGATAAAGGAGCCGGGGCCGCCGCCTATCACGGCCAAGCGCAGGCGTCGGCCCAACAGAGAAATCACAGGATTCAAGGACATGGTTGCCTCTTTATATCTTTATAAAAACATAGACCAAAAAAAACCGCCTGTTAGGGCGGCTAGTTTGGCAGGTTTTACTGAGGACGGCGCGGCGTCATGGGCCCGCGTCCTTCGATGTGGCGGAAGTTGATGCGGCCCTTGCTCAGGTCGTAAGGCGAGAGCTCCAGGGACACGCGATCACCCGCCAGAATCCTAATGTGGTTCTTGCGCATCTTGCCGGCCGAATATGCGATCAACTGGTGACCGTTGTCCAGGGTCACGCGAAAGCGCGTGTCTGGCAGCACTTCGTTGACAACGCCCATCATTTCAATCAGTTCTTCTTTAGCCATGGTTAGATCCTTAAGCTCTCTATTATCGTACGTTTAGTGGGTGCGTGTCTTGGCATGTACCCAATCGATGCCCTGGGCCAACGCATAGTGGGCTGCGGCATCGTGTGTGAGGAAGTCATCGAAAAAGCGCATGACGCGGTCTGTGGAGGCGCTACCGCTTCCGCTGGCAATCGAAACCTGGGCTTCGAAACGGCCGCTGGTGAGCGGTCGGGGGCAGGCCGCGATGCGGTACTTGCCCATGGTCACGGGGGACAGTAGCGAGAAATTATTATTCTGAATCATTGAAAATACACTGGAAACACTTCGCACGTGTCGCTGGCAGGGACTTCGTGCAGGAAAAAAGGGAGAAATAACCGCTGAGCCGTGAGAGTGTTAGCGGTGCGCTTTGAAATTGCTGAACGGACGACCCCTCTGCCAGGGGCCGGTGCAGTGTTGCGTGTGATGAATTGCCTGGGAGGCAAACCGCAGATGTGCACAGTCAGTTCGCATGAAGCGACTCGCTAATGTAACACGTTTGCCAAAACCGGGGGAGAATATCGAGCTATGAAGAAAATTTGCATTCTCGAAAACGACGATTTGGCACCTGAAGTCGTGCCGCTCTACGAGCGTTACGGATCTATGTTTGAACGACTTTTCCGCGACGCCGGTGCCAGCGACTGGCAATTTGACGTGTTTCACACGCCGAACATGGAATATCCGGAATCGTTTGACGGCTATGACGCGGTGTTGCTGACCGGCAGCAAGGCAGATTCGTTTTCGAATGAGGCCTGGGTGCTGGAACTAAGGCGCCGCGTTTCCGAGCTGCTGGAGCAAAAGAAAAAACTGCTGGGCATCTGCTTTGGTCACCAGCTGATTGCCATCTGCCTGGGCGCCAAGGTCGGGCGCGCACCGCAGGGTTGGGGCGTGGGCCGCATGTCTTACGACTGGCACGCCACTGACTTGCCACTGGCTCCGGAAGACAAAAAGATGTCTCTGCTGGTCAGTCACCGTGACCAGGTGCTGGAACTGCCCGACAAGGCTTTGCTGCTGGCCAGCAATGCGCATTGCCCGGTAGCGGCTTACTCCGTCGGCGAAGAGGTGTTCTGCGTGCAGGGCCATCCCGAATTTGTCGAAGAGTACAGCGCCTTTTTGATGAACAGGCGTCGCGAGACCTTGGGTGAGGAACTGTATGGCGCGGGCTTCAAAAGCCTGGAGCTGGCACACGACGGGCTAGACGTGGCTCGCATGATGAAGGCCTTCGTCGAGGCCCCCTAAATCAGGTTGGTTGACGCAGTACTTGCGTTAGTTCCTCGGCGTCAATGGAGCGTGCTGCGCCAAAACCCGCTACCTGGCGCGCGCCGCTTACGACAATGGAAACAAAACGGAAATCGCCCAGTTCTGTCATGTATTCCACGTCCGGAAAGCGCGCCAGATAGGCCGTGCGTGCACCGACCCAGGTTTGACTATTTACCGCCAGCACCGAGGCCATCCCGTCCAGCGTGACGCGCGGCATGGCGTGGACAGGTTCACCCGCCACCTCCGCCTGCATCACCAACAAAGACACACGTGGCACGCGTTCCAAGTTGCGCGCATGGACCGCTAAACCGCTGACATGGATGATCAAGGCGCCACTGCTGCCATCGATAGCAAACGGCACCATGGAGACAAAGGCCTGACCTGCATCATCCAAGGTGCCGAGTGCGGCCACCCGTTGGGTGTTCAGCAGGCTGCGCAGGGCGATGGTCAGGCGGGGTTCGTGGGTCATGGTACTTGGCAATTAACGATTCAATCTCACTTATAGCCCAAGCAAGCGCATGCGGCCGGAGCCAACATCCTGAAATCCTCAAAAGACAAACCCCCGGAGCTGGTACGGCGCCGGGGGCTGGTTTTGCAATGCCTGCCCTTGTGGGGAGGGGCTGCGCAAGCGGTGGTTTGTGGCCGTTCTTGCTTTGTATGCTGTGAATGACAGATGCATTCAGTGTATCGGGCGGAGTCCGGCAGCAAATTGCGTTTTTGCCCGCAAAAAGAAATTTTTTGGCATAATCTGCCATTTTTTTAAAAAATATGAAAGTTGTTATGACGTTAGATCGCTATGACAGGCACATTCTAGAAATTCTGCAGATCGAAGGCCGCATCAACAACCAGGATCTGGCCGATCGCATAGGCTTGTCGCCCTCGCCCTGCCTACGCCGGGTTCGGGCGTTGGAGGAGTCAGGACTGATCCTGGGTTACCGGGCGCTGCTGGATGCGCGCAAGTTGGGCCTGACGTTGATGGCCCTGGTCCACATCTCGATGGACCTGCACACGCCCGAGCGCTTTGCCAATTTCGAGGGCTCGGTCAGCGTGCTGCCCGAGGTGCTGGAATGCTTGTTGATCACCGGCCAGGACGCCGACTACCAGCTCAAGGTGGTGGTGCGCGACATGGACCATTACCAGACCCTTTTGCTAGATAAGCTGACCCGCATCACCGGGGTCACAGGTGTACACAGCAGTTTTGTGCTTCGCCGTGTGGTGGACAAGACAGCGCTGGCGCTGGCTTAAGTGGGGTGACGCCTATTTATGTGTGAATAAAAACACAAATTTAGTTGCAGCAAGGC
The DNA here is from genome assembly GCA_903845935.1 of uncultured beta proteobacterium. GTDB lineage: Bacteria > Pseudomonadota > Gammaproteobacteria > Burkholderiales > Burkholderiaceae_C > Allorhodoferax. Next base: position 63,460 of record CAIMZI010000037.1, on the reverse strand, counting down.
AAGTTCGGGCTACTATTCGGCCATGGTGGGCGTGTGGTGCTGGCTTTTTTGGCAACACAAGCATCGCGACTCAATATAAAGGCCTTGTGATGAGTAGCTCGGACACTGGGGATAAGCCGACCATTTTGGTGGTGGATGACACGCCAGACAATTTGACCTTGGTCAGCAACCTTCTCAAGAGGGACTATCGGGTTCGGGTCGCAATCAGCGGCGAAAAAGCTCTGAAAATTGCCCAATCGGAAAATCCTCCAGATCTCATTCTGTTGGACGTCATGATGCCAGTCATGGACGGGTATGAGGTCTGCCAACAACTCCGCAACAATGCGCTTACAGCCCACATTCCCATTATTTTTCTGACCGCTAAATCAGAGGTCGAAGACGAGCGCAAGGGCCTGAGCCTGGGAGCTTCGGACTACATCACCAAGCCCATCAGCCCACCCATTCTGGAGGCTCGCGTTAAGACCCACTTGGCGGCAAAGGCCTATGCTGACTTTCTCACGGACAAGACCTCATATCTGGAAAGTGAAGTGGCGCGGCGCACGCGTGAGATCAGTGCGGTTCAGGATGTCACGATTCAAGCCATGGCCGCCTTGGCGGAAACCCGTGATTCCGACACCGGAAACCACATTCGCCGGACTCAGGGCTACGTTAAGGCCCTGAGCGGCAAACTGAAGTCCCACCCACGCTTCAGCAGTTTGCTAACCGACGGCGTGATTGACACCATTTTCAAGTCTGCGCCCTTGCATGACATTGGCAAGGTGGGCATTCCAGATCGGATTTTGCTCAAGCCGGGGCGTTTTGAGCCCGGAGAATTTGAAATCATGAAGACCCACACCACCCTGGGGCGCGATGCCATACAGGCTGCTGAAGATGCATTGAGTTTGAAAGTGGACTTTTTATCGGTGGCAAAGGAAATTGCCTACGGGCATCAGGAAAAGTGGGACGGTTCGGGATACCCTGAAGGATTGAAGGGCGAGTCCATTCCGGTTTCCGCGCGGATTATGGCGGTGGCCGATGTCTATGATGCACTGATCAGTCGGCGTGTATACAAGGACAGCATGTCCCATGAAAGGGCCATCACCATCATTGCCGAAGGCAAGGGTAGCCACTTTGATCCGGATATGGTGGATGCCTTTCTTGCCATACAGGACGAGATCAGGGCCATCGCTGCACGCTATGCGGACTCAGATGCCGATATGGCACTCAAACGCAAGCAAATCGAATTTCAAACAGCAGCAGCCTGATAGCCAGGCCAGGCCAGGCCCGGCTACCGCTCATCGAGCGTCGGGCAATTCAATCTTGACTTCTAGCACTTCCAGGTTATCCTGACGTTCCAGATTGACCTTGATATCGTCCGGATTGATCTTGATATATTTGCTGATCACCGCTACCAATTCTCGCTGCAAGGCCGGTAGATAGTCGGGTGTCGCCGCGCTGCGGCCGCTGCGTTCATGGGCCAGGATGATTTGCAGTCGCTCCTTGGCCACACTGGCGGTTTTCTTTTTTTCACCCAGCAGAAAAGAGAGAAAAGACATCATTTACTTCCCTCCAAATAGTCGCTTGAACAAGCCCTGTTTGGGTGGATCAATAAAACGCATGTGAATCTCTTCACCCAAAAAGCGGGCGACCACGTCCTTGTAGGCCTCGGACACATCGCTGCCCTGCAAATGCACGGCCGGCACACCCTGGTTGGAGGCCTGCAACACGGATTCGCTCTCCGGAATCACTCCGATCAAGGGAATACGCAAAATGTCTGTAATGTCATCAAGCGACAGCATTTGGCCCTGGTCCACACGGGCCGGGTTGTAACGTGTTATCAGCAGGTGTTCCTTGATCGGTGTGCCGCCATCGACAGCGCGTTTGGTCTTGCTGGCAAGCATGCCCAGAATCCGGTCCGAATCGCGCACAGAAGACACTTCCGGGTTGGTGACTACCAGGGCCTCATCGGCAAAATGCATGGCCATCAAGGCCCCGGTTTCAATACCGGCGGGCGAGTCACAAACGATGTATTCAAAACCCATCGCAGCCAGGTCCTTGAGGATCTTTTCCACGCCATCCTGGGTCAGCGCATCTTTGTCACGGGTTTGCGAGGCAGCCAATACAAACAAGTTGTCGCACTGCTTGTCCTTGATCAGCGCCTGGTTCAGGTTGGCTTCACCATGGATCACATTGATCAGGTCATACACCACCCGCCGCTCGCAACCCATGATCAGGTCCAAATTGCGCAGGCCCACGTCAAAATCAATGACCGCTGTCTTAAGACCACGCAAAGCCAGGCCGGTTGCAAAACTGGCGCTGGTCGTTGTTTTTCCAACCCCTCCCTTGCCGGAGGTCACCACAATGATTTTTGCCATGCTTGCTTATTCTTTCGTTTAAATAATTCAAAACTTAATTCTTGAGCGGCTCAATCAAAAGCTTTTCCTGTCCGTCTTCACTAGCCAGACGCACCTGGGCCGGCTTGCCTGCCACATCGGCTGGCAGCGGATTTTCACTGGTTCTATACACACCCGCGATCGAAATCAACTCAGGTTCCAGACACAGCGAAAAGATACGTGCCGACGCATTGCCGCGTGCTCCTGCCATGGCCTTGCCACGCAGGGGCGCATAGACATGGATATTGCCATCAGCCACCACTTCCCCACCTTGGTTGACCATGGCCAGCACCACCAGATCCGCTCCACGTGCGTAGATCTTTTGTCCCGATCGCACCGGCTTGTCAATCACCATCGTCGCCAATCCCGGCACTTCCCTCAGCACGGCTTGCGCCACTGGCGCTGGTACCGCCGATTTTGCGGCTTTGACAAGCTCCTGTGGTGCTTGCACCAGACCGGATTTCAAAAGAGTGCTGGTCCATGCGGCTGGTTCACCACGAAAAGCCACAGGCACCAAGTGGCAGGAACGCAGAGCACTAAGCAACTTGCCGGTATCGGCAAGCTTGGCATCGCGCGCCTGCGCTGAAAAATCAAGCACGACCGGATCGTGGTCAAAAAAATCCGGACTCTCACCAGAAACACCGTATTGACGGCACAAATCATCTGCCAACGCATCCCAGCCATCCGACTTGATCATCAAAGCGACTAACGGCAATTGTGCGCTTTTGATTTCAAAACGCAGATTGCCTTGAGAAGAGGGCTGGCCTTTGGACTTGGCGGACATGGGTTGGAAGTGGGTCTGAGGAGGCAAGGAAACAAGCCAAATCTTACTTGATCAACAGGCGCAAAGCAGCACCATGCGCTCACAACATTTTTGTTTTTTCCAAGGGCTTGTACTGTCTTCTTATCTTCTTTTTATAAAAAAGAATAGTAGTAGTAGATAGAGCAAAGGCCCTTTGTGTGGACAAGCGGTTTTTCTCTATTGAAATCATGAACTTACGACCCGTCAACCAATGTTGGTGACCGTGCTTCCGAGATGTACCCGAAAACTGGATAACTTCAAAAATTCTTCATAGCCTGTGGATAAGTGCTTTGTTGTGAAAACTTTATCCACAGCTTTGTACCTTGACAGAAAGAAAAATGGGAACGAGGTACATTGATTTCCAATTGCTTGCATTTGTCTGCTGTTTATGCCTAAAAAAGGGGGATACTCCAACATCCACCGGGCTCTTGTGTTCGTGCGGAATTGGCTTAAAAGTCACCTATGCTGGCTACACGGATGGCTATCGAATAGATAGCAGCAGGTTTGTTATGAGTGAAAAAAAATCTTTTGAAATCGCCAGAGAAACGCTGAAGCAATTGACCGTGCGCAAGCTGGCACCGACCCCTGGGAACTACAAGGCCATTTACAACGAGATAGCTGGCATCCCATCGGTAGAACACTTTCCAGCGCAGGAACTGCGCGGAATTGCGTCGGTATTGCAAGCCAAGACGCCAGGCCAGCAAAGGCAAAAGGGACTTCTGGATTCGGCCATCGATCGCATGAATTGGGATGGTGTGCGTGCTGCGCTGGTAGCCTATAGTGGGTTTTCGCAGGCCAGTTCTTCCACGGAATCAGGTACGGCCCAGGTGAGTGCGTGGTCTGCGGCGGATGCTGCACCCGCTTTGACATCCGAGTTCTTGTCACAGATGGGGCGATTGATTGAGTACGCGCAACCGGCCTTGGGCACCGACGATGAACGCTTTACCGAACAGAGCGCACAGCTGATCAAGGCGCTCAAGCATCCCGGGATGGACGTGATAGCGGTGAAATTGCTGTTGGTTAACTACAGTCACCGCCTGTCATTTGCCGCGGAAGACCAGGCCGAAATAAAGATCGGATTGCTTAAACTTCTGCAATTGGTTTTTGAGAATATTGCGGAACTTTCTCTGGATGATCAGTGGCTTAAAGGCCAAATGGAAGCTCTAAAGTCTGCCTCTGCACCGCCATTGACCTTGCGCCGTTTGGATGATGTGGAACGTCTGCTCAAGGATGTCATTAGCAAGCAAAAGGACGCTAAGCAAAAAACCCTGGTGGCGCAGGACGAAATGCGTCAGATGTTGGCGGCATTTATTGATCGTTTGTCACAGATGTCGCAAAGTACGGGTTCTTATCAAGAAAAGCTGGAGGAAAGCGCACGTCTGATTGAGAACTCCAAGTCGATCAACGAGATTGCACCGGTTCTCAAGGAGATTGTTGTTGCCACGCGCGATATTGCCAACGAGACGCTGCTGGCACGCGACGAACTGCAAGCCATGCGCAAGCAGGCGGACTCGACCCAGGCGCAAATTGCCAAGCTGCATCAGGAATTGGATCGGGTCAGCACCCAGGCTCGGCACGATCCCTTGACCGGGGCACTCAACCGCCGCGGTCTGGAAGAGGCGCTGGAAAAGGAGCTTTCAAGCTTTAGGCGCAAGGAAACGCCCTTGAGTGTGGCTCTGTTGGACATTGACAACTTCAAGGCGCTCAACGACGCCTTAGGCCATGCCGTAGGAGATACGGCACTGAGCCATCTGGCACAGGTGGCTCGTGAATGCATGCGACCACAGGACACACTGGCGCGCTTTGGCGGAGAAGAATTCGTTATTCTCTTGCCCGATACGCCAATGGATAAGGGAATTGAGGCCATGACCCGGTTGCAAAGGGAATTGACTAAACGATTCTTTATGGCAGGTACGGAAAAGGTATTGATTACCTTTAGTGCCGGTGTGGCGCAATTGAGCAGTGATGAGCCCGGCATGGATGCGATTCGACGCGCCGATAAGGCCATGTATCTCGCCAAACGTGCCGGCAAAAATCGGGTAATCGGCAGTTAGCCGTCTTCTGTATGCGCCTTCAGCGCTCTAAAAACCACTGGATGAAGTACTTGGCAACAAAACCCACCATGCCAAAGGCCAGACCCAGAAAAATCACAAAGGTGCCGAACTTGCCGGCCTTGGACTCCCAGGCCAGGTGCCCGATGATGAAAAGCATGTACAGCATGAAGCCGCCGACCCCGAAGGTGAGGCCAAAAGTTGCAATTTGCGCTTCAGAAAAACCAAACATTTACATTTCACCAAGCTGGCTGTCGGGCGCTGACAGCGGGTCGCGCGCAGGCAAATGGGAAGCGTCCACCAGATCGCGATAGGCATGCCAGCTGGCATGTCCCAACATCGGCATCACCGGTATCAACCCAAGCAACAGGGAGCCCAGTCCTAGAAGCGTAAAAATCATGATGATGCTGGCCCAGAAGGCCATCGGCACGGGGTTGGCCAGCACAACCTGCCAACTCGTCAGCACTGCCTGCATCAGCGTGACACGACGATCCAACAGCAAGGGCATGGCAATCACGCTGGAGGCAAACATGGGAGCAGCCATCAGACCTCCCATGGCAAGCCAGATTTCAAATAGCCAACCGTCGCGTGCCAACATCACATGCTGCACAAAATCCAGCGGACCGTTTATGGGCACAGGCGCCAGCAAGGTGATCAGTGCGGCAGAGGTCAGTACCCAGCCGGTAGCAGCCGCTGCAAGCAAGAAACCAAATTGCACCATGCACCAATAATCGTTATCCCACTTGCTGACGTGGCTGCTCTGCCAGTTCAGCCAGGCCTTTAGCACCAGTGACAGATTGGCTTTTTCCCTACGTTCTATAGCGCGGCTGAGTGCGTACAAACCGGTGGCCAAAACCGGTGCGATGACCATAAAGCCAGAAAGTGCACCTGCCAGCAACCAAAAATGGTGTCGTGCCATGGCAACGATAAACACACCCACCAGAGTCAGTGCAACACCGTGCAAAATGCTGGCCCAACCGGACTTCGCAATATCGCGCCAGGCCATGACCAGCCAGATCAATGGCTGCATCATGCCTACGGTTCGGACCAGCGGAGCATTGCTTGATGGAGTGGGAATGGGCATGGCGATAGGGGTGGAAGTGTAGTGCCGCCTTCATCTTACAGGCTTGATACCGATCAAACAGAGCAAGGTCATCGCATAATGCTCAGGTCCGATTACTAGAGGAAGTGACATGCCACGTTCGATACTTGAAGAAGCAAAACTGCATCCCGCCATTCGTGAGCACATAGCCCAGCATGAGGCGGGCATCGTCAAGCAGGTGCAGGACGCTGTTGCAGCGAATGCAGTGGTCGTGATCGGCATGGCGGCCAACCCATTTCCAAAAAAGGCCTGCAAGACCTTAGATGCGGCCGGTGTGCCCTACCGCTATCTGCAATACGGCAGTTATTTCAGCGGTTGGCGCAAGCGCAACGCTTTAAAGCTGTGGACCGGTTGGCCCACCTTTCCCATGGTGTTTGTCAAGGGCATGCTGGTGGGCGGTGCCACCGATCTGCAGGCCCTGATTGTCAGCGGAGAACTTAAAAAACTGCTGGCCTGAGCGGACCCAGGCCAGACACTTAGCATTTACTGCTTGGGCGGCTGAGGCGGTTTGTTGCCGCCGTGGTTCATCTCGTAGTTCCCGTCGCCATGCGGACCCATTTTGGCGGTTTCAGCATCAAAGGTTTTTTGCTGTTCCGGGCTGAGCGCGGCATAAAAGGCCTTGGTTGCTTCTGCACGTTTGCCCATCATCGCTTCGATTGCCGTCATGTGCTCCTTGTGCAGGGCTTGCATCTTGTCAATACGCTCGGGTGTGGTGAGCTTTTCCATCTCGGCGCGGTCCGGGCGTTTGCCCATCATGTCTTTGGATGGCTTCATGCTGTCGGCAAAGCTGTTCCAAGTGGCTTCTTGAGAGGCCGTGATTTTGAGCTTGGCTTTGAGGTTGGCCAGGTGCTTGGCGTGCATTTGGGCCCTCTTTGCCGGGTCCATTTGGTGCATGCCGGGATGTCCCATCATGCCGCCGTCCATTTGCGCAAAAGCGGTGCCACCCGCTGTAAGCATCACACCGGCAAGCAACAAAGATTGAATCAATTTTTTCATGGTTTTCCTTTAGTTCGCTGTGGTCAAAAGCTAAGCTTGCTTGCGACCTGCATGCAGTGTGCGCTGGACATGTAACGGTCTTGTGGCACTGGGATAAGTGTTTGTAAAGTTGCAAAAGGACAGCCCGCACTTGCGTTGACAATACAGGCCGAGCCGCTATTCAGTGGCCAGAAGGAAAGCTGTGTTCAAGAATGTGATGATGTACCGCATGCTGTCGCCCTGGACGGTGACCGCTGCGCAATTGGAAGCAGCGCTGGAGAGCGCGCGTTATGTGGAATGTACCGGTTCGCAGGAAAAGGCCGTCGGTTGGGTGGAGCCCAGAGGCAAGGCCAATGGCGCGCTGGTGGAAGTGGTGGGCGGCCAGTGGATTCTCAAGCTGATGGTGGAGACCAAGGTCTTGCCAACCTCGGTGGTGAAGCGTCGCGCCCAAGAACAACTGGCGCAGATCGAGGCCACTACCGGGCGCAAACCCGGCAAGAAGGAAGCGCGCGAGATTCTGGACGACGCCCGCATGAGTCTGATGCCAATGGCCTTTACCAAGCAGGGCGCCACCGTGGTCTGGATCGACCCGCAGTCTGCCTTGCTGGTGATGGATGCCGGCAGCCAGGGCCGGGCCGACGAGGTGATGAGCTGCCTGATCAATGCCATCGAAGGTTTTGCCGTGCAACTGATCAATACCGAGATGTCGCCGGCGGCAGGCATGGCGCAGTGGCTGTCGACCAAGGAGGCACCGGCCGGATTCAGCGTGGACCGGGAATGTGAGCTGAAGGCTGCGGATGAGTCCAAGGCCGTGGTGCGCTATACGCGACATGCACTGGATACCGACGAAGTAACCGAGCACATTGCGATGGGCAAGATGCCCACGCGCCTGGCCATGACCTGGAGCGAGCACGTGTCCTTTGTATTGACCGAGGCGCTGCAGCTGAAGAAGGTGGCGGTGCTGGATGTGGTGTTTGAGGCTGCCTCATCCCTGGCCTCAGACGGCAAGGACGACAACTTCGACACCGATGTGGCGATTGCCACTGGCGAGTTGCAGAAGTTGATTCCGGAGTTACTGGAGGCCCTGGGCGGCGAGGTGCTGCCTATCTCCGCCGTGTAATTAGTCGCGGCGATCCCAACCGCGATGTTCGCCTTCATGGCGATAACCGTCGCGGTGTTCCCAGCGACCGTGGTCATAGCCATGTTCAGCCCAGCCACGGCGGCCGTAGTCCTGCACCGGATAGTAGTTGACCCGCTCGAACTCGCGGTAGCCGTAAACCGGCATAGTGCGGTAGGCTTGTTCATAGACCACAGGGGCCGGGCGTTCTTGGTAAACCGTGGTGCGCACCATTTCCTGGCGGTGGCGCTCGCCATTGCTGGCGATACCGACACCGGCTACGCCGCCCACTGCTGCACCAATCATGGCACCGTCACGGCCACCCACGGATTGACCGATCAGTGCACCGGCCATGGCGCCCAGACCACCACCCAGAATCGGGTTGAGGTTGTCGGCATGTGCGACTTGTCCGGCCAGACCCGCGAGGGCTAGGGCCACGGTGGCGGTGGTGCGCAGAACCTTGTTGTTTGTTGCAGAGCTAAACATGGCGTTGGTGGGCTGGAGCGCCCGGTACCGCCAGAAGTGACGGTTTCTGACTGTTCAACGGCTGCAAGCGCGTGGCGATGACCGGCGTAACAAGGTCTTACAACTTGGACAATGCCGCGCTGGGCCGCCCCGAGCGGGATTAGCCCCGGGGGGCAGCGCACTACGCGAAGCGAGAAGCGTGGGGGCCAGGTTCACCCCATTTTTCCAGCCTGGAAGTCCTCCACCGCTGTCATCAACTCGTCGCGCGTGTTCATGACAAACGGGCCGTATTGCGCAATCGGCTCCTGCAGGGGTTTGCCGGCAATCAGCAGGGCGCGAGCCGGTTCCTCTGAGCTATCGGATTGCAGCATCACCGCATCCCCTGCGTTCTTCAAAATCGCCATGCGATTGCGCGGCACCGGAGTGGCTTTGCCCTCGGCATCGACCACATGCACAGTGCCACGGTAGACATAGAGAAACGCGTTGTGCTCTTGCGGCACCGGTTGCGTGATGCTGGCGCCACTCGCAGGGAAGTGCAGGTCCAGATACAGCGGGTCGGTCGGGTAGTCGGCTGCAGGCCTGTGCATGGCACCTTCGACGCCATGGCTGCTGCCGGAAATCACTCGCAGCAACACACCGCCGCGTGGGTCATCGCCCTCGCCCAATGGCGTGGTGACTTCGGGAATGGATTCGCTCTGAATGTCGCGGTACCAGGGTTTGCACAGCTTGTCCTTGCCCGGCAGGTTCAGCCAGAGCTGAAAGCCTTCCATCACACCCGCTTCCTGCTCCGGCATCTCGCTGTGGATCAGGCCAAAGCCGGCCGTCATCCACTGTACACCGCCGTTTTGCAGCAAGCCCTCATGGCCGCCACTGTCCTTGTGGCGCATGCGCCCGGCGATCATATAGGTGACGGTCTCAAAGCCCCGGTGCGGGTGGTTGGGAAAACCGGCGCCGTAGTCCTCCGGCTTGTCGCTGGCAAAGTTGTCCAGCATCAGAAATGGGTCCAGGCGCTTTTGCAGATCCTGCGTCAACACGCGGGTGAGCTTGACGCCTGCGCCATCGCTGGTGGCTTGGCCACTTACCAGGCGCTCGACCTGGCGCAGTGCGGTGGGTGGGTTCATGGCGGGCCCTGTGCTTAGGCCGCAGCGACCGCGTAACCCTCTTCGGCAATCGCCTCAGCCAGTTTTTCGCGCGGCTGCTCGGACGCTATTTGCACCAGGTTCTGGGCGCGGTCGATTTGTACCTGGGCTTGCGGATCAGCCTGCAGAATGGCACGGGTGACGGCCTTTTCACAGTGGCCGCAAGTCATTCCTGTCACGGTAAAGGTCTGGTTCATGGTCTTCTCCAAAGGTGAGGGGTTAAGAATGGAGCATAGTGTGAACCTTTTCACGGTAGAAAGCCTTAGGCTAAGCCCATGAACAACGACACGACTCTGGATATTGGTATTGGCGGCATGACCTGTGCCTCCTGCGTGGGGCGAGTGGAGCGCGCGCTGAAAAAGGTGCCGGGGGTGTCTGGCGTCTCGGTCAACCTGGCGACCGAATCGGCGCGCGTGCAGCTTGTCGCTGCTGAAGCGCTGCCGGTTGCTGACCTTGTTCCAGCGCCTAACATGGAGGCGCGCCTGCGCCGCGCGGTGCGCGATGCCGGTTACGAACCACGCGCCGCAAACACCTTGACCGATGCGCCGGATACTTCACCGTGGGCCGGTTTTGCGCCAATTGCCTGGGGCCTGGTGCTGTCTGCGCCGCTGGTGTTGCCCATGCTGGGCGACCTGTTCGGCCTGCACTGGATGCTGCCAGCGTTGTGGCAATTTCTCTTGGCTACGCCGGTGCAGTTTGTGCTGGGTGCGCGCTTCTACAAGGCGGGCTGGCATGCTGTGCTGAACCTGAGCGGCAACATGGATCTGCTGGTGGCCATTGGCACCACAGCGGGCTGGGCCTTGTCAGTCTGGCTTTGGCTGACTGCGGAGCCGAGCGCCATGGTGCACCTTTACTTCGAAGGCTCAGCCTTGGTGGTGACCCTGGTGCTGTTGGGGAAATGGCTGGAGGCGGGTGCCAAGCGCCAGACCACCTCGGCCATTCGCGCGCTGCATGCCCTGAGGCCGGAAGTGGCGCACCTGATCGGTCTGGACGGCGAGGTCGACATGCCGGCCGACGAGGTTCTGGTCGGTGACAAGCTGATCGTCAAACCGGGGGAACGTTTTGCCGCCGACGGCGTGCTGCTGGAGGGCTTCACCCAGGTCGATGAGTCCATGTTGACCGGCGAATCCCTGCCGGTGGCTAAGGAAGTGGACAGCCTGCTGACCGCCGGTTCCATCAATGGCGACGGCCGCGTGCTGATGCGGGTGCGTGCCGTGGGCGCCGATACCATGCTGTCCCACATCATCCGCCTGGTGGAGGATGCGCAGGCGGCCAAGGCGCCGATCCAGCGCCTGGTGGACCAGGTCAGTGCGGTGTTTGTTCCGGTGGTGCTGGGCCTGGCGCTCATTACGCTGCTGGGCTGGTGGCTGAGCGGCTACAGCTTTGAGATGGCGCTGATCAATGCCGTGGCGGTGTTGGTGATTGCCTGCCCCTGTGCCCTGGGCCTGGCCACGCCGGCGGCGATCATGGCCGGCACCGGCGTGGCGGCGAAGTACGGCATTTTGATCAAGGATGCCGAGGCGCTAGAGCTGGCGCACCAGATCGACACCGTGGTGTTTGACAAGACCGGCACGCTGACGGTGGGGCGCCCTAGGCTGCTGGAGCTGGAAGGCGGCGCCGGGCAAGCACGCACCGAAGTGTTGCAACTGGCGGCCAGTTTGCAAAGCGGCTCCGAGCACCCACTGGCCCGTGCCGTGTTGGCTGCTGCCAAGGCCGATGGTCTAACTATGCTGGAGACCAGCGCGGTCAGTGCGGTGCCCGGACGCGGCCTGCAGGGCCTGGTGGGTGAGCGGCAACTGCTGCTGGGTAGCCTGCGCTGGATGGATGAATTAGCGGTGGCGCTGGGCCCGCTGGCGGATAGGGCGGCGCTATGGCAGGCGCAGGGCGCCACCGTGTCGGCCCTGGCCGAACGGGTTAGGGAAAATGGCGTCGAGCGCGTCGTGCTGCTTGCCTTGATGTCCTTTGGCGATGAGCCCAAGTCCGCGGCCCAGCAGGCGCTGGACGCCTTGCGTGCGCGCGGCCTGCGCCTGCTGATGCTGTCCGGCGATAACCGGGGCGCGGTCGAGGCGATGGCGCGCCAGCTGGGTCTTAACCCGGAGGCGGGCGAGGTCATGGCCGAGGTCTTACCGGGCGACAAGGCGGCCCAGGTGCTGCGTTTGAAGCAGGGTGGACACCGCGTGTTGATGGTGGGCGACGGCGTCAACGACGCGCCAGCGCTGGCTGCTGCCGATGTCGGCATGGCCATGGCTAACCCGGACGGTGGCGGCACCGATGTCGCCTTGCACGCTGCCGGCATCACGCTGATGCGCGGCGACCCGTTGCTGGTGGCAGCAGCCCTGGACATCTCGGCGCGCACCGTGCGCAAGATCCGGCAAAACCTGTTCTGGGCCTTTGCCTATAACGTGGCGGGCATTCCGTTGGCGGCACTGGGCTTTTTGAACCCGGTGTTTGCGGGCGCCGCCATGGCCCTGAGTTCGGTCAGCGTGATGGCCAATGCGCTGCTGCTCAAGCGCTGGAAACCTTGATTGCTTGCGGGTACATCCTGACAGGGTTTGCCTGTGCTTGACCCCGGTGGTAACCGGGCCTATAAAGGTGCAGAAGACTTTGCTGCACCAAGGAGACACGCGATGGCCCATAGCAGCCTGCAGACAATCCGCGACGAACATATGGCGCTTGCTGCCATGTTGCGCGCCTTGGGTGGTTTGATGGACTGCGGTCCGGGTGATGAGCCTGAGCGCTACTTTGACGTGATGCGCGCCACCCTCTTCTATATCGACGAGTTTCCCGAGCGCAAGCACCACCCCAAGGAGTCACAACTGCTGTTTCCCCAAATAGCCCGGCGCTCCGGTGAATGCCAGGACGTGTTGGAGCGGCTGGAAAAAGACCATGCCGGTAGCGAACGTGCGGTCCGCGAACTGCAGCACATGTTGCTGGCCTGGGAACTGGTGGGAGACTCACGCCGACAGGTGTTTGAAGAAGCGGCGCGCAAGTACCTGCAGCAATACCAAAGCCATATGCAACTGGAGGACTCGGTGATCCTGCCCCTGGCCGAAAAGGTGCTGGACGAGGCCGACTGGCTGTTGCTGGACGCTGCCTTTGCCAGCAATTGCGACCCGCTGACCGGCAAGTACCCGCGCGACCCGATCTACGACCGGCTTTTTACCCGCATTGTGAGGAACCGGGCATCCGATTAGTCTGCAGTTTCCCGCAGGAGCGCTCGCTGCTGTCGCCCTTGTTGCCGCCAGGCGTTGCGTGCGGCCCCACAATCAGGGGCTGCTATGCCCCACGGAAAGATACTTTGCACCACTCCTCGCGCCGACTGATGGCATTGGCGCTGGCCATCTCCCTGGGTGCTGCCATTTCCTTGGGCATTACCCGTTTTGCCTATGGCCTGTTGCTGCCCTCCATGCGGCTTGACCTGGGCTGGTCCTATGCGCTGGCCGGTGCCATGAACACGGCCAACGCCACCGGCTATTTTCTGGGCGCATTGGCCTGCCCCTGGTTGATGCGGCGCTTCGGCCCCTCGCTGTTGCTGGTTGCGGGTTCCCTGCTGGCCAGCGTGTTTATGGTGGGCAGCGGCTTTGTTACGCAGACCGAAGGCTTGCTGGCGCAGCGCCTGCTGGCCGGCATGGCCAGTGCCCTGGTATTTGTCGCCGGTGGGCTGCTGGCGGCACGCTTGGCTGCGCGCGACCCCCGGCGCAGTGGCTTGTTGCTGGGAATTTATTACGGCGGTGCCGGGGTCGGCATTGTGCTGTCCAGCCTGTTGGTGCCGGTGGCACTCGAGGCGGCGCAGTCGGCTCTGCATGGCTGGCGATGGGCCTGGTGGGCTCTGGGTGGCCTGTGCCTGTTGTGCAGTCTTTTGTTGGCTTGGCCGGCGCGCGCCATGCTGTCCTGGGCAGCGCCTGCTCCCGCTGCCAATGTGCTGCCGGTGACGTTTCGCTGGCGTCCGTTTGGTTTTGGTCTGGCGGCCTACACCTTGTTTGGCGTGGGCTATATCGGTTACATGACCTTTGTAGTGGCGCTCTTACGCAGCCAGGGCCGCTCGGTCACGGAAATCACTCTGTTCTATGCCTTGTTGGGTGTTGCCGTTATGGCGTCTTCCCGAATTTGGGCGCGCCTGCTCGACCGCTTTCATGATGGCCGTCCACTGGCCCTGCTCAACGCCCTGCTGGGTCTGGCTACACTGTTGCCGGCACTGACCCATGAATGGGGCTGGGTGCTGCTGTCGGGGTTGTTGTTTGGCGGCGTGTTTCTGTCGGTGGTGGCATCCACCACGGCACTGGTACGCCACAACCTGCCGCAGTCGGCCTGGGGTCAGGGCATCAGCGCCTTCACCACGGTGTTTGCCGCCGGACAGATTCTGGGGCCCACGGTGGTGGGCTGGATTGCCGATGGCGCGGGCGGCCTGGAGCGTGGCCTGGTGTATTCCGCCTGCGCCCTGTGGGTGGGTGCTGCACTGGCATTGCGCCAGCGCAGACTGCTGCCAACTACTTGATCAGACCTTCGGCCTTCATCGCGGCGATGACCGCCGGGCGCGCCGCCACTCGGGCGCGGTAGGCCAGCAGGTTGGGCAGGCCGGAGATGTCCAGCGCGACATAGGGCGCCCAGTTGGTCACGGTAAACAGGTAGGCATCGGCCACGGTAAAGGTGTCGCCCATCAGGTATTGTTTACCGGCCAGTTCGCCTTCCACCCATTGCAGGCGGCTGTTCAGGCGCTCCATCACCGAGGGCTTGAAGTCGGCGGGGGTGGCGGGACTGAACAGGGGCGAGAAGCAGCCCTTGTGCAGTTCGGTGCCGATAAAGGTCAGCCATTCCTGCAGTTTGTAGCGCTCAAACGTGCCGTTGGCGGGCGCCAGTTGGCTCGCAGGGACCTGGTCGGCGATGTACTGAACAATGGCGGGGCCCTCGTGCAGGCTGCGGCCGTCGTCCAGCGTCAGATAGGGCACATAACCCAGCGGGTTGATGGTGTAGTAGTCGGTGCCGTCTTCCAGCTTGTGGGTTTTGGTAGGAGCAGACAAGGCTTCATAGGTCAGGCCTGATTCCTCCAGCACGATGTGAGGGGAGAGCGAGCAGGCGCCGGCAGAGTAGTACAGCTTCATGGTTTTCTTTCAGGTCAGTGGAACGGTGTGTGGGCCCGTGGCAGGTCGAGATGGTAGCGGTATTGCCGCAGGTTTGTGCGGCAGGGTGCATGTGTGCTTTACCCGGTGTGCAGAAAGTTTTAACCGTTTTGAAAGATGCGTGGCGTAGAGTCGCAGGCTTAGTAACCAGCCACTATTTTTTCATGACAACTTCTTCTTCGCAACGATTCAGCGTCCCCAGCATTGCCATGCACTGGTTGATGGTGCTGGTCTTTATCGGGATTTATATCGCCGTCAACCTGATTGATGTGTTCCCCAAGGGCAGTGACAGCCGTCAGTGGGCCAAGACCATGCACTTTTCCTTGGGTATGCTGGTGTTCGGTCTGTTCTGGCTGCGCGTGGTCTTTCGGCTTCTGGGCAACACACCGGCGATTGTTCCAGCACCCCCTGTGTGGCAGGAGAAGCTGGCAAAGCTGGGGCATTTGGCGCTGTATGCCATCATGGTGCTAATGCCCTTGATTGGCTGGGCGGCGCTGAGTGCTCGGGGTAAACCTATCCCCTTCTTTGGTCTGGAGCTGCCAGCGCTGCTGTCCCCGGACAAGGCCTTGGGCCAGACCCTCAGGGACTTGCATGGACTCGGTGGAAATTTGGCTTATTACCTGATTGGTGGTCATGCTCTGGCAGCGATCTACCATCACTACTTCATGAAGGACAACACGCTGCTTCGGATGTCGCTGCGCTAGTTGGAAAATGGGCATCTGTAAAGTGAGTGCCCGCTTTCGTTTTATGCCCCGGCCGCCTTGATCATATCGGCGGCCTTCTCGGCGATCATGATGGTCGTAGCGTTGGTATTGCCGCTGATGATGCTCGGCATGATTGACGCGTCTACCACGCGCAGAGCCGCAATTCCATGCACCCGCAGCCTTGCATCGACCACATCCATGGAGCCTGTGCCCATTCGGCAACTACCTACCGGATGGTAGATGGTGTCACCATTGTTGCGAATGAATTGCGCAATTTCCTGGTCACTTTGGGCGCGTGCAGAGTGCTGCGATTCTGCTCCCAGGCTGGCGAGGGCGGGTTGCTGCAGCAGCTTACGCATAAGTTTGAAGCCCTTGATCAGGCGCAGCAGGTCGTCCGGTTCTCCCAAAAAGTTCGGGTCGATCAACGGCGCAGCCCGTGGATCGGCGCTGGCCAGCCGGATGCTGCCTCGGCTTAGGGGGCGCAGCACGCAAACATGGCAGGAGACACCGTGGCCCCACACCAGGGTGCGGGCATGGTTGACGATCTTTGCAACCACAAAGTGCAGTTGCAAATCGGGCGTGGCCTCGCTGGCCTCGCCCTTGATAAAACCACCGACCTCGGCCACATTGCTGGTCAGCATACCGGTACGCTGATTGCGCCACTGTGAAATACCACGCAGCAGTCTGACAGCGCCGCTCAGCGAGATGCCGATCGCATCATTCAGTTGTGGACCGGTCAACATTTGCACCACGTCCATGTGATCGTGCAGGTTCTGGCCCACGCCCGGCAGATCCAGCAGCGGGGTGATGCCATGGGCCTGCAAATGCGCCGTGGGGCCAATTCCGGACAGCATCAGAATCTGCGGCGATTGCAGGGCGCCTGCGCTGAGCAGTACCTCGCGGGTGGTGCGCAGCTGCCGCTGCTGGCCTTTGCTCAAGAATTCCACGCCGACGGCGCGCTGGTTCTCGATCAGGATCTTGCTGGTGTGCGCCTCGGTGATCACCTGTAGATTGGGACGACTGAGATGCGGTGTCAGGTAGGCCTTGGCCGCACTGTGGCGCTCGCCGTTCTTGTGCGTTACCTGGTACATGCCCACACCCTCCTGGCTGGCGCCATTGAAGTCGGTGTTGATGGCAAAGCCGGATTGGCAACCGGCTTCAATGAAGCGCTGTCCCAGCGGATTGGGGCTGGTCAGGTCCATCACGTGCAGGAGGCCACCCGCGCCGTGGAAGGCATCGGCACCTCGGGTATTGTCCTCAGCGCGCTTAAAGTAGGGCAGCACTTCGTCATAAGACCAGCCGGTGTTGCCCTCGGATGCCCAGTGGTCGTAGTCCTCGCGCTGGCCACGGGTGTAAATCATGGCATTGAGCGAGCTGGAGCCGCCCAACACCTTTCCGCGCGGTTGGTAGCCTCGCCTGCCGTTGAGACCGACTTGCGGCACGGTGTCAAAATTCCAGTTGGCTTGGCCGGTTTGGGCCAGCACCGCCATGCCCAGCGGGCAGTGGATCAGTACGCTGCTGTCGGCCGGGCCGGCCTCCAGCAGGGCGACGCGGATCTGCGGGTCTTCGGACAGGCGTGCTGCCAGCACACAGCCGGCCGAGCCTGCGCCAACAATGATGTAGTCAAAAGACTCGGGGTTCATGGTCTGTGCCTGTTCGCTTAGCCGCCTAACGGCCGCTTGCTGCACTATGGCACGGCAGTCTTGCTAAGGGCTAGAGCCCATCGTCTAGATCGGGCAGGGGTTTGCCTGGACAGTGCCTGAATTTGCAGCAAACGGTAGAATCGGCGCCTCTCTCATCTGTCTTTTGCGCCGCGTTTCTTGCGCTGCGCCCCATTGGACCCACCATGCTGTACCCAGAATATTTCGACGTGATTGTCGTTGGCGGCGGCCATGCCGGAGCCGAGGCCGCCTTGGCTGCCGCCCGCATGGGCTGCAAGACCCTGCTGCTGAGCCACAACATCGAGACCCTGGGCCAGATGAGCTGCAACCCGTCGATTGGCGGCATCGGCAAGGGCCATCTGGTCAAGGAGGTGGATGCCATGGGTGGTGCCATGGCCCTGGCGACCGACGAGGCGGGTATCCAGTTCCGCATTCTCAATTCCAGCAAGGGCCCGGCCGTGCGTGCCACCCGCGCCCAGGCCGACCGGGTTTTGTACAAGGCGGCCATTCGCCGCGTGCTGGAAAATCAACCGAACCTGTGGCTGTTTCAGCAGGCGGTGGATGACCTGCTGGTGGAAGGAGACCGGGTGGTTGGCGCCGTGACGCAGGTGGGGATCCAGTTCCGCGCCCGCACAGTGGTGCTGACCGCAGGAACCTTTCTTGATGGCAAGATTCATGTTGGGCTGAATAATTACGCCGCAGGCCGTGCCGGCGATCCACCTGCGGTGTCCCTGAGTGCCAGACTGAAAGAGCTCAAGCTACCTCAGGGCCGCCTGAAGACCGGCACACCGCCGCGCATCGACGGCCGCAGCATCGACTTTTCCAAATGCCAGGAGCAGCCCGGCGACGGCATGGCTGGTGGCATGTCGGCACAGATGCCGGTTTTCAGCTTCATGGGTACGACGCAGATGCACCCGCAGCAAATGCCCTGCTGGATTACCCACACCAACTTGCGTACCCACGACATCATCCGCTCTGGCTTTGACCGCAGTCCCATGTTCATGGGCAAGATCGAAGGCGTGGGGCCGCGCTATTGCCCCAGCGTGGAAGACAAGATCAATCGCTTTGCCGACAAGGATAGCCACCAGATTTTTCTGGAGCCCGAGGGCCTGACGACCAACGAGTACTATCCGAACGGCATCTCCACCAGCCTGCCGTTTGACATCCAGTTGGCCCTGGTGCGCAGCATGGATGGGCTGGAGAACGCCCACATCCTGCGTCCCGGCTACGCCATTGAGTACGACTACTTCGACCCGCGCGGGCTCAAAAGCAGTTTCGAGACATGCCAGATTGCCGGGCTGTTTTTTGCCGGTCAGATCAATGGCACAACCGGTTATGAAGAGGCTGCTGCCCAAGGTATGTTTGCGGGCATCAACGCGGCCCTTCAGGCGCGCGCCGCTGGTGGTGGCAACGACGCTAGCAGCGCGGCGGGCAGCATCGCTTTCACCGGCGAGAGCTGGCTGCCGGGGCGCGACCAGGCCTATCTGGGTGTGCTGGTGGACGACCTGATCACCAAGGGCGTGACCGAGCCCTACCGCATGTTCACCAGCCGGGCCGAGTTCCGGCTGCAGCTGCGCGAGGACAATGCCGACGCCCGCCTGACCGAGGCGGGGCGGCAGCTGGGCCTGGTGGACGACGCCCGCTGGGCCGCTTTCGGCCGCAAGCTGGAGGCTGTTTCACGTGAAACAGAGCGCCTCCGCAGCATCTGGGTGAACCCGCGCAACCTGGCGCAGACCGAGGCCGAGCGGGTGTTGGGCAAGGCCATGGAGCACGAATACAACCTGGCCGACCTGCTGCGTCGCCCGGACGTGAGCTATGCCGGACTGATGTCGCTGGCCGACGGCCGCTTTGCCAATGCCGAGCTGCCGGTTGCTGCTCTGGCGGAGGCGGGCGACGCAGCGGCGGTGGCGCAGGATGTGTTTGTTGCAGCCGTGGTGGAACAGGTGGAAATTGCTGCCAAGTACTCCGGCTATATCGACAGGCAAAAGGGTGAGGTGGAACGCGCAGCTTTCTATGAAAACCTGCGCCTGCCGGTAGAGCTGGACTATATGCAGGTTTCGGCCATGAGTATCGAGGCCCGTCAGCGTCTGAGCAAATTTCGTCCGGAAACCCTGGGCCAGGCCTCGCGCCTGTCGGGCATCACCCCAGCGACGATCTCGCTGCTGCTGATTCACCTGAAGCGCGGCAAATTCAAGGGCTTTGCCGACAAGCCGCTGGACGAGACCGACTCCAAGCCGGATGCTGCCAGCACCCCGACGGAGTTGGCCCAATGAGCAAGCCTCTGGAATTGGAGCTGCGTGCCGGTGCCCAGGCGATTGGCCTGGCCCTTTCTGACGCGCAAGTGGATCAACTGCTGGCTTATCAGGACCTGATTCAGAAATGGACCAAGGTCTACAACCTGACCGCCGTGCGCGACCCTGCCGAGATGCTGACCCACCATTTGCTGGACAGCCTGGCGGTAGTCTTGCCCTTGCAGAGGCAACTGGCTGAGTTACGGGCTTCGGGTGCGTTGGCGGTCGATGTGCCGGTACGGTTGCTGGATGTGGGTTCCGGCGCGGGTCTGCCGGGTGCGGTGATTGCCATTTGCTGCCAGCAGATCAATGTGCATTGCGTGGACACGGTGGCTAAGAAGGCGGCCTTCATCCAGCAGGTGGCGGTGTCATTGAAGTTGCCCAATCTACGTGGCATCCATGCGCGGGTGGAGAATCTGACTGAGACCTATGACGTGGTGAGTTCGCGGGCCTTTTCCTCGTTGCTGGATTTCGTGACCTGGTCGCGCAAGTGTCTGGCAGAGCAGGGCGTCTGGATGGCAATGAAGGGCAAGCATCCTGTCGAAGAAATTGCCGCGCTGCCTGTCGGTGTACAAGTGTTTCACGTGGAACCTTTGACCATTCCAGGGTTGAATGCGGAGCGCTGCATTCTCTGGTTGCGTTCTGTCTGAACTTCGTTGCTCGCCTGTGTGGTTGGTATGCCTGCAGTGGCGCTTGTGTTTCACGTGGAACCAAGCAAGCCGATGCGTAATTACCCCGCCAAAAATCCAACGTAAACTCAGGCTCTCCCTCAGAAAGAAACCACCATGCTCGGCGTTACCGACTACGGCACCTTTGTCGTCACTGTGATTGTGTTTTTGGCGATCCCCGGGCCCGGTAATCTGGCCCTGGTCACCAGCACCAGCAAGGGTGGAATTGCGGGTGGACTGGCTGCCACCTTCGGTGTGATTTTGGGTGACCAGGTACTAATGTGGTCGGCTGTGGCCGGTGTCGCAGCCCTGCTGAGCGCCTATCCGGACGCCTTCGCGGCGGTGCAATGGTTGGGTGCCGCCTATCTGGCCTGGTTGGGTATCAAGATGCTGCTGGCCAAACCGGGCGCTGCACCGGTCATCCACATCAAGCCGCGTCACTATCTGCGCCAGGCCTTGATGATCACCCTGCTCAATCCCAAGGCCATATTGTTTTACATGGCCTTCTTTCCTCTGTTTGTCGATCCGGTGCGCCAGCAGGGTATGACCACCTATGGCCTTATGGCGGTAACGATTGCTGCATTAACTTTTTGCTACGGCCTATGTGCCACGGCGCTAACGCACTTTTTGGCCGAGCACATGCGCGCCAATCCCATGATCGGCAGGGTGCTTGAAAAAGTGGCCGGGCTATTCCTAGTCGGCTTTGGCATCAAGTTGGCGCTTTCAAAATGACAGACTCAGACCTGAACGCCACATCGGCAGGGGAAACCAAGCACATGGCCAAGATATTTTGCATCGCCAATCAAAAGGGCGGAGTGGGCAAGACCACCACCACCGTCAATCTGGCCGCCGGTCTGGCCAAGGTCGGACAGCGCGTGCTGATGATTGACCTGGACCCTCAGGGCAACGCCACCATGGGCTCCGGCGTGGATAAGCGCAAGCTGGAGCTCACCGTATACGACGTGTTGCTGGAGTCGGCGTCGATTGCCGAGGCGCGGGTGCAAAGCGAGAAACTGATCGCCGCCGGTTGCGGCTATGACATTCTGGGCGCTAACCGCGAATTGGCCGGGGCCGAGGTGGAACTGGTGGAAGTGGAGCGGCGCGAGCGCCGCCTCAAGGCCGCCATTGCCGCCGTGGCCACCGAATACGACTTCGTGCTGATCGACTGCCCACCGTCGCTGTCCATGCTGACGCTCAACGGCCTGTGCTGTGCCAACGGCGTGATCGTGCCCATGCAGTGCGAATACTTTGCGCTGGAAGGGCTGACCGATCTGGTCAACACCATCAAGCAGGTCAAGGCCAATCTCAACGATGACTTGCAGATCATTGGCCTTCTGCGCGTGATGTTTGATCCGCGCATTACCTTGCAACAGCAGGTCAGCGAGCAACTCAAGGTCCACTTTGCCGACAAGGTGTTTAACACCGTGATTCCACGCAATGTGCGACTGGCAGAAGCCCCTAGCTATGGTATGCCGGGCGTGGCCTTTGATATCCAATCCAAGGGCGCTCAGGCCTTTGTGGCCTTTGCCCAAGAGATGGTGGCGCGCATAGCGACGATGTAGATCACTCCCATGCCGACATCCAACATTCTGATCCTGCCCGGCTGGCAAGGCTCCGGTCCCGCCCATTGGCAAAGCCGCTGGGAGGCGCTCCATGGCGACCTGCGAGTGGAGCAGCACGACTGGATGCGCCCGCTGCGCGGTGACTGGATTGCGCGGCTGGAAGACGTGCTGTTGTCGCAGACCGGTCCCAGCATTCTGGTGGCGCACAGCTTGGGTTGCATGCTAACCGCTGCCTGGGCCTCGCACTCGCGCAACACCCATCTGGTTGTGGGAGCCTTGCTGGTGGCACCTGGCGACCCGGAAACCGAAATGGGTCAATCGAACTTCCCGAGCTTTGCGCCGGTGCCAATGCAAAGCTTGCCGTTTTTCAGCGTCGTAGTGGCCAGTCGGGACGACCCTTTTACGCGGTTTGAGCGCGCACGACTTTTTGCCCAGACCTGGAGTTCGGAGTTTATCGACTATGGTGCGCGCGGACATATCAATGCCGAGTCAGGCCTGGGCGACTGGCCCGAAGGCCGCGCCCTGCTGGAGAGGCTTAGCAACGGTCAGGCCGCAACGCAAACCAAGTCCAACTAAAAAGGAATAAATATGGTCACCAAGAAACTCAAGGGATTGGGCATGGGTCTGGAAGCGCTGCTGGGACCCAAGGTCAAGGAAGCCATCAATTTGGACGGAAGCGCTGCCACGCCCGATCTGCCCAACACCCTGCTACTGGACGATCTGGTGGCCGGTCAGTACCAGCCGCGCACGCACATGGACGAGGGCGCCCTGTACGAGCTGGCTGAGAGCATCAAGGCCCAGGGCATCATGCAACCGATTCTCGTTCGTCGCTTAAGCGACGAGCAGGCGCAGGCAAAACGCCAGGCTCTGGACCCCAGCGGTGTTGCCGGTCCTGGCACGCCGCGAGCACTTTACGAAATCATTGCCGGTGAACGGCGTTTTCGCGCTGCCAGGCTGGCCGGTCTCGACAGCGTGCCGGTGCTGGTGCGCGATGTGCCGGACCAGGCGGCCGCCGCCATGGCGCTGATAGAGAACATGCAGCGCGAAGACCTCAATCCGCTGGAAGAGGCGCAGGGCCTGCAGCGCCTGATCAGGGAATTTGGCCTGACCCATGAGACCGCCGCCCAGGCGGTAGGGCGCTCGCGCAGCGCCGCCAGCAACCTGCTGCGCCTGTTGAATCTGGCCGACCCGGTGCAGACCATGCTGATGGCCGGTGACATCGACATGGGCCATGCCCGTGCCTTGTTGGCGCTGGACCGCGCCACACAGATTACGACTGCCAGCCAGATCGCCACCAAAAAGCTATCGGTGCGCGAAGCAGAAAGCCTGGTGAAAAAGCTCGGTGCCGAGTTCTCCCTGACCAGCCCCAAGCCCAAGAAGGAGAAGTCGCGCGACCTGAAGCGGGTAGAAGAAGAACTGTCCGACCTGCTCATGGCTCAGGTGGATGTACACATCAAAAAACGCGTCAAACGCAATGGCCGCATGGAAGACATGGGTGAAGTGGTGATTCAGTTTGCTTCGCTCGATGAGCTCAACGGACTGATCGAACACCTGTCGCCCGGAGTGGCGCGCTAAGCCTCGCATGGCTGTCGACAATAAGTTTTGGCCCGGCCAATGGCAGTGGCCACTGCCTGCCGTGCTGGCCTGGCTGCTGACCTGGCTGCTGTTCAAGCTGCTGGCAGGGCAGGGCGCGGATCCCGGTCTCTCGCTGGGACTTGCCTCTGCGCTCGGCGTGGCCTGCACGCTGTGGGGCGAGACCTGGTGGCGCCGCCTGCTGATAGGCGCCGGATTCCCGCTGTCGCTGGCCATTTCCCTGACCTCATCCGGATCCATCGGCATACCCGCCTGGGCCTGGCTGCTGCCGCTGGGCTTGCTGTTGCTGGTGTACCCCGTAAATGCCTGGCGCGACGCGCCGGTATTTCCCACGCCATCGGATGCCTTGCAGGCGCTGCCCCAGCACGCGCCCATACCTGCCGGCGCCCTGGTTCTGGACGCCGGTTGTGGTGCCGGTCACGGTTTGCAGGCTTTGCATGCTGCCTACCCCGAGGCCCATGTGCAGGGTCTCGAGTACTCCTGGCCGCTGCGTTTTTTGAGCACTGTGCGCTGCCCCTGGGCGAAGGTGCGGCGCGGTGATATTTGGCTGGCCGACTGGTCGGGCTACGACATGGTGTATCTGTTTCAGCGGCCGGAGAGCATGACACGCGCGGTCATCAAGGCCGGTGAGCTGCGTCCCGGTGCCTGGCTGGTCAGTCTGGAGTTTGAGGCCAGCCACCTGCTGCCTTTCGCCCAATACCGCGCCCCTGGTGGCAAAATGGTGTGGATATACAGGGCGCCAGTGGTGGCGCGCTGAGGAGGATCCCATATGAATTCGCAGGCAGCTACAGATGAGAGCACGCTTGACGCGTTGCGCGCACACCAGGTCGTTCTGTTTGCGCTCGCATCGCTGGCCGAGTTGCGTGAGTCCGACACCGCCAGCCATTTGCTGCGCGTCAGGCACTATGTGCGCCTGTTGGCGGACAAGTTGCAGAGTAAGCCCGCCTTGGCAGCGCAACTTAGCACCCATGTTATCGAGACGCTGTGCGCCACGGTCTGCATGTACGATCTGGGCGCAGTGGCCATACCCGACCGCATTTTGCTCAAGCCCGGGCGCCTGACGGCCGAAGAGCAGGCCATCATGGCAGCCCACACGACCCTGGGTTTTGATGCCATTGTGCGGGCTGAAAAATTGCTGGGCCTGCAGTCACCGATGCTGAGCATGGCCAAGGAGCTGGCCCGCTCCCACCATGAAAAATGGAACGGAAAAGGCTATCCCCAGGGCTTGTCCGAGACGCAGATTCCCCTGTCTGCCCGCCTAGTGGCCGTGGCCGACGTGTACGACGCCTTGATCAGCAACAAAATTTACCGACAGGGCATTGCGCACGATGCGGCTGTGGGCGTGATCTTTGCCGAGCGTGGCGAACATTTCGACCCGGATGTGGTGGATGCCTTTATGGACTGCACCACGGAGTTCGATGCGGTTGCCAAGCGCTTTGCCGATAGCGAACAGGATATGCAAAATAAGATCGACTACATGGCCAAGGCCATCGCCGAAATCGCCGAATTTTAGCGGCTAAAGATTTTTCCCGGATTCAGGATGCTGTGGGGGTCTAGCGCGCGCTTGATGGCGCGCATCATGTCCACCGCACCGGCTCCCGCCTCGCTCAGCAGGAAGTCCATCTTGTGCAGGCCGACGCCATGCTCGCCGCTGCAGGTGCCACCCAGGGCCAGGGCGCGCTGCACCAGCTTGGTATTCAGTTCCTCCGCCATCACGCGCTCCTGCGGCTGATCTGGGTTGATCAGATAGCCCATGTGGAAGTTGCCGTCGCCTACATGGCCGACCAGAAAATACGGAATGCCGGCCGCATTGGCCTCGTCCACGCAGTCCAGCAGCGCATCGGCCAGGCGCGAAATCGGCACGCAGGTGTCGGTGCTGATGACGCGGCAACCGGGCTTGGACTGCTGGCCGGCAAAGTAGGCGTTGTGGCGTGCCGTCCACAGACGCGTGCGCTCCTCGGGTGTGAGTGCCCACTCAAATTGGTTTCCGCTGTGTTCGGCGGCGATTGCCTGAACAGTCTGCACCTGCTCCTTGACCCCGTCCGGCGAGCCGTGAAACTCCATCAGCAGCAGCGGCGTCTCCGGCAGTGTGAGTTTGGAATGGCGGTTGACCATGCCCACGGTGTTGCCATCGAGCAGCTCGCAGCGGGCAATCGGCACGCCCATTTGAATGATTTGCATGGTGGTGTTGACCGCATCACTCAGGCTGGCAAACGAGCAACTGGCCGCCATCACGGCCTCGGGCAGGGGATAGAGTTTGAGGGTGATCTCCGTTATTACCCCCAGCGTGCCTTCCGAGCCGACCATCAGCCGCGTCAGGTCGTAGCCGGCGCTGCTCTTCTTGGCGCGGCTGCCGGTGCGTATGACTTCGCCGCTGGCCGTCACCACTTCCAGCGCCAGCACGTTCTCGCGCATGGTGCCGTAGCGCACGGCGTTGGTGCCGCTGGCGCGGGTGGCGCACATGCCGCCCAAGCTGGCATCGGCACCGGGATCTATCGGGAAGAACAGCCCTTCAGACTTCACCGCCTCATTGAGCTGTTTGCGCGTAACCCCTGGCTGCACTGTCACCGTCAGGTCTTCGGCGTGGATCTGCAGAACCCGGCTCATGCGCGACACATCCAGACTGATGCCACCCTGCACCGCTAACACATGCCCCTCCAGCGAGGAGCCCACGCCAAAAGGAATCACCGGAGTGCGGTAAAGCGCCGCCAGCTTGACGGCGTCAGCCACATCCAGTGTGCTTTCGGCAAATACCACGGCGTCTGGCGGCGCCACCGTAAAGGCAGACTCGTCGCGACCATGCTGCTCGAGAACGGCAGGCGCTACGGAGAACTGTGTGCCAAAGCGCGCCCTCAATTCATCAAACAGGGCCTGTGGCACGGTGCGTGCTGTCGCTTGCGGCACAAGGTGATGGTCTGGGGTGGCTGTGTTCAAGGGCTTCTCCGTCAATAATCTGATTTTGATCCAAGGACGCACCGAAATGGGAAACCGCCTCACACAAATTGCCACCCGCACCGGGGATGCCGGCACCACCGGCCTGGGCGACAACACCCGCGTCTCCAAGAATAGCTTGCGTGTGCACGCCATGGGCGATGTGGACGAGCTCAATTCCAATATCGGCGTGCTGTTATGTGAAGACATGCCCGATGGCATCCGCAGCCTGCTGGTGGAAATTCAGCACCAGCTGTTCAATCTGGGCGGCGAGCTGTCGATTCCCGGTTACGAGCTGCTCAAGCCCGAGGCAGTGCTGGCGCTGGACCACGCGCTGGAACAGTACAACGCCGAGTTGCCGCGCCTGGCCGAGTTCATCCTGCCTGCCGGAACCCGTGCCGCCTCGCTGGCCCATGTCTGCCGCACCGTGGCGCGCCGCGCCGAGCGCGCGCTGGTGGCCCTGGGCAATGAAGAGGCGTTGAAGGAAACCCCGCGCCAATATCTCAATCGTCTGTCGGACCTGCTGTTTGTGCTGTCGCGTTCACTCAACCGCCACCGCACCGATGGCAGCGTGGGCGACGATGTTTATTGGAAAAGCGAGCGGATGGAAAAGGCTTCTTAAATCGGCACGTTGAACGGCGTCACCACCTGCACGCCCGATAGCGTGGCCGGAGTCTGCGTTGGCCCCACACCGTGGGAGCGTAGGATGAGCAGACAGGCCATGCGCATGTCGTGCGCCAGATCGTGGTGCAACACGGCGCTGATCTGCCCTTTGCGCAGCAGCGCCAGGTTGTCGGCGTCCAGATCGTGCCCTATGAAGGCCTTGCAGGCGCGTCCGGCCTGGCCAAAGGCCTGCAGGATGGCGGCGTTGGCTCCACCGATGGAGTACACCGCACACACCTCCGGCCACTGGCGCAGCCGCTCCAACACCAGGGCGGCGGTGGCCTCGTGGAGGCCCAAGCCTTCGCTGGCGTCCACCGCCTGCAGCAGCGGATAGTGCTCTCGCAGGGCGGCGGCAAAGCCGGCCTCGCGCTCCTCCTCGCCGCGAAAGCGCGTGCTGCTCAGCGACACCAGCACCCCGGCGCGCAACTCCGCTCCCAGCCACTGGCCCAGCAGATAGGCGGCGGTTCGGCCGGCGGCGCGGTTGTCCATGCCCACATAGGCCAGGCGTGCCGAGTCCGGCAGATCGGTCACCAGCGTCACCACCGGTATGCCCCTGGCCTGCAGCCGTGCTCCTGCTGCCACCACCCGCGCATCGTTGGGCGCCTTCAGCAGCACGCCGTGGCTGCCGCGTGCAGCGATCTTGTCCAATGCGGCGACTAGCTCCGTCACTTCCATGGACTCGCCCATCTGATAGCGGGCGCGGAAGATGGCCGGGTGCAGCAGCGGCATCTCGTGCTCCAGCGCATCGCGCACCACCCGGGTAAAGCGCGCCGGGGCCTGCACCACCACATCCAGCAGGAACTTGCGGCCCTGCAGTCCGACTTGGGCACTTTGCCGGTCCAACTCGGCGCGGGCCTGCTCGACGCGCCGCACGGTGTGGGCCCGCACCCCGGGACGGCCATGCACCACGCGGTCCACCGTGGCCAGGCTGACACCGGCCTGCAGGGCGATAGCTTTGAGCAAATGCGGATGGGACATGGGTTTCCATTCTGCCGCAAGTGTCCAAATTCTGAGGTGTTTGTGAGGCGTTTTAGTGCCGCGCCACCGCATCGCAGTTCCTACACTGCAACTTCTTCGAATTGACTCAGATCACAAAGGCGTCGCGCATGAACCCATCTTTAGCCACCGCCAGTAACCCATCCACCCCGGGTTGGCTGCGCGCCGACCTGTGCCAAGTCGCTGACCTGGATCGCCTGGTGCAGACCGGCACGCAGCCCCATGACTGCCCGCAGGCCACCGCCATTCTCCAGGGCGTGCCGATCTATGACGGCGCGGCCCTGCGCGCGGCACAGGTCGCATCCAAGGATCCGCAAGCCTGGCGCCGGCGCCTGATGGCCGAATGGGCGCAGGTCTGGCGCAGCGGTCCCGGCGTGCTGGTGGTGCAGGGACTGTGCCCCGATACGGCGGTGGTCGACGCCGCCTCGGTGGAGTTCCGCGCGCTGATAGCCGAGTCGCGCGCCGCCGGCTATGGCGGCGACCACTTTGCCAAGCCCGGCGCCAACGACCGGGTCTGGAATGCGGTGGAAAAGCTCTGCCTGCGCGCCCCCGATGTGTTCGCCGCCTACTACGGCAACGCCCTGCTGGCGACCGTTTGCGAGGCTTGGCTGGGCCCGGCCTGGCAGCTCAGCTCGCAGATCAACAGCGTCAACCCGGGTGGTGCGGCGCAGACCGCGCACCGCGACTACCACCTGGGCTTTTTCACCGCCGCCGGGGCCGAACGATTCCCAGCCCATGTGCACCAACTCTCGCCGTTCCTCACGCTGCAGGGCGCGATAGCCCATGTGGACATGCCGCTGGAAAGCGGCCCCACGCTGTATCTGCCGCATTCGCAAAAATACGAGGCGGGCTATCTGGTGGCCGGTCTGGCGGCGTTCCAGGAATATTTTGACCTGCATCATGTGCAACTGCCACTCAACAAAGGCGATGGCGTCTTCTTCAACCCGGCGCTGCTGCACGCCGCCGGTCACAACCGCTCCACCGACATACGCCGCATGGCCAATCTGCTGCAGGTGTCCTCGGCCTTCGGGCGCTGCATGGAGACGGTGGACCGGGTGCGCATGGCGCAGGCGCTGTATCCCAGCCTGTTGCAGGCCAGCGCGCGTATGGCTGGCGCCGATCTCGATGCCGCCGTGGCTGCCAGCGCCGAGGGCTACGCCTTCCCTACCAATCTGGACCGCGATCCGCCCATTGGCGGACTGGCACCACAAAGTCAGCAGGATCTGATGCGCAGTGCGCTGGCGCAGGGCCACAGGCCCGAACAGTTCAACGCTAGCTTGCAGGCCCAGGCGCAAACGCGCTTGAGCTGATTCATTCAATAACAGGAGACAAAATGACCAAACCAACCGCAGCCAACCCCCACGCACTCGCCTCACTGGAGGGTCAGGTTGCCATCGTCACCGGCGGCACCCAAGGCCTGGGCGCGGCGATTGCCGCCACCTTGGCCGAACGCGGGGCCAAGGGCGTGGTGATCTGCGGCCGCAACGCCGCCAAGGGCGCGGCCCAGGTGGAGAAGCTGAGCGCGCTCGGCACCCAGGCAGTCTATGTGCAGGTCGATCTGGGACAGGTGCAAGACTGCCGCAAGGTGGTGCAAGAGGCCGACGCCACCTTTGGGCGCGTGGATATGCTGGTCAACGCCGCCGCCATCACCGATCGCGGCACGATTTTGGATACCGATCCCGAACTCTTCGACAACATGTTTGCCGTCAACGTGCGAGCACCGTTCTTCCTGATGCAAGAAGCGATCAAGGTGATGCGGCGCGAAAGCATCCACGGCAGCATCGTCAACATCGGCTCCATGTCGGCCCTGGCCGGTCAGCCATTTATTGCTGCCTACTGCGCCTCCAAGGGCGCACTCGCCACGCTGACGCGCAACACCGCCTATGCGCTCTTGCGCAACCGCATTCGCGTCAATGGCCTGAACATCGGCTGGATGGCCAGCGAGGGCGAAGACCGCATCCAGCGCGAGTTCCACCAGGCGGATGTCGACTGGCTTGAAAAAGCCGCTGCCTCACAACCCAACGGACGCCTGGTCGATCCGATGGAAGTGGCGCGTGCCGTGGCCTTTTTGTGCAGCGCCGAGTCTGGTCTGATGACTGGCTCGGTGATCGAATACGACCAATCGGTGTGGGGCGGCTATGACGGATCGCCCCATCCGCTAGCAGCGCTGTAATACGGCGATAGGGGCAGGGGGCGCCGGGCTTAAGCCTTGTGCCGCCAGCGCTGCGGCCTTGATCAGGATTTGATCAAGACAGACGGGATGCATGGCGGCAGACTTTGGCAATGGAATATCACCTTGCCTGAACCGTAGGTCGCTGCCTTGAACCTCCTTGCCTTTGCTACTCTGCTTCTGTTGTGCGCCGCCCTGGGTCTGAGCCTCTCGGTGCGCCGCAGCGCTTGGCGCGATGTTCATGTGGCTTGGCCTTATTGCACCAGAAAGCCGCTAGCCAGCCCCCACCAGGTGCTGTACCAGCGTTTGGTAGCGGCACTGCCCGGGCACATCGTCATGTTCCAGGTGCCGGTGGTTGGCGTACTTGGCGTCAAGAGGGTGATTGACTCTGAGGTCTGGAATAAGCGCATACGCCACTTGCATTTTGACTTTGTGATCTGCACAGAAGACGCAAGCGTGTTGGCCGTCATCGAACTCGATGACAAGACTGGGAATGAGAAAGTGCGCGCCGAGTGGATCAAGGAACGGGCCTGCACAAGCGCAGGCGTTCAGATGATACGGTGGCAGGCCAAGGCATTGCCAGACCAGGCTGCGATACAACAGGCTGTGGGTGAACTGGAGACGCAGTATGCCCAGGGCCTTGGCGCAAACCCCTGCTGGTGGCCCCCCATGTCAAGTGCTGGCGGCAATTCGCCTATCCCCTGATTGCGAGGGCAGACCGTGGCACCGCTGCCTAATGGGCGGCTGAGACTAGCAGGAGCTCGGCCCGGTTGCGGCCCCTGTCCTTGGCCTGGTAGAGCCGGGAGTCGGCCTCGCGGAACAGGTTGACGATAGTGCCGCTGGCCCGAGGCAGATGGGAGCCACCGGCGGAAATGGTGACGCGTCCCCAGTCGGCATTTTTCTCATGGGCAATGGCAATGCCGTGCACGGCATCCACCAGGGCATGGGCCATCTTGGCGGTGCGCTCCGCGCTGGCCATGGGCATCACAACCGCAAACTCTTCCCCGCCATAGCGCGCTGCAAAGGCGGCGTCGTTGCCGGCCTTGGCGTTGTCTATCGCCACCGTGGCTGCGATCGCCTGAGCCACGGAACGCAGGCAATCATCGCCCTGTAGGTGGCCGTAGTGGTCGTTGTATTTTTTGAAGTTATCGATGTCGATCATCAACAGCCCGAACGGCTGCTGCAGTTGCACGGCGTCGGCGAAGCTGGCGTCCACGCGGCTGTCCATGCTGCGGCGGTTGCACAGGCCAGTCAGACCGTCGCTGCTGGCCAGCGCCTCGAGCTTCTGGTTGGCAGTGCTCAGGCTCTGGCGCAGTGCGGCAATGCGCGCCATGGCCCTCATCTTGGCGTGCAGTACCGGCTCGGTCACGGTCTTGGCGATGAAATCGTCGCCCCCGGCTTCGATCGCGGTGATCAGGTTTTCTTCGGTATCGGAGGCGGTGAGGAAAATGATCGGGGTCCAGGCCCAGCGCTGCGTGGCCTCGACGGCACGGATGCGGCTGGCGGCCTCAAAGCCGTTCATCACCGGCATTTCTATGTCCATGAGCACCAGGTCGGGTGCCTCCAAGCGGAACATCTGCACCGCTTCCGATCCGTTTTTGGCCAGTACCACCTCATGGCCAAAATTGGAGAGGCGACGACGCATCACCAGCACCGCCGCAGCGGAATCTTCAACGTATAGTATTTTCATAGGCGCACGCCCACCCCAACGCTTGGCTTGGTAGCCATCGACCCCCTGTTATTTATAGTTGCCCTGATGGTACTGTGATTTCGAGCTACCTATGTGAAAGTGACCCTCACATCCAAAGGCCAGATCACCATACCCATTGAGGTGCGCAATGACCTCAAGGTTGATGCGGGTGACCGCGTTGAGTTCGTTCAAATCGCGCCCGGTCGCTATGAGCTCGTCGCCGTTACCAGCGAAGTAAGGGCGTTCAAAGGGATGTTTGGACCAGCCAAGAAGGCCGTTTCCATTGAGTCCATGAACGCAGCCATCGCACGGCGCGCGGCATTTGGACGATGATTGGTCTCGACACGAATGTCCTCGTGCGCTAGACCATGCAGGACGACCTTAAGCATTCGCCCAAGGCGACCCAGTTGATTGAGTCGCTGGACGGCGACAACCCCGGATACATCACCATGGTGTCTGTCATCGAGTTGTACTGGGTATTGACCTCTTGCTACGACTTGACTTGCGAAAAGGTTAGCCAAGCGCTGGAAGCCATTCTTCGAACCAAACTGGCATGACTATCATTGCCCGATAGGAAACCACCCGTGGCCTACGCGGCAGTGAACTCCTGATCTTCCAGGCGGCGGCAACTAGTGCGCATTGTGCGTATGCCGGTGAATGGCGTTTGACGTGGGCAGTACAAACCCCAGTGGCGCCACTGGCATGAAAATGGCTAGTATCGCCACATAAGTTAACCAATTGGTCAACTTATGCCTCCTTGACCCCAAAGTAGTGCATCCTGCGCCAATGACTAAATCCGAATCGATCCGCCCCGTAGATAACTCCCGACTGGCCGTGCAGGTGCAAAACGCCAGTGTGGTGTATCAGACGGCGGACACGCCGGTGCATGCGCTCAGCGACATCGATCTGGACATTGCCGAGGGGGAATTCGTCTCTCTGATCGGGCCTTCGGGTTGCGGCAAGACCACGCTGATGCGGGTGATTGCCGACCTGGAGCACATCAGCGCCGGCCAGGTGCTGGTCAACGGCGTCTCGCCGCATGAAGCGCGCTTGGCGCGGGCCTATGGCTATGTGTTCCAGGCACCAGCCTTGTTCCCCTGGCGCACCGTTTTGGGAAATGTGACCCTGCCGCTGCAAATTCAGGGCAAGGGCCGCAGCGAGGCCAAACAGATCGCCATCGAGCATCTGGAGCGCGTCGGCCTCAAGGGCTTTGAAGGCAAATACCCCTGGCAGCTGTCCGGCGGCATGCAGCAGCGCGTGTCGATTGCGCGTGCCCTGTCGTTTGAGCCCAAGATTCTGATGATGGACGAGCCCTTTGGCGCGCTGGATGAGATCACGCGCGACCGGCTCAACGAACAACTGCAGCAACTCTGGCAGCGCGAGCGACGCACCGTGGTGTTTGTGACGCACTCGATTGCCGAGGCGGTGTATCTGTCCACCAAGATTGTGGTGATGTCGCCGCGCCCCGGGCGCATCGTCAAGCTGATCCGCTCATCCTTGCCGGATGACCGGCATCTGGGCCTGCGCGACACGCCCGAATTCATGGCGCTGGCTCACGATGTGCGCGAGGCGCTGGCGGACGGGCACCATGCATAAAGAAACAGAACCCCCAGTTTCTGCCTTGGGGCGGCCCGGCGGCAAGACCAAGAAGACTCCCCTGCAACGCTTTTGGCACAACGGCCTGCCCGTGGCCGTGGTGCTGCTGAGCGTGTTGCTGGCCTGGTATGTGGCGGCCTGGCGGTTGAATGCGCCGGGTGCGATTGAACGCGTGCTGGACGAAGAGGCCGGTTACACCCAGCGCGAACTGTTCGAGGCCACCATGAGCATGGAGCGCCCGCTGATGCCCGCGCCGCACCAGGTGGTGGCGGACTTCTATGAAAGTCTGACCGAGTGGCCGGTGGACAACCCGCGCAACCTGCTGTACCACGTGGCCGTTACCGGCCAGTCCACGCTGATTGGTTTTGTCATGGGCACGGCGCTGGGCCTGCTGCTGTCCATACTGATCGTGCACAGCCGCACGCTGGACCGCGCCCTCATGCCCTGGATCGTGGCCTCGCAGACCGTGCCGGTGCTGGCGATTGCGCCCATCGTGCTGGTGATTCTGGGCACGCTGGGTTTTTCCGGCGTGGCACCCAAGGCGGTGATCGCCATGTACCTGTGTTTTTTCCCGGTCACGGTGGCCATGGTGGCGGGCCTGCGTTCGCCGCAAACCATTGAGACGGAAATGATGCACACCTATGCCGCCAGCCGCTGGCAAAGCCTGTGGTTGCTGCGCATGCCCGCCGCTTTGCCGTTTCTGTTCCCCGCGTTGCGCGTGGGCGTGGCCGCCGGTTTGGTCGGCGCCATGGTGGCCGAGCTGCCGACCGGCGCAGTGGCCGGTCTGGGCGCGCGCTTGCTGACCGGTTCCTATTACGGCCAGACCACGCAGATCTGGTCGGCGCTGGTGATGTCGGCGCTCTTGGGTCTGACTCTCACTGCATCGGTAGCGCTGGTCGAGCGCATGGTCTTGCGCAATCGCGGAGCTGTGGCATGAGCGAGGCTGTGAGCACCTGGCTGCAAGCAGGCGCCTCGCCCCTGTTCTGGCCCACCATCGTGCTGCTGGCGCTGTTGGCCGGCTTTAGCATCTACCGCACCGCCGGTCTGGAAGGCAACCGTTGGGTCGGCACACTGACTGCTGCCGTGTTCGGCCTGTGGGTGGTTTTTTTCTGGGAGGTGCTGGTGCGCTGCCTGGACGTGTCGCGCGTGTTGCTACCCGCGCCCAGCTTTGTGCTGGCCTCCATGGCCGACCATGCGCCCAAGCTCTGGGGCGACTTTGTGCAGACCGTCGGCAAGGCGGTGCTGATCGGTTGGGCCCTGGGTTGTGGCCTGGGTTTTGCGGTGGCCGTCGCCATTGATCGCATGCCGTTTCTGCAGCGCGGCCTGCTGCCGGTGGCGTCGCTGACCAGTGCGGTCCCTCTGGTCGGCATCGCGCCGATTGCCGTGATGTGGTTCGGCTTCGAGTGGCCGTCCAAGGCTGCCGTGGTGGTGCTGATGACCTTCTTCCCGATGCTGGTGTCCACGCTGGCAGGCCTCAAGGCCTCCGGCAAGCTGGAGCGCGAGCTCATGTACAGCTATGCCGCCAGCTACACGCGCACCCTGGTGGCGCTGCGCCTGCCCTCGGCCCTGCCGCACATCTTCAACGCGCTCAAGGTGAATGCCACGCTGGCGCTGATCGGTGCCATCGTCGCCGAGTTCTTCGGCTCGCCCACCAGCGGCCTGGGTTTTCGTATTTCCACCGAGGCCTCGCGCATGAACATGCCGCTGGTCTGGGGCGCGATTGTGGTGGCGGCGGTGACCGGCTCGCTGGCCTATGCCTTGTTGGTGGCGCTGGAGCGGCGGGCGGCC
This sequence comes from uncultured beta proteobacterium, assembly GCA_903845935.1. Taxonomy (GTDB): domain Bacteria; phylum Pseudomonadota; class Gammaproteobacteria; order Burkholderiales; family Burkholderiaceae_C; genus Allorhodoferax. Next base: position 28,007 of record CAIMZI010000037.1, on the reverse strand, counting down.
TTTTGGCACCCGTCGATCCGCGGCACTAAATAGGCGCTGTCTAATAGTTTTCTTGTTGTCCTGTGTTGTTCCTCTAACCCTGAAGGAGTGTTCCCATGATTCGTTCCCCCCAATTCACCAGCCGCCTGATGGCCGCGGTGCTGGCTGTGTGCGGTGTTGCTGCCAGCACTGGCGCGCTTGCTAATGAAGCGGTCACCGTGCAGCTGAAATGGGTGCCGCAGGCCCAGTTTGCCGGCTACTACATGGCCGCGGCCAAGGGCTTTTACAAGGACGCAGGTCTGGACGTCACCATCAAGCCGGGCGGCCCCGACATTGCGCCCACCCAGGTGCTGGCCGGCAAGCAGGCCGACATCGTGGTGGACTGGATGCCTTCGGCCATGGCCTCGCGCGAAGCCGGTGTGCCGCTGGTCAACGTGGCCCAGGTGTTTGACAAGTCCGGCCTGATGCTGACCTGCAAGAAAAAGAGCGGCGTGGCGTCGCCCAAGGACTTCAAGGGCAAGACCCTGGGCGTCTGGTACGGCGGCAACGAATACCCCTTCCTCAACTGGATGAACAAGCTCGGCCTGAAGACCGACTCCGACATCAAGATCTTGAAGCAGGGCTTTAACGTCGATCCGCTGTTGCAGGACCAGGCCGCTTGCATCTCCACCATGATTTACAACGAGTACTGGCAGGTGGTGGACGCCGGCGTGAAGGAAAAAGACCTGGTCACCTTCTTCTATGAAAAAGAAGGCGTGTCCACGCTGGAAGACGGCCTCTATGTGCTCGAACCCAATCTGAAAGACCCGGCCTTTGTCGCGCGCATGGGCAAGTTCCTCAAGGCCTCGCTCAAGGGTTGGGACGCTGCGGTGAAAGACCCCGAGGGTGCGGCCAAGGCCGTGCTGGCCGCGGACACTTCCGGCAGCTCCAGCCTGAAGGTGCAAAAGCGCCAGATGGAAAACGTGGCCAAGCTGATCAGCAATGCCGGCACCAAGAAGATTGGCTACCTGGAACCCGCCGCCTTTGAGCGCACCATCAAGGTCTTGCTGACCGGTGGCAGCGACCCCGTGATCAAGAAGGATCCGGGCAAGGCAGCCTACACCCATGCGGTGTGGGAAGCAGCCCAAAAGTAAGTGATGAAAGAGCGGATGACTTTGACAGCCAAAGCCGTTCAAACCTCCGGGCGTGCGCAAAGCCCGGAGTCTTCCTCCAAGGGCCTGATTCGCCAGACGAATGAGGCCCTTATTTTGTTGGCCGCCGAAAAGGTGTTTGCCCGCGCCGGCTTCAGCGGCGCCACCATGGCCGCCATCTCGGAGGGCAGCGGACTGCCCAAGGCCAATCTGCATTACTACTTCGGCAGCAAGGACGTGCTGTACCGCGCCGTGCTCGCGCGCATCTTGAATGACTGGTTGCTGCCCACGCACGGCATTACCCATGACGCTGAACCGCGCGCGGCATTGGAACAATACATACGAGCCAAGATGGAACTCTCGGCCGAGCGGCCCGACGGCTCAAAGGTGTTTGCCAACGAGCTGCTGCATGGCGCGCCGGTGGTGAAGGAGCTGCTAAGCACCGAGCTGCGCCAACTGGTGATCGACAAGGCCGCCGTGGTACAGGGCTGGATCAATGCCGGGCGCATGGCGCCGGTGGATGCCACCCATCTCTTCTTCACCATCTGGGCCGCCACCCAAACCTACGCCGACTTTGATGCGCAGGTCTGCGCCGTGCTGGGCACAGAGGCGCTGGACACTGCAGACTATTCACGTGCCACCGAGCATGTGGTGGCGCTGATTTTGCGGGGCTGCGGCTTGTAGCGAAACCTGGGGTAAATATGAAAGCCGGGTTTCATATATTTCCAGGGTTTGACCCTCGTCTTGATTCGCTCTAAATTCCTTTTATTGCCTTCAGCAGTTTGAAGGTCAGCAGCAGTCCGGTGGCCGCGTGAAGGCGTCCATCTTAGCGGGAGCAAAAATGAATCAAGCGTCCATGAAGGTCATTCTGGGAAAGTCACACATCAGCGCCTTTGTTGCCGCGCCGAAAACCGTGCAGGTCTTGGGCATCGTTCGACTGGGCATGGAGTTTGGATTGCTGGCGTTAAACAAGGCCGGAACCTACCTGCGCGTCAATGGCTCGCAATTCGTGGAGCTGGACCGCGATGCGGTTCAAAGGGCCATTCACTTGGCCGGTCTCATCGATACGCGCAGCACTGCCGCATTGAAACCGCGTTGTACGCCGGCCGTGGTGGTGATCCGCAAACAGCGACGCGTGGCCTGCAGTCAGCCCGGTTTTGTTGCTGCGCTTAGACCTTAATAGAATGGGTTTGCGACGCCCACAGCGCTGTGGCGATGACTTGCAATCTGGCAAAGTCAACCGGCTTTCCCATCACGTGCACGCGTTCTGGGAGGCCGCCATGGGCATCGATCTCGGGCCGTGGCAGGCCCGATATGACGACGATTCCCATGTTCTTGTAGCGATGCATTTCGCACAGCCCGCGTACGATGTTGAAGCCGTTCACGCCGGGCAAACGCAGATCACAAATTAACAACTGGGGCCGCATTTCGCCCACCAGAACCAGCGCCTCATAGCCATTCGGAGCCACCGTCAACGTGGTGGCAAACGGCCACTTCCCAATCTGCAGTTTGTAGAGTCGAATCAGACTGAGGTCGTCTTCAACAACCAGGACCGGCATCGCATGCGGGATTTGTAGCAAGGCCTTTTTGTCCTGCTGCAGCTTGAGAACCTCCAGCGCGGAAGAGTGCAGGATGCGCCTGTGACCCCCTTCGGTTTTCCAGCTTTTGAGCAAGCCGCGCTCCACCCATTGCTGGGCTGTAGGAACGGACACGCCGAGCAAGGAGGCCGCTTCACGCGTGGTGAGGTAATTGGAAGAAGGCACAATTATTTTGTAGTACCGAAGCAGCGTCTGCTGCCACCCGGTTGCACCAATGGTATCGCCCCTTTTCTTGGGTTTGTGCACCAGGCCACAAAAACCCTTGCCTTGCGCGGTGTCAGCACCAGCACCTCGCCCTGCTTGAAGGCCTTTTGCGCGTACTGCTGGGCGCCGATGATGTCGCTGTCTTCACCGGCCTTTTAACGTCGCACATCCAGGTCGTGTGGATGAACATAGGCAATGGCCATGCTGTTTGCATATGCAGCCGGAGGTCTAGCCAAACAGCTGGCCGCGCGCCGCATCCGTGATCGCCACCACGCAAGCATGGGTAATGCGCTTTTCCACCGAGACGGCGTAAAACTCCTCGCGCAGTTCTGCGCTTCGGCCAATCACCTCCACACCAAATTGCTGCATGGTATCGGCCTCCATCACGCTGGGTGCCATGAAGACGCCGCGCCCCTCGCGGCCAAAGGCCGTCATCAGCGCGCCGTCGTCAAACTCGCCGACGATGCGCGGCAACAGGCCGTGGCGTGTCAACCAACCTTCGAGTCGCTGGCGCACCGAGGCCTGGGCGCCCGGGATCAGCAGGGGCTGTCCGTTCAGGCATTGCGGGAACTCGCCCTGCAGCTGGCTTTTGAGCGCAGGTGTGCAAAAGAAGCTCATGGCGGTGCCGCCCAGCGGATGGTTGAAGGCGCGCACGCTCAGGCGGCGCGACATGGGCTCATCCGCAATTACCAGGTCCAGGCGGTTGAGTGCCAACTGCGCCAATAGGTCGGGGAATTTGCCCTCGCTGCAAATCAGGCGCACCGGCTCGGCAATCGAGAGGGCCGGCTCCAGCAACCGGTAGGCAATCGACTTGGTTACCGAATCTGCCACGCCGACCTTGAAGTCCAGCACCTTCTTCCCTTCACCGGCCGTGCGCACGGCCGTCTCCAATTCCGCTCCTAGGGTGAAGATCTGGTCGGCATAGCCAAGCGCCAGGCGGCCGTCCTCGGTCAGCTCCAGCTGGCGGCCGACCTTCTTGAATAGCTTGTGGCCTAGCCAGTCTTCGAGCAGCTTGATCTGGCCGGAAAGGGTATGCGGTGTGGTGTGCAGCTGTTCGCCCGCGCGCATCACGCCGCCGGCTTTGGCAGTGACCCAGAAATACAGCAGGTGTTTGTAATTCATCGTTTTTTGCGAAGTTTAATTATTGATTTAACGAATTTTCACGAAGCATTGTCTCACCTACATTCAGGTCTTGGCAGCGCCTTCGCGCTGCTTGAAGGAGTGAAAACATGCGACTCAGTACCCGTGGCCGTTTTGCCATTACCGCCATGATCGACCTCGCCCTGCGTGAAAAAGCCTACCCGGTTCCCCTGTCCGACCTGGCACTGCGTCATGGCATTTCCCTGTCCTATCTGGAGCAGGTGTTTGCCAAGCTGCGCCAGCACAGCCTGGTGGAGAGCACGCGCGGCCCCGGTGGCGGTTATGCCTTGGGTTTTAGGGGTGACCGCATCACGGTGGCCGACATCATTGGCGCTATTGAGGAAGTGGGCGACCCGCAGAGTCTGAACAAAACCCGTGCGGGTGTGCTGGACACGCAATCCCTTTGGGACTCGCTCAACACGGCCGTTTTCCAACACATGAAGACCATCACGCTCAAAAGCCTGGCCGATGAACAGCGCGCCAAGGGCTTCCAGGTGCAGCAGCGCAGCAAGGCCAGCAAGGCCAGCAAGGCCAGCAAGGGTGTAATGGCAGTGCCCGCGCGTCAGACGCCGCACGCCATGGTGCCGAATTCGGTGTTTGCACTCGGGCGGTCCTTGGGCTTGTAGACGGAAGTGGCCCAGAATGTGCGTGTTCGGTTTCAGTACGTTCCATTCCATTTGATGTTCGTCAAAATGGAGTGATATTGTCATGGCCACAATGCACATTCAGAATCAACGTCACATAGAGGAGCCTACCCATGGCAACGACCAAGAAACCCGCGGCCTCAGCTGCCGTAAAAGAAGTCCCGGCCGTGAGCGCCACGCCCGTGGCTGTCAAGGCGGTCGCACCCAAGCCGGTTGCCGCAGCCAAGAAGGTGGCGGCAAAAGCGGTTCCTAAGGCAGCTGCGGCAAAGACCGTTGCCAAGCCAGCGGCCAAGAAAAAGGCCAAGACCAACAGTGTCGGCATCGACCCGGGCCAGCGCGCCAAGCACATTGAAGTGGCCGCCTTCTACATTGCCGAGCGCAGAGGCTTTGCGCCCGGCAATCCGGAGCAGGACTATCTCGATGCCGCCTCGGAAATAGATGACCTCATTGTCGCTGGTCACTTCGGTAGCTAAGCCCAGTCGCCAGGCCCGCGGCACAGACGCGGCTTGCGTCCGCGTCCATCGCTTAGAGCGCCCACCTCTTTGGCAGCATGGAGGCGAGGACACCGTCCTTTAGAGCCACATGGTGGTAAATGGCGGCAACTGCATGCAGACCGGCCAGCCAGATCAGCACATCGCCCAGCAGGCCATGGACATCACCCCAGTTTGTCAGTTTTGCAATAGCGGAGTTGGCAATCAGCGGCATCTGGTCCACACGCACACCGCCCAAAAGGGTCAGCGGATGACCTTCGCTGCCTAACGCCAGCAACGCGCTGATGGGCAGGATCAACAGCAGTGCCCACAGGGCCAGGTGCATCAGCTTGGACAGCAGCGGCATCCAGCCATCGGTTTCAAACTGGGGTGCTGCCGGACGCAATCCCAGCCAGACCAGGCGCAGCAGCGTCAGCACAAACACCAGAATGCCTAGGCTCTCGTGCCAGACAATATCAAGGCGGCTCGCAGGATCGAGCCCGTTGTGCATGAGTCGGCCAAAGCCGCCGGGCCCGAGGATAAATGCAATCATCACGGAGATGGCCGTGACCCAGTGAAATGCGCGGCTAAGGGCGTCGTAATGGCTTGCTGGTTGTTGGTTCATAAAATACTGCTTTTTTAACATGAAACAAGTATGCGACAGCTTCTTTAAGCGGTGATGAAGCTCGGATTAAGAGAGGCGTATCGAGCCCTGCTTTCACTGCGACTCTACCGATGGGCTGTCAGTTTGCTGCCGAGGTATATGGGGTTTTAGGAATAGGAAGTGGGTTCTGGGTACTGGCCGTCGAGCAGGTAGCGGCCAATGTCGCGGTACTTGTAATCCACGGGATCGTGCAGGGTGTGGACGCGGGCATTGCGCCAAAAGCGATCCAGCCCTAGCTTTTGCGAGGTCGCGCGGGCGCCGGTTAACTCAAAAAATTGCGAACTAACTTCCATGGCTGCGCGGTGCGCCAGCACCTTGGCCTCGTTCACCGCAATGGCGACCTCGCCACGCTGCTCTGCGCTTAATGACTGGCCCTGCAGAAGTGCACGGTCCAACTGCTGGGCCGCGTCATCGGCCAGCAGCAGTGCCGGTCGCAGAAGTAGCCAGAGTTCTGCAAAGCGGTGTTGGATATAGGGGTCCTGACTCGCCGTGGCGGCGGTCGAAAACATCGAGGGGCGCGTATGGTGCCGGATCTGGGTACGCGCTTCTTCAAACGCGCCCTGCGCAATGCCCAAATACAGATTGGTAAGCACCAGCTGCGCCACCTGGGTGCGCAGTGTGCGCAGGGGGGTGACCACGGTGCCGGGGTAGGTCAGCACCTCGTCATGGCCGACTTTCACCTGCTCAAAGCGCACGGTGCCGCTGTCGGTCTGGCGCTGGCCGAACGCATCCCAGTCAGCCACCACCGTGACACCGGCGCGGCTGGTTGGCAGCGCTGCAATCACCAGGCTCTGGCTGGCCTCATGCCAGCCCGACGCCACCATGCGATCCGAGCCGACCGAGCCCGAGCAATAGCTCTTGTCGCCGTGCAGGACAAAGCCGGTGGGCGTCTCGGTGGCCAGCGAGCGTTTGTCCAGCGGGTTGAGGGCATTGCCCCAGAATAGATTGCCGGCAACGGTTTCCTTCAGTAGGCGCTCGGCCTGCTCGGCCGTGCCAAATAGGCGGATGCTGGCGATTTGCAAATGGTGAAAGGCAAACACATGGGCCAGGGCGCTGTCGACCTGGGCTAATTTGCGCACTACCCGATAGACCGTGCTCCACGGCAGACCCAGGCCGCCCCATTCCCGTGGCGTTCCCAGATTTAGCAGGCCGCTGGCTCGTATGGCCTGGCGCTCGGCCGCGGCATGGCCGCCCTGCTGATCACGCAGCACCGCAGTTGCAGCCAATTGGGCAACCAGTTTGTCAAGGGCGGAGGAAATATCGGCTTCATGCAAAGCGTTCTGTGCAGCCGGAATATTAAGTACGGACATGGTGCAAGCATAAAGCGCAAAGTAAACCACAGTTCGATCGGCTCGTGCCTGTTTATGTCCAAGCCGCACGCTGCGATGTCCTGTGGAGTAAAAGTAAGGACTTTGAGCGAAGCATAGCCACCAGGGTAGCGAGTTGTCTAGATCACGGCTATGGGTCCACCCCGCGCGAAAATATTCATAATTTTGAACACTGGAATATACATTTATATGAATCTGATAGATATGCTAACTAATTTAAATCCATTTCATTTTTTCACTAATAGAATGTTTTTATATTCATAGCAAACACACTTGTTTGGGTCTTGTGCTTCATAGTGTTCGGTGGAGGCGAGTGGGGCTGTGATCAACTCGCCAGAATATAAATATGAAACTATTAAAAGTAGTTGGCTTGCGGCATTTGCGCAAGGCAATCGGTGTGTGCGCACTGCTCGTTTCGCCCATGGCTTGGGCGTCACTGGGGGCATCGGTCACGCTGGCGCCCACCGCGCCCACGGATATCTATCCGGGTGAAACCACCACCCTGCGCATCACGCTTTCAAACAGTAACAGCGCCAGCGCTATTACCGGGGTCGCCTTCAACAACACCCTGCCCGGCACCTTGCCCAACGGGCTCAAGGTCAGCGGCACAGCGGTCTACAGTTGTATCGACGGCAACGGCGCCGTGGCCACTACCGGCACCGTCACCGCAACCCTCAACGGGCAAGGCATTGCACTGGCCGGCGCCAGTATTCCGGCCAAGTCGGGTGCCACCGAAGGCAGTTGCGTCATCGACATTCCGGTGACTGCGGGCACCAACACCGGCAGCGCCGTTACCTATGCCTACACCATCGCCAGCGGCGAGGTCATCGGTACCGACGGCAGCGCCCTGGCCAATGTGGGCAGTGTGAGTCAGAGCATCAACGTCCGGGCGCTGAGCAAGCCCACCATCGCCAAGACCTTTGCCAGCACCACGCTGACATTGGGCGGCGCCAGCACCACGCTGACCCTCACCATCACCAATCCCAACCCGGTCGCCTTGACCGGCGTTGGCATTACCGACGTGTTCCCGTCGCAGAACAATCCCAATGCCTTGCCCGCTGCGGCGGTGCAAGGGGTGATCAAAGTGGCAGCCGTGCCGGCCGCCACCGCCGTCTGCAGCGCCGGCGGCACGGCCCCCACCTTCAACCCGGCGGCCGGCGACACGACGGTCAACGCCACAGCAGGCACCCTGGCCGCCAATGGCACCTGCACCATTACGGTGACGGTGGAAGCCAACCACACCGGCGGCGCCTACAGCGTCTCCCCGACCAACACCATCAACGCCAGCACGCAATTTGTCACGGATGTGGGCTTGCCCGCGGCGGCCGATGCGACCCAGCAGTTCACTGTGCGCTCGCCCCTGGCGGTGGCAAAAACAGTCAATCATTCGACCTTGGCGGCGGGCTCCGATGGCATTTTCACCATCACCCTGACCAACAACGGCGCTGCCAATCTGACGGCGTCTTTTACGGATGCCCAAATCGACAACATCAACGGGGGTGCCTTCGGCCTGACGGTGCAGAGCACCACCAACAGCTGTGGTGGCACCCTGACGACCACCGGGGTCAACGAAGGGGTATCTCTTGCCAACGGCATTGTCCCGGCCAACGGCTCCTGCGTGGTGACCATCACCTTCCGCGGCAACCTGGCCGCCGCCAATACGCCACAAGCCTTTTACAACATTCTGGCCGCTGGTGCGGTGAGCGTGGGCAATGCGGCCATTGTCAGTCAAGCGGTCTCCGCCAGTGTCACCATTTACGACACCTTTAACGTCAGCAAGGCCGGCCCCACGCCCAATAATGCTGCTGCGGGTAGCGCGGTGCAGTACCAGGTGACAGTACAGAACTGGTCGGCAGGCAATATGGACCTGGTGACGATTGACGACGCACTAACTCAAGGGCAGACCTTTCTCACCGGCACCCTCAACGGTGTGAACTACACGCCGACCGTGACGGCCGCCTGCGGCAACTTGACGGCAGTCAGTGCGCTGGGCGCCTTGCGTGCCCAGATGACGATTAACACCGTGCCGCAACGCAGCGCTGACTTCACACCCGGCGCTTGCGTCGTCACCTTCTGGGCCATGACCGGTACCGATGTGACGGCATCGCCGTACACAAACCTGCTGGACAAGAATACCGTGTGTATCTACGGAACCCAGACCTGCAACGGCCTGCCAAGCAATACGACCACGGGGACACTGGCCGCCGTGCTGACCGTGAGCAAGGGCTACAGCCCGGCCGGCCCGCTCAATGAGGGTGTCATCACCCGCATGACCATCACCATGAGCAACCTGTCGGTCAATGCGCTGACCAGCGTGGCCGTCAGCCAGAACCTGCCGCAAGCGCCGGGTGGCGGCCAGATGCGAGTGGCCACGCCGGCCAATGCGGCCACCACCTGCGGTGGCACTCCGGTCATCACGGCCGTGGCGGGCAGCACCTCGCTGCAACTCAATGGCGCCACGATACCGGCGCGCGCCGGATCGGGCACCGGTGCCGCCGGCAGCTGTACCTTGCAGGTGGATGTGGTTGCCGCGGCCGGTGTCTACACCGACACGGCGGGCCTGCCCACCCCCGCCTCGGTTACAGGCACCCAGATCTACGCGAATGGCAGTAGCGCCCTGGCCGGCCCGGTCACGGCAAACGCCACCATTACCTTCAACTCCGCGCTGTGCAGCGGCACCAGTTGCAGCAAGACCTTCAGCCCGAGCGCGGTGTCTTCCGGCGGGCGCTCCACCGTCACCATTCGTCTGGCCAATGCCGGCGCGCTGGCGCTCACCGGTGTCGGCGTGACCGACGCCCTGCCCACCGGCATGCTGGTGGGCACACCGGCCAATGCCTACACCAGCTGTAGCGGCGCCAGCACCATCACGGCGGTGGCGGGCAGCAATAACTTCGCTATCGGTGGCGCAACGATTGCGGGCAACGCCACCTGTGACCTAGTGTTTGATGTCATCGCCACCGGAACCGCCAACTGGACCAACACCCTGGCCCCGGGCAAGATTACTGCCAACGGCGGCATCAGCAACCAGTCGGCGGTGGTCGGCGTGCTGAACTACAGCGACCCCACGAATCTGGCGGTGGCCAAGGCCACCAATCCAAGCAGCTTGATTTTTCCGGGTGAAGTCAGCCAACTGACTATCACGGTAACCAACGGCATAGTGGCGGTGACCAATCTGCGCCTGAGCGACTTTTTCACCGCTAACGGCACGGCTGGCGCGGCCGCCAACGGCATGGTGGTGGCACCTGCGCCTGCAGCGTCCACCACCTGCCCGGGTGGCGTGGTCACGGCCGTGGCAGGTGCCCGTTCGGTGGCGCTGAGCGGCGCTTCGCTGGCGGCGGGTGCGACCTGTACCGTAACCGTTAATGTCACATCCACCGCGGTCGGAGGCATTACCAACTTTATTCCTGCCAATGCGGTGCTGACCGACCAGGGCATGAGCAATAGCGGCCAGGCCTCCACCAGTCTGACCACGCAAAGCAATGTGGGCATTACCAAAAAGTTCACACCGAATCTGGTTAAGCCGGGAGGGCGCTCGCGCTTGCGCATCACGTTTTATAACCCTACCGCTCAGCCGGTGACCAACCTGTCGGTGACCGACAACCTGCCGTTGCATGTGACGGTGCCGGTGGGCGCCGCCCCTTTCACAAATTGCGCTGGCGCCACGGTGACGGCACCCACGTCTGGTTCTGTGCAGCTATCGGGCGCACGCATGTTCGCCGCCTCCGGTGGTTTGGCGGCTACTTGCTACGCAGAAATTGACGTACTGGTGGATGCGGCGGGCGATTACCTCAACACCATTCCAGCCAGCGCCATCAGCGCCATCGTCGGTGGTGCACCGGTGACCAACACCCTGCCCACCAGTGACACCCTGAGGGCCAAAATGCCGCTGCTTATCCACAAGGCCTTTAGCAATTGGACCCTGGATGCCGGTAATCCGACACCGTTCACCACGGGCACCGATACCAAGGGCCCAGGTATGCCGGCTGTCATGAGCATTCAGCTCACCAACCCCAATGCCACCGACCTGACCCAGACCGCTTTTACCGACACGCTGCCAACCAATCTGGTGTTGTCCACCAGCCCGGATGCGGCCGGCACCTGCGGCGGCACGCTCAGTGCCAGCCCCTCGGGCACCAGCATCCGCCTGTCTGGCGCCACCATCCCGGCTAACGCCAGTTGCAGGGTCACGGTCAATGTGCTGAGCAACATCTCGGGCAGCTACACCAACAGCATTGCCGCCGGTGCAGTCAGCACCTTTGAAGGTGTGAGCAATGAAGAACCGACCAGCGCTAAGTTGCTTGTCTCTACTCCACCCACGGTGGCCAAGCAGTTCAGCCCCAGCGTGATTGCGCCCAACGCCAAGTCCACATTGACCATCGTGCTTGGCAATAGCAACACCGGGCCTTTGACACTGACTTCGGTGTTTACCGATACCTTGCCCACCGCGCCGGGCGCCATTGTCATCGCGGCAGCGCCGCATGTGGTAACGACCTGTCCGGGCACGGGTGTGGGCTTGCCCACGGACGCGGTCACCGCCGCAGCCGGTGCGACCACGGTCAGCTATGCTAGCGCTGCCACCATTCCGGCTGGCGGTTGCACCATCAGCGTGGACGTCACCGGCACCACACCGGGTAACTACAACAACAACATTCCTGCGGGCAGCCTGGTCACCGACTTTGGCCGCAACCAGCAGCCGGCCAATGCGCCCCTGGTGATCAGCACCCTGGGCTATGTGTCCGGCAAGGTTTTTCAGGACAACAACGTGACGCCAAATGGCACGTTTGAACAAGGTATCGACAGCCCGCTTTCCGGCGTATCGATTGAATTGCACGGCGGCGCCAATTGCTCCGCACCCCTGGTGGCGCAAACCGGTTTGACCAACGCGGCCAGCACCGATGCCCTGGGGAACTATCTGTTCTCGGGCTTGAACGCCGGTACCTATTCGGTGTGTGAACCCACGCAGCCTGCGGGTACGGTCAATGGCATCACCACGGCCGGGTTCATCAGCATCATTTCGTCTAGTACCGGTACGCCCGGGACGGCATCCGATTTGCAAACCACCCCCAGCCAGGTGGCCAACATCGTCCTGGGCGCTGATCCCGTTACCGGTGGCGTGAGTGGATCGGCGAACAACAACTTCGCAGAAGTGGTGTTGTCGTCCATCTCTGGTCTGGTGTTTTTGGACCAGAACAACAACGGCGTGCAAGACGGCGTTGATGTGGGAATTGTCGGCGTCGCCTTGGATTTGCTGGACAGCGGCAACAACGTGGTGAAAAGCACTACGACCGACGGCCAGGGCAGCTACACCTTCAGCGGCCTGCAGCCTGGTACCTACACCGTGCGTGAGCCCAACCAGCCTGCCGGTACCTCGAACGGATTCACCATTGCCGGTGCAGTGGGCCATGGCGGCACTGCGGGAAGCGTCACGTCGGTTACCACCTTGCCCAGCCTGATTGGCAGCATCATGCTGCCCCCTGCCACAGCAGCGACCGGCAACAATTTTGCAGAAATCCCGAATGGACGCACGCTGTCCGGTCGTGTGTTTCTGGACTTCAACAACAACGGTTTGTTGGATGGTGGTGACTACGGGTTGGTGGCACAAACCCTCAACCTGACGGGCCTGGACGCCAATGGCAATGCCGTGTCCCGCAGTGTGAGCACGGTCGCAGACGGAAGCTATAGCTTCACCGGCTTGCCCGAGTCTAGTGCCGCTGCTTACACCGTTACCCTGCCAACGGTCCCGCCGGGCACCAGCAATGGCATTAGCAGTGTCGGCAGTACCGGGGGTACGGCTACAGCAGCGACGGTGTCTCCAGCAGCCATAGCAGGCATCAACCTCATGGCGCTCAATATAGTGTCAGCAAACAATAACTTTGCCGTGATTACAGGGCCAGCGCCGGACTTGACGATTGCAAAAACCCATAGCCCGTCGAGTTTTGCGGCAGGCAGCTCCAGCGCTTACTACACCATCACGCCCGGCAATGTGGGCACCCGGCCCAGCGCCGGTCAGATCAGCATCGTCGACACGCTGCCAGCCGGCATTACCCTGGCCCAGTTGGCCACGGGCAACGGCTGGACCTGTAGTGGTGCGGTGGGCGCCAGCAGCTTCACCTGCACCTCGATGGATGTGATTGCCGCCGGTGCCACCGGTCAGACCATTCGCGCCCGTGTGGCTGTGGCCAGCGGTTTGAATGGCCAGATACTGACCAATACCGCAGTCATCTCTGGCGGAGGTGAGCCGGTGGCCTTGAGCTACAACAACACCGCCACCGATGATGTGGTGGTTGCCAGCTCTGCGGCGGTCACCGGCCATGTCTGGCTGGACAAGAACCATGACGGCAAATTTACTGTCGGCTCTGCCACCGACGTGGGACAGGGCGGCTGGACCGTGGAGCTTTTGCTCGGCGGTGCGCTGGTGGGTAGCACCACCACACTCTCAGATGGCAGCTACACCCTGGGCAATCTGGCTCCGGGTAGTGGCTATCAGCTGCGCTTTCGCAACCCGACCACCAACCAGATTTGGGGCAAGGCCGTGCCCAATGAAACCGGTGCCACCTTTGTGAGCGGTGTGGCCGCAGGTAGCACAGACGGCGCAGGCTTGCGCACTGGCGCCAACCCGGCTGGTGCCGTGGTCGGTGACGGCACCCTGTCCAATCTGACGCTGACCTCGGGCACCACGACGGTTCAGCAAAGCCTGCCGCTGGACCCGGCCGGTGTGGTGTATGACGCCGTGACGCGCCAACCGGTGGCCGGTGCCGTGGTCACCATCAGCGGCCCCTTCAACTTTGTACCGGCCACCGATCTGGTAAGTGGACAGGCCAACTTCACTACGCAAATTGACGGGCTCTACCAGTTTCTGTTGAATGCCACAGCGCCTGCCGGGCAATACACGCTGAGCATCAGCAGCTACCCTGCTGGTTATTCCACCCAGCCCTCGGCGCTGATCCCGGTTTGCACCACGGCACTCACGGTGGGTTCCACACCAGCACCGGCATTGGTGCAAACCAGCGATGCGGCGCCGGCGACGAGCGCCACGCTGCATGTGCCAGCCGCTTGCCCGTCCAGTAGCTCCGGGCTGGCCACCAGCAACCAGGCTACGACGCAGTACTACAGCAGCTTTGTGCTGTCAGCGGATTCGGCCAATGTGGTCAACAACCACATTCCCCTGGACCCGCTCTCGGGCAGCGGTTTTGTGTTGAGCAAGACGGCCGATAGGCGCATCGCCCAGATTGGCGACTCGGTGCGCTACACGGTGGAGGTTCGGCTCAATGCCTCAGGCATCCTGCCGCAGGTGACGGTGCGTGACCGCTTGCCCCCAGGCTTTACCTTCATACGCGGCACGGTGCAAATCAACGGTGTGTCCGCCCCCAATCCCATGGGTGGCTTGGGCCCGGTGCTGGGCTTTAACCTGGGCAGCTTGCGCGGCATCGGTGTCGCGACAGGCACGGCGCCACAGCTTATCAAGCTGCAGTACCGCGTGCGTGTGGGTGTGGGTGCGGCACAGGGCAATGGCATCAATACCGCTCGCGCCATTGGTTGCAGCCAGGCAGCAGGTTGCCTGGACCCGGCGACGCTGCAGCCCATCACGTTGAGCGTGCAGTCCAATCAAGGCCAGTACAAGGTGGAGGTCAGCGGTGGCGTGTTCACCGACGAGGCCTGTGTGCTGGGCAAGATCTTTGTGGACTGCAACAACAACCACGTGCAGGAGCCGGAAGAACTGGGTATTCCCGGTGTGCGTCTGTATTTTGAAGACGGCTACTACATGGTCAGCGATGTGGAGGGAAAATACAGCCGCTGTGGCATCGCGCCGCGCAGCCATGTGCTGACGGCAGACCCCAGCACCCTGCCCAAGGGCGCACGCCTGACCACCAGCAGCAACCGCAACCTGGGAGACGCCAACAGCCTGTTCATTGACCTGAAAAACGGCGAGCTGCACCGGGCCGACTTTATTGAGGGTAGCTGTTCCAACCTGGTGCTGGAGCAGGTCAAGGCCCGCCGTACCCAGGGCGAGGTGCGATCGGTAGAGACGGAAAAAGGACCGGCCTTGCGTTTCCAGAGCAAGTCTGCGGCCTATCCGCAGCAGGGCACGGACAGTGCCAACCAGCCGCTGGTTCAAACACGTCAGGGAGCCGGCGATGCGCGCTGAAAATAACTTTATCCAGAATCCGCGTTCGCGCCTGAGCCCGCTGCGTGCGGTGCATAGGGCCTCGCGCTATTCGGTCGTCACGCTGGCCATCATCAGCGCGCCGCTGGCCTGGGGACAAAGTGATGACGGCCGCTATGCCAGCGATGCCATGGCGCAGCGTAGCCCCTGGGCTCCGGCCAGTACGCCGCTGTACCCGCTGGCCAACCCGACCGAGGCCATTGCAGAGCAGAAGAGCAAGGTATTCCATGCGCAGGTCGGTCAGATCGATTACAGCGTCAATGCCACGGCCGCCCACCTGATCGTGGAGGTGGACCGCAACGGTGTTGCTGCCGACGGCCAGACGCCGGTTGGCGTAACGGTGCGGGTGCTCGGGCAGGACGGCAAGCCGCTGGCCAACACCGTTTTCGCCACGGTGGAAACCACGGGTGGGCGTTTGCTGCTGCCCGGTGCCGCCACCGACGAAGCCGGGCCCGGCGCCAAGGATGCTGACAAGACCACTGCGGGCGTGCAACTGGAAGTGCGCAACGGAGTGGCACGCTTCAAGTTGTTGGCGCCGGTGTCACCGCAGGACGTGCAATTGCGCCTGACCGTAGGCGCGCAAGAGGCCTCCGGGGTGGTCAGCTTTGTGCCTGACATGCGCCAGATGGTGGCCGCCGGTTTGATTGAAGGCGTCATCAATATTGGCAACGGCGGCAGCCTGCTTAGCCCGGCGCGCAACGACAGTGGCTTTGAGCGCGAGATCCTGCACTTCAGCAATGTGTTTGCCGATGGCAGTGGCAGTGCCGCTGCGCGTGCTGCCTTCTTTCTCAAGGGCGTGGTCAAGGGCGAATATTTGCTCACCGCATCCTATGACTCGGACAAGGAGGTGCGCTCGCGCCTGCTGTCGGACATTCAGCCCGATACCTTCTATCCGGTGTATGGCGACGCTTCGCTCAAGGGCCAGGACGCCAAGTCTTCCACCGCTCTGTACGTTCGCATCGACAAGAACAAGAGCTATTTGCTGTATGGCGACTTTGCCACCGGCGACGGCTTCAGCCAGCGCAGCGGCGGCGGTGCCGTGGCCGCGTTGCAGCAGCGCAGCCTGGGTGCCTATAACCGCAGCGTCACTGGCGTGCGCTGGCATTACGAAAAAGACGGCGCAACCGGCAATGTGTTTGCCATCAACGACACCTTGCACCAGGTGGTGCAGGAATTTGCCAGCCAAGGCAGTGGCCCTTACGGCTTGAGCAACAGCGGCGCCGTGCAGGACTCGGAAAAAGTCGAGGTGCTGGTACGCGACCGCAACATGCCTTCGCGCATCCTGAGCGCCCGCCAGTTGATGCGGTTGAGCGACTACACGTTTGAGCCCTTTAGCGGGCGCATTGTGTTGAACCAGTTTCTGCCTTCGTTGGACCCGGATCTGAACCCGGTGTCGCTGCGCGTGACCTATGAAGTGGACCAGGGCGGCGACGCCTTTTGGGTGCTGGGTGCCGACGGACAGTTGCGCATCAATGCCCAGTTGGAGCTGGGCGGCTCGCTGGTGCAGGACCAGAATCCGCTGGCCGCCAGCCAGCTCAGCAGCGCCAACCTGAGCTGGCGCGTCAATCCGTCCACCCAACTGGTGGTCGAGGTCGCGCAAACCACGGCTACCGTCAATACCAACCCGGTGAATCAGAGCACCTTGCCCGGCTTTACCGGCCAAAGCGGCAGCATTTCCGGCCAGGCCTGGCGGGTTGAGCTGGCGCATGAGGCCGAGCGCACCGAGGCCCATGTGTTCGTCGGCCAGTCCGACCCCACCTTTAACAATCTGGCAGCGCCGCTGTCGGGCGGCAAGTCCGAAGCCATGGTGCAGGGTGCGTTCAAGCTCTCGGATGCCACCAAGCTGTATGCCCAGGCCCAGCGCAGCGAAGACCGCAACCCCGGCATGGCCCGCAGTGAAGAGGGACAGGTCGGCGTCAAACACCACCTGTCGGAGCGGTGGCTGCTGGACGTGGGCCTGCGCACCATGCGCCAGACCGACGGCACGCTGGCCACCGGCTGGACCTCACCGTTTGCCTCTACTGCGGGCCTCACCGGCAGCATGGCCAGCGGCTCCGGTGGCGGTGCCGTAGGCTTTGGCAACCAGGCGATTGACCCGACAACGGGTCTGCCGTCGATCCAGAACGGCGGCCAAGTACCAACCAGCCCTCAGGGCACCGGTCTGCGCAGCGATACGCTGCGGGTCGGTCTGGGCTTCAAGGCCACCGAGCGCCTGACGCTGGGCGCTGAGGTGGAAGGCTCCATTGGCGGCGAACCCCGCAACCGCTACGCCTTGGGCGGCGACTATGCCGTGGCCGAGCGCACCCGGCTGTATGTCCGGGCGGAACAGCAAACCGGCCTGTCCAGCCCGGACGCGATCACCGGCGCCTCCAGCAATAGCAATGCATTGGTGTTTGGCGTGGGCAGCTCCTACTGGAACGATACCCAGCTCTTCAGCGAATACCGGCTGCGCGATGCGGTCAGCGGCCAGGACTTGCAACTGGCCTCGGGTGTGCGCAACAGCTGGAACCTGGACGTTGGCCTGCGCGCCAACGCCGCCTACGAGTGGACGCAGGTGGTGTCGGGCGCCGCGCCCACCACCCAGGCCGTGTCGCTGGGGCTAGACTATACGGCGCACCCGCTGTGGCGCGGCTCCACCAAGTGGGAATACCGCATCAGCGGCGATGTGGCCGGAACGCCGGACAACGAGGCCTTCACCACCACACTGTGGCAGGTGATGGCGGCGCGTAAGATCAGCCGCGACTGGACCTTTCTGGCGCGCAACTACCTGCTGGAAACCGACTACCAGAGCCACGGCAGCGTGCTGCAGGACCGGGTACAGGCAGGAGTGGCCTACCGCGACAACGACCGCAACCGCGTGAATGCGCTGGCCAAGTACGAGTACAAGACCGAGCAGGACGACAGCAACGCCAGCGTGGGCGCGCTCAGCAGCCGGGCACATATCGTCTCTGTCTTGGCCGACTACCACCCCTCGCGCCCCTGGTGGGTCACCGGCCGCGTGGCCGCCAAGTGGCAACAAGACCTGTTTGAGGGTGGTGTGTCCGACGCCTTCCAGGCCCAACTGTATTCGGGCCGCATGACCTATGACATTACCGAGAACTGGGACCTGGGCGTGATGGCTTCGGCGCAAATGGGCCAGTACGGCGCTCTGCAAAAAGCAGTGGGCGTGGAGCTTGGCTATTTGGTGCAGCAAAACCTGTGGCTTTCAGTGGGCTACAACGTTTCCGGCTTTTCCGCCGACAGTGACCTGGCCGGCTACGACTACACCAGCGAAGGGGTCTACCTGCGGCTGCGCTTCAAGTTTGACCAGGATCTTTTCTCCGGCAGCAACCAAAACATCAATCGCGCACTGGACCGCTAGGCAGCACGCAGACCCACACCATTATGAAAAAGACCACACTTTTCCTGGCCATGGGCCTGGCCATGAGCGGACTGGCCAGCGCGCAGTCGCAACTGGCACCCGAGGCACAGCGCATCTCCGACGCCGCCATCCATGCGGATTACCAGACCTATCAGAGCCTGCAGCAGCGCATCCACCGGCTCAATGAAGCCGGCGTTCCGGTGCGCGACTACCACTTGAGCAAGGCGCAATGCTGGCTGGATGTGTCGCTGCACGAATACACGCGCAACGACCGCAGCGCCTTCCCGCAAGAGGCGATGGGCGAGTCGGAAAAACTCATCGTCGGATTGGAAACCAAGACCACGCCGCTGTCCGTAGATACAGCGCTGATCAACGGCGCCGCCCGCCTGCGCCCGGACCTGTGGGCGCGTACCCAAGATCTGAAGCTGGGCAGCGGCTTTGCCTGCGCTAGCCAACAGGTCGCCTGTGCTGAAGTGGAACTGGTGCACGCGGGAAATGAATTCAACCAGCAGCAGTGGCGCCACGCCAAGCCCTATGTGCAAATCGCGGAAGACCTGGTGACGGATGCCAGCGAGTCGGCCGCCCACTGCGCCCCGGCGCCGACTTCTCTCAAGGCGCTGCCCGAGGCGCCAGCCTGCGTGCCCGCTGTCTGCACCCCCGCACCGGAGCAAGTGGCGCTGTCGGCGCAGGTGTTGTTTGACTTTGACAAGTACACGCCTGACCATATTCGCAGCCGCTCGCGCTCGGAGCTGGACGCCTTGGTGGCGCGCGCCAAGCGCGAAGGAATCCACATTGAGAAACTGAACCTGGTGGGACATGCCGACCGCCTCAACAGCACCGGCAACAAGGACTACAACCAGCAGCTATCCCAACGGCGGGTGCAAAGCATCAGCGAACTGTTGTCCGCGCAGGGTCTGGTAGTTTCCAGCAGCAGCATCGATGCCAGAGGCGACAGCGAGCAGGTAGTGGCCTGCCAGACACAGTTCAAGAAGCGCGCCGAACTCGAAGAGTGTTTGTTGCCCAACCGCCGGGTCGATGTGGAGCTGACCGGCGTGCGCCGCTAGCGTTTATAGCGCGTAGTGCTCCTGCAATGCATGGCAAAGAGGCAGCGCCCGCTCGAACGCTAGGTCTGCAATGGCCGCTTCCATTGCCTCTAGTTCTTCTCCCGAGGCGGCGCCGAACTGCTGCTGCAATTGCGCCATCGCATGCACTGACTCCATGTCGCAGGCCTGCAGCAATTGCGCCATGGATTGCAAGGCCTTGAGCAGCGCAGGCCGGTCCAGAGGCGGTGCGGAACTGCCAGCCTGGTCCCGACCCGCTGTCACCGCATGGTCCTGCTGCAAGACTTCCAGCAGCGCCAACAATCCTGGCAGCGCGGCCTCTATGAATTGGCAGGCGTGCGCGCCAGCGGACAGAGCTTGTTCCCTGGTCGGCTTTGGTGCCATGGACTTTTCTGCGCCGGCGGTCTCAGAGGCCAGCAGCGTGACCCCCAAGGTTGCAGCCAGGCCCTTGAGCGTATGCAGCAGGCGCTTTGCATCATTCGGCGTGGCGGCTTGCAGCTGATCCGGCATGGCCTGCAGATCGCGCACAAAGCTCATCAGCGTGCGCCGGTAGACATCCTGCTTGCCACCCAAACGGTGGAGCGCGGCGGCGAGATCCACGCCCGCCGCAGTAGCGGCTTGCACCAGGTGCGTGCTCAGTACGGGGCTCTTGTCCGCAGCGCTTGTCAGGGCGCCAACCCACTGCGCCTGCTTGCGTAACACTCGCACCAGGTCATTCAAGTCAAAGGGCTTGCCAATATGGTCGTTCATGCCCGCAGCCAGACAGGCCTCGCGGTCCACGGCCATGGCATTGGCGGTCATGGCCACAATCGGCAGTGTGCTCAGCCTCAGGTCTTGGCGAATCAGTCTGGCGGCCACAAAGCCATCCATCACCGGCATCTGCAGGTCCATCAGCACAACGTCAAATGCCGCTCCGGTTGCGGCCAGGGCCTCCACCGCCTCCCGGCCATGGTTGGCGATTTGGACCACGGCGCCCTCGTCTAGCAGCAGTTCGCGCGCCACTTGCTGGTTGTTCAGGTTGTCTTCAACCAGCAGCAGGCGCATGCCTTCCAGCCGGCGCTGTGCATGTGGCGCGACGCGGCGCGAAGCCTGTGGTTGCAGCTGCTCGGCACGGGCATCCAGCACCGCCTTGAGCAACATGGAGGCGGTCACCGGCTTGACCAGAAAGCCGTCTAGTAATGCCTGTTCGGCGGCACTGCGCTGGGACAGCATCTCGCGGCCATGGGCGGTCAGCATCACCAGCATGGTGGGCTGGATGTTGCTGCTTGTTGAATGGGCCTGCAGCTCACGCAGCTTTTTGCTGGTCTGCCAGCCGTCCATGCCAGGCATGCTCCAGTCCACAAAGATGGCTTCGTAGTGAATGCTCTGGTCTGCACGCTGCTGCTGCAGGTCCAGCGCCTGTTCGCCACTCTCGGCCAGGTCGACCTGCCAGCCCAAGGATTGGCCCATGTGAACCATCACTTCGCGCGCCACGGGGTTGTCGTCAATTACCAGCACACGCCACGACGCGCCTTCTGCACGTTCGCGCTGGCGTTCCTGTTCGTCGCTGGCTGCCGCAATCGGCAGGGTCACCGTGAAGAAGAAGCGGCTACCCCGGCCCAGCTCGCTTTGCAGCTCCAGCTCGCCACCCATCAGGGCGACAAAGCGCTGGCTGATGACCACGCCCAGTCCTGTTCCACCAAAGCGACGTGTGGTGGACGACTCGGCCTGAGTGAAGCCGCTGAAGATGCGAGCCTGGTTCTCTGGGGCAATTCCGATGCCGCTGTCGCGCATGCTGAATTGCAGCGTGACCACATCGTCGGTACATAGCAGCACCTGGATGGATAGCACCACCTCGCCCTGCGCAGTGAACTTGATGGCATTGCTGCCCAGGTTCAACAAGACCTGCTGCAAGCGCATGGCATCGGCCACCAGGTGCCGCGGCAGCAGGGGATCGATGTCGAACAGCACCTCAATCGGCTTATCGCCCACGTTGGTGGACAGAATGACCGAGAGGTCGCGCAGCATCTGGTCGACCGCAAACGGGTGCGGGTCCAGCTCCATCTTGCCGGCCTCGATCTTGGAGAAATCCAGCACCTCGTTGAGCAGGCTGAGCAAGGCGCGGGCCGCACCTTCGCTCTTGGCAGCGTAGTCTTCCTGTCGCGTGGTGAGCTCGGTCTTGCGCAGCAGCGTGAGCATGCCCAGAATCGCGTTCATTGGCGTGCGGATTTCGTGGCTCATATTGGCCAGAAACTGGCTCTTGGAAAGCGATGCGGCCTGCGCCGCCTCGGTGGCCTGCATCAGCTCTGTGATGTCGGTGCGGATGGAGATGTATTTTTCGATCTGTCCCTCACTGCCGATAAACGGGGCAATCAGCGTGTCTAGCCAATAGAGGCTCCCGTCCTTGCGCAGATTGCAGACCTGGCCGCGCCAGGGCGAGCCGCTGGAAATGGTTTTCCACATCTCCTCCCAGAAGGCGCTTGGCTGCACGGCGGAGCTGAGCACGCGGTGATTTTTACCAATCAGCTCGCCGCGTCCGTAGCCGCTGATCTGACAGAACGCGTCGTTGACCTCTGTGATGCGTCCGCCCCGATCGGCGACGGACACGATCGAATGCACATTGAGCGTGGACAAGAGAGCCTGGTTGTCCCGCAGGGCCATCTGCAAATCCAGGGTCATGTCATGGGCCAGTCTTTCCGCGCGCAAACGTCCACCGGCCTGTTGCCGCAGCATGGTCGCCAGCAGTGCGCTGATCAGGGTACCCGCGCCAAACAGCAGCCAGGGAAAGCCCAGATTGAAGGATGCGTCAAAGGCCGGAGTGCTTTGCATGTTGAGCGTCACACTGCGCCCAGGCAATTGCAAGGGTTTGCGCAAGGCGTAGCGTCTACCCGCTAAGTGCTTGGTCCCTGCCGCGACTTGCTGAAGGTCCTTGCCGGCATCAAACATCAGCGTCCCCGCGCTGGAGTTGATGGGGGAATCCACAATCTCGAAATCAAGCATACCGGACTGCACGTCGGGCATGCCCTGAAGTACCTCGGAAATCACAATCGGCGCATACAGCACGCCTACCAGCGCCGCACGCCTCTCCTTCGGTATATCGATGGGCGCGCCGTAGCGGTACACCGGAACGTACAGCAACAAAGCGGGCAATTTCTGGTCGTCCTGTACCAGGGTAATCGTCCCGGTGACGGTCGCGGCGCCGGTATTGATAGCCTGCTGCAGGCCTGCGCGCCTCAGCGCTTCCGAACCCACGTCGAGTCCCTGCGCCCCCTTGTTCCTGGCCGCTGGCTCTATGTATTTGACGATGAACAGGTCCAGCTTGTTTTTGTCCGCCAGTTGTTGAATGGAAAATCCCGCTGCGCCATCGGCTTGTTCGCCGGCTACAAATGCCGCCAGCGCGCTGCGCTCCACCCGTTCAATAAAACCAAAACCGCGAACCCCGGGGAACTCCGTGTCCATGTCGCGTGACAGCACAAGCCTGCGGAATTCCTCGCGCCTTATTTTTTGATCTTTGGCCAAGTAAGGTCCGCGCACACCGTGCAGGCCGCGCACCACCTTGTCTAGGCGGGCGCTGACCTCCAACTCGGTGCGCTCCGACAGGTGCTCAAACGCCGTCTTGGCATTTTTGTCAATTTGACGATGCTGGAAATAGGCGCCCGTTCCCGACAGCGCTACACCAGCAAAAAACAGCAACAAGGCATACCAAGTCGCTGCACTTGGCGAGCGCATGTTCTGAGGCTTCATAGGTGGCGTTTTCATTGTGTGCTTCGAGGGCCGCGCTGGTGTGCGCTCCTCACCGCAAGACCGTCCCCTCTCCCGAAGCGTTCCTGCATCCGGTCCGAGCATAGCGCATAGGCGCCCGACTGGCTGCTTGAGCGCTAGTCGATGTCGGCGGTCTGGCGGTCATGGCTCCAGCGCTGCAAGGCGGCGCCGGCAATGATGCTGGGCACCACCCACAGGGCTTCCGGGTTACCCAGACCGATGGATGCAATGGCCGGTCCAGGGCAGTAGCCGGAAATGCCCCAACCGATGCCAAACAGGGCGGAACCGATGAGCAAAGGCTTGTCGATCGCCAACGCCTGCGGCATATGGAACAGGCTGTCCCACAGCGGTGCGCCGCGTTTGAAAGTCAAAAAATAGCCCAGCGTGCTGAGCACCACCGCACCGCCCAACACCAGCAGCAGGCTGGGGTCCCAATGGCCAGCAAGATCCAGAAAGTTCAACACCTTGTCGGGGTTGGTCATCTGTGCCAGCGACAGGCCAAGGCCGAACACCAGACCGCTCACAAGTGCTGCCAGATTGCGCAGGGTGGCCTTGCCGCTCATGTGCTCAGCCCCAGCACATGCCGAACCACATAGGCGCTGAGGATGGCCACGCCCAAAAAGGTGGCCGTTGCCACCAGTGAACGCAGGGAAATACGTGCCAACCCGCAGACACCGTGGCCGCTGGTGCAGCCATTGGCCTGTGCCGTGCCATAGCCGGTCAGCAGGCCGGCAGCAATCAGCAACCAGATTGGAAAGCCCTGGCGCAGTGGCGTGGTGGCAAACAGGCCATAGAGCGCCGTGCCGCCAATCAGTCCGAGCAAAAACAGCAGGCGCCAGAGTTGCGTGGCCGAAGGTTTGACTAAGAGACCGGTGAGCATGCCTGTGACACCGGCAATGCGGCCATTGAGCCAGAGCAGGAGCACGGCGGAGCTGCCAATCAGCAGGCCGCCGGTAAGCGCGTGAAGTGGAGTGAATTCAGTCATGTGTCGATTATCGGGCGCGTACCGCTGATGGGGACGCGCTCCCTTGGAGCGCGGCTTTTGATTCAATATTTAGGTGGCGGCAAGTGCCTGGTCCAGGTCGGCCAGCAGGTCGTCAATGTGCTCAATGCCGATCGACAGGCGCACCGCGTCTTCCGGCACGCCGGCCTTGACCAGCTCCTCGGGGGAGAGCTGGCGGTGGGTGGTAGAGGCCGGGTGCGTGGCCAGCGATTTGGCGTCGCCGATGTTGACCAGGCGGGTGAATACCTGCAGCGCATCCAAGAAGGCGGCACCAGCCTCGCGGCGTTTGCCCTCAGCAGCCTTCACGCCAAAGGTCATCAGGCCGGACGGCTTGCCGCCCAGGTACTTTTGCGCCAGCGCGTGGTCGGGGTGCTCGGGCAGACCGGCGTAGTTGACCCAGCCGACCTTGGCGTGCGATTGCAGGAATTGGGCCACCTTGATGGTGTTCTCGGTGATGCGCTCCATGCGCAGCGCCAGGGTCTCAATGCCTTGCAAAATCAGGAAGGCGTTGAAGGGCGAAATGGCCGCACCCATATTGCGCAGCGGCACCACACGGGCGCGTCCGATGTAGGCGGCGGGGCCAAAGGCCTCGGTGTAGACAACGCCGTGGTAGCTCACATCTGGTTCGTTCAGGCGCTTGAAGCGGGCCTTGTGTTCAGCCCAGGGGAATTTGCCCGAGTCCACAATTGCGCCGCCAATGCTAGTGCCGTGACCACCCAGGTATTTGGTCAGCGAATGCACCACGATGTCGGCGCCGTGTTCGATGGGGCGCAGCAGGAAGGGTGACGCCACCGTGTTGTCCACGATCAGCGGAATGCCGTGGCGGTGTGCAATCTCGGCCACGCGGGCTATGTCGGTCACATTGCCCTGCGGGTTGCCCAGCGATTCGACAAAGATGGCCTTGGTGCGCTCGTCAATCAGCGGCTCAAAGCTGGCGGGGTCGCGGTGGTCTGCAAAGCGGGTGGTGATGCCGTATTGCGGCAGCGTGTGGGCAAACAGGTTGTAGGTGCCGCCATACAGAGCGGTGCTGGAGACGATGTTGTCACCGGCCTCGGCAATGGTCTGGATGGCATAGGTCACCGCTGTCTGGCCCGAGGCCACGGCCAGCGCCGCAATGCCGCCTTCGAGTGCTGCAACGCGCTTTTCCAGCACGTCCTGCGTCGGGTTCATGATGCGGGTGTAGATATTACCCGCCACTTTCAGGTCGAACAGGTCGGCGCCATGCTGGGCGTTGTCAAAGGCATAGGCCACGGTCTGGTAGATCGGCACGGCCACCGCCTTGGTGGTGGGGTCGGGCGTGTAGCCGGCGTGCACGGCCAGGGTTTCAAACTTCAAGTTGTCGGTCATGGTTTTCTTCTTTCCTGAGGGTTGGTGGGGAACAGCAGTGTGGCTTATTTTCGACATGACTGGGCGCTAGCAGTTCTTGCCGACGCGGGTCCAAGCAACGCAAAAATCTTTGCAGCACAAGAGTGCGATGCCATGGATTCTGGAAGTAGACGGTCAAAAGTGGAACTACTTAATAGTCACTTCTTAATTACAAAAACATATATGAGCGTGCCTTCAGAGCATCCAACTGGTTTGGGCCGGACGACCCGGCAGCTTCAGGTCGCTGGTGGCTGCGGGTGATTCGGCAATCAGCCTGCCCGCCTTGAACACCTTGAGCCGGGTGGCGCGTAGGCGTATGGCTTCCACCGGGTCGCGCGCCTGCAGCAAGACGAAGTCGGCCTGGCAGCCAGCCTCCAGGCCATAGCCCTGAAGGCCCATGACGCGTGCGGCGTTCACCGTCACGGCGTCAAAGCATTGGCGCATGGCCTCCTGACTGGTCATCTGGCCCACGTGCAGGCCCATGTGCGCCACTTCCAGCATGTCGCCGCTGCCCAGGCTGTACCAGGGGTCCATCACACAGTCGTGGCCAAAGGCGACGTTGATACCGGCGGCCAACAGTTCTGGCACGCGTGTCATGCCTCGGCGCTTGGGATAGGTATCGTGGCGGCCCTGCAGCGTGATGTTGATCAACGGGTTGGCCACCGCATGCAGCTGTGCCTCGGCCATTAGGGGAATTAGCTTGCTGACGTAATAGTTGTCCATGCTGTGCATGGAGGTCAGATGCGAGCCGGTGACGCGGCCCTGCAAGCCCAGGCGCTGTGTCTCAAAGGCCAGGGTCTCCACATGGCGCGAATGGGGGTCGTCGGACTCATCGCAGTGCATGTCCACCATGAGGCCGCGCTCTGCAGCAAGCTCGCACAGCAGTTTCACACTGAGTGAGCCGTCCGCCATGGTCCGCTCGAAGTGCGGAATGCCGCCAACCACGTCCACGCCCTTGTCTAGCGCACGCACCAGATTGTCCATGTGCTGCTGTGCCCCAAGGGGCCCGCGCAGCACGCCGTCCTGGGGAAAGGCCACCAGTTGCATCTCTATATAAGGAGCGACCTGCTTCTTCACCTCCAGCAGGGCGTCGACCGCCAGCAGACGTGGGTCACACACATCCACATGGGTGCGTATCGCCAGCAGGCCCTTGGCCGCTGCCCAGTCGCAATAGGCCAGGGCGCGTTCCACCAGTGCCTCCTGCGTCAACAAAGGCTTGAGTTCACCCCACAAGGCAATGCCTTCGAGCAAGGTGCCACTCTGGTTCACGCGCGGCAGCCCATAGGAGAGGGTGGCATCCATATGAAAGTGCGGATCGACAAAGGGGCTGCTCAGCAGCATGCCCCGCGCATCCACCGTCTCATGGGCCGGTGCCGCAAGTCCTTCCGTGAGCTCCATGATCCTGCCGTCCTGCACGGCGACCGACATATTGCTGCGCCCGTCGGGCAGAGTGGCATGGGTGATCAGCAGGTCCAGCATGGCGGCATCCTTTATGAAAGCAACATCGTAGTGGATGCTGCTGCGCCTCAACCGGGCTGGCGCTTCCTGCATGATCTGCGGTACTTCTCAATGCATTGAAGATTTCCTGGGGAAGCCACACAAAACCGTGTCATAATCGAAGGCTTCGCTGATTACGGCGTGGTCAGGTTTGGTAAGCAGAGTGAATAAAAAAACTTTCAACTAAATTTGACCAGCGGTTAAAAACCGTGCCATAATCGAAGGCTGCGCTGATGACGGTGCAGGCAAGTTTCAGAGTAGAGTGAATAAAAAGACTTTACAAATAAACTTGCAAACAGCCTTAAAACTGTGTCATAATTCAAGGCTTCGCTGATCACAGTGAAGTTAGCAAGAAGAGGGTAGAAAAGCTTCTTGTGTTCCTTAAAAATTTACAGCCGATAAGTGTGGGCGTTTGAAGGCGATTGCCAAGTTCTTCGGAACTATGTCTTAACTGACATACAAACGCTCATGAAGTAAAAAAGATGTGAAAGTCGTCAAAGACAATCACGTCGATTCCAATTTATGAGTTGCTCGAAAGAGCGAAAAAATTCAAGATCGAACTATAGAGTTTGATCCTGGCTCAGATTGAACGCTGGCGGCATGCCTTACACATGCAAGTCGAACGGCAGCACGGGAGCAATCCTGGTGGCGAGTGGCG